>NZ_CP114205.1:3186171-3823406 GCF_027497495.1 Streptomyces tubercidicus
TGGGACAGGGCGGCGTCCAGGGAGAACCTCGGTGTGCCGGCCAGCAGGAGCGGGATCCAGGCCATCAGGTAGGCGAGGTCGTTGCCGTAGTAGTAGGGCGTGGTCGCCCAGCTCACGGTGAGCCACAGCGTCAGCGAGATCAGGGCACCGCCGAGCGCCGCCAAGCGTCCCAGCAGCCCCACCAGAGTCCCTAGCCCCACCGCCAGTTCGCCGGCCGCGATGGCGTAGCCGAAGCCCACTGGACTCTTCTGTGCGATCTCCACGAGCTGCGGCAGCGCCGCCGCGTCATGGACCTGGCGCAGCATCTCGCCGAGCGAACCCGCGCCACCGGCCGCCAGAAACGCCGGATCCGTCAGCTTGTCGATGCCCGCATAGAGGAAGGTGGCCCCCAGAAAGAGCCGCAGAGGGAGCAGCGCATGGCGCGCCAGCTGCGCCCGCAGCCCGACGCCGGCCCCCTCGACGGCCGCCCCTCCCAACTCGGCACCGATCGTACGATTCGCGTGCACCATGACGTCCGCCTCTCCGTTGCCACCGGGCGGAGACGATTGTGCCCGCGCCCGCGCCTCCTGGGGAGATACGTACGCGCGTGGGCGAGAGGTTCACCGGACCGACGCGCTTCGGGCGACTACAGCACACAGAATCGTCACCGGACCCGACCCTGGCCCGTCGGACCCGATCCCGATCCGCAGCCCCCCTGGAGCTCAGTCCACGACGTCGACCGGATAGCCGGCCGTCTCCACCCCCGCCGCCGTGACCACCCGGACCTCCACCCGGCCGGGCTCGACATCGACCGGCACCGGGACCGTCAGCACCCCGTCCGTCGGATTGGCGAAGCCGCCGGCCACCGGGACCAGCGGGACGGGGACATGGACGTCGCCGATACGTACGACGGTCCGGGCGAGCCGGTCGGGGGTCCCGGCACCCGGCGGGACGAAGCCGGTGCCACGGATCTCGATGTCATCGCCGGTACGGACCGGCGCGGCGAGATCGCCCAGCTCACGGGAGCGGACGACCGAGAGGATCACCGGACGGCCGCCCGTCACCGCCTTGCCCGCCAGGTACGTCGCCCCGGAGAGCGCCAGGAGAACCACCAGCCCCCAGGGCAGCTCCGGCAATAGGGCCGGCCACTCTGCCAGCCGTACCAGCGCACACACCAAGACGGCCGCATTCACCAGCACGTACTGCACGTCCAGGAGGCTGCCCCGCCCCGCGTCGTCCGCCAGCAGATCGGCGGCCCGCGGCCGCTCCGCGGGAACCTTCTGCAGCCGCCCGGACCGCACCCGCGAGGCAACCAGCCCGTAGGCCAGCACGGCCACCGCGCACCCAAGGGCGAGCGCCACCAGGAGGGCGCCGGACCGTTCGAGCGCCAGTCCCTGGAGCGGCATGTGCGGCTCGCCCGGGGCCGCCGTCACCTGCTGTACGGCCACCATCAGGACCGCGTACAGCACCGCGGTCACCCAGCCCGCCGCCACCGTCCGCGAGGTGGACAGCCGCCCGTCCTCACCGATCAGCGGCGCCAGCGCCCCGCCGTGCGCCCGGTGCCGCCAGGCCGCCGCCGACAGCCCCAGCGCCAGTACGACGGCCGCGAGCAGCCCCGCCGTACGGGACGCTGTCCAGCCCGTGCCGAGGGCGGTCAGCGCCTGCCCGACCAGCAGCGCCACCGCCGCGCCCCAGACGGCGAGCAGGGTGCGCCCCCGTAGGGCCGTCAGCCAGGCGGACTTCCCTGCGGCCCGGCGCCGGGCGACCTCCCGTGCGGACAGCGTCAGTTCATCGGAGACCCACTGCCGGGCCGCACCGGCGGAACGGGCGAGTCCGGCCGGCACCCCGCGACCGGCGGCGAAGTCCTCGCGGAGCGCGACAAACGCGGCAACCGCCTGCCGGTGCCCCACACGGGCGCCATGCGGGCACCGTCCGCACCGGCACTCGCCGCCGCCGTCCGCGCGCTCCGCACCATCCCCCGGTCCGCCCGTTCCGGCCATCCTGCCCGCCGCATCCACCGACACGTCCGCTACCGCCCGCCACCCATGATCATCAACTTGACCTGTCCGAAAGGGAATTCTGCCGCACCCCGCCGCGCGGACTTCAAACGTCCAGTTGGCGGCGGGTGGGGGATGCGGCGATGTGTTGACGGGCGTCGGCAGCCCGTCGGCGGCCCGGCGGCATACGGGCCGCGTCCGCCCCGACGACAGCCCCCGCCCCCACCCCGCGATTCGCACGCCCCGTACACCCGACCGGCCCGCCGACCACGTAAGGGGGACGCTTCCCCTATTTGGGGGAACCGGGCCATGGCGAAGGCTGAGCGGTGGGTGCGCGGCGCAAGCTCTCGCCGTGCGTCAAATACATGGATTTCACGGATCGCACAGCCGCGATGACCTGGAGGGAACGCTGGAGAGAAGGCCAGAGAGAACGCAGGGGAGAACGCAGGAAGGATGGAATGCGCCCAGGAGAAGACCGGGCGGATCACGTCCCGGTGGTTCCGGGCTGTGGGCCGCCGCCGCATTCCTTCTGCTGACGGGGGTCGCCGCGCTGCTTGTCGTCGCGCCCACGGCCGCCGCTCTTGACCGGTCCAACCGCCCGGCCGACGGCGACAATTGCGCCTTTGCCGGAACGTCGCCACCGGTCGACGTACCGACCGGCTTCCCCATGCCACGCGGCTGGCACTTCCCCTGCAGCGGGGCCAAACCCCCACCGGCGCCCTCCCACCGCCCGGCACCGCACCCCCACGTCCCCAAGCCCGCACCACCACCGCCCCGCATCCACACACCCGGGCCGCCACCATCACCGCCGCCACCGCCCCCTCCGAGCGCCCGTCCGACGCCACCGCCACCACCCGAACCGAAGCCAAAGCCGAAGCCAAGGCCGAAACCCAAGCCCACGCCCGTCCTCCGCCGCCTGGCCTCGCCACCCCCCGCCCTGCCCCGCAGCTACGCACGGCCGTCCCACCGGCCGCGCGCCGGGCGCTCGATGGTGACCACGACCTTGCTGATCACCGCCCCGGCCGTGCTGGCCGGCGCCGCCCTCCGTCCCCGTTCGAGCTCCTCGTCCGGTTCCGCCGGGCGCCGTTCCTCGTAGGAGGTCCCCATGTCCCAATGGCTGGTGCTGACCATCGCCATGGCCGCAGCCTGCGGCGTCGTCCTGACCATCACGGTGCTCAAGGAGCGCCGGATCGCCGAAGACGACGATCCATCCGAAACACCCGATGTGATCGAGTATCTGACGATGATGGTGGGGGTGGTGTACGCCATCGTGCTGGGGCTGGCCATCGCCGGTGTCTGGGAGGCCAGAAGCGCGGCCGAGGACACCGTACGGACCGAGGCGCAGGCGCTGCACGAGGTCAGTGCGCGGGCACGGGCCTACCCCGCGCCGGTGCGGGACCGTATCCGCTCGGACGTCGACGCCTATGTGTCCTACGTCGTGCACAAGGAATGGCCGGTCATGGCCGAGAAGGGGGAGTTGACCGGGCGCGGCACCGAGCTGCTGACGAAGGTCCGGGCGGATGTCACCGACTACCGCCCGCGCAACGACTTCGAGGGGCAGTCGTACCAGCCCCTCGTCGATCAGGTCGCGGTGGCTGATGGGGCCCGCACCGCCCGTGGGGACGCGGCCGATTCGACGCTGCCGGGGGTGGTGTGGTTCGGGCTGATCATCGGTGGCGCCATTTCGATCGGCGTCATGTTCACCCTGCAAATCCGGCGCTCGGGGCGGGAGTTGCTGATGGCCGGGCTCTTCAGCGCGCTGATCGCCTTCCTGCTGTTCCTCGTCTGGGACTTCGACGCACCCTTCAGCCGCGGCATCTCGGCAACAGCCGCGCCCTTCCTCGACCTGTTCCCCCATCCATGAGCCGACCCATGAGCCGACCCATGAGCTGGTCCATGAGCTGGTCCGTGAGGAAAAGGCCCTGCGGGATCTCCCTACGCCCCGCAGGGCGCCCGCCCCGTACGCCAGCCGCCCGACCGCCGACCATCGACCAGCGACCCCCCGGAGAGCATCACGCCCTAGTCGAAAAGATCCGGCTCACTCCGCACAATCTGCTGATACAGCGGCTGATAGTTGATCCAGGCGACCAGGTCATTACCCAGCTGCTCACGCGTATGGACGGCATTGTGGTGATCGATCAGCACCGGCTTCCCGGCGGCCTTGGCGGTCAGTTGGACCTGGCAGGAGCGCTCCATCGTGAGGAACCACCAGGCCGCCGCGTCCACCGAGTCGCCGACCGTCAGCAGGCCGTGGTTGCGCAGGATCACCGCCTTGTGGGGGCCGAGGGCGGTCGCGATCCGCCGCCCTTCCTCCTCGTCGACCACCACACCCGTGTAGTCGTCGAAGAGCGCATGGTCCTCGTAGAACGCACAGACGTCCTGGGTGATCGGCTCCAGCAGCTCGCCCAGCGAGGACAGCGCCCGGCCGTAGGTGGAGTGGCTGTGCGCGGCCGCGATGACGTCGGGGCGGGCCCGGTGGACCTGGGAATGGATGGCGAACGCCGCCTGGTTGACGTGGTAGCGGCCCTCGACGACCTTGCCCTCCGCGTTCACCAGGATCAGATCGCTGACCCTGAGGTGCCGGAACGACATCCCGAAGGGATTGACCCAGAAGCAGTGCGGGAACTCCGGGTCGCGAACGGTGATATGGCCCGCGACGCCCTCCTCGAAGCCATGGCGCCCGAAGAGCCGCAGCGCCGCGACCAGGCGTTCCTTGCGGTAGCGCCGCTCGCTCTCGACGGTTTCATGCCTCGGCGGCATCGCGAAGTGCAGCTGATCGGTGGGGATGGGGGTCGGCTCGGGCATCGCGGCTCTCCTCCTGGCACGTACGGCACTTGATGCTCGATGCGGAAGCTACCTGCCACTACCACAGGTAACCAGGGCCGCGACCGGAGCACCTCCGGCCGCCCGCATGACGAGGGCAGCAGAGCCTCAGCAGATCAGCAGAGGGGACACACCATGGTGAGGACGCGGCGCCGGGCTCCGTACGGAACGACAACGCCGCCGCTCGGCGGACCGAGCAGCGGCGTCATCGGGCGGCCGGCGCGATCACGCCGGGCCGGCGGGTGGGATCACTCCCACTCGATGGTGCCCGGGGGCTTGCTGGTGACATCGAGGACGACGCGGTTGACGTCGGCGACCTCGTTGGTGATGCGGGTGGAGATCCGGGCCAGGACCTCGTACGGCATCCGCGTCCAGTCCGCGGTCATGGCGTCCTCGGAGGACACCGGGCGCAGCACGATCGGGTGGCCGTACGTCCGGCCGTCGCCCTGGACGCCGACCGAGCGGACATCGGCGAGCAGGACCACCGGGCACTGCCAGATCTCGCGGTCCAGACCGGCCGCGGTGAGCTCCTCGCGGGCGATGGCGTCGGCCTCGCGCAGCAGGTCCAGGCGCTCCTTGGTGACCTCGCCGACGATCCGGATGCCCAGGCCGGGGCCGGGGAACGGCTGGCGGTGGACGATCTCGTCCGGCAGGCCGAGCTCCGAGCCGACCATCCGGACCTCGTCCTTGAACAGCTGGCGCAGCGGCTCGACGAGCTGGAACTCGATGTCGTCGGGGAGTCCGCCGACGTTGTGGTGCGACTTGATGTTGGCGGTGCCCGTGCCGCCGCCGGACTCGACGATGTCCGGGTAGAGCGTGCCCTGGACCAGGAAGGCGACTTCCTCGCCCTCGGCGCCGGCCTCGGCGACCAGCTCGGCCTGGGCCTGCTCGAAGACCCGGATGAACTCCCGGCCGATGATCTTCCGCTTCTGCTCGGGGTCGCTGATCCCGGCCAGCGCGGTCAGGAAGCGCTCCTCGGCGTCGACGACCTTCAGCTGGACGCCGGTGGCGGCCACGAAGTCCTTCTCGACCTGCTCGGACTCGCCCTTGCGCTGGAGCCCGTGGTCGACATAGACGCAGGTCAGCTGGTCGCCGATGGCCTTTTGCACGATGGCCGCGGCCACCGAGGAGTCCACGCCGCCGGACAGCGCGCAGATGGCGCGCTTGGTGCCGACCTGGGCGCGGATCGCGGCGACCTGCTCCTCGACCACGCTGGTGGTGGTCCAGCTGGGCTCGATGCCCGCACCGCGGTAGAGGAAGTGCTCCAGGACCTGCTGGCCGTGCGTGGAGTGCATGACCTCGGGGTGGTACTGGACGCCGTAGAGCTTCTTCTCGTCGTTCTCGAAGGCGGCGACCGGGACCACGTCCGTGGACGCGGTGACCGTGAAGCCCTCGGGGGCGGCGGAGCAGGCGTCCCCGTGCGACATCCACACCGACTGCTCGGTGGGGGTGCCCTCGAAGAGGGTGGAGCCGGGACGGGAGACGGTCAGCGGGGTACGGCCGTACTCACGGGCGCCGGTGTTGTCGACGGTGCCGCCGAGAGCGGTGGCCATGAGCTGGAAGCCGTAGCACATACCGAAGACCGGGACACCGGCCTCGAACAGCGAGCGGTCCAGGCTGGGGGCGTCTTCGGCGTAGACCGACGAGGGGCCGCCGGAGAGGATGATCGCCTTCGGGTTCTTGGCGAGCATCTCCGCCACCGGCATGGTGGACGGGACGATCTCGCTGTAGACCCGGGCCTCTCGGACCCGGCGGGCGATGAGCTGGGCGTACTGTGCGCCGAAGTCGACTACGAGGACGACGTCCGGGGCAGCGGCAGGGGGCGCTGATGGCACTTCGGCGGCCTTCCGGCGGTGTGGAGCAGGGGTTGGACTTTCGATTCTAACGGGCTCATACTTGGCCCCATGTACAAGCAGCTGAGCTTCGTCTTTACCTATGGCACCGGCCCGTCCGGCTGCCATGGTCGTGCTGCTTGATCCACTGACAAGCGAAACTTCCCAGGCGCCCCGGACCGGCAAGGTCCGGGGCGTCTGCGTCTGTCAGGACCGTTTACCGGCTCCGGGGCCACGGACCCCCAGGAGATACCGCCATGAGCACCACGACCGGCACCGCCCCCGACACCGGCGCCCGCTCCCCCGAGGCCGCCGGAGTCATCACCGACGCGCGGCAGCGGATCGACGATCTCGACGGCCGGATCATCGGCCTCGTCCAGGAACGGATGGCCGTCTCGGCCGTCATCCAGCACGAGCGCATCACCTCCGGCGGGCGGCGGGTGAACCTCGCCCGTGAGATGGAGATCTTCGCCCACTACCGGGACCAGCTCGGCAAGCCGGGCACCGCACTGGCGAAGACCCTGCTGGAGCTGTCCCGGGGCCAGATCTGAGGCCGCACGCATCAGCAGCGTGGCCAGTTTTCGCTGGTGTTCGGTCGGTTTCTGCGCTGGGCAGGGCGCGTGAAATAACGCACGCGCCCCGGCGCAGCTGCCGGATCTGAGTTCGGTTGCCGACTCACCCGTACGGCGCGTGACCGGCCGCCGCGAGGCTTCGTTGTTCCCGGTGCCACGCCAGCCAGGTGCGGCCCGCACGACTACGCGTAGACGCCGCCCATGGGCGGAAACCCGGAGCGATGAGACGCCGGCCGCCAGCCGCGGCCCGCGTCGTGGGACCTCACTCCGGTGCCGTGGCCGGTCAGCAGGGGACAGCAGCCCGGTCACATCCGATGGGGTGGTCGGTCCTGGGGACGCCCGGGACCGACCGCATCCGGTCGAAACGGTTGCGCCAGGTGAGGCGCATCCAGGACGATGCTTGACGTACGACGCACCGCGTTCGGCAGGGATCTCGCACTGCCCTTGGTCCGGCCGACGCGGGCTCCGCACCATCGCGCACCACCCCGAAAGCCAGCGGCGCTACCCCCCCCCCAGCGCCGCCCGTCGGTGCCGGCGCTGCCCTGACGCCGGCACCGAAAGCAAAGGGCCCCGTGGCCGTCCGCGAACCCCCCTCGCGGATGGTGTCCGGGGCCCTTCGCTGTGCCCGGCGTGCGCCCGGCGCACGCCTGCCGTCCAGCGAGTGCTGTGCGCCGGCTTTGTGGCGCCTGTGAGGTTGCTGTGACGGGTGTGATCGGCATCACGGCAGCGGTTCTGGTTGAGTGGACAACCTTTTTCGGCCATGTCTGGTCATGTACCTGCAATCGCACGGCCATCCCGCGCCCCACCGCGACGGCCCGCCACCACTTGTGCCGACAACCGGCACTCTGGACCCGAGAGGTCTTCTCGATGAAGCTTCGCCGTGCCCTGACGGCTGCCGCCGCGACGGCCGTCATAGTCCCCGCCGCGCTGCTGGCGGCCCCTGCCGCGTATGCGACCGGCCCCGAGACGGAGCCCGGCGCGAGCGCCGAGCCCACGCCGGGCACGCCTGGTCCGGAGCAGACCGACGCGCCCACCACGCAGCCGGAGACCCCGGACGCCGGTGACGAGAACGCGACGGACGACACCACGCCGGGTGACACCACCCCGGGCGACGACACCGAGCCCGGCGAGGAGACCGGGGGCGGTGACGGCACCGGGCCGACCACCCCGGCCACCCCCGGCGGCGACACCAAGCCGGGTGACTCGCCCAAGCCCTCCACCTCGGCCAAGCCCACCGAGCCGGGCGAGCCCGGTGACGAGGACGAGTGCACGGTCGATGACGCCGCCATCAAGGTGACCGTCGCCCACCTGCCCTCCAAGCTCGTCGCGGGCGGCGGCTGGCAGGGCTTCAGCGTGCGGCTGGCCAACACCACGGACCAGACGCTGGACGAGGTCTACCCGGTCATCTACGCGGTGCCGACCGGCGACATCGACCACCCCAAGTCGCAGCTCGACCTGGAGTACCAGAACCCGGACACCGGCAAGTGGACCTCGTTCGACGAGTGGACCGACGGGGAGTACTTCGGCTGGTTCCAGCTCGACGCGCACCAGACCGCCGAGTTGAAGATGCGGATTCGTGCCGACAAGGGCGCCACGGCCGGTGACGGCTTCGCGCTGGTGGCGGGCGACTACCAGAACCAGGACGGCTCCTGCGGCTGGTCCGAGGAGCGGTGGTACGACTTCACGATCCTGCCGGCCGGCAGCAACCCGGGCGAGATCCCGCCGGCCAAGCCCGGTAAGCCCGGCAACAAGCCCGGTACGCAGGGCGGCGGGAAGCCGGTCAGCACCGGTAAGCCGAAGGACGGCATGGACAAGCTGCCGGTGACCGGCAACCTGGCCGAGACCGGTGCCTCCTCCGCGCTGCCGACCCTCGGCCTCGCGGGCGGGGTCGCGATGGTCGTGGGCGCGGGCGCGATTTTCGCCGTCCGCCGCCGTAAGACGGACGGTGCGTCCGCCGCGTAACGGGAGGCGCAGAGCAGGAGGGCCGCGCCCGGTTCGGGGTGCGGCCCTCCGTCGTACGTGCGCAGGAGACGGTCTAGGAAAGCGACTTCTTCGGCGGTACCGGTGGAACGGCCAGGAAGGGCAGGTTCAGTGCGCCGAACGCGTCCTTGGGGACGGCGGGGCGGAGCGGCTCGACCGGGGACAGTCGGCGGTAGGCCCGGCCCGGGGCGGGGCGCGGGTCCGCCTCGCCCTTGTTGGGCCATAGCGACATCGCGCGCTCGGCCTGTGCGGTGATGGTCAGGGACGGGTTGACGCCCAGGTTGGCGGAGACCGCGGCGCCGTCGACCACGGAGATGCCCGGGTGGCCGTAGAGGCGGTGGTACGGGTCGATGACCCCGTGGTCGGCGTCGGTGCCGATCGGGCAGCCGCCCAGGAAGTGCGCGGTCAGCGGCGTCCCCATCAGCTCGCCGACGTTGCTGCCCGCGAAGCCGTTGATCTCCTGGGCGAGCAGGGTGGCCGCCTGCGTGGCCTCGGGGATCTGCTCGGGGTTCGGTGCGCCATGGCCCTGGCGGGCGGTGAGCAGGCCCTTTCCGATGCCGTCCGGCTTGCGGTAGGTCGTCAGGGAGTTGTCCAGCGACTGCATCACCAGGCCGATGATGGTGCGCTCCGACCAGCGGCGGTTGGAGAGTGAGCGGAGCAGCAGCAGTGGATGCCGCAGGCAGTGCGCGGCCCAGCGGGTGGCGCGCGAGCCGCGGCCGTCGACGGGCACCTGGAGGATGGACATCGCGCCCATCGCGTTCGAGCCCTTGCCGTAACGGACCGGCTCGATATGGGTGTGCGCGTCCGGGTGGATGGACGAGGTGATCGCGACCCCACGGGTGAAGTCGGCCTTGTTGCCGTGCCGTTGGCGGTAGCGGCGGTTGTCGGTCTGCGCGCCCACCAGCGCCTCGGAGTTCGTCCGGGTCAGCTCGCCCAGCTTGCCGGAGATACGGGGCAGCAGTCCGCTGTCCTTCATCTTGTGCAGCAGGGTCTGGGTGCCGTACGTACCTGCGGCGAGGACGACGCGGCGGGCAGTGAAGGTGCGACCCCGGCCCTTGCGCTTGTTGTCGGTGGGGAGGGTGGCGACGGCGAAACCGCCACGCGAGTCCTCGGTGACGGTGACGACCGAGGTCATCGGGTGGATGACGGCGCCGGCCCGCTCGGCCAGGTGGAGATAGTTCTCGTTGAGGGTGTTCTTGGCGCCGTGCCGGCATCCGGTCATGCACTCGCCGCACTCCGTACAGGCCCTACGGGCGGGGCCCCGGCCCCCGAAGTAGGGGTCGGGGACCTCCGTGCCCGGTGGAACCTTGGACGCCCCGTGCGCATCCTTGCCGTCCCCGAAGAAGACGCCCACCGGCGCGAGGTGGAAGGAGTCGCCGACGCCCATCTTGTCCGCGGTCTCCTTGAGGTGGACGTCGGAGGGCGTCATCGTCGGATTGAGGCGGACCCCCAGCATCCGCTTGGCCTGGTCGTAGTAGGGGGCCAACTCCTCCTGCCAGTCCGTGATGTCGCCCCACTGGCGGTCCTCGAAGAACTGCTTCGGGGGGACGTAGAGGGTGTTGGCGTAGTTGAGCGAGCCGCCGCCGACGCCCGCACCGGCCAGCACCATGACATTGCCGAGCAGATGCACCCGCTGGATGCCGTAGCAGCCGAGCGCCGGGGCCCACAGGTAGTTGCGGAGGTCCCAGGAGTTCTTCGGCAGGGTTTGCCGGGTGAAGCGGCGGCCGGCTTCCAGGACGCCGACGCGATAGCCCTTCTCGGTCAGCCGCAGTGCGGAGACCGAGCCGCCGAAGCCGGAGCCGACGACGAGCACGTCGTAGTCGTAGCCGTGGCCGTGGCCGTCGCCGCGATCCTCCTGGGCGTCCCGGGCGTGCGGGGCCTCCCGGCCGCAGTCCCGGTCGCCGTCCCGGTTGCCGTTGCCCTCCTGGTTGCCGTTGCCGTCCTGGTTTTGGGCAGAGTTCTCCTGGGGCACTGGCTCTCCCTGCGTTGGTCAGCGGAGCCGGAGCGCCTTCATCGCGCGCAGGCTGCGGCTCATGAACTGGGCGTACTTCTCGTCGGTCATGCCGAAGGACGGGGCGAGCGGCATCAGCCGCTGATGGGCGACGGTCTGTGCCTCGGTGTACTTGAGAATGCCCTCGGAGCCGTGCCGGCGGCCCAGGCCCGAGTCGCCCATCCCGCCCATCGGCGCCTGCACGCTGGCGTACCCGGCGGCGTAGGACTCGTTGACGTTGACCGTGCCCGTGCGCAGCCGGGCGGCGACCGCGCGGCCGCGGCGGCCGTCCTTGGTCCAGACGCTGGAATTCAGCCCGTACGGGGTGGCGTTGGCGAGCGCCACCACCTCGTCCTCGTCGCGGAACCGGTAGATGGACACGACCGGGCCGAAGGTCTCCTCGTCGCAGACCGACATCGGGGCCTGTACGCCGTCGAGGATGGTCGGCTCGTAGAACAGCGGGCCGATGTCGGGGCGGGGCCGCCCGCCGGCGACCAGCGTGGCGCCCTTGGCGACCGCCTCGTCGACATGGCGGGTGACGGTCTCCAGCTGGCGCTCACCGACCAGGGAGCCCATGTCGGCGCCATAGGCAAGGGAGTTGCCGAGCCGCATCGCCTTGGTCCGGGCGGCGAAGCGCTGGAGGAAGTCGTCGGCGATGGACTCATGGACGTAGAGCCGCTCGATGGAGATGCACAGCTGGCCGGCGGAGGCGAAGCAGCCGCGGACGGCACCGGAGGCGGCCTTCCCCACGTCGGCGTCCTTCAGCACCAACATGGCGTTCTTGCCGCCGAGTTCGAGCGAGACGCCGACCAGCCGGGCGGCGGCGCCCTGGGCGACCTCGCGGCCCGTACGGGTCGAGCCGGTGAACGAAACGTAGTCGGCGTGCGCGACGACGGCGGGGCCGACGACCGGGCCCTCACCGATCACGACCTGCCAGACGTCCTCCGGCAGCCCGGCCTCGATGAGCTGCTCGCGGGCCCACAGCGCGGTCAGCGCGGTCTCCGTGTCGGGCTTCATGACGACGGCGTTGCCCGCGACAAAGGCCGGCAGCGCGTCGCCGACGGAGAGTTCGAAGGGGTAGTTCCAGGGGGCTATCTGCCCGACGACGCCCCGGGGCTGGCGGAGTTCGGTGACCTTGGTGAGGGTCGGGACGACGCCGGTGCGGGCCTTGGGGCTGAGGTAGGAGGGGGCCTTGCGGCCGTAGTGGCGGGCGGTGACGGCGACCGCCTGGATCTCCTCGTGGGCGTGCAGCCGCGCCTTGCCGGTCTCCAGCTGGATCAGGTCGAGCACCTCGGCCTGGCGGCGCAGCACCAGGTCATGGAAGCGGAGCAGGACCGCGGCGCGCTGCTTGACCGGGACCTTCGCCCAGCGCTCCTGGGCGGCGCGGGCGCGTTCGAAGGCGGTGGCGACGTCCTCGGGGGTGGACTCCGGCAGATCGGCCAGCTTCTCCCCGGTGAAGGGGGTGTGGTTGGCCGTACGGCCTCCCCCACCCACCACACCGCGGGTCAGCCGGGCGGCGATCTCGGGGGTGACCACCTCGGCCGCGGTACGGGCGCCCGCGGGGGTCTGGGCGACCGGGTTGCCTCCCGTGGGGGCCTCGGCGGGGGCGTTGGCTACGGGGGCCGCGGGGGCGTCCGCGGGAGCCTCGGCGGGGGCCTCCGCGGCGGAGGCAGCTGTTCCGGTGTCCTGCGAGTCCGTCATGCGGGCGAGCGTATTCCTCCCCCGGCGCTTTGTGTACCCGGCAGTAATGAGTTTTCACGCGGCACGCACAATCGTGCCAGTGACCGCTGGCCGCAAGGGCGCCGGCCTGGGACGACCAGGAGGCCCGCGATCACGCCCCCGACAGCCGGAACGCGTCGAGCGCGGTGTCGAAGTGCCGCTTCGCCTCGGTACGCGAGCCGAGCGGGGCGGAGATCCACACATCGATCATCCGGCCGCCCTCGTCCCAGCTGAGGTCGTAGGTGTAGCGCGCACCGCCGTCCTGGGCGCTGCCGTCCCAGACGAACTCCCAGAGTCCGGCCTGGAGCCCATTGTGGGTGGTCTCGGTGACCCGCCCCCGACGGTAACCGCGGTAATCGGCGGGCCCCTTGGCGTCCGCCGCGCGCATCGCGCCCAGGGGGCCCTCCGGCACCTGCTTCTGTAGCTGGACGCCGATCCGGAAGCGCTTGCCCTGGGAGTAGTAGTAGACCCGGCCGTTCTCGTAGGAGCGGGTGAAGCCCTCCGGTACGGCGAGCGCGAAACCGGCCGGGTCGCCGACGAGTCGGTAGCCGGCCGGGACCTTGCCGGTGCCCCCGGAGGCGGGCGGCGCGGTGACGGTGGGTCGTGCGGTGGCGGTGGGTTGCGCCGTGCCGGAGTCGCCGCCCTGCGACGGCCCGGCGTCCGAGGTCTGCTGGGTCCGGCTGGGCCGGCCGCCCGTGCCGCCGCCGTCGCCGTTCTGGTTCATCAGCAGCACGGCGATGCCCGCGCCCGCGCCGCCGATCACCACCGCCGCGAGCGCGACCAGCAGGGCGGTGCGGGCGCGGCCGGTGTGCGGGCGGGCGGCCGCGGCCAGTGCCCGGTCGTCGAGGGCGTCCCGGATCGGCGTGCCTGGGGGGCGGGCGGCTGTACTGGCGGCTGTACGGGGGCTGGGTCTTCCGGTGGGGTCTTTGGGGGCGGGACGGGCGGCGGCGGTACGGCCGGGGGTGGACGGGTCCGGGGGCGGGGTGCCGGCGGCCGGGAAGTCCTCGCTGGGCGGGTGCTCAACGGGGGCGTGGTCGCCGGGCGGAGGCTCACCTGGCGGGCTGCCGTCGGGGGCGTCGTACAGCGGGGCGTGGACGTCGTGCCCGGCCCCGTGCCCCGGATGCGCCCCGTGCCCCGGATGCCCGCCATGCTCCCCGGCCCCCCGCACCGCCCCGCGTTCCGGCGCGCGGCCCGACTGCAGATAGCCGCGCAGCAGCCGCTCCGTCTCGGCGACGCCCAGCCGCCGGTCCGGCTCGCGCTCCAGCAGACCGTCCACAACGGCGTGCAACGGGCGGGCAGATTCGGGGAGTTCGATCTCGTCGTACACCACCGCGTGCAGCACCCCGCCCAACGAGTCTCGGTGGAACGGCGAGGCACCGCTGAGCGCGGCGCACAGTAGTACCCCGAGCGACCAGAGGTCGGCCTCCGGGCCGGTGCCGCGCCCGGCCATCCGTTCCGGCGCGGTGTATTCGGGCGAGCCGACGAAGCCGCCGGTGTCGGTCAGCGTCGTGACGCCGGGTACCTGGGCGATGCCGAAGTCGGTGAGCACGACCCGGCCACTGCCCGATTCCATCAGGACGTTGGCGGGCTTGATGTCGCGGTGCAGCACCCCATGGGCGTGCGCGGCGCGCAGCGCGCCCAGTAGTGCGACGCCGATCCGGGCCGCCTCGCGCGGGGCGACCGGTCCGCCGCTGTGCAGCCGGTCGGCCAGTGACGGGCCCTCCACCAGCTCCATCACGATCCACGGCCGGCCGTCCTGTTCGACGACGTCATGCACCACGATCACATTGGGGTGCTTGATCCGGGCGACGGTCCGCGCCTCCCGTATGGCCCGCTCACGCTGCACCTGCGCTTCGGGCTCGGCCGTTCCCTCGTCCAAGTGCAGTTCTTTGACGGCGACTTGACGCCCCAGTACTTCATCGGTGGCACGCCAGACCGTTCCCATTCCGCCGCGGCCCAGCCGTATTCCCAGGCGGTACCGGCCACCGATGAGTCTGTCCTCGCCCCCGAAGATCCCCATGGCCCCATCTTGCCGCACGACCGTCCTTCCGGCAGGGGCAGCGGCCCTCGTCCGGCCATGGTCATGCCCACCCCTGCCGCTGACCTGCTCCGCTGTGATCCACTGCCCGCATGGAGGCAGTTGCGGCAAGCGTGGTGGCCGTTCTGGGCACCCTGTTGGGCTCCGGCGTCACCCACGTCCTCCAGACCCGGGCCACCGACCGCAGCGAGCGGTTCGCCCGCGCGGAGCGGCTGCGGCAGGAGCGGACCGGCCGGGGAGCGGACCGGCCGGGAGGGGCACCGGACGGGAGCGGGACCACACGGGACGTGCGGACATGGGACGTGCGGACATGGGACGTGCGGACACGGGACATGCGGACACGGCAGCGGGACGACACGGGGGTGGAACCTCCACCGGCTCTCCTGCCGTCCTTGACACAGTGAGGCTGTTGTACGGGAACTGCCGGTACGGCGGCCACAAGAGGCGGATCGGGGGTCGGTCATGGTGATGCAGGACGGTGGAACGGTGGACGTCCGTCCGGGTCCCGGTCCGGGCCGGGCCGCTCCGGAGCACAGCGGCGCCTACCTCGCGACCGGGCTGTGCCTGACGCTGTACGCCGGTGTCCTGGGTGCCTGGACGGTCTTCGGCATCACCCAAGGGGACGGCAGCACCTGGGACTTCGTCGAGGGCCTGTTCAACCCGGGCGCCTCCCTCACGACCCAGATCCTCGGCCCGTACGAATGGTCCTTCACCGTCGCGTTTCTGGTGATCGCCGGGCTCACACTGGCCCAGCGGCGGGTGGCGCGCTCCGCGGCGCTGCTGTCCGGCTTCGTCCTGCTCGCTCTCTCCCTCCGCGAGGGCGTCGGCCTGCTCCACGCCGCCTACCGCCACCAGTACACCAACGACCCGCTGGGCAGCTGGGCGCTGGCCACCCGCGGTCTGGGCGTGGTGGTGGCGCTGGTCGTCCTGTTCTCGATGTTCCCGGCCACCGAGCGGCGGTGCGACGACCAGCCGCCGCTGGCCGGTGCGGCCGCCCCGGATGCCCAGTGGCGCCGCCTGTCCCGTATCTGCGGGGTGCTCTTCCTGATCATGGCCCTGGCGGAACTCGGCTGGGCGCTCCGCGACATGACGTCCGGCGGGACGGACACCGGCCGCTATCTGCGCGGGGTGGTCGACGGTTCGGTGCTCGGCGCCCTCGATCTCGCGGCGTCCGCCGAGTTCACCACCGTCGGCTCGGTCCTCGTATTGCTGATCCTCGGGGTGCTGGCCCTCCGGGGGCGCCGGGAAGTCCGGGGCGCGCTCCTGGTGTTCGCGGCGCTGGAGCTGTACATGACCGTACGCACGGTGGTGTGGCTGACCGTCTCCGACTTCTTCAACCGCTCCTTCGAAACCACCGAGGGCGCCTTGTCCATGGCCACAACGGCCTACGGCCTGGCCGCCATGACCTCCGTCGTCGTCCTGGCCACCGGCCGCGGCTTCGGCCCGTACGAGAGCCTCCGCCCGGAGGGGGTACGGGCGGCGGCGGTGGGGCGGGAGGGGTGGTTGTAGGGGCCTGCCCCGGCACCGCGCCGGGCCTGCCCACCCTCCCAGGGGCGTAGCGTGGACGGTGCGTCCGTCTTGTGGGGGTGGTCATGGAGTTGTTCCACGAGGAACCCGGTATCGGTGAGCGGGTCGCCCGGTTGCGGGCGCGGCGGAAGCTGACGCAAGAGGGGTTGGCCGAGCGGGCGGGGCTGTGTGTTGATGTCGTGCGCAAGCTTGAGCAGGGCGTGCGCCGGACGGCGCGGCTGACGACACTCAATGCGCTGGCCAGGGCTCTGGACGTGGAGCCGTCCGCGCTCGTCGGGCAGCCGGCCACCTTCGAGGTGCGCGGTGAGGGTGAGCAGCCCTCCGTTCTGGCGCTCCGTCAGGCCATCTCGCCGGTGTCCGACCTCCTGGGCGACGATCCGGACCCCGAGGATCCGCCCGGTATCGCGGCGCTACGGGCGTCGCTGCGTTCGACGGAGCGCATCCGTCGCGATGGACGGATGGGGGAAATCGGGGCGCTGCTCCCGCAGTTGATCAGGGATGCCAAGGCTGCGGCCCGCGCCACCACCGGGGCCGAGGCCGCCGCGGCGCACTCCGTCCTGGCCGAGGCCTACCAGGTGGCAGCGACGACGCTGACGGCGCTGGGCAAGGAGGACGCCGCGTTCACCGCCCTGGAACGGTCGATGGCCGCGGCTACCCAGGGGGACGATCCCCATCTGCAGACCGTGGGCTTCTCCAGCCTCGCCTGGGTCCTCACCAAACAGGGGCGGCTGGCCGATGCCGAACGCGTCGCGGTGAACGCCGCCGAACGCATCGAGCCGGGGTTCCGCTCCCCGCCGGTCGAACTGGCCCTGTGGGGCATCCTGCTGCTGCGTGCCGCGACGGCCGCGGTCCGTCTGGAGCGGCACGACACCGTACAAGACCTGCTCAATCTGGCGAGCGCGGCGGCGGCGAGGGTCGGTACGGACCGCCTCGATTACGCTACGCCGTTCGGGCCGACCAATGTGGGCGTGGCCAAGGTCAACTTCCTGGTGGAGATGGACCGGAGCCCCGAGGCGCTGCGGACCGCGCGCACCGTCCCCGAGCTGCATGCGCTCCCGCCGACCTGGCGTGCGCGGTTCCACGTGGACCGCGCCTTGGCCTTCGCCGACCTCCAGAAGGACGACGGCGCACTACAGGCGCTGCTCACCGCCGAACGCGCCGCGCCTGAGTGGATGCGCTACCACTCCACCAGCCGTCGTCTCGTGGCCGACCTCCGCCACCGTGAGCGGCGGCGCACCTCACCGCTCACGGAACTGGCCGACCGCCTCGGCCTGGACGGGTAGGACAGGGCGTCCCAGCGCCCGCGGAAAGTGGCACAGCGCGTCCCTGTGCGGGTCTTGCGCCGCTGCCTAGCGTGGCAGCGCCGTCGGCGATCGACGGCCCCCTGGCAGCCGCTCCAGGGCCGCCCAGGGGCCTTGCCCACCCGTCGAAAGCAGGTCGACGTGCCCCACGCTCTCCCCACCCGGCCCCGCCTCCGGGCGTACGCATCGGAGGCCATCCGATGACCAACCCACACCCCACCCCCCGCCGCCTCCCCTGGACCACCCCCGACAGCAAACCCTGCTTTCTGCTCACGGACCGGGAGGGCGGGGGATATGTCGCCCGGTACGCCGAAGACGTGGAGGCGATGCAACTCGGGATGGGGATCGGGTTGCTGGAGCATGCCGAGGATTTGATCGGCGATCCGGGGGCCACTGCACGGCAGTTGCGGTTTTTGTCGGTTCAGCTCAGTGCCGCGTTGAGGGATGCCGTGCGGGTCGCGGAGCGGCTGAGGGAGCGGCTGGAGGGCGGTGGAGAGCCGTCTGACCAGGGGTTTTGAGGGGACGACAGGTCGTTCTCCGGCGGTGCGGGGGAGATCCCCCTCCGAACCGCCCCCGCATGCCAAAGGCGGCCGCCGCGTGTGGGGGTCGCGGCGGCCGCCGATGTGAACTGCAACGCGTCCTGGGCTAGTGCCCCCTCCGGTGGTGCAGCATGAGAACCACTCTGCCCGTGGGGGCCTCCCCACGGCATCCTCCAGAGGTCGCGGGATCACCCCCGCCGCTCGGCGGGGGTGCGGGTCCGTCGCAGGGCGGTCCCGGGCGGGGGAACGGAATCGCGCAGCGCCGGGCGGTTCCTCGGGCTCGGTGGTGCGAAGGAGAAAGGGGCGGCCGGTGATCCGTGTCGCTGTGGTGGACGACGAGCGGCTGGTCAGATCGGGACTGCGGATGATTCTGGGGACCGCCCCGGACATCGAGATGGTCGCGGACTGCAGTGGCGCAGAGGCCGTGGAGACCGTCCTGGGCTGTGCGGCCGATGTCGTACTGCTGGACATCCGTATGCCGGACGTGGACGGGCTGACCGTACTCCGCCGGCTGCGCGCCGCCCCGGAGCCGCCCACGGTGGCGATGCTGACCACCTTCGACGCCCAGGAGTATCTGACCGCGGCGCTGCGCGAGGGCGCCGCCGGGTTCCTGCTGAAGGACTCCGATCCGGAGCAACTCGTACGGGCCGTACGGACGCTGGCGGAGGGCGGGAGCGTGCTCGATCCGGGTGTCACGCGTGCGGTGATCGGGGGCTATCTGACCGCCGAGGACCAGGCATCGGCGGCGCGGGCGGTCCGCGGGCTGACGCCGCGGGAGTCGGAAGTGCTCGCCCTGCTCGGTGAGGGCCTGGCCAACGCCCAGATAGCCGGCCGGATGGGGCTCGCCCCCAGTACGGTCAAGGACCATGTACGAGCCCTGTTGGGCAAGTTGGGCGGGATCAACCGCATCCAGGCGGCCATCGTCGCCGACCGCGCCGGCCTGGTCACGGGCGATCCCCGGGGGGCGTGGTGAGAGCGCGCGGCGGGCGCAGCCGTCTGCGGGCGCGCGCGGGGCGGGTGGTGGCCCGCGGGGAGGCGAAGGGGCAGGCGCTGGCGTGCGGGGCGCTCGGGCGGCGGCTGCGCGCCGCGGTCCCGCTCGGGGTCCCGGTGCTGCTCGCGATCGCCGACGCGATGCTGGTCAACGGCCTCGAACTCGACCTGGAGGTCGGTGTCTCGATGCTGGCCGCGGCGGCACTGCTGCTGCGCCGGCGCTTCCCGCTGCTGGTCTTCCTCTTCACGATCCCCGGGCTCTACATCGGCTACATCTGGTTCGCACCGATGATCGGGCTCTACACACTGGCCGTCCGCCGGCCCGGCCGGGCGCGGCTCGGCATCTGTGCGCTGCTGCTGATCGCCGCGCACTTCTTCCCGTATCCGATCACCGACTTCGAGCTCAATGTCTACCGCGAGAACACCCTGGTGCTGATCGACGCCAGCGTGACCGCGGCCGCGCCGATCGCCCTGGGCCTGCTGGTCCGCACCCGTCAGGAACTCGCCTCCCGTGTGGAGGATCTGACGCGCAGTCTGCGCCGGGAGGACCGGCTGCTCGCGGACCGGGTCAAAACCACCGAACGCGCCCGGCTGGCCCGTGAGATGCACGACGTGGTGGCCCATCAGGTCAGCCTGATCAGCCTGCAGGCGGGGGCGGTGCAGGTCAGCACGGAGGACCCGGCGGCGCGCGCGGGCGCCCGGACGATCCGGGAGCTGTCCGTACGGACGCTGGAGGAACTGCGGCACATGGTGGGCGTGCTGCGCGCCGACGGCGGCGAGTCGGCGGAGGCACACGGTCTGGCTCCGCAGCCGGACCTGGCGGAGCTGCCCCGGCTGATCGAGATGAGCGCGCTGGATGTGACGTACGAGGGCGGTGTGGCGGCCGGGGCGAGCGGCACGAAGACGGTGGAGCGGGCGGCCTTCCGTACGGTCCAGGAGGCGCTGACCAACATCCGCAAACATGCACCGGGGGCGCGGGTCCGGGTGCGGGTGGATCCGGTGGATGCCGTGGCCCCGGTGGATTCGGCGAGTTCAGTGGATCTGGCGGATTCGGGGCATCCGGCGGACGCGGGCGACCGGAGGGACCCGGTGGACGCGGTGCGGGTCGAGGGAGCCGTACGGGGCCAAGGAGCCGGACGGCCCAACGGGCCCAAGGAGAGCCATGCGGCGCACGGACTGCGGGTGGAGATCCGCAACGGCCCGCCGGACGCGGCGGCGGCGGTTCCCGCGCTTCCCGGGGGCGGGCACGGACTGGTGGGGCTGCGCGAGCGCGCCCAGAGCCTCGGCGGGACGCTGGAGGCGCGTCACACGTCCGACGGCGGCTTCGTCGTACGGGCGGAGTTTCCGTACGGAGCGGGATGAATCAGGCAGCGCGAGCGTGCGGAGGCGGATACGCAGCTACGAGGACTGAAGGGGCAGGGCCCGCGGCTTCAGGCGGAGAGCGGTGCGGCCGCCTCGTCGACGGCGGTGTGCAGGTCCGGGTAGACCTCGAAGAGCCTGCGCACACCCAGGGCGGCCAGTACGCGGTTGACGTGCGAGCCGTCGACGGCGCCCTGGGCGGGGAGGATCAGCCGCAGCCGCCCCTGACAGGAGCGCATCAGACGGCGGGCGGCGATCAGCACGCCGACGCCGCTGGAGTCGCAGAACCGCACCTCGGAGAGGTCGAGTACGACCGATCTCCGGCCGTCGGCCACCGCGTCGTGCACATGCTGGCGCACCGCGGGCGACGTGACCAGGTCCATCTCCCCGGACACCTGGAGTACGGCCCATGGGCCCTGTTCGTCCTCTGCCACCTTCAACGACACGCGCTCGAAGCCTTTCGCTCGCTTTCGGACCGGATGGGACCGGTGGTATCCGGAACTCATCCTTCCCCGCCTCGACTGCCCGGCCTCTCTCCCCTGAAACTCTTCCGAATCCTTGGCGCAACAGGCAGTACGCCTAAGGCTATGCCCCAGCGGCGGCACCTTTTCGCCGAGATCCGGTCACACACAGGTAACACATCACCGTGTGCGGACACGAACGATCGGCATCGATCGGCTTCGATCGGGCAGTATCGCCACAAAGCGAGGCCGGTCAGCGAGGCCGGCCGCCGTGCGGTCTCTACCATCCCCGTCCCCCTCGGGGCTCGGTTTGCGGCAAAGGAGCGTGCGTTGTCAGACCCGCGCATTACATTCGAGGGCACGGTGGCTTCCGTGATCGCGCACACAGCTCCGGGCGTGCGTGCGCGTGCAGGAGTGACGGGTGACGTGACGGCTGAGGAGTGAGCCCGGAGGCGACGGGCAGGGATGGGGTTCCTATGGGACACGACGCGCCACCGCGCTGGGACAGGCGGATGCAACAGCGGCTCGCTCATGGCGAGGCCGCGGCGCTGGGCGAGCTCTACGACCGCTTCGCCTCGCTCGTGCACAGCCTCGCCCACCGTGTCCTGGACGACGAGGACGCCGCCGACCGCCTCACCCGCGAGGTCTTCACCTACATCTGGGAACACCCTGATGCCTACGACCCCAAGCAGGGCCCGCTGCGCTCCTGGATCGCCGGTGTCACCCGCCACCAGGCCGTCCAGCGGCTGCGCCAGACCGAGTCGGCCTCGGCGCGCGACTACGGAGACGGTGCCCCGGCGCCCGCCGAGATAGAGCAGAAGATCCGCGAGGCCTCCACCGCAGCCCGCGCCGACTACATCGTCACGTCCATGCCCGCGCCTCTGCGGGCCGCACTGGAGCTGGCGTACTTCCAGCGCCGGGACTACCGCCAGACCGCCGCCGACCTCGGCGTCACGGAGGACGAGGCCCGGCGCCGGCTCCGTCTGGGCCTGCAACTGCTCTCCACCGCCCATCACCACCAGGCCCCGCCGCCCGGCCACCGCGCCCCGTACACCGCCCGCGGCCCGCGCTCCTCCCCCACGACGCCCGCCACGCCACCGGCACCGGCACCGCACCCTCCCCGCGGCCCGCGCCCGCCGCACGACCAGCACACCTGGCACACCGGCCCGGGTACCTCCGCGCCACCCGGCCCCGGCCATGGCAGGTCATGGTGACGGGCCCGGACCAGTGGGACGGCGGCGAGCTGCCCGGCGGCCCCGGTGAGCGGCCGCGGATACCGTCCCCGCGCTCCGCCGCCGAGGACCGCGGCCCGCTGCCGGATCCCCCGCCGCTGCCCGTCCGCGATCCGGTGAGCGACAGCGTCGGCCCCCTCCCGGAGGCCGGGTCCGGGGCCGAGCCGCCCGCCCCGGTGCCGCTCCCCGACCCGGCTCCCGCCCCGCCGCACCGGGTCCTCAAGTCGCTGCTCGGCGCCTGGGCCCTGTCGGCCTGCTCCCCCGAGGAGACGGCCGCCGTAGAGGCGCATCTGACCGACTGCGCCTCCTGCGCGGACGAGGCGCTGCGGCTGCGCGACGCCGTCGGACTGCTGCACCCCGCGGACAGCCTCGATCTCGATCCGCTGCTGCGCTCCCGCGTCCTGGAGGGCTGCCTGGGCCGCCGACCGGCCCGTATCCCGGTGCCCGACTGGGCTTCGCCATACGACGCGGAGACCGCCAAGCTGGATGCGCTGCTGCATGACATGGGCGAGGCGGAGTGGCGCGCTCCGGTGCGGTTGCGCTGGTTCGAGGGCGAGCGCCCCGTCGAACGGGAGACCACCGTCGCCGGTGTCATGGGGCATCTGATGGCGGTGGACGGCCTGGTCGCGACGGCGCTCGGGCTGACCGACCCGCTCGGCACCGCCGCCCCGCCCGGCGCCCCGGACCCTCTCGTCCGTACGGAAACGTTCTGGCGCGCGGCGCACGAGACGGAGCACCCGCTCGCCGTGCACGCCCCGTGGCGCGACCAGAGCTACGCACTGATGCGGCAGGTGTCGTTCGCCGGGAGCAGGGTCGCCGAACTCGCCGTCCCCTACGGCGACTTCCGGCTCCCGCTGCGCGACGCGTTCCTGGACCGCGCCTTCGAGTGCTGGGTGCACGCCGGCGACATCGCGGAGGCGGTGGACTATCCGTACGTTCCCCCGGCGTCCGGGCATCTCCATCAGATGGTCGACCTCGCCGCCCGGCTGCTGCCCAGTGCGCTGGCCGACCGCCGCCGGGCCGGGCTCGCCGCGCCGCCGCAGCGGCTGGTCGAGGCGGGCGCCCCGGGCCGTACGCTCCATCTGGAGGTCGAGGGCAGCGGCGGTGGCCACTGGTACATAGCGCTGGACTCACCGGCCGCCCTGGGCACCGCGGAGCGCACCGTCGCGCATATCGCCCTGGACAGCGACGAGTTCTGCCAGCTGGCCGCGGGCCACATCTCCCCCGAGGAGGCCGCCGCGGGCCAGGATGGCGAACGCGACGCGATCCGCGAGGTGCTCTTCGCGACCGCGTCGCTGTCCCGGCTCTGAGCGGGTCCCCGAGGGGGGCGTCGAACGGATCCCGTAGGGGGGCCGGACGCCCCCTCGGGGCCACAACGGGACGGGGGTGGAGGGTATTCCCGGGCGGCGGGTCCGGCGGCCGGGCCGGGCGGCGGGCCCAGCGGCCAGGCCGCCCCGGCCCGCCCGCACGCGCCTACGCGAAAACGACCGTCCGGCTGCCGTTCAGCAGTACCCGGCGCTCGCTGTGCCACTTCACGGCCCGTGCCAGGGCCTGGCACTCGACGTCGCGGCCGATCGCCACGAGCTGGTCCGGCGTGACGTCATGGCCGACCCGCTCGACTTCCTGCTCGATGATCGGGCCCTCGTCGAGGTCGGCGGTGACGTAGTGCGCGGTGGCGCCGATGAGCTTCACGCCGCGGGCGTGCGCCTGGTGGTACGGCTTGGCGCCCTTGAAGCTCGGGAGGAAGGAGTGGTGGATGTTGATGATCCGGCCGGACAGCGCCTTGCACAGATCGTCGGAGAGCACCTGCATATAGCGGGCGAGGACCACCAGCTCGACGTTCTCCTCCGCCACCAGCTCCTGCAGCCGCGCCTCGGCCTGGGCCTTGGTGTCGCGGGTGACCGGAATGTGGTGGAAGGGGATGTCGTACGAGCCGACCAGCTCGGCGAAGTCCGTGTGGTTGGAGACCACGGCCGCGATCTCCACCGGCAGCGCGCCGATCCGGAAGCGGAACAGCAGGTCGTTGAGGCAGTGCCCGAACTTGGACACCATCAGGATGACCCGCATCTTCTCGTCGGCCCGGTGGATCTGCCAGTCCATGCCGAAGGAGTCACCCACCGCCGCGAAGCTGGCCCGCAGCTTGTCGACGCTCACCGAGCTGTCCGCGCTGAAGTGGACCCGCATGAAGAACAGCCCGGTGTCGTGGTCGCCGAACTGCTGGCTGTCCTCGATGTTGCAGCCGGTGATGAAGAGGTAGCTGGACACGGCGTGCACGATGCCCTGCTTGTCCGGGCAGGACAGGGTGAGGACGTACTGATCGTTCCGATCGTGCGGACCGGACTGGGTGGTGGGCTGGGACTCGCTCATGACCTCATAGGGTCGCACACCTGCGGAGCAGGTCAGGCCGGGGCGTCCGCCTGACCGGTCATGATGGCCAGCACCTCCAGCGAGCGCGGCGCGGCCTCGGGGTCCTCCCCGTCCGCCGCGGCCAGCTGCACATGGGCCTCACGGGCCGCCCGTACGGCCTCCGGCCAGCCCTGGTGCGCCATGTACGCGGTGACCGGGGCGTCCGCACCGACCTGGTGCATGATCCGCAGCACACGCAGCACGGCGACATCGACGAGCTGGGCTTCCTGGGCGTCCCGGAAGATCGTGCCGACGTATTTCTCGGCGGACCAGTTGTCCAGCCAGGTGTCCTCGACGAGCCGGTAGACGGCGTCGGTGACATCTCCGTATCCGGGACGGCCGGCCAGCCAGGTCTCCTGTTGGAAGACGGGGTCGGAGAGCATGTGCAGCGCGGAACGCACATTGCTGCGCCAGCGCCACCACGGCATGTCGTTGAGTGGCATACCGCCCATGGTGGTCGAGCGGCGGCCGCGACGGGAAGACTTCTCCGAACCTTGCACAGTATTGGATCGTACGTTCCGCCCGGACGATCTCGCGCAGCCCCCCGGAGTTCACCTTCACGCCACCATCCGTTGCCTTGTCGTCACTCACCCGTTCCTGGGGTGACGGAAGGCTGCGGTGTCATGACCGGACGGCGACGCTCCTCCCCCCGCCCCTTTGCCCAGGCGCCCGCGGTCGGTGCGGCAGTGGCATGTACGGCGGTCATCGCGTCGCTGCTCTCGGGCTGCGGTTCCCTCCCCGGAGTCTCCGGCGGTTCCGGGGAGAAGGACCCGATCACGGTGATGACCTGGGCTCCCGAGGACACCAAGGCGACCAATATGCCGGGCATGCCGGCCATGGCGCAGGCCTACGCCCGCTGGGTCAATTCCCGGGGCGGCATCAGGGGCCACCACCTACGGGTGCTGACCTGCAACGAGCAGAATGACTCGGTGGCCGCCGCACAGTGCGCCCAGCGCGCGGTGGACCGCGGCGCGGTCGCCGTCGTCGGCTCCTACAGCCAGTTCGGCCGCGCGTTCATGTCGCCGCTGGAGGTCAAGGGCATCCCCTTCATCGGCGGCTACGGCGCCTCGGACGAGGAGTTCGAGAGCCCGCTGTCCTACCCCGTCAACGGCGGCCAGGCCTCGCTGCTCGCCGGGAACGGCCGCCAGTTGGCGCGCGACTGCCGGCGCGTCGCGCTGGTCCGCCCGGACACCATCCAGGGCGACCAGATGCCGTCCCTGCTCAACTCCGGACTGGAGAGCGGCAGTCGGCACCCGGCCAAGGACATCAAGGCGCCCGAGGACGGCACCGACTACTCGTCCGAGGTGAACCGCGCCCTGGACGGCGTGGGCGCCGACCCGGCCGTGTACGGCACGTCGAAAGCCGGCGGTAAAGCGGAGGGCTCCTGTGTGACCGCCTCGCTCGGCGATCACACCGATGTGTTCTTCGACTCGTTCCGGCGGCTCCAGGAAGACAGCCCCAAGGTGCGGGTCGCCTCCGTCTTGGGCAGCGTCGGCCAGGCGCTGGTAAACCGTACGGGCGGCAGATCCGGGCCGTTCGAAGGCGCGGACATCACCGGCTGGTATCCGGTTGCCGGCGATTCGCGCTGGGCACCGATGCGCAAGGTCATCCATGACTTCGCGTTCAACGACAACCGCATCGACCCCGCCGACCAGGGCGTCCAGACGACCTGGATCGCCTACACCGTGCTGCGTTCGATGATCGAGCAGCTCGATGACAAGGGCGTCGAGGACATCACCCCGCACTCCCTGCAGACGGCGCTGGACAGCGGTGACCGCGCCGTCGACACCGGCGGGCTGACCCCGAAGCTGAGCTGGCGCGAGGACGACATGCTCGCCGTCCAGGACTTCCCCCGCATCGTGAACGGGACGGTGACCTACCAGGTCGTCCGGGACGGCGAGTTGGTCGCCGCCCAGCACGGCTTTGTGAACGTCACCAAGACGCTGGAACGGCGGCGCGCGGACAGCTGAGCGGGCGGCGGCCGAGCGGGCGTCAGCGAGCGGGCGGACAGCCGAGCGGGGGTACGCCGGGCGGTGGCCCGGTGGCGCCCGGCCTGGCGCCCGGACCCGGTCAGAGCTGCTCGGGGCGGCGCTCCGTCAGGCCGTACTTCTTGGCGAGCGGGTTCCAGATCTGCGCCGCCTGCCTCTTGGCGACGGTCGCCTGACCGCTGGCCGTGTTGCCCTGGGCGGTCTGTCCGGTGTTGCGGGCCTTGCCCTTGTGGCAGCCCTTCTTGCCGCCGACCTGTCCGGCCCAGGCCGCGTAGTGGTTGTCCGCGGACGCCGAGGACTGCCACGCCTTGGTCAGCGCGGCGGTCAGCTGGGCGTGGTTCGGGATCTTGTCCACGGGCAGCTGCTGCAGCCGCTTCACCAGGTTGTTGCGCTGCCCGGCCGCGGCCCGCAGGTCCTTGGCCGCGCCGCCGAGGTTGTCACAGGACCGGATGCTGTTGACGGCATTGATCACCGAGGAGCGGCTGTTGTTGCTGTCGCCCAGCAGTGCGTCCAGCCCCTTGGCCTGCTTCTCGGCCGGATCGGTGCTGGGCGTCGACTTCGGCTTCTCCGGGTCCTTGGCTTCCTTGGTCGCGTCGGCACCGGAGCCCTGCTTCTTCGCGGTGCCCTCGCTGTCGCCGCCGCCGCTCAGCGCCCAGCCGAGGCCGAGGCCGGCGCCCGCGAGCGCCACGATGACGATGCCGACGATCGCGAGCGGGGGGAGCCGACGGCGCCCGCTGCCGCCGTCATCGTCGAACGTGGGCCGCTGACTGTAGTTGCCGCCGGGCGGGAACTGCTGTCCATAGCCCTGGCTCTGCTGCCCGTACGGCGGGCCGCCCTGATCGTCGAAACGGGGCAGTTGGGCGGTGGAGTCCGGGGCGGCGGCCGGTCCGGCCTGACCGGGCCCGCCCGGCCCGTCGCGGAACAGGCCGTCGAACTCGGACGGGGTGGGACGGTCGCCGGGCGCGCCGGGGTGCCCGCCGTACGACGCACCAGGAGGCGGGGGCGGCGCACCGGCGCCCACCGGGGGGATGAGCTGGGTGGCCTCGCCGTCGCCCGCGCCCTGGGCGCCGGGCATCGGCTGGGACTGCGGCATCGGGCGGCCCTGGGACCCGCCCTGCGTCGGCTTGATCGCGCGCAGCATGGTCGTGGACTCGTCGGGCGTCTCGGGGCGCGAGGCCGTCTCGGGCGGCAGCGGCGCGCCGCCGTGGCCGCCGGGGCCGCCGGACGTGCCACCGATGGGTGGTATCAGCGCGGTGGGCGCCGCGTCGTCCGTGGCGGGCGGCAGCGGCGCACCGGTCTGCGGGGTCGCCCGCACCAGCTCTCCGGACTGGCCCTGGGGCAGCTGCCCGTAGTGGTGTTGCGGCTGCTGGGTTTGCTGCGGCTGCTGGGCCTGCTGCCCGTACGGCTGTTGCGGGGGCTGCTGGCCGTACGGCTGCTGCCCCTCGGGGGGAAGTGCGCCGGGCGCGCCCTGGCCGGGCTGTGCGCTGGGCGGCAGGAGCGCCGTCGCCTCGGCGTCGAAGCCGGGCTGCGGCTGCGGGGCGGCGGGCTGCTGCTGGGGCGCCTGCGGCGGCGCCGAGGGCGGCATGGCCGGTGCGGCCGACTGCTGTCCCTGGGGCGGCGGCGGGAAGCCCTGACCGCCACCCTGCGACTGCTGCGGCAGCAGGCCCTGCGGGGTCGACGGCTGCGCCGGGGCGTAGCCCTGCTGCGGGCCTTGCCCGTAACCCTGCTGCGGCTCTTGGCCGTAACCCTGCTGCGGCTCTTGCCCGTAACCCTGCTGCGGGTTCTGGCCGTAGCCCTGCTGCGGGGCGGGCTGCCCCTGGGCGGGCTGCCCCTGGGCGGTCGCCTCGTCGTAGGACTGCGGGCCGGGGGCGGCCTGCTGGCCGGGGCCCCAGGGCTGGCCCCATGGCTGGCCGGCCGGCGGCGCGGCCTGCTGGTCGGGCACCCACGGCTCACCGTTGGCGGGCAGCACAATGCCCTCTCGCGCGGGACCGGCCGCAGAATTCTGCGGGTCGTGGCCCTGTCCGCTCTGCGTCACCGTGACTCCTACCAACGTGCAGACCTACGGAATCGTCGGCTGCACGCTACCGGGTCGCAGCAACGTTCGACCACGTCGCCTGGTCACCGCCCCTGCCCGCCCCCGGAACACCCCGGCGGCCCCGGTCATCCGGACCGCCCGGCACCCCCTGACAAACCCGGCGCGGCACGACAAAGCAGGCCCTGTCCCTGTATTGAGACGTCGCTCACGCCGCCCTGGCCAGCACATACGGTGCTCACGCCGCCGTGGCCCGCAGCTCCAGTCGGGCACTGAATTCCCGCACCACCGGTTCGTCCCGATACGGCTCCAAACGCAGCTGGAAGTCCTCCAGATACTCCGCGCCACGATCCGAACGCAGTCCGCTCAGCAGCTCGACCGCCTGGTTGCCCGTATGGCAGGCCTGCTCCACCTCGCGCTGTTGTGCCTGGGCACCGGCCAGCAGCAGCAGACCGATGGCCCGGCGCCGGGCCCGGCCGTCCGGATGGCCGTCCAGCGCCTCCTGCGCCTGCTGCGCGGCGGGTCCGGGCTGCCCCAAATCCCGGTGGCAGTGGGCGAGTTCATCGGCCAGGTATGCCTGGTCGAAATGGGCGATCCAGACGGGGTCGTCGCCCGCGTCGGCGGCCGCTTCGGCGCGCTCCAGGGCGGCGACCGCCCGGCCGGCCACCGTCTGGAAGGCCCGCCCGTCGCCCATCAACGCATGCCCGCGCGCCTCCGCGGCGCAGAACATCGCCTCCGCGCGCGGGGTGACATGACCACGGGCGCCCTCCTGCGCGGCGCGGGCGAGCTGGGCGATCTCCCGTGGATTGCCGAGCGAGGCGGCGAGATGGCTCATGCTCGCGGCGAGCACATAGCCGCCGTAGCCGCGGTCACCGGCGGCCTGCGCCAGCCGGAGCGCCTGGATGTAGTAGCGCTGGGCGAGGCCCGGCTGGCCGGTGTCGACGGCCATATAGCCGCCCAGTTCTGTCAACCGCGCGACGGCGGCGAAGAGTTCGCGCCCCACGGACTCACGGTACGAACCGGCCAGCAACCCGGAGACCACGCTGTTGAGGTAGTGCACGACGACCGGTCTGACATGCCCGGCGCCGAAACGGTGGTCGAGCTCGCCGAGCGCCGTGGTCATCGCGCGGACCGCCTCGACGTCCGAGATCCCGACCCGGGCACCGGCGTTCCGGGCGACCTGGGTGTCCGCCCCGGTGATCAGCCAGTCGCGGCTGGGCTCCACCAGGGCGGACGCCGCGACCGTGGAGCCGCTGAGGAAGTCGCGCCGACCGACATCGCTGCGCCACAGCTCACAGACCTGCTCGATCGCCCCGAGGACGGTCGGTGAGAACTGCAGCCCCACACCGGACGCGAGGTTCTTGCCGTCGGCCATCCCGATCTCGTCGATGGTGACCGTGCGCCCCAGCTTGCGCCCCAGCGCCTCCGCGATGACCGCCGGGGCGCGGCCCCGTGGTTGCTGGCCGCGCAGCCACCGGGCAACGGAGGTCTTGTCGTAGCGGAGGTCGAGACCGTGCTCCGCACCGCACATGTTGACGCGGCGGGCGAGCCCCGCGTTGGAACAGGCGGCTTCCTGAATCAGCGCCTGCAGCCGTTCGTTGGGCTGCCGTGCGACGAGTGGCCTGGCGGCCATGCTTGTACCCCCTGCTGTACCGCTGTGCGTTCACCGTCGAACGCCGTTCCCCGTGATCGATTCCCCAGGAATATGCCGGATATCCGAGAGATCCCGAATATGCGCGATAGGAGGGATCGGTGTGATATGCGCTCCGCAGCGAGCGCCGGTGGTGAGCGGTGGTGCGCCCTGTCCGGTGCGTCCTCGATGCCAAGTGCCGTTCACGGGTGGGGAAGGCCGCGCGGTGCCGTGCACAGATCGCGGCGCCGCCGTGCCGGGCTCCCCCGGGTGCACCGCGGACTGCCGCCGGGCGGTCCCTCCGCCCGTCAGGCAGGTGGCTACCCGCTCCTCGGGCCCCCGCCGCACACGCGCCCCCACCGGTGCACCCATGCGCCCCACGTGCGAGAACGATGCGCCGGGGGGTTCACCCCTGAGCCGTAACCCTTGGTGACGGCGGAAGTTGTCCTCACCGTGGAAGAGACCATCGGAGTCACAGGAGCCCCGCACATTCCCCTGCAGCGCGGCGAACCGCTGCTCGACACTGCGGTGCGTTATGCGGAGGAACGGCATTGGGACGTGTTCCCCGGCGCATGGCTGGAGCACGACGGTGAGACACCGCGCTGCTCATGCGGCGCCGCCGACTGCGCGGCACCCGGCGCGCATCCGACCGGGCCGGGCTGGGCCGGACAGGCCAGCGGCAGCGCGACCGCCGTCCGCCGCATGTGGAACAAGCAGCCGCACGCCTCGATCCTGCTGCCCACGGGCCGGACGTTCGAGGCGCTCGACGTGCCCGAGACCGCGGGCTGTCTGGCGCTGGCCCGTATGGAGCGGATGGGGCTGACGCTCGGACCGGTCACCCGCACCCCCGGCCGCCGGATGCTCTTCCTCGTCCTCCCTGGCGCCTCGGTGAAGGTGCCCGCCCTCGTACGCGCACTGGGCTGGGCACCGGCCGCACTCGATCTGATCTGCCGCGGCGAGGGCGAGTACATCGCCGCCCCGCCGACCCGGGTGGGCGCGCACGGCTCGGTGCAGTGGGCGCGCCGCCCGACCTCCGCCAACCGCTGGCTGCCGGACGCGGAGGAGCTGATCAGCCCGCTCGCCTACGCCTGCGCCCGGGACGCGGTCGCGGTCCGGGCACGCTGAACCCGGAGCGGTCCCCTCCTCTTCCCCTCGGTTGTCCACAGGACCACACCGTCCCGGAATCCGCCCGTATCGTGGGATGCCGACGGGGGTCAGGACCGGCCCCTGCGGGGACGTCGAAGGGCAGGACCGGTGGCGAACGAGCCGGAACACATCGAGGAGCGGGGCGCGTCCGCGCCGCCGCAGCACACCACGGTCACTACTCCTGGCGGGCCGGCCACGGCCCCCGGGGGTGGCGCCGCCGGTCCGCCCGCCGTCCGCATCCAGGGCCTGTGGAAGAAGTTCGGCGAGCAGATCGCCGTCAACGGCATCGATCTGACGCTGCCGGCCGGCCGCTTCATCGGGCTGGTCGGTCCCAATGGCGCCGGTAAGACCACCACCCTCTCCATGGTGACGGGCCTGCTGCGGCCGGACGCCGGGCTGGTCGAGATCGTCGGGCACGACGTCTGGCGGGACCCGGTGTCCATCAAGTCCCGGATCGGGGTGCTGCCCGAGGGACTGCGGCTCTTCGAGCGGCTGTCGGGCCGCGAACTCCTCGGCTATATAGGGCGGTTGCGCGGCCTTCCGGGCGACGAGGTCGACAAGCGGGCCGCTCAGCTGCTGGACGTGCTCGATCTGTCCGGCTCGCAGCACAAGCTGGTGGTGGACTACTCCACCGGTATGCGCAAGAAGATCGGGCTGGCGGCGGCGCTGCTGCACAACCCCGAGGTCCTCTTCCTCGACGAGCCCTTCGAAGGCGTCGACCCGGTGTCGGCGCAGACGATCCGCGGCGTACTGGAACGCTACACCGCCTCCGGTGCGACGGTGATCTTCTCCAGCCATGTGATGGAGCTGGTCGAGTCGCTCTGCGACTGGGTCGCGGTGATCGCAGCCGGGCAGATCCGGGCGGACGGCCCGCTCGCGGAGGTGCGCGGCGCGGCGCCCTCACTGCAGGACGCGTTCCTCGAACTCGTCGGCGCGGGTGACCGGGGCGCGGGAGCGAACCTGGACTGGCTGGGCGGTGGCGCGAGATGAGCACCGAATCCGCCGCGGTGGCCGCACCACCGGCCGCCGCACCGTCCCTGACCGCCGTCTTCGTACGGCTGAAGCTGACGCTGCTGCGCAACGGGCTGCGCCGGTCGACCGGGCGCACGCTGGCGTATGTCGCCTCCGTCGTCGTGGGCCTGCTGTTCGCCTCGGGTGTCGTGGTGGGGCTGACAGCGCTGCGCGGCAACGCCCATGTCGGCGCGCTGGTGGTGCTGCTGACCGGGATCCTCACCCTGGGCTGGGCGGCGATGCCGCTGTTCTTCCCGGCGAGCGATGAGACGCTCGATCCGACCCGGCTGGTCATGCTGCCGCTGCGGCCGCGGCCGCTGATCGTCTCGCTGCTGGTGACCTCGCTCGTCGGCATCGGCCCGGTCGTCACCCTCGCGTTCGTGACCGGTTCGGTGATCGCGGTCGCGGACGGGGCGGCCTCCGTCGCCGTGGGCGTGGTGGCCGTGGTCCTGGTGGTGCTGGTGTGTGTGTCGTTGGCGCGTGCGGTCGCCACGGCCTCGGTGCGGCTGCTGACCAGCCGGCGGGGCCGCGATCTCGCCGTGCTGAGCGGTCTGTTCATCGCCATCGGCGCCCAGGGCGTCAATATCGCCGCCCAGAAGCTGGGGCGGTCGGACGGCCTGGCCGTACTGGAGCCGCTGGGCGACATCCTGCGCTGGATACCGCCGGTCTCGGCGGTGGGCGCCGTCGACGACGCCGCACACGGGGCCTACGGGCGGGCGCTGGCCGGCCTGGGGCTGACGGTACTTGCCCTGGTCCTGCTGCTGTGGTGGTGGCAGCGCACCCTGACCGCCCTGATGACGTCCCCGGACTCCTCCACCCTCCAGGCCGTGGAGAAGGACAGCGCACGCCGGGCCGGCGGCGGCGAACGGGGCCTGGCGCGGCTGCTGTCGCACGGGCGCACCGGCACGGTCATCCTCCGCACGCTGCGCGACGGATGGCGCGACCCCAAGTCGAAGATGTCATGGGCGACCGCGCTCGCCGCCGGACTGCTGGTGCCCGTCATCTCGTCCCTGCAGGGCAACGGCAGCATCTACACCGCGTTCTCGGTGGCCACGCTGCTCGGCATGCAGATGTACAACCAATTCGGGCAGGACACCTCGGCGTTCTGGATGGTCGCCTCGACGATCGCCACCCCGAGGGACGCCTACCAGGAGCTGCGGGCCCGCGCGCTGGCCCTGTCTCTGGTGGCCATCCCGTACGTCACCCTGGTCGTCATCGGCAGCGCCGCGCTCATCGGCCCGTGGTCGGCCTTCCTGGAGGTGTACGGGCTCTCGCTGGCGGTGCTGGGCGCATTGCTGGCCACCGGGGCGCTGTCCTCGGTGTTCTTCCCGTACTCGATCCCCTCGGAGGGCAACAAGAACGTCGCACCGGGGCAGGGCGCGATCGCCTGGTTCAGCCTCTTCGGCGGGGTCGTGGCGGGCGCGGTGCTGTGCGCACCGCTGCTGGGGCTGACGATCTGGCTCCATGTCGCCGCTCTGCACAGCCTGTTGTGGATACTCCTGCCGATCGGTGTGGTCTACGGCCTGGGCGTCGCGGAGCTGGGCCTGCGGCTGGCGGCGCCGCGGGTCGCACGGCGGCTGCCGGAGATTCTGGCGGCCGTCAGCAAGGGCTGAGCAGGCGCCGGACGGGCGGCGGTGGCCTCGTCGTGGGGTGGTCCACAGACCGGACGACGGGGCCCACGCGCCGCTCCCTCCCAGGTTTCGACAATGCGAAAGCCGACTCCTATGCTCCGCGGGCACAGCCGTTCGCACGCACAAGGGAACTGTGTGAGGCGGCGGGGGGAACGTCCGGCAGGAGAACGTTGTGCTGCACAAGAAGACCGCTTTGCTGCGCGCCGCCGCGCCCGTCGCCGTGCTGGCGCTGGCAGTGACCGCCTGCGGCGGACACAAGAAGACGGCCTCCGCGACCGATGACGCGCCCAGGACGGAAAAGGTGCCCAAGGCGGAGAAGGAGTCGTCGCCCCCGGCGGACAGCGGTGAACTGAAGCCCGGTCAGGGCGGTACGGGGAAGTTCAAGGAAGAGAACGGGACCATCACTTACGAGGTTGCCGCGCAGAAGCTTCAGGTGAGCACCGAGGCCGAGACCAGGAAACTGGTCTCGGACCCGAAACGGGCCAAGGGCCTGGTGGCGGCCACCGCATGGGTGAAGTACACACACAAGGGCGGCGGCGTCGTCAAGCAATCGCCCGACGTGGCCGACGAGTCCGAGATCTACGCGGACGGGCAGCGCGGTGGTCTGCTGATCGGCGCCGCCGAGGACGGTCGGGGCTGCGAGGACACCTTCGACATCGAGAACTGGAAGGCCGGGCAGAGCCACACCATCTGCCAGACCTACATGATCCCCAAGGGCGCGAAGTCCCTGGAGGTCCACTGGGCGGGTGAGGGCCGGAGCGGCTCCCCGCTGATCTGGAAGTTCGACGACGCGGGCTGAGCCGAGGGCATGCCGGTGGACGGCCCACGGCAGTCCGCGCTCCGCGGCCGGCGGTCATCGCACAGCCGGCCGTCCTACCCCCGCATCGTGGCCCCCTGGAGAAACGGTTCGATGGCGGCGCACCAGGCGTCGGGCTGTTCCCACGGGAGGAGATGGCCGGCGTCGGGGATTTCGGCGTAGGCGCCGCGGGGCAGGACGCGGACCATCTCCTGGGCCTCGGCGCGGCCGAGTTCGGCATCGAGGCCCCGGACCACGAGGGCCGGGCACGGCACCTGGGCGAGCTCTTCCCAGTGGGCGTCATGCACCCAGGTCTCGCGGGCGCTGAGCATCTGGCGGCGGGAGAAGACCGGCCGCCAGCCGTCGGCGCGCTCCGCCATCACCTCGGCGAAGAACTCGCCGCGGGCGGGTCTGGGCCGCTCCAGGGTCGGATCGTCCTCGCCGAACCACTTACGGACATCCGCGAGGGTCGCGAACGGCACCGGCCAGGACCGGAACCACTCGGTCCATTCGCGCTGCGAGGCCGCCCCGAGCGCCGACGCACGCATATCGCAGATGACCAGCGCACTGATCAGATCCGGGCGCCGGGCAGCTAACTGCCAGGCCGTCAGGGCGCCCATGGCATGCCCGACGAGGGCGACCGGGGCCAGGCCGAGCTGCTCGATGGCGGCGATGGCGTCATCGACATACGCCTCGCGGTCATACGGCCCGTCGGCGGGCTTCTCGCTGCGGCCGTGGCCCCGCTGGTCCAGCGCGACCGGGCGGTGCCGGGCACTCAGCCGGCGTGCCGTGGCCGCCCAGTGGGAGGCGCGCCCCATCAGGCCATGGAGCAGCAGCACGCCCGGCCGCTGCTCGCCCTCCTCCAGCCCGCCGCCGATCTTGGGCGGGTCGGTGAACTCCCAGGCGGCGAGTCGCACGCCGCCTGCTCCTGCTACATCGATGCGCCGCACCATGTGCCCTGGCACCCCCAATCGTCCCTTGAGCAGCTCCACACTATCGAACCCCTATTCGAACGTACCGTTCCGGCGCGGAACACCCCTCGTTCGAGTGACCTCGCTCAGGGATTGGCCGCGCCCGCCAGGGGGAGACATCTGCCGGGAGGCGGGCCCCACCGGGAAGGGGGCCTGTGGGGAAAGACCCTGGGAGCTCGGGGCTCCGGGTCTTGGGTGGGGGACATGGGGAGGCAGGGCCCCGGCTGCTCGCAGCGCCGGGGCCCTGGCTGTCTCCCGAATATGTGGATGCATCCGAGCCCCCTCCCTGGCCAGGACAGGCCGATGCATGGCCATGCGTCAGGGTGGCACGAGACCGGCCGTATCGCACGGATTCGCACAAGTCCGTTCAGCGGGACAGAACTTACCGAGCCCGCCGAACGGCGCATCAGCGCAGCTCAGCGGGCTCGGCGGCGAAGTTCGGGCGGAGTGTGCGAAAAGGAAACCAGCCGAAACTGATGTCAGCGCTTGGCTACAAACACATGTGAGGCGATCTCGGAGTCCAGCTCGGCGGCCTCACCGCTGCTGCCGACCAGCACGCCGGCCGGCGACTCCGTCACGCTCACCACCGCGCCCGGCTGCACACCGGCGCGCCGCAGCGTGTACATCAGCTGGGCGTCCGCCTGGATCGGCTCACCGATCCGGCGCACCACGGCGGTCTTCCCGTCGGCCCCGGCGTCCAGATCCATCAGGCTCACCATCCCGGCGTCCAGGAACGGGTCGCCGCCGGCCTTCTCGCCCAGCTCCTCCAGGCCCGGGATGGGGTTGCCGTACGGGGACTCCGTCGGATGCCGCAGGAGTTCCACGACGCGGCGCTCGACCGCCTCGCTCATCACATGCTCCCAGCGGCACGCCTCGGCGTGCACCTGCTCCCATTCGAGCCCGATGACGTCGACGAGCAGGCACTCGGCGAGGCGGTGCTTGCGCATCACCCGCGTCGCCAGCCGCCGGCCCTCCTCCGTCAGCTCCAGATGCCGGTCGCCCGCGACCTGCAGCAGGCCGTCTCGCTCCATGCGCGCCACCGTCTGGCTCACCGTCGGGCCGCTCTGTTCGAGCCGCTCCGCGATGCGGGCGCGCATGGGCACCACACCCTCCTCTTCCAGTTCGAGGATGGTGCGGAGATACATCTCCGTGGTGTCGATCAGTCCGGACATGCGTGCCCCTCGATGTGTGGTGCGGTGGCCCTGAACTCAATTCTGACGCATCCCACTGACAACGGTGCCGCCTCGTCCACGCACCGGAGGTTCCGGGCCGTATTGACAGGGCAGTGGTCCAGACCGCAACGTGATCCGCGCCACTGATCAAATACGCCGAGATCCGATGAGAGGGGCCCGCGGCCATGGCTGAGAGCGACCGGAGCGACCGGCTGGCCGGGAAGTTCTTCGACGCCGCGATCGACCTGCTGCGGCGGGTCCGCGACGAGGAGGGCGACCGGATCGCCGCCGCCGGAGCGCTGATCGCGGACACCGTCGCGGCGGGCGGCCGGGTCTTCTCCTTCGGTGCCGGGCACTCCTCGCTCCCCGCCCAGGACACGGTCTACCGCGCGGGCGGCCTGGCGATCATGAATCTGCTGTCCGTCCCGGGCGTGGTCGGCGTGGACGTGCGGCCCGCGACCCTCGGCAGCGCGCTGGAGCGGGTCGACGGGCTGGCCGGGGCGGTCCTGGACACCAGCCCGCTGGAGCGCGGCGATGTCCTGGTGATCATCTCGCTCTCCGGGCGCAACGCGCTGCCGGTCGAAATGGCGCGGCACGCCCGTGAACTCGGCATCAAGGTCATCGGCGTGACGTCCGTGGCGTACGCGGACGCGACCACCTCCCGGCACGCCTCCGGGGACTTCCTCAAGGACCACTGCGATCTCGTGCTGGACAGCCGGATCCCGGTCGGCGACGCGGAGCTGACGCTGCCGGGCATCGACGCGCCGTTCGCCCCCGCCTCCACCGTCGTCACCAGCGCGATCATGCAGGCCGTAGTGGCGACGGCCGCGGGCACACTCGCCGAACGGGGCATCGAGCCGCCGCTGCTGCGCTCCGGGAACGTCGACGGCGGCCACGACTGGAACGCCGGGGTGATGAGCGCCTACGCGGACCGGATCTTCTACCGGCAGTGAGGAGACCGGATCTTCTACGGGCCAGTGAGGGGCGGTGGGCGGTCCCAGGTGCGCAGGTCCGCGGAGGCCGGGTAGGCCGGAAAGACGGACCTCAGCGTGAGGCCGCGCCCGCGAGGTCCAGGGCCGCGGCGATCCGGGCCGCGACCTCCTCGGCGTAGTCCGCGTCCGCGCGGTCGAACGGGCGGCGCGCGGGCGCCCGCAGAAAGGTCGCGACGCCGAGCCTGCGGCCGCGGCTGCACAGCACCACACACAGCCCGTGCACCGTGCCGTCCGGCCAATGACGGGCGGCCGCCCAGCCCTCCGGTGAGGCGGGCCCGGCGCTGGTACGCACCGAACCGCGCCGCTCGTATGCCTGGAGCGCCGGATGGCCCGGCGCATAGGGCGCGGGAATGCCGGTCGCCGACAGCGCCCCGGACGGTCCGGGCGAACCCGCCGGGGAGGCCAGCGCCCGCACCAGACGGGGCGCGCCCGCTCGGGTACGGCGCCCGGCCTCCGCACCGGCGGCAGCGACGTCCCCGGCACCGGACACCGGCCCGGCACCGCCCACCGCGCCCGTCGTGCCCTCAACGCCCGCCCCGCCCTCCGCCTCGTACGCATCGAGCGCATCGCCCCCCGCGACCGCTCCGAACGCCGCCGGAGCGGGTGTCGTGGCCAGATCGACCAGGCCGTGGTCGGCGAAGCCCGCCAGGGCGAAGTCGAGGTGGACCGCGGCGGCCTCGGCCGGGTCGGGGCAGTCCGCGGCCGCCCGCCCGGCGCGGTGCAGCTGCTGGGCACGGAAGCGCAGCAGGGAGTTCTCCTGTTCGGCGCGCTTGGCGTCCGTGACGTCCTGGAAGAGCCAGGCCACGCCGAGCGGTACCGGCTCCTCCGCCAGCGGGGAGGCCAGCCGGACGAAGCCGCTGCGCCAGCACCGGCGCGGCACCGCGGCCTCCTCGGAGCGCAGCGTCACCCACAGCTCCGCGACGGCCGGCGGCGCGCCCTCGGCGAGGACATGCTGCAGCGCGCACTCCAGCTCCTCGACGCCCTGCGCCAGCAGCTCCCCCAGAGGGCGGCCCAACAGGGCGGTGCGCCCGACGCCCAGGGCGCGGGCGGCGTGCGCGTTGACGACCGCGGGCCGCAGATCGGCGTCGATCAGCACCACACCCCAGGACGCGTCCTCGAACAGCGCCTCACTGAGGGCGATGGACCGCTCCAGATCCATCTGGGTGTGCACCTCACTGAAGGCGCAATACACCCCCGCGACCCGGCCGCCGGGGGCCCGGACCGCGGAGGACTGGGTGCGGACGAGCACCCGGTGGCCGTCCTTGGTCAGCAGGGCGAACTCATGGACCTGGCGGCCCGGTGAGCGCATGGCGGCGGCCAGTACGGCCTCGATCCCGTCGGCGTCCTCCTTGCGGACCGCCCAGCCGGTCAGGCCCGTACGGCCGACGGCCTCGGCGGTGGTCCAGCCCAGAATGCGTGCGGCCTCGTGGTTCCAGTGGGTGACCGTGCCGTCCGCGGCGAATGCGACCAGGGCGGCGTCCATACCGTCCAGGAGCGCGGCGAGCAGACCGGAGTCCTCGGTCTCGTCGGCGGCACAGCGCGCCGAGGCCGACGAGGCGGAAGAAGCTGACGAAGCAGTCACTGGCACCCCTCACGAACGCGGCCACACATGCTCCACCTGGGAACATTCAACTGGAACGTGACACAGCACACACCCGATTCGCGGAAATCGTTGCCAACGGGAAATTCCCTTGTGTGCGGCTGGACAGCTTCCTAATCTGTGGAGCACACGAGAAGGGAGGTGGTTCGGCCAATGATTTCGCACCGGACGCGTGAGGTGGCTGCGGGCTAGCGGCCCGTCGCTTCACCGAAGTGCAGCGCCGGACCAGCGCATACTGCAGATGCGCAGCCGGCCAATCCCAAGCAGTCACCCGACCCGCGGGCTGCCGGTTCGTCCGACCGGCCCTTCGCGCCATCGAGCGCGGAGGAGGCAGCCCGCGGGTCGTCTGCGTGTGCGGGCGTCTGCGTTTGCGGGGCGTCTGCGTGTGCATACGAGGCGGGCGCGGACCGCGTACGGCCCTGCGCCACCGCCCGTCCCACCCGGCGCCGCCCTCAGGGCGCCAGGCGCTCCACGCTCCAGCCGTCGCCCGCCCGCACATAGCGCAGCCGGTCGTGCAGCCGGTTGAGGCGGCCCTGCCAGAACTCGACCGTCTCGGCGGCGATCCGGTAGCCGCCCCAGTGGGGCGGGGCCGGCACCTGCTCGCCCTCCGGGTAGCGGGCCGCCAATTCCTCGTAGGCGCGCTCCAGTTCCTCGCGCGAGGCGACCCGTGCGGACTGGTCGCTGGCCCAGGCGCCCAGCTGGGAGCCGTGCGGGCGGGTGCGGAAGTAGGCGGCGGTCTCGTCCCGGCCGATGCGCTCGGCGGCGCCGGTCACCACGACCTGACGGGCCAGGGGATGCCAGGGGAACAGCAGCGAGATGGCCGGATTGTCGGCCAGTTCTCGCCCCTTCCGGCTGTTGTAGTTCGTGAAGAACACGAAGCCGCGGTCGTCGAACGCCTTCAGAAGAACGGTCCGCGAGCTCGGCCGGCCCGCAGGGTCCACCGTCGAGACGACCATCGCGTTCGGCTCGTGCAGACCGGCCACCGTCGCGTCCTTGAACCAGCGCGCGAACTGGTCGTACGGGCTGGCGGCGAGATCGGACTCGGCGAGTCCCTCGGCGCGGTAATGGGCCCGCATGGAGGAGGGATCGGGGGTCTCGGCATGAGGCGCGTCGGCTGGGTGCACGGCCTCATCTTGCAACACCCGGTCTGACCCGGTCAGCCGGGCGGGGCGGAAGTCTCCCCGCCGTCGACCGGCCGTAACCCTCCCGACGGCAGATCGACCGGTGTGCGGGTCGCACCCGTCCGCGCAGGTGAGGGACCCGCCACAATCAGGCCAGACCCCCTGTGGGCCCCGGGCGGGGAGAGCTATCGTGTCCGTCCGGCCTGACGGGGCGCACCACACCGCACCACACCGCGGCGCCGCCCGCGGCCCGACCACTACGGGCAAGACCGTCGCGTGACCCACGCCCTGGCGGGGCATCACCGGGGTGACCGGTACGGACCGCGAGCTGCCGACGCAGCCGCGGAGCCGCACCGGCACCGCACCAGAGACTCGACCGCACGGCAGCCGGTCACGGACCGTTTGCCGCCCCCATCTTGAGGAGCTGCCTGATGTCCGACTTCGTACCCGGACTCGAAGGAGTCATCGCTTTCGAGACGGAGATCGCCGAGCCGGATAAAGAAGGCGGTTCGCTGCGGTACCGCGGTGTCGACATCGAAGACCTCGTCGGAAAGGTGTCCTTCGGAAACGTCTGGGGGCTGCTGGTCGACGGGGCGTTCAACCCCGGGCTGCCGCCCGCGGAGCCCTTCCCGATCCCGGTGCACTCCGGTGACATCCGGGTCGATGTGCAGTCGGCGCTCGCCATGCTCGCGCCCGTATGGGGCCTCCAGCCGCTGCTGGACATCGACGAGCAGACGGCCCGTGACAACCTCGCCCGCGCCGCGGTGATGGCGCTGTCGTACGTGGCCCAGTCGGCCCGTGGGCAGGGCCTGCCGATGGTGCCGCAGAAGGAGATCGACAAGGCGGAGACCGTCGTCGAGCGCTTTATGCGGCGCTGGCGCGGGGAGCCGGACCCCCAGCACGTCAAGGCCGTCGACGCCTACTGGACCTCGGCCGCCGAGCACGGCATGAACCCCTCCACCTTCACCGCCCGCGCCATCGCCTCCACCGGTGCGGATGTGGCGGCCGCGCTGTCCGGTGCGGTCGGCGCGATGTCCGGGCCGCTGCACGGCGGGGCGCCCTCCCGCGTCCTCGGCATGATCGAGGACATCGAGCGGTCCGGCGACGCCGCCGCCTACGTCCGCCAACGGCTGGACCGGGGCGACCGGCTGATGGGCTTCGGCCACCGCGTCTACCGCGCCGAGGACCCCCGCGCACGGGTGCTGCGGCGCACCGCGCGGGAGCTGGGCGCACCGCGCTTCGAGGTCGCCGAGGCGCTGGAGAAGGCCGCGCTGGACGAGCTCCGCAGCCGCCGCCCCGACCGGGTGCTGGCCACCAACGTCGAGTTCTGGGCGGCCATCGTCCTGGACTTCGCCGAGGTCCCGGCGCACATGTTCACCTCGATGTTCACCTGCGCCCGTACGGCGGGGTGGAGCGCGCACATCTTGGAGCAGAAGCGGACGGGCCGACTGGTTCGGCCGTCGGCCCGGTATGTGGGGCCCGCTGCGCGTGCGCCGCGGGAGATTGCCGGGTATGAGGGGCTGGCGGCGCGCTAAGCGGTTTCGGGGCCTTCCCACGTATTCGGCTGTCCCGCCGTGGGTGTTGCTCGCCGGTTGTTGCCCGCTTCGCGGTGCGGTCCGCTGCGCTTTGCGTTCTGCCCGCGTTTTCGGCTGTCCCGCCGTGGTTGTTGCTCGCCGTTGCGCGGGTCCGCTGCGCGGGGCTGTCGGGGTGCGGTGACGGGCCTCCGGGGTAGGGGTGTGGGACTGCTTCGCTTTACGCTCCGCTGCGCTCCGCCTTTGCTCTTTTTTGAAGCCTCCGGAAGCAAAGCCCCACACCCCTACCCCTCCGGCCCGTCCCCTCCCGTGGGTGGGTGGGAAAGAGGCCGGTGGGGGTGCGGCTGGCTGGTCGGGTACGGCTTGTGGTTAAGGGCGGCCCTACGTTGCCAGGAGGTCGTCGATTACCTTTGCCCACTGCTCGACGACCTTTGCTCGGCGGGTCGAGTCGTCCGTCAGGAGGTTGGCCAGGCCCAGGCCGCGAGCCATGTCGAGGAGGCCCTGGACGGTTTCGCGTACGCCGGGGACCGATTCGTCGGCGTCCAGGAGGGCGACGGCCGTGCGGTGGGCCTCGCGGCCTACGCGGGCCTCCAGGGCCGTGACGCGGTCGCGTAGTGGGGGCTCGTCGGAGGCGGCTACCCACAGGTGGAGTGCGGCGCGGAAGAGGGGGCCCGTGTAGAGGCCGACCAGTTCCTCAACGATGATCCAGGTGCGGGCGACGGAGCCGGCCGGCGGCAGGTTGTGGGCGACTGCCTTGACGGCGTTCTGGCGTTTTTCCGCGACGTGTTCGACGGCGGCCGTGAAGAGGTCCTCGCGGGTGCGGAAGTGGTGCTGGGCGGCGCCCCGGGAGACGCCGGCCCGTTCGGCGACCACCGCGACCGTGCTGCCGCTCCAGCCGCGTTCGGCCAGGCAGGAGACGGCGGCCTCCAGCAGTTTGAGGCGGGTGGCGCGGCTGCGTTCCTGCTGGGGCTGTTTGGGGCCGCGGGCGGGGGTCAGCGCGCCCATGCCGGGGCCCGTCGCTCCAGGAAGGCGGTCATGCCCTCGCGGGCCTCGGCGGAGCCGAAGAGTCGCGCGGACTGTTCGGCGTACGCCTCGGTGTCGCGGTCGAAGGTGGCCAGTACCTGTGTGGTGACCAGCTTCTTCGACTCGGCCAGGCCCTGGGGCGAACCCTTGCGCAGGCCGTCCAGTACGGGCGCGAGGCCGGTGTCGACATCGTCGGCGGCGAGGGTGATCAGGCCGATCCTGGCCGCCTCCGCCGCGTCGAACTTCTCGCCGGTCAGGTAGTAGCGGCCGGCGGCCCGCGGGTCCAGCCGGGGCAGCAGCGGCAGGGAGATGACGGCGGGGGCGAGGCCCAGCCGGGCCTCGGTGAAGGCGAAGGTGGCGTCCGGGCCGGCCGCGGAGATGTCGCAGGCGCCGAGCAGACCGAGGCCGCCGGCCCGGACGTGTCCGGTGACCCGGGCGACGACCGGTTTGGGCAGCGCCACGAGGGCGCGCAGCAACCTGGCCAGGCCCAGCGGGCCGTCCTTCGCGGTGCCCGAGGTGGCCTCGGAGAGGTCGGCGCCGGCGCAGAACGTGCCGCCGGTGTGGGTGAGGACGACGGCGCGGGTGGCGTCGTCGGCCGCGGCGTCCGTGAGGGCCTGGTGGAGTTCGGCGACCAGACGGGTGGAGAGGGCGTTGCGGTTGTGCGGGGAGTCCAGGGTGAGGGTGGTGATACCGCGTTCGTGGGAGCGCGGGACCAGGGTCGTGGCGGCGGCGTCGGTCATCGGGGCGTCGAGCTCCTTTCCCTGGCGCGTAGTTCGCGCCGCAGGATCTTTCCGGTGGTGGCGCGCGGCACGGCGGCCAGGAATTCCACGCGGCGCACTTTCTTGTACGGGGCGACCTGGCCGGCAACGTACGCGATGACCTCGTCCTCGCTCAGGCCGGCCCCCCGCTGCCGCACCACGAACGCCTTGGGCACCTCGTTGCCGTCCTCGTCCAGGACACCGATGACCGCGGCGTCGGCGATCGCGTCATGCGCGAGCAGCAGCGCTTCGAGATCGGCGGGGGCGACCTGATAGCCCTTGTATTTGATCAACTCCTTGACGCGGTCGACGACATACAGCCAGCCGTCGCTGTCCGCGCGTCCGATGTCGCCGGTGTGCAGCCAGCCGTCGGGGGCGATCATCGCGTCGGTTTCGGCGGGCCGCCCCAGATAGCCCTTCATGACCTGGGGGCCGCGGATGAGGATCTCGCCGTTCTCCCCCGGCCCCACGTCCGCACCGGTCTCCAGGGACACCAGCCGCATCTCCGTATTGGGAATCAGCTTGCCGACGGCGCCCGGTGGCGGGTTCGGTGCGTCGAGGGGGACGCAATGGGTGCCGGGCGAGAGTTCGGTCATGCCGTACGCCTGGAGGACCGGCGGAAGGGCGAGCCTCCTGGAGCAGGTCGCCGCAAGGTCCGCGTCCAGGGGCGCCGCGGCGGAGACCAGGTACCGCAGGGAGGAGAGGTCGTAGTCGGCGACCAGGGGGTGTTTGGCGAGGGCGAGGACGATCGGGGGTGCGACATAGACGGAGGTGATGCGGTGCTGCTCGATGGCGGCGAGGAATTGCCGCAGGTCGAAGCGGGGCAGGACGACGACGGTCGCGCCGTTGCGCAGTGGGGCGTTCATCAGGGCGGTCAGCCCGTAGATGTGGAAGAAGGGCAGTACGGCCAGTACCCGGTCGCCGGGGCCGTTGGAGACCAGTGGGGCGAGCTGGGCGAGGTTGGTGGCGATGCTGCGGTGGGTGAGCATCACGCCCTTGGGGGTGCCGGTGGTGCCGGAGGAGTAGGGCAGGGCTGCCAGATCGTGGGCCGGGTCGAGGGTGACGGCCGGTTCCGGGTCGGTGCAGGCGACGAGGTCCTGTACCGAGCGGTGGCCCTCGGCCCGGTCGCAGACGAGGATCTCGGCGATGCCGCCGGACTGCCCGGCGGCGGCGCGGGCGGTGTCCAGCAGCGCCGATACGGTCACGATCCAGCGGGCCCCGGAATCCTGGAGCTGCTTGGTGAACTCGCCCTCGGTGGCCAGTGGATGGACGGTGGTGACCGCCGCCCCGCAGCGCGAGGCGGCGTAGAACACGGCCGGGAAGAGCACGGTGTTGGGGCTGTGCAGGGCCAGCACATCGCCCTTGCGGACACCGGACGCGGTGAGGGCGGCGGCGATCCGGCGGCTGATGTGGTCCAGCTCGCTGTAGTTGAGGGTGGTGCCGTCGAGGCCGTCGACCAGTGCGGGCCGGTCGCCGTACTCCCCGGCCCGCCCCAGGACGGCCTCATGGATCGGCAGCTCTACGGGCGCGACGTCGGCGTACTCGCTGTGGAACACGTGGAACACCATGCCTGGGCCTTCCCTTCGGCGGGGGTACGGCGGGGTGCGGCGGGCGGGGCCGGTGCGGGGCGGGTGCAGTGGGGTGCGGGTGCAGTGCGGGGCGGGTGCAGTGCGGGGCGGGTGCAGTGCGGGGCGGGTGCGGCGCCGCCGCGTCGGCCGGGGCGGGCCGCCCCGGCCCGCAGCGGTCAGCATGCCGCCCTCAGTACGACTTGGGCAGCCCCAGGGACTGGTGCGAGACGAAGTTGAGGATCATTTCGCGGCTGACCGGGGCGATCCGCGCCACCCGGGCGGCGGTGATCATCGAGGCGAGGCCGTACTCCTGGGTGAGGCCGTTGCCGCCGAGGGTGTGGACGGCCTGGTCGACGGCGTGCACCGCGGCCTCGGCCGCCGCGTACTTCGCCATGTTGGCGGCCTCGCCCGCGCCCAGGTCGTCGCCCGCGTCATAGAGGTGGGCCGCCTTCTGCATCATCAACCGGGCGAGTTCCAGCTCGATATGGGCCTGCGCGAGCGGGTGGGCGAGAGCCTGGTGGGTGCCGATGGGCTCCTTCCACACCTGGCGGGTGCGGGCGTAGTCGACGGCCCGGCCGAGGGCATAGCGGCCCATGCCGAGGGCGAAGGCGGCGGTCATGATCCGCTCCGGGTTGAGCCCGGCGAACAGCTGGAGCAGCCCGGCGTCCTCGTCGCCGACCAGCGCGTCCGCGGGCAGCCGTACGTCGTCCAGGGTCAGTTCGAACTGCTTCTCCGGGGCGGAGAGTTCCATCGCGATCGGGGTGTGGCCAAAGCCGGGGGTGTCGCGCGGGACGATGAACAGGCAGGGCTTGAGGCGGCCGGTGCGGGCGTCCTCGGTGCGGCCGACGATCAGGGTCGCATCGGCTATGTCGACGCCCGAGATGAAGACCTTGCGGCCGTTGAGGACCCAGTCGCTGCCGTCCTTGCGGGCGGTGGTCGTGATGCGGTGCGAGTTGGAGCCGGCGTCGGGTTCGGTGATCCCGAAGGCCATCTTGCGGGAGCCGTCGGCGAGGCCCGGGAGCCAGGTCCGCTTCTGCTCCTCGGTGCCGAAGCGGGCGATGACGGTGCCGCAGATGGCGGGCGAGACGACCAGCATCAGAAGTGGGCAGCCGGCCGCGCCCAGCTCCTCCAGGACGAGGGAGAGTTCGACGATGCCGCCGCCTCCGCCGCCGTACTCCTGGGGGAGGTTGACGCCGAGGTAGCCCAGCTTGGCGGCCTCCGCCCACAGTTCGTCGGTGTGCTTGCCCTCGGCCACGACCCGGGTGACGTACTCGCGGCCGTAGCGCTTGCCGAGCGCGGCGACGGCGTCGCGCAGGGCGCGCTGTTCCTCGGTCTCGATCACAGGGTTGCTCATGGCACTGCTCATGACGGCTCCGTAAGTTGTTAGTCGGCCCGGGAGGGCCGGATGTGGCTCATGGCGGCTTGCCAGTCGTGGCTCCCAAGGAGTGGCCGTCCGGCTCTCCGGGGCGCCCTGGCTGCTGATTGAGATGTGCGCGCCTTGTGCGGTCGCTGTTTACGGAGATGACAGTGGGGTGTTCCTCGGGCCGACGGCACGCTGTGCGGAACGAGGAGGGGCAAGTGGACAAGCGGCAGGCCCAGGTCTGGGCCGGCATCGACGCAGGCAAGGGCCACCACTGGGCGGCGGTGGTCGACGAGACCGGCGCGACCCTGTGGTCGAAGAAGATCGACAACGACGAATCGGCGATCCTGACCGCGCTCGGCGAGATCCTCGATCTGGCGGACGAGGTCTCCTGGGCGGTGGACATCTGCGGCACGTCCTCCGCGCTGCTGCTGGCCCTGCTCGCAGCCCACGGCCAGCAGGCCGTCTACGTGCCCGGCCGCACCGTCAACCGCATGTCCGGCGCCTACCATGGCGAGGCCAAGACCGACGCCCGCGACGCCTACGTCATCGCCGAAACCGCCCGCCATCGCCGCGACTTCGCCGTGATCGGCGTGCCGGCCCAGCTGGCCGCCGACCTCGCACTGCTGACCGCCCACCGCGCCGACCTCGTGGCTGACCGGGTGCGGATGATCAACCGCCTGCGCGACGTGCTGACCGGTGTCTTCCCCGCGCTGGAGCGGGCCTTCGACTACAGCAGCCACAAGGGCGCGCTGGTGCTGCTGACCGGCTACCAGACCCCGGCCGCGATCCGCCGCCGCGGCCGGGCCAGGCTGACGGCATGGCTGGCCAACCGCAGCGTGCGAGGTGCCGATGCCGTCGCGGCGACCGCGCTGGAAGCCGCCCAGGCCCAGCAGACCGCGCTGCCGGGCGAGGACGTCGCCGCGCAGATCGTGGCCGACTTGGCCGCACAGATCCTCGCCCTGGATGACCGGCTCAAGCGGATCGACAAGCAGATCCGCGAGACCTTCCGCAGTCATCCGCAGGCGGAGATCATCGAGTCCCTGCCCGGCATGGGCCCCATACTCGGCGCCGAGTTCGTCGTTGCCGCAGGTGACCTTGCTGCCTACGCGGACGCCGGCCATCTCGCTTCCGCGGCCGGGCTCGTGCCCGTCCCACGCGACTCGGGACGCCGGACCGGCAACCTGCACCGGCCCAAGCGCTACAGCCGCCGACTGCGACGGGTGTTCTACATGTCCGCGCAGACCAGCATCATCCGCGAGGGGCCGAACCGCGACTTCTACCTCAAGAAGCGCGGCGAGGGCTGCAAGCATGTCCAGGCCGTCATCGCTCTGGCTCGGCGACGGGCCAGCGTTCTGTGGGCTCTTCTGCGCGACAACCGGGTCTTCACCCCCGCCCTGCCCGTCGCGCAGCAGGCTTGACTCGTTCATTGAGACTCCTTGTGTGCGGTGGGTGAGGTGAGGTGCGGTGGGTCAGCCCGTCTCGGTCGCCTCGGTCGCCTCGGCCACGACGGCCAGCAGGGCCCCGACCTCGACCTGCTGGCCAGTACGCACGGGCAGGGCGGTGAGGCTGCCGGCGGCCGGCGCGGTGATCTTGTGCTCCATCTTCATGGCCTCCAGCCAGAGGAGGGGCTGGCCCGCCGTCACCTGGGCGCCCTCGGTGAGGCCGTCCGCGATGCGTACGACCGTGCCGGGCATCGGTGCCAGGAGGGAGCCGGGTTCCGTACGGGCGGTGGGGTCGGGGAAGCGGGGCAAGGCGGTGAAGGTGTGGGAGGCGGGGGTGGTGGTGCCGGGGATCGGTGGGGCGTCGACGTGGACCTGGTCGCCGTAGCGGGCGATGGTGAACTGCCGTCGCAGGCCGTCGACTTCCAGCACGACCTCGGTCGAGCCGAGGGTGAGCAGCCGTACGCCGGGGAAGTCCTCGGCCCGCAGGCCGTCGCGGCCGAGGCGGTAGCGGATGGTGTGCTCGGTGCCCGCGCGGGCGTAGGTCTTGGTCTGGGGGCCGGAGGGGACGTTGCGGAAGCCGCCGAAGCGGGAGCGGCCGTGGGCGGCGGCGAGGGCGGCGGCGAGCGCGAAGAGTGCCGCGCCTGCGGCCCCGGAGTCGGCGCCGGAGTCGGAGTCGGTCAGTTCGGCGAGGTGGCGGTCGTAGAAGCCGGTGTCCAGGGCGCCGGGATCTGTGAACTCGGGGTGTCGCAGGGAGCGTACGAGCAGGTCGCGGTTGGTGACGGGGCCATGGATCCTGGCCCGTTCCAGGGCGCCCGCCAGCTTGCGTACGGCCTCGTCCCGGCTCGGGGCCCAGGCGATGACCTTGGCGAGCATCGGGTCGTAGTGGACGCCGATGGTGTCGCCGTCCGTCACCCCGGAGTCCAGCCGGACGCCGTCGGGCAGCTCCAGGCGGTGCAGGGTGCCGGTCTGTGGTTGCCAGCCGGCCGCCGGGTCCTCCGCGTAGAGGCGCGCTTCCACGGCGTGTCCGTGAGGCGGCGGGGGTGCGGGGTCCAGGGGGCGGCCCTCGGCGATGCTCAGCTGGAGGGCGACCAGGTCGAGGCGGTAGATCGCCTCGGTGACGGGGTGTTCGACCTGGAGGCGGGTGTTCATCTCCAGGAAGTACGCCCGTCCGGCGCGGTCCACCAGGAACTCCACGGTGCCCGCGCCCCGGTAGCCGATGGCGCGGGCGGCCCGCTCGGCGGCCCCGTGCAGGGTGGTCCGCAGCTCCTCGGACAGCCCGGGGGCCGGGGCCTCCTCGATGACCTTCTGGTGGCGGCGCTGGAGGGAGCAGTCGCGGGTGCCGAGGGTCCAGACCGTGCCGTGTCCGTCGGCGAGGATCTGCACCTCGACATGGCGGCCGCCGACGACATAGGGCTCGACGAACACCTCGCCGTCGCCGAACGCCGACGCGGCCTCGGCTGCCGCGGCCTTCAACTCCCCTTCCAGAACGTCCAGTTCGGACACCACCCGCATGCCGCGGCCGCCGCCGCCCGCCGCCGCCTTCACCAGCAGCGGTAGATCGGCCCCGGTGACCTGCCCGGGGTCGACGGGGGCCAGCAGCGGCACCCCGGCCTCGGCCATCAGTTCCTTGGCCCGTGTCTTGGAGGCCATGGCCTCGATGGCGGCAACGGGCGGGCCGATCCAGGCCAGGCCCGCATCGGTCACCGCGGCGGCGAAGGCGGCGTTCTCGGAGAGGAAGCCGTAGCCGGGGTGGACCGCGTCGGCGCCCGCGGCCCGCGCGGCCCGTACCAGCAGATCGCCGCGCAGGTAGGTGTCGGCGGGGGCGTCGCCCGGTAGGCGTACGGCGGTGTCGGCCTCCCATACGTGCGGGGCCCCGGCGTCCGCGTCCGAGTGCACAGCGACGGTGGAGATGCCCAGCTCACGGCAGGTACGGAAGACCCGGCGGGCTATTTCGCCGCGGTTGGCGACGAGTACGGAACGGATCACTTCTGCCTCACATCCGGAAGACGCCGAAGCCGCCCCGCGCGCCCTCGACCGGGGCGTTGTGGAGGGCGGACAGGCACAGGCCGAGGACGGTTCGGGTGTCGCGCGGGTCGATGACGCCGTCGTCGTAGAGCCGCCCGGACAGGAACATCGGCAGCGACTCGGACTCGATCTGCTGCTCGACCATCGCGCGCAGCCCGGCGTCGGCCTCGTCGTCGTACGGCTGCCCCTTGGCGGCGGCCGAGGCGCGGGCGACTATCGAGAGCACGCCGGCCAGCTGCTGCGGTCCCATGACGGCGGACTTGGCGCTGGGCCAGGCGAACAGGAAGCGGGGGTCGTAGGCGCGGCCGCACATGCCGTAGTGGCCGGCGCCGTAGGAGGCGCCCATCAGGACGGACAGGTGCGGGACCTTCGAGTTCGACACCGCGTTGATCATCATCGCGCCGTGTTTGATGATGCCGCCCTGCTCGTACTCCTTGCCGACCATGTAGCCGGTGGTGTTGTGGAGGAAGAGCAGCGGGATGTCGCGCTGGTTGGCCAGCTGGATGAACTGGGCGGCCTTCTGGGACTCGGCGCTGAAGAGGACGCCCTGGGCGTTGGCGAGGATGCCGACCGGGTAGCCGTGCAGCTCGGCCCAGCCGGTCGTCAGGCTCGGCCCGTAGAGCGGTTTGAACTCGTCGAAGTCCGAGCCGTCCACGATCCTGGCGATGACCTCGCGGGGGTCGAACGGGGCCTTGAGGTCGCCGGGGACGATGCCGAGCAGCTCTTCCTCGTCGTACTTGGGCGGTGCGGCCGGGCCCGGATCGGGCTGCGCCTTGCGCCAGTTGAGGCGGGCGACGACCCGCCGGGCCTGGCGCAGCGCGTCCGGCTCGTCCACCGCGAAGTGGTCCGCGAGCCCGGAGGTGCGGGCGTGCATCTCGGCGCCGCCCAGCGACTCGTCGTCGCTCTCCTCGCCGGTCGCCATCTTCACCAGCGGCGGGCCGCCCAGGAACACCTTGGCGCGCTCCTTGACCATGATCACGTGGTCGGACATCCCCGGGACGTACGCCCCGCCCGCGGTCGAGTTGCCGAAGACCACGGCGACGGTCGGGATACCGGCCGCGGACAGCCGGGTGAGGTCCTTGAACAGCGCCCCGCCCGGGATGAAGATCTCCTTCTGGCTGGGCAGATCGGCGCCGCCGGACTCGACGAGCGAGATCACCGGAAGGCGGTTGGCGAAGGCGATCTCGTGGGCACGCAGGGACTTCTTCAGCGTCCAGGGATTGCTGGCGCCACCGCGCACCGTCGGATCATTGGCGGTGATCAGGCACTCCACGCCCTCGACGATCCCGATGCCGGTGACCAGCGAGGCGCCGACCTGATAGTCGCTGCCCCAGGCCGCGAGCGGCGACAGCTCCAGGAACGGGGTGTCGGGGTCGACCAGCAGCTCGATCCGCTCCCGGGCGAGCAGTTTGCCGCGCTTGCGGTGCCGGGCGACGTACTTCTCGCCGCCGCCCTCGGTCGCCTTGGTGTGTTCGGCCTCGATCTCCGCCAGCTTCGCGAGCATCGCCGTACGACGCTCCGCGTACTCGGCGCCCGACGGGTCGAGCCCGGTTCCGAGCACGGTCACCACAACACCTCCGGTATGTCCATGTGCCGCGAACGCAGCCACTCCCCCACCGCCTTGGCCTGCGGATCGAACCGGGCCTGCGCGGCGACGCCCTCGCCGAGCAGCCCGTCGACGACGAAGTTGAGCGCGCGCAGATTCGGCAGTACGTGCCGGTCGACCGGCAGTTCGGCGGTTTCGGGCAGCAGTTGCCGGAACCGCTCGACGGTCAGCTCATGGGCCAGCCACCGCCAGGCCGGTTCGGTGCGGGCCCACACCCCGACGTTCGCCGAGCCGCCCTTGTCGCCGCTGCGGGCCCCGGCGACCAGGCCGAGGGGCCCGCGCCGGGTGGCCCCGGCGGGCAGCGGTTCGGGCAGCGGCGGGTCGGGCAGCCGCACCAACTCCCGGGTTTCGGGCACGGGTTGACAGCTGACGCGAGTGCCGTCCGGCAGAACGGCATGATGCGGCACCTCGGCCGCGTCCACCGCCACCGCTTCGAAGACCCCGTACGGGGTGCCCTTGCCGGGCGGCGCGGTGACATGGAAGCCGGGGTAGCTGGCCAGCGCCAGCTCGATCGCGGCGCCGCTGACCACCCGCCCGACCGCGTCCTGGTCGGGATCCCGCACCACCAGGCGCAGCAGCGCGCTGGCCTCTTCCTGGACGTCGGCGTCCTCGTGATCGGTGCGGGCCAGCGTCCAGCGCACCTCGGCCGGAGGGTTCCCCGCCCCGTTGAAGGCCGCCTCCATCTGGCGGCGGACCAGCACGGCCTTGGCCGTGACGTCCAGCCCGGTCAGGACGAAGGTGACCTCGTTGCGCCAGCCGCCGAGGCGGGTCAGCCCGGTCTTGAGGGTCGGCGGCGGCGCCTCGCCCCGTACTTGGTCGATCCGGATCCGGTCCGGCGCCTCCTCCGTGAGCCGTACGGTGTCCAGCCGCGCCGTCACATCCGGCCCGGCGTAGCGGGCCCCGGCCGTCTCGTACAGCAGCTGGGCGGTGACCGTGCCGGTGGTGACCGCGCCGCCGGTGCCCGGGTGTTTGGTGATCACCGAGCTGCCGTCGGCGGCGATCTCGGCGAGCGGGAAGCCGGGCCGCAGCAGGTCATGGGCGCCGAAGAAGGAGTAGTTGCCGCCGGTGGCCTGGGTGCCGCATTCCAGGACGTGCCCGGCGGCCACCGCACCGGCCAGCTGGTCCAGATCCTCCGCCCGCCAGCCGAAGTGCGCCTGGGCCGCGCCGCTGACCAGCGCGGCATCGGTGACCCGGCCGGTCACCACCACATCGGCACCGGCCCGCAGACAGGCGGCGATCCCCCCGCCGCCCAGGTAGGCGTTGGCGGTCAGCACCCCTTCGCCCCACCCGCCGCGCGCCAGCAGATCATCCCCCTCCACATGCGCCACGCTGACTGACACCCCTACCTTGGCCGCCAACTCCCTTACGGCATCGGCGAGTCCGGCCGGGTTCAGCCCGCCCGCGTTGGCGACGATCTGCACCCCGCGCTCGACGGCCAGGCCGAGCCCGTCCTCCAACTGCCGCAGAAAGGTCTTGGCATAGCCGCGGGTGGGGTCCTTCAGCCGGTCCCGGCCGAGGATCAGCATGGTCAGCTCGGCGAGATAGTCGCCGGTCAGGACGTCCAGCGGCCCGCCGGTGAGCATCTCGCGCAGCGCGTCGAAGCGGTCGCCGTAGAAGCCGGAGGCATTGCCGACGCGGAGCAGGGCGGGGTCGGCGCCTATGGGACGTACGGCGTCTCCACCGCTCATGGGGCGCACGGCGCTGCCGCCGCTCATGACGTGGCGGCCTTCCCGGACGGCGCCCGCCCCTTCCCCGGCGGCCCCGCGAACGCCTGCGCGATCTCCAGCCACCGCTCCGCGTCCGCCCCTTCGGCCCGTACGGACGGCAGATCGGCCCGGTGCGCCCGCTGGGTCACCAGCAGACAGAACTCCAGCGCCTCGCCCGTCACCCGCTGCCCGGCCGCCGCGGGACCGTACTCCCACACCGTGCCGTCCGGCGCCCGCAGCTCGACGCGGAACTCCTCGGCGGGCGGGGTGAGTTGATGTGCCGCGAAGGAGAAGTTCCGGGCCCGTACGCCGATCCGGGCGACATGCCGCAGCCGGGCGGTGGGGGTGCGGGTGGCGCCCAGCGCATCGGCGACGTCCTGGCCGTGCGCCCAGGTCTCCATCAGCCGTCCGGTGGCCATCGACGCCACGCTCATCGGCGGGCCGTACCAGGGCAGTTTCTCGCCGCTGGGCCGCTCCGCCAGCGCGCGCTGCAACTCCTCCCGCCCCGCCCGCCACTGCGCGAGCAGCTCGGCGGGCGGCGTACGGGCACCTGCCTCGGCGGCCTCGTCGACGAAGGTCAGCGGTGCGGCGAACGCCTCCCGCGCGGCCCGCGCGAACCCGTCCGGGTCGATGGCGGACAGCAGCGCCTGCCGGTCGGTCCAGGCCAGATGGGCGATCTGATGGCTGACGGTCCAGCCCTCGGCGGGCGTCGGGACCGCCCAGCGCTCGGCCGGCAGCCCGGCGACCAGTGCGTCCAGCTCCTCGCTCTCCGCCCTGAGATCCGCCAGTACGGCGCCGGGATCGGACACGCGACACTCCCCTCATCCACCCAACTGCCGGAACAGCGGGGCGCGTTGGAAAACGGCGACGGCCGCGGCGAAGCGCTGCGGCCGTACGGGTGCGGTGTGGTGCGGGTGCGCTCCGAGCGTGGCAGCGCCGCCGGAAACAATCAAGCATGCGTGCATGATTTTTCCGTCAGCGGCGCTGCCCCGCGGGGCGGAAGTAGTTGCTACGTGAGAAGGGGAGGAGCCGTCCGCCGCGCACGCGGCTTCCACCGCGCCCGTCGCTTCAACCGCGCCTGTCGCTTCAACCGGTCACAGGCCGGTGACCTCCCCCGCCCTCTTCAGCGCGGAGCCGAGCGTGCCCACCATGGAGTCGCGCCGCCTCTCGCGCGCCGCCCGGTCCGCGGGCGCCAGCCGCGCGGCGGTCTGCACGGCATAGGCGTCCGGGTCACCGAAGGCATCCCGCGGGTGCTCTCCCGTCTCCGCGCAGTGCGCCGTGACCTCCTTGACCGCCTGGAGCACCACCGCCCGGTCCACGCCCGGCTGAGTGACCAGCCGCACCTGGAGTCGCGCCATCCACTTCTCGCGGTCCTTCTCCCGCGCCGCGTCCGTCGTCTGGCCCTTCGTCTGGTCCTTCTTCTGGTCCTTCGTCCGGTCCTTCTTCGCCATGCGCTCTCCCGGGTGATCGTCAGCCGTCCGTTGTGGAGGGGGACGCCGGGGGGTGGAAGTGGGTTGCGGAGGCGGCGATTTGAGGAGTTTGACGTGGCTGCCGGGCGGGCCTGGCGGGCCGCCAGGCCGGGCAGGTCTGGCGGGCGGGCGGCCACGTCGGCCGGGACTGGCGGGCGGCCAGGCCGCCCGGCCCATGGCTCAGCTGTGCGCCCCCGCGCTCCGTACCGCCCCCACGCTCGCGATCACGACGAGGCCGATCGCCAGTACCTCGGCCCAGCCCAGTGCCTGGTGCAGTACGAGGAATCCGGCGGTGGCCGCGGCGGCCGGCTCCAGGCTCATCATCACCGCGAAACCGGCGGCCGGGAGCTTGCGCAGGGCGAGCAGTTCCAGTGTGTAGGGCAGCACGGACGACATCAGGGCGACCGCGGCGCCCAGCCCCAGCGTGACCGGGTTGAGCAGGGCGGAACCCGCGCTGACGATGCCGAACGGCAGGCTGAGCAGCGCCGCGACGGTCATCGCCAGCGCCAGCCCGTCCGCCTGCGGGAAGCGCTGTCCCGTACGGGCGGAGAGCAGAATGTACGCGGCCCACAGCCCGCCGGCCGCCAGCGCGAACCCCGCTCCGACGAGGTTGAGCCCGTCGAGCCCCTCGCGCCCCAGCAGCACCACCCCGCCCAGGGCCAACGCCGCCCACACCAGGCTCAGCAGCCTGCGGGAGGTGACCACCGACAGGATCAGCGGCCCGAGGAACTCCAGGGTGACCGCGGCGCCCAGTGGAATACGGTCGATGGCCTGGTAGAAGAGCGAGTTCATCCCGGCCAGTGCGACGCCGAAGGCCAGCACCGTGGCCCAGTCGCCCCGCGCATGGCCACGCAGCCTGGGGCGGCAGACGACCAGCAGCACCAGCGCGGCGACCACCAGGCGCAGGGTGACCACACCCAGCGCACCGGCCCGCGGGAAGAGCAGCACCGCCACCGACGAGCCGAACTGCAGCGACACGATCCCGCCGATGACCAGCGCCACCGACCCGATCCGCCCGCGCGCACCCGCCGCGCCGCCGCCCCCGGCCTGCGCCTCCGCCGTCAGCACCTCGGGCGACGGCGGTATGGGGTGCACCAGCCCGCCGTCATGGGCGGGCGCGGAGTCCACGGAGGGGGAGGGAGTGGCGGGGGTCGCGGGGCCGGCGGGGGTGCCGGGGGTGCCGCCATCGGGTCGCTCGGGCGAAGCATTCACGCCACCACGCTACGGCCCGCGCTTCCGGTCCGTGAAATGCGCTTTCTCCTGTTGTTATGCTCCGCACGCATGAGCATCGAGCTGCGTCATTTCCGCTGCTTTCTCGCCATCGCCGACACCCTGAGCATCACCCGCGCCGCCGAGCGGCTGCATCTGACCCAGCCGGCCGTCTCCCGCACCCTGCGCCAGCTGGAACAGTCCCTCGGTGTCCATCTCGTCGACCGCTCCACCCATCACCTCGCGCTCACCCCCGACGGCCTGTCCTTCCGCGACCGCGCCGCCGTCGCCGTGGCCTCCTTCGACCGTGCGCTCGGCTACGCCCACCGCACCGCCTGGCCACTACGGCTGGGCCATGCCTGGGCCGGCGCCGGTACGGACACCACCACGCTGCTCCGCCGCTGGCACGAGGAGCACCCGGCGACCCCGCTCGAACTCCTCCGTATCGACGACCGCACGGCCGGTCTCGCCCGCGGCGAGGTGGACGCGGCCCTGCTGCGCGGCGAGGTCAGCGCCCCCGGCCTGATCACCGAGCGCCTGACCACCGAGCCCAGAGTCGCGGGCCTGCCCGCCGACGACCCGCTCGCCCACCGCACCACGCTCTCCCTCGCCGATCTGGCCGACCGCACCATCGCCGTCAACACCGTCTCCGGCGTCACCTCTCTCGACCTGTGGCCGCCCTCGGCCCGCCCCGCCTCCACGATCACCATCGGCAACAGCGACGACTGGCTGGCCGCCATCACCGGCGGCCGCGCCGTAGGCGTCACCACCTCCGCCACCGCCGAAATGCACCCCCACCCGGCCATGGCCTACGTCCCCCTCACCGACGCCCCACCCGTCCCCGTCGTCATCGCCTGGCGCGATGGTCCGGGGCATCCGCGGATCCCGGACCTGATCGCGCTGGCCCATGAGGTGATGGGGCGGGGGTAGCGGGGGAGCCGATGGGCGGTGGCTGACCATCCGTAGGCGGGGGAGCCGGGGGGCGGTCCGCTGCCTGGGTGTGCGGTACCCGGTCTCGGCCCGTCCTGGCTGCCTGCCCTTCGTCGGCACAGAGTTACGGCATCCGGCACCTCCGGCGGCACGACCCTCTCGTCGCCGCCCCGCCACCCGGTGCCCGTAATCCGCCTCCCCACCGCCGCCCCGCAGAGGAGCCCCTGTGCCCATCACCCCCGTCAACGACAACAACTCCCCCACCCCCAACGGCGACCACAACCACGCCGACGCCGACGCCCATGCCCCCGCCCCCGCCCCCGACCTCGCCACCCTCACCCAACGCCTGCAACGCCTGGAGGACAAGGAATCCCTGCGTGCGCTGCTGATCCACGGCTGGCGGGCGCTGGACCGCAAGGACTGGCGTACCTGGATCGACTGCTGGGCCGAGGACGCGGTCCTGGAGTTCGGCCCGTGGGAGCGGATCCACGGCCGGGAGGCGATCCTGGCCAAGGTCATGGAGGCCGAGGCCCCGTACACCAGCATGCAACACCACATCCTCAACATGGACTTCGAGGCGCAGGGCGACCGAGCGACCGGCATCGGCTACATGTGGTTCGTGGCCGTCACCAGCCCCACGGCAACCGCCTCGCCCTACGCCATGGGCGGCCCCTACGACTGGGAGTTCACCCGGGACACCACCGGATGGCACCTGACCCGCCAACGCCTCGGCGTCTGGTGGACCACCGGCGAGGACCCCCGCAAGACGTTCACCGAGGCCAACTAGCCATCCGGACAGCGCTGCCGCGGAAGACGCCGACCGGGTCCGGTGCCCGGTCCACCGTGCACAACCCTTCCCCCGGCAGTGGCGCTGCCGCCTCAGCCCCTACACCCTGCGATACGCCCGGAGAAAGGTCCGCACTCCCTCGACGACGAGTGGCCGGACGCGGGTGTCTTCCGCGGCGTTCGCGGAGCCGAGCTTGTCCAGCGCGACGCCGAAGGTCAGCGCGATGAACTGATCGGCCGCGAGGCGGGGATCGGGGACGTCGAGCAGCCCGGCCGCGGCGAAGGCGGCGAAGCGCTCGGCAAGTGCCTCGTCGGGGGCGTCGGCCATGGAGTTGTAGCCCCGGTGCGGCAGGTGGCCGGATTCCACCCGGACCAGTCGTTGCAGCGTTGCGTACTCCGCCGAGCCGAGCATGTCGGTCGAGATCCGCATCGAGAACGTGACCAGCGCGTCCTCAAGGTCGGCGGCCTCGGTGAGGCTGGTGAGGGTGTCGTCGAGGGTGCGCCGGACCGTGGTGATCAGTGACTGGCCGACGGCGTCGACGACTGCTTTCAGCAGCGTCTGCTTGTCGCCGAAGTAGTCGTAGACCGTCCGCTTGGACACCTCGGCACGGGCGGCGACCGCGTCGACGCTGGACCGGTCGAAGCCGTCGGCGAGGAACAACTCCCGGGCCGCCGTGAGGATGGCGGCCCGCTTCCGTGTGGATCCCTCGCGCAGTGTCTTCGTGGTCGGCATGGGCATATCGTAACCGTTCTACACTGCACGGTGTAGTGTAATACTGGCTTGGCGGGCGGGTGTCGCACTCATACATCCGCTGCGCCCGGCGGAGCCGTGCATGCGCCAACTCGGGTACGGCTGACACGAGTTCACCCCGCCGGACGACCTCTGACCTGTCCGCAACGCACCCTGCACCCTGCACACCGCACCGCGCCACGCATGAACGGCCGCCGTGTCCGCGCCGGGCCCGGCAAGACGGCAGCGGACCCGACAAGACAGCGCAGCGGACCCGACAAGACAGCAGCGCTACGCGATGCGTACGGCCGCCCCCGTACCCGCCCGGCAATGACGGAAGGATGTCCATGACCGCAACTCTGGCTGCTCCCCCGGTCCGCATCGGGAAGGCCGCTGTCGGGGCCCTCGGCATGCTGGCCGTCGCCACCGGTGCCTTGGAGTCGGTGGTGACGCCGACGCTCCCGCTCCTGCAACGCGAGCTGGATATGAGCCCCGCCGAAGGGGCGTTACTCAGCATCATGCTGCTCATCACCGGCGCGCTCGTCACACCGGTCGCGGGCAAGTTAGGCGACCGCTACGGCGGAAAACGCGTCCTGATCCGGCTGATGGCGGTGGTCTGTGCCGGTGGTCTGGTGTCCGCCCTGGCGCCGAACCTGCCGGTGCTGCTGCTCGGTCAGGTACTGCAGGGCGCGATGGTGGGCGCACTGCCCCTGTCGTTCATCCTGGTGCGCACACACCTCCCCGCGGAAGAGTCAAAGGTGGCCATCGGGGTGGTCAGCGGGTTCTTCGTGGGCGGCGGGATGGCGGGCACGCTGTCGGCCGGGCCGGTGGCGGAAGGGCTGTCCCGACACTGGATGTTCGCGTTGCCGACGGTCGCGGTCATCGCGTCCACCGTGCTGCTGACCAGGCTGATGCCGCCTGATCCGCCGGGCGCGTCGGGCCAGTCGGGCCAGTCGGGCCGGTCGGGCCGGCCGGGCCGTTCGGACGCCGCCGCCGGGGTCGACTGGCCCGGCCTCGTTCTCCTGAGCGGGACGCTCGCCACGCTCATGCTCGTGCTCGCGCTGGCGCCCGACATGGGCTCGCAGCCACTCGTACTCGGCGCCCTCCTCGTGGTGCTGGCCGCCTTCGTGACCGGATGGATAGCCGCCCAGCGCCGTGCGGCCTCGCCGGTGATCGATCTGCGCATGCTGGCGCGGCCCGCGGTGTGGAAGGCGTGTGTGCTGACGTTCGTGATCTGCGTCGGTACCTCGGTGGCGGTCTATCTCGTCCCACAGCTGTTCGCGGTGTCCACCGACGCGTACGGATTCGGGGCCAACGCCACCGAGATCGGCTTCTTCCTGCTGCCCGGCGCCGTGGCCGCGTCGCTGGCCGGGCCGGTCGGTGGGATCGGGGCGCGGCGTTTCGGCTCGCGCGCCGTGGTCACCGCCGGGGTCGTCATGATGGCCGCCGCCCTGATCGCCCTGGCAGCCGTGCACACCGAGGTCTGGCACCTCGTCGTCGGCAAGATGCTGATCGCGCTGGCCAACGGCCTGTGCGTGACGGCGATGGTGACGAGCATCGCCACATCCGTCGATCGGAGCGACACCGGCATCGCCACCAGCCTGGTCCTGGTGACGCGCGTGATCGGTTACGCCGTGGGCGTGCAGGTCAGCGGCGCGCTCCTCACCGCCGGGACGCCTTCCGGATCGGATGTCCCGGCCGAATCGGCCTTCGCCACCGGCTTCCTCATAGCCGCCGCCCTCACGGCGCTGTCCCTGCTTGTCGTCCGCACCATGAGCAAAGGAGCCAAGGAATGACCCCCACTGGTCTGTTGAGAAATATCCGTACCACGTCGAGGCGCACGGTCCTGATATCCGGTGCCGGGGTCGCGGGGCCCGCCCTCGCGTTCTGGCTGAACCGCTACGGATTCGCGGTCACGGTCGTCGAGAAGGCAGGCACACTCCGTGAGGGCGGTTACCCCATCGACGTGCGCGGCACCGCACTCGAAGTCGTCCGGAGGATGGGAATCCTCCCGCAACTACTGGACGCGCATATCGACTTGCGTCGGCTGACCTTCCTCGACGCGGACGGCGGCGAGGTGGCCTCGGTCAACCCGCACACCCTCACCGGCGGTGTCGCGGGCCAGGACCTGGAGGTGCGGCGTGGCAACCTGAGCGACGCGCTGTACGCGGCGGTCCGTGACGACGTGGAGTTCTTGTTCCACGACTCCATCGACGCCCTCGACCAGTCCGGCCACGGGGTCGACGTCAGCTTCCGCGGGGGCGGCAGGCGTACGTTCGACATGGTGATCGGCGCGGACGGTCTGCACTCCCGGACCCGCGAGTTGGCATTCGGCCCCGAAGAGCAGTTCCACCGCTACCTCGGCTACTGCTTCGCCGGGTTCACCCTGCGCAACACCTTCGGTCTCTCCCACGAGACCGTGCTGTGGAACACCCCGGGCAGGGCCGCGGCACTCTACGCGGTGGGAGACCACGACGACGTGCACGCCCTCCTCAACTTCGCCCACCCCGAACCGCCGCTCGACGCGTTCCGGAACCCGGAAGCCCAACGGGACCTGGTCAGCGCGGTGTTCGCAGACGCGGGATGGGAGGTCCCGGGCATGCTTGCCGCCCTGCGCGACGCGGATGACCTGTTCTTCGACGCGGTCAGCCAGATCCGCATGCCCCGCTGGTCCAGCGGCAGGGTCGCGCTGGTGGGCGACGCCGCGTACGCACCCTCGTTCCTCACCGGACAAGGCTCCAGCCTCGCGCTCGTCGGCGCGTACATGCTCGCCGGCTCCCTGGCCGACCGCGACCACACCGCGGGCTTCGCCGCCTACGAACACCACACCCGTGAGTTCGTGACCGCGAACCAGGACCAGGTCGGCGAGGGCGACGCCACACTCTTCCCGACCACCGCTCGCGCCCTGGAACAGCGCAACGACATGCTGCGCAACCTCAGCGCCATGCCGTCCACGGAGGGACGTCCGGCGCATTCGGCCCTCACTCTGCCGGAATTCGTACCGATGAGGTGAGCCAGGGCACGCGCCGATGAAGGGGCCTCACCGAGGGTCGGGGCCCGCGATCGGCAACCCGACTGCCGGGCCGGCGGTCGGAAACCCCGCACCCGGTCGGCCCGCCAGAGACACGACTCATCCCTCTTGCTCACGGTCGTCGCCCTCCGCTGCCCCGGCCGGGGGCGACCCGCCAGCCGGGACGGGGGCCTGGGTGCCTTCCGCGGCCGCCGCCGGACTCTCGCGGCGCTTGCGCGCCAGCTCCTCCGCCCGCCGATCGGAATCCAGCCGCATCTCCGCTTCCGCCTTGAGGTCAAAACTCCGCACCATCGCCCCCAGAACCTCACGGCGCCCTCAGCCCGCCACGGCGCTCGGACCCACAGCCCTCCCGCACCGCCCACCCAGGCACGCCGGCCGACTTCTCCCCTGCACTGCCATTCTTCCCACCACGCCCGCCCACACCCGGCCACGACCACCCCAGCCCCCACCACCGGAAGCACACCACTCCACCACCCCGCCCGGCACACACCGGTGCACACCCCCCGGCGCGCACCGGCCCCACACACCCCTGCGCGCCTAGCTCCCACCAGGGCAGTACGGCCCACCCCAGGGCAAGAAGGTTCCACTCCGAGACGGGCCGGGGCGGGCCAAGATGGGCCGAGACGGGGAGGCGGGCTGGGGCGGGCTGGGGCGGGCTGGGGCGGGCCGGGGCGGCCTGCGACGGACGGGCTGGCTACCGCAACGGGCACGCAAGATCACTCCGCACCCGATGCGGACTACAGGCAATCAGATTCAACGAAAGAAACCGCCCACCGCTCACTCACCAGCCCCCGACCCGGTCCTCACCGACGGACAGGACACGTACGGTCTCCTCGTACAACGGTTTCGGCGCGTACGAGCCCACGAAGAGTTCCGCGTAGCGGTTGAGTTGCGCGTCGTACCAGTCGGCCGCCACCTTCGGTTCCTCGAAGGTGGCCTCGATCCGGTCCGCCGGCTTCAGCAGCCAGTCCGCGCACTGCAACGGCATCACCTGCGCGGACCGGAACTCCGGGTGGTCCGGGCGCCGGTGCGCGTCCCCCGGCTTCACGAGCACATCGCCACTGCCGAGCCAGACGTAGCCGTGGTGGTGAGGTCCGGTCATCTCTCTCCCTGCTGCGAACGCCGTGCTTGCACTGGTCCGAATGGGCGGCCCTCGCCCGTTTCGCGGGCTGAGGGCCGCCCGGTCCACGGACTACTGGCGGCCACAGCCCTGGCCGTCGCCGCACCCTCCGTTGGGGTTGCCGCCCTGGTTGTCGTCCTCATCGCCGCCACACTTGACCGGGCCGAATCGGTATCGCATGGTCATCTCCTCGGGTGCTGAGCCGCCGCGCGGTCGGTCCGCGCGTCGTCGTGCACTTGCGAGGGCCCCTTGCGGGCCCACCCGCTCCGGCCGTGTCCTGCCAGGGAATGGCGGCCGGGGCGGGAGTTTTCAGGACTGCCCGCTGTCGTTCACGGTCCTGCCGGGTGCGTCATCCGGTGCCGGACGATCAAGACGTTGAAGTCGGTCACCTTGCTGGGATCCCGGTCCGCCTCGGCCTGCTTCCGGCCGCGCTCCAGCACAGCGCAATCTGGACAACGGGACTCCAGCCGCGAATGAGCCCGCACCGAGAGCAGCACCTCGGGTGACGCATCCTCAACGTGGCACGAAGAACTGCCGAATTCGACGACCCCGTCAGGGGCTGGCGCATGGTGCAGGGGCTCGGCCACTTCGACGGGGCTAGTCCGGTCCGGTGTAGTCATGACCAGGACGCTAGAGAGCCAGGGGTGGCTACGGAGAACGATATTCTCCGATATTCTCGATGCCTCCTCGACTATTCTCTGGCATTCTCATGTCATGGGCCTCACCCCCTGGTTGAGACGTGCAGTAAGACGCAATCCTGATCTCAACATGCCTACGAAGGGGGTAGATCATGGCGCGACGACTGCGCTTCAACGGCACGGGGAGTGATGAAGACGGCTGCCCGTCAGTACACGAGGACGTCGACAGCGGCGAGATCATCGTGCACGGCCCGCAGCTGACCGACCCTGACGACATCGCACAGCTTCAACGTCTGTCTCCTGGCGAAACTCCGATCGTGGTGCCGCGAGAACTGCTCGTCGACTTCGGGCCCAAGGAGGTCACACGCGTGCCGAAGATCATTGATCTGGACGCCTTCGGACGACTCTTCACCTCGTTCGAACATACGGCTTGGCGCCTGGAGACGCGGGGGCGCTACGCAAGCGACGAAGGCACCACAACCTACGCCCAGTTCACGCGGGGCGAGCCAGTAGCGTGGGAGGGTGTCAGCCCGGACTGGTGCGCACGGCGGCGTGAACAGTCCGCTCTCGGAAAGCGCTTCGAGCGGGTCCGCATCGTAGACAATCCGGCAACCACAGGACAGCTCTACCTCCTTGACAATGCGAAGCGGAACAGCGCGGTCGGAGAGGACATCCGCAACCTGTGGCGCTCAGATGCCATTCGCCTCCATCTGCCGGCCGAGGACTTTTGGATCTTCGATTCGCGGCTTGTCGCACTGCTCAACTTCGACGACGCGGACAACTTGATTGACGTCGAGCTGATCAAGGAACCCGAACGTGTACTCAGGTACGCCCAGGTACGCGACGCGGCGTGGCACCACGCCGTTCCTTTCAAGCAGTTCGCGGCGCAATTGACTGCTAAGGAGTAGCGAACGTGATTTGGTGACCGACTTCCAGCAGTCGCGAGTTGCCCTCGGGGCTCGACTGCGCGAACTCCGTACCTCGCGACCTGGAGGTCGGCTCACCGGCACACAACTGGCCGAACGTCTAGGCTGGACTCAGTCCAAGGTCAGCAAGCTGGAGCGGGGCCGCCAGACGGCCACGATCGAAGACCTCCAGCAGTGGGCAGACGGGACCGATCAGCCCGAAACATTCAACGAACTCCGGTCGCGTCTCCACGGAATAGAGTCACACCATCGCACATGGCGGCGGCTGCTCAGCTCCGGACACAGGGCTGTTCAGGAGGATTTGAACGCCCAGCATGCACAATCAACCGTCTTCCATGCATGGCAAAATGCCATGATCGTTGGAGTTCTCCAGACACCTGATTACGCACGCCACATCTTCAGCCGCTATGCAGAACTACAGCGCTCCCCAAAAGATACCGAGGACGCCGTACGCGCAAGGATGAAACGCCAGCAAGGGCTGTACGATCACCGACGCAAATATCACCTCCTGATGTGGGAACCAGTCCTCTACACACTGATCTGCCCACCATCAGTTCTCGCTGGGCAACTGGACCGAATCTCCGGGACTATCGGCTTGGATACCGTCGAATTGGGTACCGTGCCACTTACTGCCGCCGTGAGGGTACCGCCCGCAAGCGGATTCTCAATCCATGATGAGCGCCTTGTTGCTGTCGAGACATGGCATGCGGGACTCCGGATCGATGACCCTGACAGCGTCTCAACTTACCTCCGAACGTGGCAGACGCTTCAGAAATCCGCCGTTTACGGTCACGCCGCACACCAGATCATCGACCGCGCGAGACATGCCATCGGCACCAAATGAGAGAGAATCAATGGAATGTCGAATTGAATTCGACCAGGGGGCATTCCGGATGCAATTAATCAACTGAAGAGCCGACCGACATTGAAAGGTGATGCGATGCAGCAGGACAGGCCGAGCGGCGAGTCAACGTACACCGAGTGGCGCCACAAGGTACGCGACGTGCTGACACCACTCCAGAACAGTCTGGTTCAGCGATTCCAGGAGACCCGGCTGTTCCGCATCTACTCCTCTACCCTCGTGCCCGGCCTGTTGCAGACCGAGGGGTACGCGGCCGCAGTGCTGCGCGCAGTCGTCGCGGAATTGCAGGAAGAACTCCCCTTCGACGACAGCGCGGAGGCCGCGCGGGCCCGCGTCGAGCGCTCCCGGGTCATCCATGAGCCGGAGCGCCGGTTCGTTCTGCTCGTCGAGGAAGCGGTGCTGTACCACCAGCTCGGAAACATGCAGACGATGGCCGACCAGCTGAACTACCTGCTTACGGCCAACGACCTGCCGTCCATTTCGCTGGGAGTCATCCCGACGGCACGCGAGCGGGCCCACCTGCCGCAGGAGACGTTTCACGTATACGACGACGGTCTCGTCTCGGTCGAGCTGGTGTCAGCGGAGGTGAAGATCACCCAGGCCCCCGAAGTCGCCCTGTATCTGAAGGCGTTCGAACAGCTAAACAGCATGGCCGTGTACGGCGCGGAGGCGCGGGCGCTCATTTTGAAGGCGCTTGAGGGCTTGCGCTGAGGCCGCGTGTGACGGCAATGCCCCCTGGGTCAAATGCTTGACCCAGGGGGCACCTTCTTGCCTACCGGCGGCCTCGCGCCCGCAGTCTCAGAAGGCTGTGGGGTGGTCTTCCTTCAGCTTCGCCAGGAATGACGTCCACGCACCCGCGCCGAAGACCAGACGAGGGCCGGCGGGGTGCTTGCTGTCGCGTACGGGAACGACGCCCGGAAGGCCATCACCGATTTCTACACACTGACCGTTCGCACTGCTGTGACTGCTCTTCCGCCACGCTATGCCGGAGAGGTCGTAGCCCATTCCAAACACCTCTTCTTAGTCTCTCGCTGCTGCAACCTTAGCCAGTAGGGCAGCACTGTCGTTCGGCCCCACAGCCACCGCTTGCAGGTGCTCGAACATCGACTTGTAGCGGCGCATCTCCGCCTCTGACTCCAGGAACAGATCGCCCGCCGGCGTGTCCACGTAGACCAACTCCGGGTCCGCAGGGTCCGGGAAGTCCATGTGCACGAAGCTTCCAGGCATACCTGCGTGCGCTCCCTTGTCGAAGGGGATCACCTGGAACGTGACGTTCGGCTCCTCCATGAGGTGGAGCAGGTGACGCGCCTGTTCCTGCATCACCTTGGTCCCTCCCACCACACGTCGCAGAGCCGCCTCATCGACAATCGCCCAGAGCTGCAGCCGGTTCTCTTTGCTGAGCAACGCCTGTCGCTCCATGCGCGCCTGGACTCGCTGCTCCACCTCTTTATGACTGGCGGCCGCCCACACGCCTTTGATGACCGCGCGGGCGTAGCTCTCGGTCTGCGTGAGGCCGGGTAGAAACAACGACTCATAGTTGCGCACCGTGCGGGCCTCGGCCTCAAAGCCGATGTAGGCCGTGTATTCCTCGGGCAGCTCCGAGTGGTACGGACGCAGCCAGCCCTGATCGTTGGAACCGGCCTGGATGGCCAGGAGGTCGGCCCTCTGGGCTTCGGTCGCCTCGTACAAATCGAGCAAGGCGACCAGCGTCCGCTTCTGCGGTCGGGCGCGCGCCTTCTCGATTCGATAGAGCGTCGCCGCGTTGATCCCCTTCTTCTCCGTGACCTCCTCACGGGTCATCCCCGCAGCCGCACGAAGCCGGCACAGTTCCGCGGCCAACCGCCGGAGTCTCACGGTTGGGGGATGTTGTCGCTTGTCCGCCACGTGCGGTCCCTTCGATGGCTCGGCGATACCGCGAGTCTGGCGACCACCACGGCTCAACTCAACCCAGTTCGAACACGCCGAAGCAGTTCGCAATCATTGCGTTCTCATTGTGGGCGAGTGCACTCTATGCGTAACATCACTGAGCGTTCAAAGCTCGTAACGCGCAAGTGATCTTGACGCTCCGTCATGCGCAGCAAGGGGATAGCCATGTCCACACGCGCCCGACCAGTAGCAACACGACTCACAACCGACCCGCTGCCCACTGCCGCCCACTGTTTCCCCGGCGGCAAACGGTGCCCCGGCCAGGCCCGTCGGGCGCTCCGGCAGCAGCTTCGGGTCTGGTGCATCAGTGGAGAACTCGCCGACTCCGCCGAGCTGTTGCTGTCCGAGCTGGTCACCAATGCCGTGCGGGCGCAAGCGTCCGCCGACGCGGAGGTCGGGGTCCGGTTCGTGTGGGCGGGCGGCCATCTCCGGCTGGAGGTGTGGGACGCGAGTGACGAACTGCCTGTGATGAAAGACGCCGAGGAGGACGAGGAATGTGGGCGTGGATTAGTGCTGGTGGACGCCTTGGCAAGGTGCTGGGGCGTCGACCGGGACGGCACCGGAAAGACCGTGTGGGCCGAGTTGTTGGCCGGGGTGGCCGTAGGCGATGCCTCGGCGTCATGTCGCGGGCAGGTGCAGGCACCAGCACGCGCACCGGCAGCGGCGCCGCAGGGGCCCTGAGGGAGCCGAGGCCCGTGGTCTATCGGGTGAAGGCTACGGCCCGGTATGCGGGCGGGGCCTCGATCGACCTCGGTGGCTGGACGTCGTACTCGCCGGGCCGGGCCCTGGACTGGGTCCGGGCGCGGGCGGAGCAGGTGGCGCAGCAGTTAGGCGCCCCGTATGACGGCGTGGTGCGTGCGTGGCTGGAGGATGCGGCCGGATACCGGTGGGCGAGGGAGGGCTTGGTGGCCGGAATTCCTTTTGTGTTGAGGGCAGTTGATGCGGAGGGGTGTACGTATGCGTTTGTGGCGCGACCGGACGCTCGGGGTGCCCGTAGTACGGCCTCTCTTCAGGGACCGACTGTCGGGGAGGCAGCATGACGCGCACAACGGCGTCAGGTCTTCTCACGCGCGGCTTCTGGTGCGAGCGGTTCGTTTATCGGTCCGTCCATGCGGATCGCCTGGACTCCTGGACAGCGATCGTCACGTATAGCCCTGTACGCGCGGTCCGACTCATGGGCGTGGATGCACGGACCATGGCCTCCGGTCTCCCCTCGGGTGAGCGACAGCGCGTGCTGGCTGAGCTGGGCAGTCAGGGGCAGGTAGGGGCCATGGCAGCGCTCCAGCGAGGCGAGCCGTGTGGTCTGGCCCTCAAGTGCGGTGGGGCGTGGGTGGAATGGTCGGCCAGTCCGGTTCTCTTACTGACCCTCGTCGATGGTGCGCCGGGAACGCCTCGTCCGTGCCGAGGCGGTCAGGCGGCGGGGCTCGGGGCGCCCCTGACGCCGGCGGACGGGTTCCCGTAGGCGGAGCGGGGTCGCCACGAACGCTGTACTCCGGACCGTGCCCGGATGCGGCGCACCGCGAGGTCAGCCCCTGTCGCCAGGCGGCTCGGCCAGCCGTCCCTCGATGCGGGTCCGTACGGCCCCGGCCCGGGGGTCGGTGTACATGGACAGGAGGGGCAATGCCTCAGCCCAGTGGACGCGAGCCGCCTCGGGGTCCTCCGGATGCACGGCGGCAGCCAGGTGGTCGAGCTCCAGGGCGAGTTGCCACGCATCGTCGAGTTCGGCGTGCACGGCGGCGGCCTGCCGATGAAACGCAGCGGCCTCGTTGTGGCGGTTCATTGCTGCATAGGTCTGCCCCGTGCCCCGCCAAGCGAGGGCTTCTCGGCTGCGATTTCCCAAGCGGCGGTGGAGCTTGGCGGACCGCTGGTATGAGGTCAGCGCATCGCCGTACCGCGCAGAGGCGCGCTGGACATCGCCGAAGGTGATCAGCCAAAACCCTTCCAGGGTGTGATTTCGGAGGTTGAGCGCGATATCGAGGGCTTCCTCGATCGCATGCTGTGCTGCTGTGAGCTCACCTTGCTCCCTGCGGAGTTCTGCGACGATGTACAGAGCATTGCCCACGCTCCCCTGGTTGTTCAGGGCTCGGTGGGCGGCGAGCGCCTGTTCAGCAGCCTCTTCGGCCTCCGGCAGGCGGCCCGCGTCGAGGCGCGTGCTGGCGATGTTGGAAAGGGCGATGGCCGCTCTGCGGTGTTCGTCCACGTCGCGGAATTGTGCCGCCGCGCGCTCGAAAAAAGTGGCTGCCAGGTCGAGTTGGCGTCGCTCAAGGTGAATCAGGCCGATGAGGTTGAGTGAACGGGCCTCTTCGGAAGGCATGGCTGTCATACGCGCGAGTTCCAGCGCCCGTTGGTGGCATTCCAGGCCCTCGTCGAGCCGGTGGCATTGCCGATAGGCCATGCCAAGGTTGCTGAGCAATCTGATCTGGGCAGCCGATTCGTTCGCCCGTTCCGCGGCCACCAGACCGGCGCGTCCCGTTTCGAGCCAATCTGTGACCGGGGATGAGGGATAGCGGGCGTTCCACAGCACCTCGGCCAGCTGACATGCGAGGGTGTCGAACCCGGCCGACAATGCAGCAGGTGCCAAGCGGAGCAGAGTCGTGTGTTCGCGGTCCGACCAATCCACCGCCGCGTCGTAATCGGCGAAGGCCACGGGAGGCACAGCGGCCGTGGAGGGCGCCAACAGGGCGCGTCGCTCGGCAGGCTTGATCCAGCTCTGGGCCGCGTCGGCAGTGAGCAGATACCAGTCCAGCACCCGCTGCAGGGCGGCACTCCGCTGCTCGGGCGGTTCATCGCTCTGCGCCTGGTCGGCGGCGAAGGCGCGCAGCAAGTCGTGGAACTGGAAGCGGTCCGGTGCGGTCTGTTCGAGCAGGTGGGCACCGACGAGATCGTCGAGGAGAGGCCTCGCTCGGCCGAGGCTGAGCTCGGCGAGGGCCGCAGCCGCATGGAGGCTGAACTCCGCGCCCGGGTGGATTCCCAGCAGGCGGAAAAGCCGCGCGGAGTGCGCGGGCAGGGCACGGTAGGACCAGGCGAAGACCGAGCGGACCGCTTCGGCTTCCTCGTCCATGCCAGTGCTCAGCGCGTCCCACAGAGCCGACTCGTCTCTCAGGTCGGCGATGAGATCGTCGATCCGCATGTGGGGATGGCTGGCAGCGCGCTCTGCCGCGATGCGTAGGGCAAGTGGCAGCCGAGCGCATAAACGGGCCAGTTCGGCGAGCTTTTCCGCATCGTCCTCGGGCCGGTAGTCCCTGGTCACCGCGTGCAGTAAGGCGATCGCCGCAGGCTCCGGAAGAGTGCCAAGGGTCAGCCGGCGGGCGCCGTCACGTACCGCGAGACCGGCGAGGCGGTTACGGCTGGTGACCACTGCCAGACTGTTGCCACTGCCAGGGAGGAGGGGACGCACCTGGCTGACAGTGGCAGCGTTGTCGAGCAGGATCAGGAAGCGCCGATCAGCGAGCAGTGAGCGGTACAGAGAGGCGGCGTCATCGACATCCTGGGGAATGTGGTCGGCGGGAACGCCAAGTGCGCGCAAGAAGCGACGTAGCGCCTGCTCTGCTGTGACGGGTTCGCCGGAGTCGTAACCGCGCAGATTGACGAAGAGCTGCCCGTCGGGGAAGCGGTCCTTCACCTGATGCGCCCAGTGCAGCACCAGCGAGGTCTTCCCCGCACCTGCTGTACCAGCCACCACATGGATAGAGATCACCAGGCGATCGCCGTTTTGGCCGGTCAGGATGGCATCCAGCTGGCGCAGTTCGTCAGTGCGGTTGACGAAAGCACGGACATCGGCGGGAAGCTGCCGCGGAGTGGGCCCGGTGTGTCCCTGCGCCGGGCCCTGGTGGAAGTGGATATCGCCGGAAACGTTTCCGGCCTGCACGACGTCGCGGGACGCCCCTGACAGGTCGTTTCGAGAGTCCTGCGAATGACCTTCACCGTCTCTGGGCGCGCTGATGGTCCGCTCCGTTCATGCCGCCGGCGGTGGTGGAAGGTGTGCCACCGCACGCTCGAAGTAGGCCCGGATGTCCTCGGCCCTCGCGTAAGCCTGCTTCACATAAGCCACCCAGGGTTGTACGACCTCGGGTTCGGTGAAACGGCGGGCGCTCTCGAAGGCCCCGGCCTCGGTGTAGAGAATCTCGTACAAGGTGCGGTTGTCGAGGATGACGACTTCGGGCAGCAGGCGGTCGGTCTCGGCGGTGGCCACTTCCTTTGCGGGCAGCACACGGGTGTGATGCCCGACCTCCGCACGCATATGGAGCCAGTGCAGCTCCCACTGCACGTATGGCGTCAGCGGCTCCTCCACCACGCGCAGGCGGTGAAACGGGGAGCCGTGTCGCCTGTCATCATCAGCGGCCTTCCGCGCGGCCTCCAGCCCTTCCTGGAAAAGCCGGAGCGCTTCGGGCCAGTCACCTCGGCGGAGCGCGTCCCGCCGGGGGCTGTCATCCTCTTCAAAGTGCTGCAGCCGTTCCAGCTTCCAGGACTCACCGTTGCGGATGGCCTTGCGTCGCGTCCGGAAGTCGCTGACATAGGCATCGTCATCGAGTGGTACGCCTTGTTCCGCCGGGAGCGACGGGCAACGAAGATCAAGCATCGGGAATATCCACCTTTGCCGCGCTGAGCATGTTGCCGGGGATCACGACCAGCCGCTCGTCAGGGCCGAGAGACACACCTTTCGGCAAGCGCGGGCCATAGTCGGCAGTGAGATCACGGCCGATGACGGCGATGTCACCGTTGTCCAGCTGCCAGATCTCAGGGCACTTCTCCTCCTCCGCCGAGACGCCCAGCTCCGCCGCCGACTTCCCCAGCCGTCTGGCGAATAACGCCGCCGGGTCCGCTTCCCAGGTACGGGCCATAACCGCCTCCAGCATCCCCAGCGTTACTGACGGTCATTCACGATACGGGATGTGCCGAAGCGTGTGCAGTACGTATATGCACAGCTTGAGGACGGCGGTCACGTCGCTCTCGGTTCCCCCGCCCACAGCGCCTCCGCCCCCAGTGCCTCCGCCAATACCTCCGCCAGATGCCGCCCCCGCCGGTCGCCGAGCTGGTCCAGTTGGGTGCGGCAGGAGAAGCCGTCGGCCAGGATCTCGGTGTTGGCGGTGGATTGCCGGACGGCGGGGAGGAGCTGGTCCTCGGCGCAGGCCACCGACACGTCGTAGTGGCCGCGTTCGAAGCCGAAGTTGCCGGCGAGGCCGCAGCAGCCGCCGGTCAGGCTTCCGGTGAGGCCGGCGCGTTCGCGGAGGCGGCGGTCGGCGGCGTCGCCGAGGACGGCGTGCTGGTGGCAGTGGGTCTGGCCGGCGATGGGGCGGTCGATGCGCGGGGGCTGCCAGTCGGGGGCCAGTTCTTCCAGGGCTTGGGCGAAGGTCCGTACGGAGCGGGCCAGTTGGGCTGCGCGGGGGTCGTCGGCGAGGAGTTCGGGGAGGTCGGTGCGGAGGGCGGCGGCGCAGCTCGGTTCGAGGACGACCAGGGGGTGGCCGTCCTGGAGGAGGGGGCTCAGGATCTCGACCGTACGGCGCATGACGCGGCGGGCCTGGTCGAGTTGTCCGGTGGAGACGTAGGTGAGGCCGCAGCAGAGGGGAGGGCGGTGCAGCCGGGGCAAGGCGGCGGGTTGTGGGAGGGCGCCGCCGGGCTGGCGCAGGGGGGCGGTGGGCGGCAGGAGGGGGCGGAGTCCGGCGGCTTCCAGGACGTGTACGGCGGCGCGGCCGACCTCCGGGGAGAGGTGGTTGGTGAAGGTGTCGGGCCAGAGGATGACGGTGCGGGCGGAGGTTCCCCCGTTGGCTGTCGTCGTACGGCCGGAGGTTCCCCCGTTGGCTGTCGTCGAACGGCCGGAGGCTCCCCCGGTGGCCGTCGTCGTACGGCCGGATGCCGGGTGGGGGGCTCCGGTGGTCCGGCGGCGGTGCCACCACCAGCGGGTGAAGGTTTCGGTGGCCAGTTCGGGGATCGGGCGCTCGGGGGCGATGCCGCCCAGGCGTTTCGCGACGGTGGCCAGCGGGGTACGGGCGAGGGCGTTGAGGGCGGGGGCCAGGGGGGCGGCGGCGTGGAGCCACTGGGGGAGGCGGCCCATTGAGTAGTGGGCGGCGGGGCGTAGCCGGCCCTCGTAGTGGTGGTGCAGGAATTCCGCCTTGTAGGTGGCCATGTCGACGCCGACGGGGCAGTCGCTGCGGCAGCCCTTGCAGGAGAGGCAGAGGTCGAGGGCGTCGCGTACCTCGGGTGACTGCCAGCCGTCCGTGATCACCTCGCCGGCCAGCATCTCGTGCAGCAGGCGGGCGCGGCCGCGGGTGGAGTGCTGTTCCTCGCCGGTGGCGCGGAAGGACGGGCACATGACGTCCGTGGAGCCGGGTGCCGTCGTGGCGTTGCGGCATTTGGCGACGCCTACGCAGCGCCGTACGGCCGCGGAGAAGTCGCCGTTGTCGTGCGGATAGCCGAACTCCACCGGGACCGGGCGCCGGGGCAGCACCGCGAAGCGGAGGTTCTCGTCGAGCCGCGCGGGGCGGATGAGCATGCCGGGGTTGAGGCCGGCGGCCGGGTCCCAGAGCGATTTGAACTGCTCGAAGACGTGGACGAGTTCCGGGCCGTACATCTTCGGGAGCAGTTCGGCGCGGGCCTGGCCGTCGCCGTGTTCGCCGGAGAGTGAGCCGCCGTGCGCGACGACCAGCTCGCCGAGGTCGTAGGAGAAGTCGCGGAAGCGGCGGATGCCGGGGGCCGTCAGCAGGTCGAAATCGATGCGGATGTGGATGCAGCCGTCGCCGAAGTGGCCGTAGGGGGTGCCGCGCAGGCCGTGCTGGGAGAGCAGGGCCCGGAAGTCGCGGAGGTACGGGCCCAGTTGGGCCGGTGGGACGGCGCAGTCCTCCCAGCCGGGCCACGCCTCTCCCCCACGCTCGGCTCCGCTCGCGCGGGCGGTACCCCCATCGTCGGGCAACCGGCTAGCGGCACCGGAGGCGTCCTCGCGGATGCGCCACAGGGCGCGCTGGCCGACCGGGTCGGTGACGACGGTGTGGTCGGTGCTGCCGTCCGCGGCGGCCGCGCGGCAGAGCGCCCTGGCGCGGGCGGCCGCCTCACCGGGGCTCGCGCCGCCCATCTCCACGAACAGCCAGGCGCCCCCCTTGGGCAGTCCAGCGGCATCGCCGACCAAATCGGCGGCCATCCCCTCGACGGTCATCGGCCGGTACGGGAGGAGGGTGTGCGCGGCCTCGGCGGCGGCGCTCTCGTCGGGGTAGGCGAGGACGGCGAGCACCCGGGCCGCGGGGGTCTCCACGAGCCGTACGGTCGCCTCGGTCAGCACCCCGAGGGTGCCTTCGCTGCCGGTGAGGGCGCGGGCCAGGTCGGTGCCGTTCTCCGGGAGCAGCGCGTCCAGGGCGTAGCCGGAGATCCGGCGGGGCAGGTCGGGGTAGCCGGTGCGCAGCAGCGCCAACTCGCCGTCCACCAGGCGTTTTACGCCGTCCCGGAGTGCCGGGGGCAGTCCGGTGGGGGCGCCGGTGGGGTCCGTGCCGCGGCCGGCCCGTACCGGCTCGCCGCCGTACGTCAGCAGCTCCAGTTCGCGGACGCTGTCGGCGGTGGTGCCCCAGGCCACCGAGTGCGAACCGCAGGAGTTGTTGCCGATCATGCCGCCGAGGGTGCAGCGGCTGTGGGTGGAGGGGTCGGGGCCGAAGGTCAGGCCGTGGGCGCCGGCCGCCGCGCGCAGGTCGTCCAGGATGACGCCGGGCTGAACGACGGCCGTACGGGCGGCCGGGTCGAGTGACACGATCCGCCGCATGTGCCGCGTGAAGTCCAGCACCACGCCGACGCCGGTCGCCTGTCCCGCGATGCTGGTCCCGGCGCCGCGCGGCACCACAGGCACCCCGTGCTCCCGGCACACCCGCAGCGCCGCCGCGACATCCTCGGCGTCCCGGGGCGCGACCACCGCTCTGGGCACCCGCCGGTAGTTGGACGCGTCCATGGTCACCAGGGCCCGGTCGGCCGCGGCGAACGAGACCTCCCCCCGTACCGCGGCCGCCAACTCCTTCGCCAGATCCCGCTTCTCCGTCTCCGTACGATCAGCCATGTCTCCAGCCTGCCCACTGGGACGGGTTCATGGGCGGTCGGCGGGCCGGATGTCGGGCGAATTGCCGCGTCCTGGGGCGGGGAGGGCGGCCGCGGCCGCCGCCCGGTCCGTCGTGGCGGCGGCTGGATGGAAGCGGAAGACGTTGTCCGGATCGTGCTGAGCCTTGAGGGCGGCCAGCTGCCGGTGCTCCTCCGGGGCGTGCACGCTGCGGGCCACCTCGTCGGCGTCCGGACGGTCACCGTGCCCGCCGAAGAGGAAGTTCACGCTCCGGCCGAGCCGCCAGGGCGCGACGGCCGCCAGCGCCTCGGCGTGCAGCGCCCGGACGTCTGCCAGGGCGGCGGCCGCCTCCGCACCGCCCGGCCCGTCGCCCGCCACGGCTCCCGTGAGCGGCGACAGCACCCGCAGGGCATAACGGGCGTCCCGGTGGCCGACGGAACCGGCCGGGGCGCCAGCCGGGGCGCCAGCGGGGGCACCGGCCGAGACGCCCCCCTTGGCCATCGCCCCGCCGAGATGATTGAGCTGGACCACGCACATGACCGGGGCGGCCGGTCCGGTCAGCGCCGCCACCCGGCGCAGCGCGGCCGCGTCCAGCCCGCTGAGCAGCGCGTTGTCGCCGTCGTAGGCATGCGGATCGGCCGGGTCGCGATGGATGGTGTGGGACTCGGCGTACGGCATCTCGCGCAGGTCGTCGCTCACCCGGGGCCCCACCGCCCGCAGCGGCGCCACCAGTCGCTCGCCCTCCTCGACGCTCCCCGTATAGGCGATCCGGATCTGCGCCAGGTAGCGGCCGCGCAGCGCCGCGGGCAACTGCGGGAGGTCCGGGTAGACGATCAGAGCGAGGGATGACGTGAGCTCGTCGGGGACGGTCCCGGTCCAGTGCAGATACGCCGCCAGCGCCTCGTCGATCTGTTCGCCGCCGAACACCAGCTGCCCGCCGTACAGCCGGGCCACCGGCACCAGCCCGAACTCCATCGCGGTCACCACCCCCAGGCCGTGGCCGCCGCCCAGCAGCGCCCGGAACAGCTCGGGGTCGCGCTCCGCGGTGACCCGCAGCTCCCGGGCGTCGGCGGTGACGAGGTCGACGGACCGCACCTGGTCGGCGGCGAATCCGTACGTCCTGGCCAGCACCCCGACGCCACCCCCGAGGGTGTACGAGATGACGCCGACGCCCGGGGAGGAGCCGTTGAGCGGGGCGAGTCCATACGGGGCCGCCGCCTCGACGACCTGTCCCCAGACGGCGCCCGCCTCGACCCGCGCGGTACCTGCCGCCGCGTCCACCCGCACCCCGGCCATCCGCCGCGTACTGATCAGCAGCCCGCCGTCGGTGGCCGCGGACAGCCCGTGCCCGGTGGCCTGCACCGCGACCGGCAGCCCCTGGGCGCGGGCGAAGCGCACCGCGGCGACGACGTCCTCGGCGCACCGGGCTCCGACGATCACAGCGGGCCGGTGCTGCCGTGCCAGCTGGAAGCCGGACCGCTCGGCGTCGTAGCCGTCGTCCCCGGGGACGAGGACGGGGCCCCGGACCTGCGCCATGAGGGCGGCGAGGGCGACGGGTTCGAGGGCACGGGATTCGACGGCGGCGGGTTCGAGGGTGGCGGCGGACGGCCGGGCGGGGGCGGTGTTGATCTCCATGCCCCGCACTCTTCCGCGATAACTGGACATCCATCGTCATATATAAAAGCGGCTGTGAAGTCGTCCCGTCTGCTCTCGATCGTGCTGCTGCTCCAGACCCGCGGCCGGGTGCCGGCCGCGGAACTCGCCGAGCGGCTGGAGGTCTCCGCCCGGACCGTCTACCGCGATATCGAGGCGCTGTCGGCGGCCGGGGTGCCCGTCTACGCCGAACGCGGGCGGCACGGCGGGATCGCGCTGCTGCCCGGCTTCCGTACGGATGTCACGGGGATGACCACCGACGAGGCGCGCGCCCTGTTCATCCTGGCCGCGCAGGGCGCCCACTCCGCGCTCGGCCTGGATGACGCGCTCCGCTCGGCATTGCAAAAGGTGATGGCGGCGCTGCCGGCGCCGCACCGTCCGGCCGCGGAGCTGGCCGGGCGCCGCATCCTGGTCGACCCGGACAAGTGGGCGACCCGCCCGTCCTCCCCCGCCACCACGGAGGACGGGGCCACCGGCCGCCGCGCGACGGTCGACCTCGATGTCCTGCACACGGCCGTCTTCGCCGACCTCCGGCTGCGCATCCGCTACCGCCACAGCGGCGAGACCCGGCTGCGGACGTACACGGTCGACCCGTATGGGCTGGTGGCCAAGGCCGGCACCTGGTACCTCGTCGCCGACCGGCGCGGCCGGCCGCAGCTCTTCCGGGCCGACCGGGTGGCGTCCGCGACCCTCACCGAGGTCCCCGTACGGCGCCGCGCGGGCGTGGAGCTGGCCGAGGTCTGGCAGCTGCTGCGGCGCCAGGTGGAGCACCGGCCCGCGGAGGTACGGGTGACCGCACGGATCCGCCGTGACCGACTGGATCTGGCGGTACGGATCCTCGGCGGGGCGCTGACCGGACCGCCCCGTACGGATGACGGCGACGAGGCCGGAGCCGGCGAGTGGGCCACCCTCGACCTCGCCTTCCCCGTCCTCCGCGCCGTCCGCCAACTGCTCCAGTTCGGCGACTCCCTGGAAGTGCTCACCCCGCCCGAGGCCCGCCGGGTGATGGCGGAGGCCGCCGCCGCCCTCACCACCCTCTACGCCGCGGACGCCCCGTCCACCGTACGGGCGGCCGGCATCTCACCCGCTGGACGCTCGGCAGAAGCCCGCAGCGCAACGGATTAGGCTTCCCCCCGTGGCTGATATCCAGATTCCCGCTGACATCAAGCCCGCCGACGGACGCTTCGGCGCGGGCCCCTCCAAGGTGCGTACGGAGGCGCTCGGCGCCCTCGCCGCCACCGGTAGCTCCCTTCTCGGCACGTCCCACCGCCAGGCCCCGGTCAAGAACCTGGTCGGCAAGGTGCGCGACGGCGTACGCGACCTCTTCCAGCTCCCCGAGGGCTACGAGGTCGTGCTCGGCAACGGCGGCTCCACCGCCTTCTGGGACATCGCGACGCACGGTCTGATCGAGCGCAAGTCCCAGCACCTCAGCTTCGGTGAGTTCTCCTCGAAGTTCGCCAAGGCCGCCAAGCTGGCGCCGTGGCTGGAGGAGCCCACCGTCCGCTCCGCCGACCCGGGCGACCACCCGGAGCCGGCCGCCGAGCAGGGCGTGGACGTCTACGGCTTCACCCACAACGAGACCTCGACCGGTGTCGCCGCCCCCATCAAGCGGGTCGCGGGCGCGGACGAGGGCGCGCTGGTCCTGGTCGACGCCACCTCCGGCGCCGGTGGTCTGCCGGTGGACATCGCCGAGACCGATGTCTACTACTTCGCCCCGCAGAAGTCGTTCGCCTCCGACGGCGGGCTGTGGCTGGCGGCCTTCTCCCCCGCCGCCCTGGAGCGCGCCCGCGCCATCCACGCCTCCGGCCGGCACATCCCGGAGTTCTTCTCGCTGCCCACGGCGATCGACAACTCCCTGAAGAACCAGACGTACAACACCCCGGCGCTGTCCACCCTCTTCCTGCTCAATGAGCAGCTGGAGTGGATCAACGGCCAGGGCGGCCTGGACTGGGCGGTCCGCCGCACCGCCACCTCCTCCCGCACCCTGTACGGCTGGGCCGAGGACGCCAAGTACGCCACCCCGTTCGTCACCGACCCGGCCAAGCGCTCCCAGGTCATCGGCACGATCGACTTCGACGAGGGCATCGACGCCGCCGCCGTCGCCAAGGCCCTGCGCGCCAACGGCATCGTCGACACCGAGCCCTACCGCAAGCTCGGCCGCAACCAGCTGCGGATCGCGATGTTCCCGGCGATCGACCCGGCGGACGTCGAGGCCCTGACGGCCTGCATCGACCACGTCATCGGCAAGCTGTAGCGGCCTCCCCCGCGCACCACAGGCCCCGGCGGGCGAACCGCCGGGGCCTGTGCGCTGTCGCGGCCCGGCTGGTGCTCAACGGCCCGGCCGGCGCTCAGCGGCCCGTGCGATGCTCAGCGGCTCAGCCGCCGGAAGCGCCGTACCGCCAGCGGCAGGAAGACCGCGGTGAGCGCGACCGGCCAGAGCACGGCCATCAGCACCGCATGCTGTTCGACCCAACTGCCGCCCGTGGTGGCCGGGTTGCCGAAGAGTTCCCGGATGGCGCCGGCCGTCGAGGAGACCGGGTTCCACAGGGCGAGGGCGCCCAGCCAGTCCGGCATCATCGACGGCGGGGTGAAGACGCTGGAGATCATGCCGAACGGCATGGCGACGGCGTACAGACCGCCGGCCGTTTCCTGGTTGGGGACCAGCAGGCCGAGATAGATGCCGATCCAGATCAGGGCGAAGCGCAGAAGCAGCAGCAGCCCGAAGGCGGCGAGGGTGGCGGCCGGGCTGCCGTGGGAGCGCCAGCCGACGATCACGGCGATCACGGCCAGCGCCGCGAGATCGACGCTCGCACTGATCACATCGGACACCCCGCGCCCGCTGACCACGGCCGACGGCGCCATCGGCAGCGAACGGAAGCGGTCGGTGACCCCGCGCTCCCGGTCGATGGCGACGGCCACCGCGGTGTTCATGAAGCCGAAGGAGACCGTCATCGCGAAGATGCCGGGCATCGCGAACGCCGGATAGTCCACCCCGCCGCCGACATTCATCGCGCTGCCGAAGACATAGACGAAGAGCACCACGGAGACGACCGGGTAGCCCAGTTGCCAGGCGATGATGACGGGCTGCCGGATGAGATGGGTCAGATCCCGGCGGACGATGGTCAGGCAGTCGGCGATGGCCCAGTAGGCGCGGCGCGCGAGGCCGTCTTCCTGTTCTGCCGGTCCGGGGTGGCCGTCGGACGGGATATGGAGCACGGTGCCTGCGCTCATGCGGCTGCCTCCTCGTCGGCCGCGGCCGCCGGGCGTCCGGTGAGACGGAGAAAGACCTCATCGAGCGTCGGGCGGCGCAGCCCGATGTCCTCGACGCCGACGCCCGCGTCCTGGAGGGTGCGCGCGACCTCGGTCAGCGCCGCCACGCCCTCGGCCACCGGGGCCCCGACCCGCCGTTCGGCCTCGTCCGTCGTGGGCCGTACGCCGTCCGCGGCGACCCGCGCCATGGTCCGTACCGCGTGCGGGAGATCGGCCGGGTCGCTCAGCACCACCTGGAGGCTCTCCCCGCCGACCTGCCGTTTCAGCGCGGCGGGTGTGCCGTCGGCGATCGTGCGGCCGTGCTCGATGACGGAGATCCGGTCGGCCAACCGGTCCGCCTCATCGAGGTATTGGGTGGTCAGCAGCACGGTGGTACCGCCCGCGGCGAGCCGGCGGACCGCCTCCCAGACCTCGTTGCGGCCGCGCGGATCGAGGCCGGTGGTCGGCTCGTCCAGGAAGAGCACCTCGGGGGCGAGGAGCAGACTGGCGGCGAGGTCGAGCCGGCGGCGCATCCCGCCGCTGTAGCCCTTGACCGGCTTCCCGGCCGCGTCGGCCAGCCCGAACTGCTCCAGCAGCTCCGTGGCCCGGTCCCGTGCTCGGCGGGCGCCGAGGTGGAAGAGCCGGCCGAACATCTCCAGGTTCTGCCGTCCGGTCAATATCCCGTCCACGGCGGCGTATTGGCCGGCCAGCCCGATCCTGGCGCGCACCCGCTGCGGCGCCCGCACCACGTCGTGCCCGGCGACCGTGGCCCGTCCGCCGTCCGGTCGCAGCAGGGTGGCGAGGATGCGGACGACGGTGGTCTTGCCCGCACCGTTCGGCCCGAGCAGGCCGTGCACCGTGCCCTGGCGGACGGTGAGATCGAGGCCGTCCAGGGCCCGCTTGTCTCCGTACCGCTTCTCCAGGCCCTCCGCGCGCACCGCCACCCCGGGCGGCACGTGCACCGCCCCTCTTCGCGTCCCGTGCCCTGTTTCGCTCGTACTGCCGGCCATCGCCGCTCCCCTCCACGTCGAAACTGAGTACACCGTACCCGATTGCGCGTACGCCGTACTCAGTTTTTGCCCGGCGGCATAGGATGACCGCACGATGACCACGACAGAACACAGCGGCAGCGGCGATGTCTCGCGCAGCCTGGAGCTGCTCTGGGGCCTCGGCGAACGGCCCAGCCGCGGACCCAAGCCGGGCCTCACCCTCGACCGCATCGTCACCGCGGCGGTGGCGGTCGCCGATGCCGAGGGGCTCGGCGCGCTCTCCATGCGCCGGGTCGCCACCGATCTCGGCGTCGGCACCATGTCCCTCTACCGCTATGTACCGGGCAAGGCCGAACTCCTCGACCTGATGCTCGACAAGGTCGCGGAGTTCGACGCCGACGCCCATCCCGACCCGGCCGCCGGCTGGCGCCCCGCGCTGGAGGCCCTCGCCCACGCCACCCGGCGGCAGTACCAGCAGCACCCCTGGCTGCTCCAGGTCGACCAGGCGCGCCCGCTGCTCGGCCCCAACGCCCTGGATTCACTGGAGCATTCGGTGCGCGCCCTGGCCGGCACCGGTCTGGCCGACCGCGAGAAGATCCATGTCCTGGTGTCCTTCGGCGGCTTCCTCACCGGTATCGCCCGCACCGAGCTGCACTCCGCGCTCGCCGAGCAGCGGACCGGCGTCAGCGACGCGGACTTCTGGCAGGCACAGGAACCCGTACTGTCCAAGGCGATGCTGAGCGGCCGCTACCCCGCCCTGGCCGCCCTGGACGAGGACACCTTCGCCGGGGACGACGCCCCCGTCTTCGAGCTGGGACTGACCGCGTTCCTGGACGGCGTCGCGGCGCTCATCGCCGCCCGCACCGGCTGAAGCGGCAGCGGACGCTCCCGTACGGGCTAGGGTCCGTCGTTTGGATCAGGCCCCGCGAGCCCGGCCTGATCCAAACGACAGACCCTAACCCCGCCGCCGCAGCATCCTGCGCAGCGCCACCACCAGCCCCGTTCCCAGGGCGAGGACCATGGCGCCCTTGATGAAGGCGGGGTCCAGCTCGGTGTCCGAACTTCCCTTGCCGTCCTTGCCGTTGGTGCCGTCGCCGTTCGCCGGGTCGTCGCCGGCCGCGTCCGGCAGCTGCTCGTCGCTCAGGCCGACCGGTTCGACCGCGCTGTCGGCGCCCTCGGAGCCGTACATCAGGGTGCGGCCGTCCGGGGTGAAGGTGACCGATTCGCCCTGCTGTTGGACCGGTACGCCGACGCTGCCGAGGTCCTTGGGGCGGCCGTCCTGCCAGCGGTAGATGCGGGCGCCGAAGTAGCTGCGCAGCACCAGGCGGCTGCCGTCGGGGGAGAACGCGCCGTCGGTCACCCACAGATCGACCGGGGCGACCTTGCGGAAGGTGTTGACGCCGGAGGTGGTGAGCCGCTGCGGGCCCGCGTAGAGCGCGCCACCGCCGCCCTGCTTCTTGCTGGCGAGGTAGACCCGGCCGGTCTTGGGGTGCACCATCATCGCCTCGGCGTCCCGCGGTCCGTCGGCGTACTTCACATCGAACTGGGTGGCGGTGACGGTGGTATCGCGCAGCCGCTTCGGCTCGGGGAAGCGGTAGATCCAGACGTGGTTCCAGCTGCCGCCGAGGTTGTCGCCGATGTCGCCGACGTAGAGGTTGCCGTCCGGGCCCACCGAGATCGCCTCGACATCGCGCGGGTCGCCGATACCGCGCAGCGTGACGCGGGCGACCGTACGGCCGGACTTGCCGTCGACGGCGTAGATGTACGGGCCGTCGTCGCTGTCGTTGTGGGTCCAGTAGATCCCCGGGTGCGTGCGGCTGGCGGCCAGCCCGCTGGACTCGGTGATCCGGGGATCGCTGATGGTGAAGCCGTCGGGCTCGTCGGCCGCCGCGGGAACGACGGCCGCCGACCAGAGGATTCCCGCGGCACCGGCCGCGCACAGAAGCGAACGCATGGGCACAGACTGCCATCCCGGGCCGCGGCGCGTGGGCGCAGTAGCCGTCCGGCACCCCGCGCTCCGTAGTGGCGGGCGTGGCGTGGCCAGCGTCACGTACCGGCCGGTAAGGAATCTCGGACATCATGTCCGGATGAGGATCATGTTCGTCGGTGACTCCATGACCATCGGCAGCACCGGCGATTTCACCTGGCGTTACCGCATGTGGCAGCACCTGAACGCGGCCTACGACGGCCCGTACCGCATCGTCGGACCGCGCCACACGCTCCATGACCCCACCGCGGGCACCGCCACCTCATCCGCCTACGCCGACCCCGGCTTCCCCGACGAGGCCCGCCGCCATCTGGCCGGCTGGGGTGAGGGCTGGCTGCACATGGCCCCGCTGATCGGCGACGTGGTGCGCCGGTACGAGGCCGACACCCTGCTGGTCTCGCTCGGCCTGATAGACCTCGGGTTCTATACGAACGCCGAGCAGACCGCGGAGAACGTACGGCGGTTCGTGGCACAGGCCCGCCAGGCGGCGCCGCACATCCGGGCGGTGCTGATGCCGGTGATCCCCAATGTGCGGGCGGCGGCGGACGCCGCCTTCGGGGCCGAGTGCACCCGCTTCAACGAGCTGCTGGCCAAGGCCGTCGCCGATCTCTCCACCCCCGCCTCCCCGTTGTTGCTGGCCTCCGAACCGGCCGCCTGGGAGACCGGCCGCGCCACCTACGACGGGACCCATCCGTCGGAGTGCGGTGAGCACCTGCTGGCCGGGGCGTTCGCCGAGGCGATGCACCAGGCGTGGGGCGTCGGCGGCCCGTACGCCGTCCCGGCCGGGGCCGTCGCGCCGGTATGAGGCCCGGCTGACCGCCACCCCGAACGGTCCTTGCTTCGAGTGCGCTTCAAGGCGTTGGCTGGGGAACCATGAAGTACACGCAGCTCGGACGCACCGGACTCAAGGTCAGCCGACTCGTCCTCGGGACGATGAACTTCGGGCCTCAGACGGACGAGGCCGACAGCCACACCATCATGGACGCGGCGCAGCAGGCCGGTATCAACTTCTTCGACACCGCCAATGTGTACGGCTGGGGCGCCAACAAGGGCCGTACGGAAGAGATCGTCGGCTCGTGGTTCGCCAAGGGCGGCGGCCGGCGGGACAAGACCGTGCTGGCCACCAAGGTCTACGCCAACATGGCGCCGGACGGGGACAAGGTCTGGCCCAACCACGACAAGCTCTCCGCGCTCAACATCCGGCGGGCGGTGGACGCCAGCCTCCAGCGGCTGGGCACCGACTACATCGACCTCTACCAGTTCCACCACGTCGACCGGGACACGCCCTGGGACGAGATCTGGCAGGCCATGGACGTACTCGTCCAGCAGGGCAAGATCCTCTACGTCGGCTCCTCCAACCACGCGGGCTGGCACCTCGCCCGCGCCAACGAGACCGCCGCCCGCCGTGGCTCGTACGGCCTGGTCAGCGAGCAGTGTCTCTACAACCTCGCCGAGCGGCGCGCCGAGATGGAGGTGATCCCGGCCGCCGAGGGCTACGGCCTGGGCGTCATCCCGTGGTCCCCGCTGCACGGCGGGCTGCTGGGAGGCGCCCTCCGCAAGGAGCGCGAGGGCGGCGCGGCCCGCTCGGGCTCCGGCCGCTCGGCCGACTCGCTCGCCAACTCCGCGATCCGGACCCAGATCCAGTCGTACGAGGATCTGCTGGACAAGCACGGGATGGCGCCCGGTGAGGTCGCGCTGGCGTGGCTGCTCACCCGGCCCGGGGTCACCGGCCCGATCGTCGGCCCGCGCACCGCGGACCAGCTCGCCTCCGCGCTGCGGGCCGTGGAACTGACCCTCCCGGACGAGCTGCTCGCCTCACTCGACGAGATCTTCCCCGGTCCGGGGCCGAGCCCGGAGGCCTTCGCCTGGTGAACGGGCGGGGCGCCCGGCGGCGGAGGTTTCAGCCGCTGCCGGGCGCTTTACGGGGACCGGTGCGGCGGTCCGTGCGTGCGGCCGTCGGACCGGCCGTCGGTACGGTGCCGCCGTCAGCGCAGCGCCGCCGCCACGATCACGACGACGAGCAGCAGGGCGAGCAGACCGGACATGATCCGGTTACGGGTTTTGGGATCCACCCTCTGAGCGTAACGGGGGCGGACCCGAACGTTTCAGCGGGCCGGGGGCTGCACGGCCACCGGAGCTTCAGCGGGCAGGGCTGCGCGCGGCCCCCGGACCCCCGCCTGGGCCCCTGGCCGCGCCGGCTTCAGTGCCCCAGCGGCCAGGTGCCCACCGTCTCGTACCGGGGCTGGGTGCCCGCCGCCCCGGGGACGGGGGGATGGCTGCACACCAGGGCGAGGGCGCCGACCGTCCAGGCGGGGCCGGTGAAGTCCTTGAGGGCGGTCGCGTACGGGCGGAGGTCCAGGCCGGGGACCCGGTTTCTGGCGAGGGTGAGGTGCGGGGTATACGGGCGGTGCTGCTCGTCCATGGTGAGACCGGCCCGGCGGCCCGCCGCGGTGGCCGCGTCGGCCAGGAGGCGCATGGCGGGGCGGTCGCCGTCGGCCCCGGCCCACACCACCCGGTCCGCGAAGCGGCCGCCGCCCGCGATCCACAGCTCGTAGGGGGCGCGGCGGCGGGCGGCGCGGGCCAGCCGCTCGGACAGCTCGGGGACGGTCTCCCCGTGCACCTCGCCGTAGAAGGCGAGGGTGAAGTGCCAGCTGTCCCGGCCGGCCCACCGCAGCCGGTCGGCGGCCGGGAGCCGCTTCAACTGCGCCACCTCGGCGGCCAGTTCCTCGATCGCGGGAGCGGGGGGAAGGACGGCGGCGAAGAGTCTCATGCGGCCAGTGTGGCGCAGCGCACCGGGCATCCGGCGGACACGGCGCCCCGGCCCGTCCCTGCGGGCCGAGGCATCCCGTGCGCTACGCCGCCGGCGTCAGATCCCGCTCCCCGGACGGCTCGGTGGCCGGGTCCCGGGGCACAAAGGCGAGGTGCCGACGGCCACGGCGCAGGTCGATCTTGAGGCGCAGACCGCCCACCCTTGCGAGGATCAGACCGATGAGGACCGCGGCGGCCAGGGAGACCGCACCGCCCGCCATGAAGCCGATCCGCGGGCCGAAGGTGTCGGTGATCCAGCCGACGAGGGGTGCGCCGAGCGGGGTGCCGCCCACGAAGACCATCATGAACAGGCTCATCACCCGGCCCCGCATCGCCGGATCGGTGGCCATCTGGATGCTCGAATTGGCCGTGACATTGATCGTCAGGCCGACCGTGCCGATCAGGACCAGCAGCATCGCGAAGATCCAGAACGACGGGGCGAGCGCGGCCGCGATCTCCAGCACGCCGAAGAGCATCGCCGCCCCCACCACCAGCCGCAGCCGGGAGCTGGCGCGGCGGGCCGCGAGCAGCGCGCCGATCAGCGAACCGGCCGCCATCAGCCCGTTGAACAGGGAATACGTGCCCGCACCCTGGTGGTAGACGTGGTGCACGAACGCGGTCAGCCAGATCGGAAAGTTGAAGCCGAAGGTCCCGATGAAGCCGACCAGGACGATGGGCCAGATCAGATCGGGGCGGCCCGAGACATACCGCAGGCCCTCCCGCAGCTGGCCCTTGCTGCGCGGGACGCGGTCGACCTTGTGGAGTTCGGCGGTGCGCATCATCAGCAGGCCCGTGAGCGGGGCGATGAAGGAGAGCCCGTTGAGCAGGAAGGCCCAGCCGCTGCCGAAGGCGGTGATCAGGACACCGGCGACGGCGGGCCCGATCAGCCGCGCGGACTGGAAGTTGGCGGAGTTGAGGCTGACGGCGTTGCGCAGCTCGTCCTGGCCGACCATTTCGGAGACGAACGCCTGCCGGGCGGGGTTGTCGAGGACGGTGACCAGGCCGAGTACGAAGGCGACCAGGTAGACGTGCCAGACCTGGACCTGCCCGCTCAGCGTGAGCGCGGCGAGTGCCAGACCCGTGACGCCCATGGCGGACTGGGTGAAGAGCAGCAGCTTGCGCTTGGCGAAGCGGTCGGCGATGACGCCGCCGTAGAGGCCGAAGAGCAGCATCGGCAGGAACTGCAGCGCGGTGGTGATACCGACCGCGGTGGAGGACCCGGTGAGGCTGAGCACCAGCCAGTCCTGGGCGATGCGCTGCATCCAGGTGCCCGTATTGGACACCATCTGGCCGGTGGCGAAGAGACGGTAGTTGCGGATACGCAGTGAACTGAACGTGCCCTTGCGCGGTGTGGCGGCGGGGCCGGCGGCGACAGCCGGGGCGGGGCCCGGAGAGGTCGCGGTCGCGTCGTCGGAAACCGTGTCGTCGTGGGAGTTCGGTGCGGGGGCGGAGTCTGCTCCGGATCCCGTACTCAAAGTGGGTTCGCCTCCTCGGCCTCGGGTTCTACAGCTGTGCGAGCTTCTCCAGCACGGGCGCGGCGGCCCGCACCTTCGCCCACTCGTCCGCGTCCAGCCCGGAGGCCAGCTCGGCGAGCCAGGCGTTGCGCTTACGGCGGCTCTCCTCCAGCATCGCCTCGGCCTGCTCGGTCTGCGTGACGACCTTCTGACGGCGGTCGTCGGGGTGCGGTTCGAGCCGGACCAGTCCCTTGGCCTCCAGCATGGCCACGATCCGCGTCATCGACGGCGGCTGCACATGCTCCTTGCGGGCCAGCTCGCCGGGCGTGGCATGGCCGCACCGGGCGAGGGTGCCGAGCACCGACATCTCGGTGGGGCTCAGCGATTCGTCGACCCGCTGGTGCTTGAGTCGGCGCGACAGGCGCATCACGGCGGACCGCAGCGCGTTCACCGCGGCCGCGTCGTCGGGGGGCACCTCCGGCCCGTCGGGCTGGAGAGGGGACAGTTCCGGCATGGTCTTTAGCGTAACTCATTACCCTTTCTAAGGAAAGCCAAGGGTCCTCTTCCGCCCCGCATCACCCAAATGAGTGAGGACGCGGCCGAAAGTGACGCAGCTGACCGCGTACGGACGGGACCGTGTCCGGATGGGATCGCAAGTGCTCAGCCTGCGGGTGGACGGGGAGCTGCTGGAGCGCATTCGGCAGCACGCCGCAAAACGCGGAATGAGCGTCCAGGACTACGTGGTCCGGACGCTCATCCGCGAGGATTTCGACGAGCGGTTCAAGTCCTCCGTCGACGAGACGGAGAAACTGGGCGGCCGCTGGCTGGCTACGTGACGCCTGATGGGCTGCTTGACGCCCGGCCGGCTACTTGACGCCCAGCGCCTGCTCGATCGGGTTCAGCAGGAAGTAGACCAGGAAGCAGAAGCCGACCGCGTTCAGCAGCCAGGGGACCTCCCGGAACCGGCCGGTCGCCGCGCGCAGCAGGATGAAGGCCAGGACACCGATGCCGATGCCGTTGGTGATGCTGTAGGTGAACGGCATCGAGACGAGCGTCAGGAACGCCGGGATGCCGATGGTGAAGTCGCCCCAGTCGATGTCCCGGACGTTCGACGCCATGATCAGGAAGCCGACGACCACCAGCGCGGGCGTCGCCGCCTGTGCGGGGACGACGGTCGCCAGCGGCGTGAAGACCAGCGCGAGCAGGAAGAGGCCACCGGTCATCAGGTTCGCCAGACCGGTGCGGGCGCCCTCGCCGACACCGGCCGTGGACTCCACGAAGCAGGTATTGGCGGAGGCCGAACCGAAGCCGCCGCCCGCGACCGCGATGCCGTCGACCATCAGGATCCGGCCCATGTTCGGCAGCTGGCCGGTCTCGTTGTTCAGCAGCCCGGCCTCCTCGCCGACGCCGATGATGGTGCCCATCGCGTCGAAGAAGCCGGAGAGCAGCACGGTGAAGACGAACAGGCAGCCGGTCAGCACCCCGACTTCCTGGAAGCCGCCGAACAGGCTGATCTGACCGATCAGTCCGAAGTCCGGGGTGTCGACGATCTTCTCCGGGACGTTGGGGACCGCCAGGCCCCAGGAGGCGTCCGGGATGTCGGCGACGGCGTTGATGCCGATCGCGAGGACGGCCATGCTGACCATGCCGATCAGGATCGCGCCCTTGGTCTTCCGCACGATCAGGACGAACATCAGCGCCAGGCCGATGACGAAGACCAGCACCGGCCAGCCCGTGAGCTGTCCGCCCTGGCCCAGCCCCATCGGGACGGTGGTGTGCGCGGCGTCCGGATTACGGGTCACAAAGCCCGCGTCGACCAGGCCGATCAGCGAGATGAACAGGCCGATGCCGATGGCGATGGCGCGCCGCAGCCCGTTGGGGATCGCGTCCATCACCCGCTGCCGCAGCCCCGAGGCGACCAGGATCATCAGCACCAGACCCGCGAGCACGACCATGCCCATCGCGTCCGGCCAGCTCATCTTGGGGGCGAGCTGCAGCGCCACCACGGCGTTGATGCCGAGGCCGGCCGCGATGGCGATCGGGACATTGCCGATGACGCCCATCAGGACCGTGCTCAGTCCGGCCATCAGCGCGGTGGCGGTGACCAGCTGAGCGTTGTCCAGATGGTGACCGTACTTATCGACTCCGGAGCCGAGAATGATCGGGTTCAGCACGATGATGTAGGCCATCGCGAAGAACGTCGCCAGACCGCCGCGCAGTTCGCGGCTGACCGTCGACCCCCGCTCGGAGATCTTGAAGAGGCGGTCCAAGCCGTTCTTGGGAGGCTTCGGACCTGGGTTTTCGAGGATGCCGACCGGCGTGGTGGCCGAGGGGGACATGCGGGGACCTCAGTCGGACGGGCCTGGGCAGGCGCGGGGGCCCAAGGGCCCGGAACACGAACAAAAACGCAATCAACTGGATCGACTTGGAGGTAAATACGAGCCGAACAAGCCGCATCCAGAAAGGTTCAGTATGAATAAACAATGCACTGATCGCTATCTCCGCGCGTAGACCCTTGGGGCACCGGGCCTCTGCGCACGCACCCACGTCGGCCCGCGGGTCCCTCACCCGCCCCCGTATCCTGAGCACCATGTGGAAGAAGTCCGAACTGCGCGAGGCCCCGGCGCCTCTCGAAGGTCCCGTCGTCGGCACGGTCACCGGCGGCACCATCCTCTGGTTCGTGCTCTTCCTCGGCCAGCTCCCCTTCTACGGCTGGTTCGCCGACAACGGCCACGCCTGGTGGGTGTGGACCTGTCTGGCCGGCGCCGGCCTGGGGCTGGTGGGCATCTGGTACGTCCGCGGACGGGATGCCGCACTCAAGCGCGCCGCGGCGGCCGACCCGTCCTGACCTCGGGCGACCGCCCCTCCCGTCGGCGGGTGAAGTACGCATTCCGCCCGTAACGTCGAGGGCATGACGGAGCGGGCGTGGACCGGCGTCGAGCGGTCCGGGCCGGGTGGCGAGCCCGCCCGGAGGGCCACCGGGACACCGGTCAGCCCCGGACTGACCGCCGCCGAGGTCGCGGAGCGGGTCGCCCGGGGCGAGGTCAATGACGTCCCCGTACGGTCCTCCCGTTCGGCCGCCGAGATCGTCCGCGCCAACGTCTTCACCCGCTTCAACGCGATCATCGGCGTGCTCTTCGTGATCATCCTGATCGTCGGTCCGATCCAGGACGGCCTGTTCGGGTTCGTGATCGTCGCCAACACCGGCATCGGCATCATCCAGGAGCTGCGCGCCAAGAAGACCCTGGACAACCTGGCGGTCATCGGCGAGGCCCGGCCGACCGTCCGGCGCGACGGGGTCACCGAGGAGATCCCCACCTCCGCCGTGGTGCTCGACGACCTCATCGAACTCGGGCCCGGCGACAAGGTCATCGTCGACGGCGAGGTGCTGGAGAGTGACAGCCTGGAGATCGATGAGTCGCTGCTGACCGGCGAGGCCGACCCGGTCGTCAAGAAGCCCGGCGAGCAGGTGATGTCCGGCAGTTTCGTGGTCGCGGGCGGCGGCGCCTTCACCGCGACCAAGGTCGGCCGGCAGGCGTACGCGGCCCAGCTCGCCGAGGAGGCCAGCCGCTTCACCCTGGTCCACTCCGAACTGCGCACCGGCATCAGCCAAATCCTCAAGTACGTGACCTGGATGATGATCCCGACCGCGCTCGGCCTGATCCTCAGCCATCTGCTCACCCTCGGGCTGCCGGGCGACGCGGCGATCCGCCGGATGGTCGCCGGGATCGTGCCGATGGTCCCCGAGGGCCTGGTGCTGCTCACCTCGGTCGCCTTCGCGATCGGCGTCATCCGGCTCGGCCGTAAGAAGTGCCTGGTCCAGGAGCTGCCCGCGATCGAGGGCCTGGCCCGGGTCGATGTGGTCTGCCTGGACAAGACCGGCACGCTCACCGAGGGCGGTATGGACGTCAGCGGGCTGCGGACGCTCGACGGCGACGAGGCGTACGTCCGGCAGGTGCTGGGCGCGCTCGGCGAATCCGACCCGCGGCCCAACGCCTCCCTCCAGGCGGTCATCGCGACCTATCCGGCGGACGGGCGCTGGCGCTGCACCCGTTCACTGCCGTTCTCCTCCGCCCGGAAATACAGCGGCGCGTCCTTCAACAGCCCGGACGGCGAGAGCAGCACCTGGCTGCTCGGCGCCCCCGACGTACTGCTGCCGTCCGGGGACCACCGGCTCGCCGAGACCGACGCGCTCAACGCCCGGGGACTCCGCGTCCTGCTACTCGCCCGCGCCGTACGCGAACTGGACGACCCCGAGGTCACCCGCGACGTACGGCCCGCCGCGCTGGTCGTCCTGGAACAGCGGCTGCGCCCGGACGCCCCCGACACCCTGCGCTACTTCGAGGACCAGGGCGTCCGGGCCAAGGTGCTCTCCGGCGACAACGCGGTGTCGGTGGGCGCGGTGGCCGGCAAGCTGGGGCTGCCGGGCGCGGACGCCCCGGTGGACGCGCGCGCACTGTCCGGCGAACGGGACGCGATGGCGGCCGAGATCGAGGCGGGCGCGGTGTTCGGCCGGGTCACCCCGCAGCAGAAGCGGGACATGGTCGCCGCGCTCCAGTCACGCAGTCACACCGTCGCGATGACCGGCGACGGCGTCAACGACGTGCTCGCCCTCAAGGACGCCGACATCGGCGTCGCCATGGGCTCCGGCTCCGAGGCCACCCGCGCCGTCGCCCAGATCGTCCTCCTCAACAACAGCTTCGCCACGCTCCCCTCGGTCGTCGCCGAGGGCCGCCGCGTCATCGGCAACATCACCCGCGTCGCCACCCTCTTCCTCACCAAGACGGTCTACTCCGTCCTGCTGGCGATCCTGGTGGCCTGCTGGCAGATCCCCTACCCGTACTTGCCGCGCCACCTGACCCTGCTCTCCACCCTGACCATCGGCATCCCCGCGTTCTTCCTGGCCCTGGCCCCCAACAAGGAACGCGCCCGCCCCCACTTCGTCCGCCGCGTGATGCGCTACGCCATCCCCTCCGGCCTCATCGCCGGCGTCGCCGCCTTCACCACCTACCTGCTCGCCCGCAGCTACTACACCGGCCCGGACGCCCTCCCCGCCGAGACCAGCGCGGCCACCCTGACCCTCTTCCTCACCGCGATCTGGGTCCTGGCGATCATCGCCCGCCCCTACACCTGGTGGCGCATCGCCCTGGTCCTGACCATGGCCCTGGCCTTCCTCATCGTCCTGGCCACCCCCTGGCTGCAAACCTTCTTCGCCCTGCGCCTGGTCGGCACGACAATGCCCTGGGTTGCGGTCGCCATCGCAGTGGTGGCGGCCGTCCTACTGGAGCTGGCCTGGCGCTGGGTAGCCCGCCGCTTCCCGGCGTGACCCCCTGGCCACCATCACGGCCGCCGTATCGTCCAGGTCACAGAACCCGCCCCACCATGGCAACCCTCCGTAGGCCCGCCTACTCTCCGCCACATGACCTACAACCCGGCACACCTCACCTACGAGGTGCTCGCCCGCGCCCACCACTCCCACCACTACCACTCCGGCGGCAGCTCCTACGGCGGCGGCGACGGCACCCTCGACTGGTGGGAGTGGCTGATCCTGGTCGTCGGCGCGGTCGCGGTCATCTGGTCCTTGGTGAGGAAGTTCAGCTCGGACTGAACGACCGCTGCCCTCGCACTGAGCTGACGCCGCCGACAGCGGCAGCCGAACGGCCGGCCCTATTCCTCGCGCCCGTCCACGCAGCCCGACGAGCGCTCGGCCGCACGCAGCCGCGCACCCCTGCTGTCCGCGACGCGGCGCACATCCCGCAGGGAATCGGTCAGCCCACGGGCCAGGAAGCGCAGCTCCCGGTTGCTCACCCGCTGACAGCCGAGCAGATCGTCCGCATGACCGGTGAGGTCATCCGCCATTTCGAGCTGCAGAGACTCGATTTCGTCGGCAACCCGGGAGACATAGCCCGTGCCGTCCCCCAGGAGATAGCAGGGGTTGCCGTCACCGTTGGACCATGGCAGGAGGCGTACGGAGTCGGAGTGTTCGAGCGCACCGTCGCCTTCGGACGAAGGCTCGAAATACTTCGCGATATCGTCATTCACGTCGTCGACCTCATCGGGGCTGATGACCATGCCCCCGGGCCGTTGCAGCGGTCGCGGGGGTCTTTCCGTCCTCACTCAGCATTGCCGAAGAAATACGCTGGGCACACGCCGCACGCGTCACCAAAGTCAGCCAGTGGACAGCGAGTTGAAGGTGTGTTCGAGCAATGGAGCTCAACAACGAGGACGACGACCGGGCCACCCCGCGCACAGTGCTCGGGCGACGCCTGCGCCGCATGCGGGAAACCGCGAACCTGTCCCAACGAGCCCTCGCCGACAAGGTCGGCTACCCGCACACCTACATCAGCCGGGTGGAGCGGGGCGAGCAACTGCCATCTGAGGCACTCGCCGAGGACCTGGACACGCATTTCGCCACGGACGGGCTCCTCGCCGAGTTGCTGTCCATGGCTCAGGACGCCTCGATTCCCGATTACGGCCGGGAAGTCGTGGAACGCGAGGGCAAGGCGGCTCGCATTCAGGTTTTCGGCAGCAGTCTGATCCCGGGACTCCTGCAGACCGAGGACTATGCCCACGCCTTGTTCCGCGAGTCACTACCCGGCGAATCCGAGGAACGGACGAACGAGCGGGTCGCCACGCGAATGCGCCGCCAGCGTGTCTTCAAAAGGCGGCAAGCACCGTATTACTGGGCAATCATGGATGAGGCGGCATTAAAGCGGCCTATCGGGGGATCAGCGTGCATGATGGCTCAACTGCGCCAGGTTCTCACGGCAGTTGAGCCGTCCCAGGTCGCAGTCCAGGTACTTCCATTCAGCCAGGGGGAACACCCCATGCTGGGCGGCAGTCTGAGCCTGCTCACCTTCCGCAACGGATCCACGACGGGATACGTCGAGAGCTTCTTTTCGGGGGAGTTGCTGGAATCGCCGGATAAGGTTCTTGCCCTTACGCACATGTTTGACGTTGCCCGCTCCAAGGCCCTGCCGGAGCATGAATCCCTCACCCTGATTCGCGATTACCTGAGAAGGTACGAGGATGAAGATGATTCCTGACGCGTCCACACTGACTGACTGGCGCAAGTCCAGCTACAGCAACGGGCAAGGAGCCGAGTGCATCGAGGTGGCCGACGGCTTCCCCGGCGCCGTACCGGTGCGCGACTCCAAGAACCCGCACGGGCCCGCGTGCGTCTTCCCCGAGGCGGGCTGGGTCTCCTTCGTCGCCGCGGTCAAGGGCGGCGCGTTCGGCAACTGACGCGCGGCGCAGTACCCAACGAAAGGTCAGCCCCCGCCGACCATGGCGCAGGGAAGGCGGGGCCTCCTTCGTACGTGCGGGTCTACAGCACGTACCGGCCGGGAGCCCGGCGTCCACGGCCTGGGTTCAGCTGATCGTATCCACCGGCGGGCACCTGCGGTGCCGGATCCAGGCGGCGCCGGCCGCGACTACGGCGGGCATGGCGGCATGCAGAAGCGTCCGAACTGGGTGAATCAGTGACATACGAGCACGACGAGATTGTGGAGCAGCAGGCCGACATCACGGGACTGCTGCTCCACCACGTTTACGCACCCCTCATCGAGGACCAACACGTACGGGGTGTCCTCCCGGCACCCCCCACGACGGGCGCCGTGCGCGTGGTCCTCGGCGACAAGGACGAGTACGCCCCCGACCGGCTCACCGCCTACGAGATTCCCCTACGCACGGGCGACGAACTGCGCACACCGCACGACGTCGCCGCCCTCCTGCGCACCGTCCACACGGGCACCCACATCTACCCCCGCGACAGGGTCAGCACCGTCATGGGGATGACCTTGTATACCGTGGACCCCGCGACGGTGGATCCAGCCTCCTTCACCAACGACGACTGGACCTTCACCCTCCTGCGCTGTCTGGCCTGCCCCTCCACCGAGGAATACCCAGAAGCGCGCTTGTGCGGCTTCCTGCTCCGGGCCCCGGACCGGATCCGTCTCTACCTCGACACCGAGGAGAGCCTGCCAGGGATCACAGCCGCTGATGTACATCCCGGTGGCGCCCTCACTGCCCTGCTGGCGGCCCTGCCGTCGTTGCTCGACGAAGACAGGCTCACCACGACCGACACTGACGACCCGCACTGCTCACGCGTGGTCGACCTCACCGATTGGTGACCACTGCCGCCGACGCCGACGGCTGAACGCAAAGGAGCGCCCCTCCTCGTCCTGTGGGACGAGGAGGGGCGCTCTTCCTTTCGGCCATCGTCCTCATAGTGAAGGGCAGCCCCCGCCGACCATGGCGCAGGAAAGGCGGGGCCCCCTTCGTACGTGCGGGCCTACAGCACGTACCGGCCGGGAGCCCCGCGTCCACGCCTGGGTTCAGCTGATCGTGCCCACCGGCAGGCAGCTGCGGTGCCGGATCCAGGCGGTGCCGGCCGCGACTGCGGCGGGCATGGCCGCGAGTGCCACGGGGAAGGTGACGATGACGAATTGCCCGAAGACGACCGCGCCGAGAAGTCCTATGCCGCAACCGGCCAGTGCGGCCGCCACCACGATGAGCGGCAGCGTCTTGCCAGGCGAACGACCGCCCGCCCAGGGCATGGGAGCGGTCCTCGCCCACGCCTTCGTGCCTCGATCGCTGAGCCGCCGACGGGCGGCCCCATCACTACAGGGCCGCCCGGCGATCCCCCCTCAGTCGAACCAACGCGCCCGCGCCAGCTCATCCCCCCGGTCCGGGTCCTCCAACAGGGCGGCGACCTCGAAGCGGCGGGGCCACTGGCCGGCCGCCCAGGCCAGGCCCGCCGCGACGCCCTCCAGGGTGGCGGCGTGGAGGGTGCCGTCGGGGGTGTGGCGCCAGTCCAGTTCGGCGGTGGCGTCCGGGGCGGTGGTGACGAGGAGTTCGTCGTGTTCCAGGTAGGAGTGGGGGGTGGCGGGGCCGAGGAGGGTGCGTACGGCCTCGGGGACCTCGTGGGGTACGCCCTCGGAGCGGACCTCGGCGGTGAGCGTCTCGCTCAGGCGGCGTACTTGCAGCAGGTCCGCCAGCTCGGCGGCGCGGGCCGGGCGTACCGGGAGCAGGGGGAGGCCGGCCGCGAGCGGCACCAGGTCGGGGGCGTCGGCGACCACGGCGTCGGCCGCGTCGACCACCCGGATCTGCTGGTCGAGCACGGTTCGCAGCTCGTCCGGGAGGGTCACCTGGTCGGGGTCCAGGTCCGCCAGCAGGCCGTAGAGCGCGTGCAGTTGGGCGGCGCCGACGGTCAGGTCCGGATCGGCGAGCCGGGTCAGCAGTTCCGCGGCGCCGCCCGGCTCGTCGAGGAGCGCGGCGACCGAGGTCCGTACGCCGAGGGCGCGCAGCACCTGGGCGTCGACGTCGCCCGCGTCGGCGGACTCGTACAGCCCGGCCAGCAGCGGGTCGCCGCCGGCCGACCGCAGACCGGCGGGGCGGCGCCCGTCCAGCACCGGGTGTCCGCGCAGCCACCAGGCGGTGTACGGGCGGACGGATTCGGTGGTGCCGTCGGGGAGCAGGACCCGTACGGGCGCGGTCAGCGCATCGCGCAGCGGCGGCTGGGACAGCATCGCCAGCACCTGCGGCCAGGCGTCGTCATCGACCAGATCGAGGTCGCGTACGGCCACGAGTTCGGTCACCACGGGCGGGACGGGGGTATCCGGCAGCGCGTCGAGGATGTCTTCGCACCACACGTCGACCGCGTCCAGGAGTCCGACGTCGTCGGGCTCGGCGAAGTCGCCCTCCCGCGGCTCCATTTCGTCCGGGTCCAGGACGACATCGGTGGCCCGGACCAGCGCGAAGGCGGCCATGACGCCCACGGCGGTCAGCGGCTGCTCGCCCCATCGTTCCGCCAACTCGGCGTCACAGGCGGCGATTTCGCCCTCACGGATGACGCGTTCGAAGGCGCTGCCCGGGAACACCAGCTCGCCCGCCGGAGCCGGCTCACCGTCCTCGTCGGGCAGTGCGAGCGCGCCGAGCCAGGGTTCGTCGCCCGGTGCGAGGTTGGCGTCCCGGACCAGGCCGAGCACCGTCTCCGCCAGTTCTTCGGTACCCAGCGGCGCCCCGGGGCCGCCGCCCAGCTCGTCGGCGAAGACGTCGTACGCGTCCTCGTCGGCCTCCAGGGAGTTCGCCACCGCCGCCCGCACCTGGGGCGTGGTCAGCACGGCGCGCGGGGCGGCCGGGGTGGCGCCCAGCTTCTCCAGCAGCGGGTGCACCGCGTCGGGGTGGGCGACCTTCAGGCCGAGCCGGGCGAGCGTACGGTGCCGTGCCGCGGCGTCCTCGTCCGGGCCGCCGCCGGGCAGCGGCAGCAGCACCTGACGCGGCCCGATCGTGGTCCGTACGCCGCCCTGCGCGCCACCGGGGCCCTGGCCGGCCGTGCCCGCCAGGGGGACCGGCAGCCCGCTGAGCCGGTCCGGGTCGGTACCGGCCAGCGCGTCATAGAGCCGCCACCACCAGCCGGGCGACCGTTCGACGCCCGCCAGCCGGTCGATCATCTCGCCGAGCGGCACCCGGGCCACACCCAATGCCCGCAGCTCCGGACGGCGTTCGAGCCCGGCCGGCAGCAGACTGGGGAACAGCTCGGCCAGTACGCCCACGGCCGCCGCGCCCGCGCCCTCCACCAACTCGGCATCCACCGGCCGCAGGACGTACCGGTCGACACCGCTGTCGTCCTCGTCCCACTCACCGCCCGGCGTCTCGGTCCGCTCCGTACGGCCCTCCCCCGGCGCGCCCGCGCTCGGCAGGAACCGCACCCGCGGCAGCAGCTCCAGCACCTGACGGCGCAGCTCACCGTCCAGACCGCCCTTGCCGAGCGGGCCCGGCACCAGATCGAGGGTGCCGACGGACACCGGCTGCCAGCCGCCCAGCAGCGCCGCGTACGTCTCGGCCGCCCGCCCCACCAGGAAGTCGGCGAGCGGGCCCGGCGCGACGTGCCGACGGGTCGGCTCCAGCGGGAACGACGCGATCAGCAGCGCGGGCAGCCCCAGCGGCTCGTCCGTCGGCGTCGGGGCGTGCACCACCGCCGCGGTCCCCGGCCGCACCGGTGCGCCCTCGCCGTCCACGGGCACCGCCCAGGTCACCGACCAGACCGGCCGCAGCCGCTCCTCGACCGGCCGGTCCGCCAGCAGCGCCGGGTCCAGGGGGCCGCCGTCGCTCGCCACCCGCCACCGGGTGGCGCCCCGCTCACTGTCCTCGATCAGGACATACGGGCCGTCCTGGCTGCGCCGCAACTCCCGTACGCCCTCCGGGGTCTCGACCACGACCTCGGCCAGCCCCGGCAGCGTCAGCAGCAGCGCCGCATCGATCCCGGTCAGCAGCCGCTCGGCGAGATCCTGCGCCGCGACGTCCCGCAGCGGCAGCACCACGGCGGTGTCATAGCCCTCGGGCGCGCCGCCCTCCGCGGGCAGCGGCAGCCGCAGCAACGGGACATGCCCGTCGCGCCGGCGCAACTCACCGCCCAGACCGGGGCTGTGCGCCGCCACCTCCTCCGCCATCGCCCGCGCCTCGGCCAGCGACCAGCGGACGCCGCCGGTACGGCCCACCAGCGCCGGCTCATCACTCACCGACAGCACCGCGGCGAAGCCGACGCCGAAGCGGCCGACCGCCCCGGCCGCCACGCTGGGCTCCCGCTTCGCGGAGGCCCGCAGGGTCGACAGCGACTCGACGCCGGTGGCGTCCAGGGGGGCGCCGGTGTTGGACGCGACCAGTACGGCGGGCGCGTCGCCGTCCGCCGCGTGCAGGGTCAGCCGGAGGCGGCCGGGGACACCCGCGCGGGCCGCCGCGTCCGCCGCGTTCTGCGCCAGCTCCACGGCGAGCCGGTCGCGGTAGCCGCCGAGCGCCAAGTCCTCCTCGGCGTTGGCATCCTCCCGGAACCGGGCCGGCGAGGCGGCCCAGGCATCCAGCACACCACGCCGCAGCCGGGCCGTCCCGAACGGGTCTCCGGCTGCGCCCCGCACCCACGACGTAGCTGTCACTGTCGGTCTCCCTCAGGTATGTCGACTGTCGCCGACGGTATCGCCCCACGTTTGCGGGTACCCCGCCGCGCTCCGGTTTCGCCTCCGGCGGGGGGTGGGGGTTGTTTGAGGCGGGGCCCCGGTTTGCGGTAGGTGCCGGTGGCGGGACCTCCGGGGTGGGTGTTCGGACTGCTTCGCTTTACGCTCCGCTGCGCTCCGCCTTTGCTCCTTATTTGGACCTTCGGAAGCAAAGCCCGAACACCCACCCCTCCGGCCCCGCCCCCTCCCGTCAGTTGAGGGGACCCCACCCCGGTGGGGGGAATTGTCAAAGACCAGGGGGTCGGCCCGCGCAACGACGCGGCCCCACCCCCTGGTCTTTAAAAACCCTCACCCCCACCGGACGGAGGCCGCCACCCGGACGGGAGGGGGTGGGCCGGAGGGGCCTGTGTTGTGGACGTAAAGCGAAGCAGTCCACAACACAGGCCCCGGAGGACCACCACCGGCACCCACCACCCACAAACCGCGGCCCCCGCCCAAACACCCCACCCCGCCGACAGGCGAAGAACAGAAGACGCACGGCGGGACAGCCGACAACGTGGGAATGAGCCCCCAGCGCTTAGCTGTGACCCAGCTCCTCCGCAGGCCCCGTCTCCTCGACCGACCCCCCGTCCCGCTCGGGCCGCAACGACAACGGCTCCACAACCGTCTCGTCCACAACCGGCGCGGCAGGCCGCGGCGGTTTCGGCATGACGGCGGCCTCGGAATGCGCTCCGCACCCGTACGCGAGGGACACCACCCGGCCGTCCGCCGGGGAGAACTCGTTGGCGCAGACGCCGAACGCCTGGCCCAGGGAGCCGGGCAGCTGGGTGAGGAAGCCGCAGGTCACACAGGTGGCGGGGGCCGCTTGGGCCATCGCGGAGCGGGCGCCGTACGCCTCTTCCCAGCGGTCGGCGGCGGTGTGCAGACCGTAGCGGGAGAGCACCCGGGCGCGGCGCAGGCCCAGTTCCTCGGCGACGGCCGCGATGCTGCCGCGCTGGGGGGCGGGCTGGAGCGCGGGCGAGCCGGGGAGGACGTCGGCCTCTTCGGAGTCGGCGACCTCGGCGGCCATGCCCTCGGCGACCGGGGAGTTCGGCGGTGGGGCGTCCTCGCCGGTGTAGCCGGGCTCCAGGCGCAGGTCGTCGGCCTCGGTGGGCAGCAGATCGCCGGGGCCCATGTCGCCGGGGCGCAGCCGCTCGCTCCACGGCACCCACTCCGGCGCCAGCAGGGCGTCGGGGCCGGGCAGCAGGGCGACCTCGTCGAGCGTGACGATCTTGGCGCGGGAGGCTCTGGCGACCGTCGCGGCCCAGCGCCAGCCCCGGTAGCCGGGTTCGTTGCAGGCGAAGAGGTGGGTGACGACGCGGTCGCCGTCGGCAACGGCCTCGATGTGCTCGCCGACCATGCCGGGCAGTGCGGCTTCCTCCGCCGCCGCCCTGGCAAGGTCAACCGCCTCGGCGCACAGGCGGTCAGGGGTACGGCTTCGCATCGCAGCACTCACAAGAATCGATTCTCTCTTCTACGCCGTCTCACGAGTGCGCCAGCCGGAGCTGTCCTTGTCCTGTCCGGACGACCGGCGGTGCCGGGGCGGGCGGAGCGGACCTGGGGACCGCGTCGACGTCCGCGCCCGGTCGTTTCGGTCGAGCGCACCTCTTACGTCCCATTCTGCGGGATCGCGCGGAGGCACGCGGCCAAGAACGACCGCCGGTGGCGCGCTACACACGCTACCCCTTCAACGGTGGACGACCCCTCGGTGGGAGCGGCAAATGTCCACGGCCGCGATCACGGGCCGGTACGCCCCGCGCGGCAGGGGAGAGAAAGTGCCCTCTCCTGGGCGAGTTGGGGCACTATGACCGGGTGGCTGCCGCACGGGCGTCGTCGAAGTCGTCACGGGTCTCGCGCGCATCGACGCGCGGCGGGTCCGGACACGGCCGGGTCCGCCGGGCGGGCCGGGCCGTCGGCCGTGCGCTGCACCGGCCGTTCACGGGTGCGGCGCGCGGGGTGCGGCGCGCCACGCATGCGCAGGGCGCCGGGGAGTCGGGGCTGGGCAAGCTGATCGAGCTGCATGCGGTGAACTCGGCCGGTGACGTGCTGATCACCGTCGCGCTGGCCTCGACGGTGTTCTTCTCGGTGCCGACCGATGAGGCGCGGGGCCGGGTGGCGCTGTATCTGGCGGTCACGCTGGCGCCGTTCGCCCTGCTCGCGCCGGTGATCGGACCGCTGCTGGACCGGGTGCCGCACGGCCGCCGGGCGGCGATGGCGGGCGCGATGCTGGCGCGGGCGCTGCTGGCGGTGACGATGTCCGGTGCGGTCACCACCGGGGGGCTGGAGCTGTATCCGGCGGCGCTCGGTGTGCTGGTGGCGTCGAAGGCGTACGGGGTGGTCCGCAGCGCGGTGGTGCCGCGGCTGCTGCCGCCGCGGATCTCGCTGGTCAAGGCCAATTCGCGGGTGACGCTGGCGGGGCTGCTGGCGACCGGGGCGGCGGCCCCGGCGGCGGCCGGGCTGCATCTGATCGGGCCGGCCTGGCCGCTGTACGGGGCGTGTGCGGTGTTCGTGGCCGGGACGGTCCTGTCGTTCTCGCTGCCGCACAAGGTCGACTCGGCGAAGGGCGAGCGCCGGGCCCGGCTGGCGTCCCGGGATGCGGTGGCGCGCGCGGAGGGCTTTGGGCGGAAGCCGGGGCTGCGGACGGTCGGCCCGTCGGTGCTGCACGGTCTGCAGGCCAACGCCTGTCTGCGGGCGCTCTCCGGTTTCCTGACGTTCTTCCTGGCCTTCCTGCTGCGGGAGCATCCGCTGGGCGGGCTGGGCCCGGCGGCCTCGCTCGGGCTGGTGGTGGTGGCGGCCGGGACCGGCAACGCGCTGGGGACGGCGGTCGGCGCCTGGCTGAAGGCCCGCGGGCCGGAGCGGATCATCGCGGCGATGCTGGGGCTGGCGCTCTGCGCGACGGTGGTCGCGGCGGTGTTCTACCAGGTGCTGGCGGTGGTCGTGGTGACCGCCGCGGCGGCGGCCGCGGGGCTGTGCCAGGCGCTGGCGAAGCTGTCGTTGGACGCGATGATCCAGCGCGATGTGCCGGAGGAGGGGCGTACCTCCGCGTTCGCCCGGTCCGAGACGGCGCTGCAGATGTCGTGGGTGGTGGGCGGCGCGATCGGGATCTCGCTGCCGCTGATCGGCACGCTGGGGATGGCGGTGGCCGCGGGGCTGGTGGCGCTGGGCGTGGTGCTGGCCGTACGGGGGCTGCTGGGCGCGGCCCGGCGGGGCGGTACGCGGAGCACCCGGGTGGCCTGAGGTGCGACGGGCCACACGGCACGCCGCACCCGGGCGTGGCGTGAGCTGAGGCGCCAGATAGCCTGCCCGTATGACCGCTGCGTTGATCTCCTGGGGCAAGGGCCGCCGTGCCGCTGCCGCCATCGGTGCCGTGTCCCTGGGTCTCATCACCCTCTCCGCCTGCGAGAAGCCGACCGCGCTCGCGACCGTGACCGTCAACTCGAACACGGTGACGGCCGAGGCCACTCCCGGCTGCGACGGTGACGGCAAGGCCCTCTCCAAGAAGGACATCACGGCCTGCCTGACCAAGAAGGGCGACAAGACGATCACCGTGCGCCCGGGTGAGAAGGTGCGCGTCGGCGTCGACCCGGAGGTCGCCAAGTCCGGCTGGATCGTCATCGGTGCCGGCCCCGTCATGCGCGAGCCCAGCAAGCAGACGTACCGCAGCTTCGACGCGGACACGCTCTTCATGCAGCAGAACCCGCAGACCGGCCAGACCACGTACTCCAAGGACGTCACCCTCCAGATCGCCGAGCTGGGCGCGGGCGAGGGCCCCAAGACGATGTGGCACTTCACGCTCAAGCAGGAGAACTAGGAGCACGGCCGTATGAGGCGGGTCCTGGTCGTCACGGCGGTGGCCGCCGAGCGTGACGCGGTGTGCGCCGCGGCGGGCCCCTGCGACGGGGTGACGCTGCCGGGCGGTCTTGAGCTGCGGCGGGCCGCCGGGCCCGCGGTGGCGTTCGATGTGCTGGCCGCGGGCGTCGGTCCGGCCGCCGCGGCCGCCGGTACGGCCACCGCGCTGACCGCCGCCGCCCTCGCCGGACAGCCGTACGAGCTGGTGGTCTCGGCCGGTATCGGCGGCGGCTTCTCCCCCGGGCAGCCGTCCGGCGCACCGCTGGGCTCGGTGGTGGTCGCGGACGCGATCGTGGCCGCCGACCTCGGCGCCGAGACCGCCGACGGCTTCGCCCCGGTCACCGAACTCGGTTTCGGGACGGTCGCGCACCACCCCGACCCGGCGCTGGTACGGGCCGTCGCGGCAGCGGCAGGCGCGGCGGCCGGCACCGTCCTCACCGTCTCGACGGTCACCGGCACCGCGGCCCGCGCCACCGAGCTGGCGAAGCGTCACCCGGGGGCGCTCATCGAGGCCATGGAGGGCTTCGGGGTCGCCGAGGCGGCCGCCGCACACGGGGTGCCGGTACTGGAGATCCGTACCGTCTCCAATGCCGTCGGCCCCCGCGACCGCGCCGCCTGGCGCATCGGCGACGCCCTCGCCGCCCTCACCGGCGCCTTCCGTACGCTTCCCACAGCCCTGACGGCCACCGCCGGACCGGCTCCGGAACCTCCCCCACGCTCGGCTTAGCTCGCGCGGGGGGACCCCACGTCCCTGAGGAGGCCCCCATGACCCGGCCGCTGAACATCGCGTACTCGCCGTGCCCGAACGACACCTTCGTCTTCGACGCGCTGGCGCACGGCCGCGTCCCGGACGCGCCGGAGCTGGCGGTCACCTTCGCCGATATCGACGTCACCAACGGCATGGCCGAGCGCGGTGAGTTCGATGTGCTGAAGGTGTCCTACGCGGTGCTGCCGTGGGTGCTCCAGGACTATGCGCTGCTGCCCTGCGGCGGGGCGCTGGGGCGCGGCTGCGGTCCGCTGGTGCTGACCCGGGAGCAGGGGGCGGCCGCGGATCTGGCGGGCAGGACCGTCGCGGTGCCCAGTGAACGGTCCACCGCGTATCTGCTGTTCCGGCTGTGGGCGGCGGCCGAGGTGCCGGGCGGCGTCGGGGAGATCGTGGTGCTGCCGTTCCACGAGATCATGCCTGCCGTGCGCGACGGCAAGGTCGACGCGGGCCTGGTCATTCACGAGGCGCGCTTCACCTACGGGAACTACGGCCTGTTCTGCCTGGCCGACATGGGTGAGCACTGGGAGCACACCACCGGGCTGCCGATCCCGCTCGGCGCGATCATCGCCAAGCGGTCGCTGGGCGAGCGGACGTTGCGCGATCTCGCGGCGGCGATCCGCCGCTCGGTGCTGATGGCCTGGGACGATCCGGAGGCGTCCCGGCCGTATGTGCTGGAGCACGCCCAGGAGATGGACCCGAAGGTCGCCGACCAGCACATCGGGCTGTACGTCAATGAGTTCACCGCCGACCTCGGCGAGGACGGCTATGCCGCGGTGCGCGGGCTGCTCACCCGCGCCGCGGCCGAGGGGCTCGTTCCGCCCCTCGGCCGCGATGCGCTGAACTTTGTGTGAGGTGGGCCGGGCGGGCCGGCCGGGACGGCGGGGTGCGCCGGTCCGCGGACGGTGCGTCAGACGTCCAGCTGGTCGGCGACGGCGCGCAGCATCCCGGCGATCTTGGCGCCGTGCACCTTGTCGGGGTAGCGGCCGCGCTCCAGTTGCTGGGTGACGTTCTCCAGGAGCGTGGTGAGGTCCTGGACGATCGAGGCGAGCTCGTCGGGCTTGCGGCGCTGCGCCGCGGCCACCGAGGGTGCGGGGTCGAGGAGTGTCACGGTCAGCGCCTGATCGCCGCGCTGGCCCGCGACCACGCCGAACTCGACGCGCTGGCCAGGCTTGAGTGCGGCTACGCCATCGGGGAGCACCGACGAGTGCACGAAGACGTCACCGCCGTCATCGCGGGAGAGAAAGCCGAAGCCCTTCTCACTGTTGAACCACTTGACCTTGCCGGTAGGCACGTCTGTCCTCGTCCTCGTACTCGTTGGAAAAAACTGGGCCGGGTCTACTGCGGAACTGCGGGCTGGGCTCCTCTCCGCTCGGGCGGGCCGAGAGGTGGAGAGGTCTGGAGAGCAATGCAGCGGGCCGCAGGACCCGCTACCACCAAGGCTAATGGTCCCAAGGCCGGTGACAAGACGCCGCCGGGTGGATCCTCCGTGCTTCTGGCCCGGACTTACCCTGGTCAGGTGTCTGACGAAACGCCCCTTGCCGGGGATCTGCTGGTCCGAATCGGCGCGATCATGTTCCTAGTTGGCGCAGCGGCCACTCTCGCCACGGTGGCCCCGCTGTTCCTGGGGACCGATCCGCTGCCGTCCGTCTTCTACGGGGTGTGCATGCTGATGGGCGCCGGTTTCCTCGTCGCGGCGGCCGGAGTGATCCGTTCCGTGCTGGCGCAGCGCCGTCAGGTGGCGGCGGCTTCGTCGCCGTCCGCCCGCTCCGCCACATAGCGCTCCAGCCAGGACGGAAACTCCGTCAGGTCGTCCAACACCACCTCGGCACCGGCCGCGCGCAGCTCCGTGGCGTCACACGGGCCGGTGGCGACCGCGACGCACAGCGCGCCGGCGGTGTGCGCCCCGACGATGTCGCCGAGGTGGTCGCCGACGTAGACCTGTGCGTGGTGCTTGGTCAGCGCCTCGGCCTTGCCCGCCGCCCACAGCGAGCCGATCAAGGCGTCCACGTCGAGCCCGAGGTGCGCCAGGTGCAGCTTGGCGCTGGGCTCGTACTTGGCGGTCACCACGATCGTCCGGCCGCCCGCCCGGTGCACCGCGTCAAGGGCCTGCCGGGCGCCGGGCAGGGCGGGCGACGCCGCGACCGCGTACTCCGGGTACAGCGACCGGTAGAGGTCCGCGATCTCCGCCACCCGCTCCTCGGGGAACCACTGCCTGATCTCCTCCTCCAGCGGGGGCCCCAGCCGGCTGACGGCGAGATCGGCGTCGACGAAGGTGCCGGTCCGGGCGGACAGCTCCTGGTAGGCGGCCCTGATGCCGGGGCGGGTGTCGATCAGCGTCATATCGAGGTCGAAGCCGACCGTCAGGGGGTGTGCAGCCATGTCTGCCATTGTGCCTGGGGGGCGGGGCGGGCGGCCGGGACGGTCGGGCCACGGTTGGGCCATGGTCGGCGTGGCCGGTCGGCCGGTCGGTTGCCGCCTGGCCGGTCGTCCCGCGGGTCATGCCGGTCGTCCCGAAGGTCATCCGGTCCGGCTCACGACGCCCGCCTCACCGTGGTGCCCGTCGCATCCGCCACACCAGGAACAGGGCCGAGGCGACCGCCGCCACCCGCGCCATCACCGGCAGCCCGGCCAGCATCTCGTCGCCCAGCCTGCCCTGTGCGAGGGGCTCGCCCCAGCGCCCGTCGAACCGTCCCCACAGCCACACCACCAGGCCGCCGACGACGGTGCCCGGCACACCGAGCGCGGCGAACTTGGCCTCGGCGCGGGTCAGCCGCTGTGAGACGTAGGTGAGTCCCCAGCCGCCCGCCAGCGCGAGCCACGATCCCAGTGCCGCACCGGCCACCAGCAGCAGCACCGCGAGCGTCAGCACGGGGCTGAGCGGCGCCCGCGCCGGTAGCGCCACGACCTCTTCCGTGGCCCCGTCCTCGACCGGGGGCGGCGGTGCGGCGCGACGGCGGCCCAGCGCGCGCCGCAGCATGCGGGGCAGCGGACGCTCCGCCGGTGCGTCCTCCTCGGCGCCCTGCTCAGCGCCCCCGGCGGCCCCGTCCGCGCCGTCCTTCTTCAGCGAGAGCGGGCGCTCGTCCTCCGGGCGGTCCCACATCTCCGGGATCTCGATGCCGCCGACGAATCCGGGCACGGTCTCGCCCGGCCCGAACGGCGCCGGCTCCACCCGCCACCAGTCCGGGGCGTCCTCGGCGTCACCCAGCTCATGGGCGCCGGCCAGATGCGGGGGCAGGCCGACCGTCGGCGCGGGGTCCGGCGCCGCGTCGCGCGGAGCGGGGACCGCGCCGGTCGTGGGGGCCTTGCCGCTCACGGAGCCCTTGCCGCTCGTGAAGTACTTGCCGAGCCCGGACGCCGCGCCGTCTCCGGACGCCTTGCCGTTCCCGGCGGCCGACCCGTTTCCCGCCGCCGCGCCGCCCTCGCCCCCCTTGCCGGTCAGTCCGCTGCGCGCGGCCAGGCCGGTGAGCTTGTCGCGGGCGCCGGTCCAGCGGCGGGGAGGTTCGGCGGGCCGCGGGCCGAGTGGTACGGCGGGCCCGGCACCCGAGGCGGGCCCGGCACCCGAGGCGGGCCCGGCACCCGAGGCGGGCCCGGCACCCGGCTCCGGCCGCGTCCCCGAGCCGCTCCATGACGCCCCCGGCACCCGGTCGTCCGGGCTCCCGGCGGCCGCGACCACCGCCTCCGGCGTCCCCAGCCGGGCCAGCGTCCGCTTCACACCGGACACCGAATCGGCCGTCCCGCCGTCGATCTCGGCCCGGAGTCCGGTCACCAGCCGCATCCGTGTGGCGGCGGGCAGGCCCCGCTGCTGGGCCAGGTCGCCGACCCGGCTCAGATAGTCAAAGACGAGCTGATCGCTCTCGATCCCCACGAAATCCCCTGCGGCGTCCGCTGGTTACTGCCTCGACGGTACCGCCTCGCCCGGCGGCCGGGCCGGAGGCGGCGGCGGGCGGCGGCAGCGGGTTGTCTCCCGGACCGGCACGCACCGGGGCGCCGCCGTACGGCCGCACGCTCCCCCGTCCTGCCCCGCCCCGCTAACGTAGGACGAATGACCGGTACACCCCGCACCCTCGCCGAGGAGCTCAGGACCCGCACCGACCGCGGGCTCGTCGGGCTGCTGCGGGCACGCCCCGACCTGCTCAATCCGGTGCCGGGCGATGTCACCCAGCTGGCGACCCGGGCCGGGACGCGGGCCTCGGTGGTCCGCGCCGTGGAGCGGCTCGACCGGTTCGTGCTGCAGACCGCCGAGGCGTTGGCGGTGGCGCCCGACCCGTGCCCGTACGACACGCTGGGCGCGCTGATGGGCGGCGACGGCGGGGACCCGGCGGTGGCCGCCGAGCTGCCCCGGGCGGTGGCGGAGCTGCGGGCGCAGGCGCTGGTGTGGGGCCCGGACGACCGGCTGCGGCTGGTGCGGACGGCCCGTGAGCTGCTCACGCCGAGCCCCTCGCACCCGTCGCCGACCGGCCTGGGCCCGACCGTCGCCGAGGCCATGGCCGGGATGTCGCCGGGGCGGCTCCAGGAGATCATCGCCGCGGCCGGGCTGCCCACCACCCACGACCCGGTCACCGCGGTCGCCGCGCTCACCGCGCTGTTCGCCGACCGGGCCGGGATGGCGGCGCTGCTCGACACCGCGCCCGCCGACTCCGTCGCCGTACTGGACAAGCTGCTGTGGGGCCCGCCGTACGGGGCGGTCACCGACCGCCCGGCCCCGCATCTGCAATGGCTGCTGGACCGGGGCCTGCTGATCCCGGCGGGTGCCCGGAATGTCGTACTGCCACGGGAAGCGGCGCTGCATCTGCGGGGCGGGCGCGCCCACCACACCCCCGAGCCGGTCCCGCCCGCGCTCTCCCCCGCCACCGAACGCGATCCACAGCTTGTGGACAACGCCGCCGCGAGCCAGGCGTTCACCGCGCTCGCGACTGTCGAGGAGCTGCTCAAGGAGTGGGACCTGGGCGGTCCCGCCGTCCTGCGCGCCGGCGGGATGAGCGTCCGCGACCTCAAGCGGACCGCCACCGCGCTGGACACCACCGAACAGCTCGCCGCCTTCTGGCTCGAACTCGCCTACGCGGCCGGACTGATCGCCTCCGACGGCGAGGCCGACGAGCGGTTCGCGGCCACCCCCGCCGCCGAGGAGTGGCTCCAGCTGCCCGACCACGAGCGCTGGGCGGCGCTGGCGGCCGGCTGGCTCGCCGCGACCCGCGCCCCCGGGGTCGTCGGCACCGCCGATGCGAAGGGCCGCGCACTCGCCGCCCTCGGCCCGCATCTCGACCGCTCGCCCGCCCCCGAGGTCCGCCGCCGCGCCCTCGCCCTGCTCGCCTCGCTGCCGCCGGGCACCGCCGTACCGGCGGGCGCGGTGCTGGCCCGGCTGCGGTGGGAGCGGCCGCTGCGCAGCGGCGCACCGGCCACCGGCCCGATGACGGACGGCGGCGCCCCCGCCACACCCGGCCCCGGCCCCGCCGACGACCTCCGCTCGCGCCTCGCCCAATGGGCCCTGACCGAGGCCGAGTTGCTCGGCGTCACCGGCCGCGGCGCGCTCGCCACCCACGGCCGCACCCTGCTCGACACCCCGCCGGACAGCACCGCCCCCACCGCCGCCGAAACCACCGCCGCCGCCACCCGCGCCGCCGCCCTGCTGGCCCCACTCCTCCCCGAACCCGTCGACCACGTCCTCCTCCAGGCCGACCTGACCGCCGTCGCGCCCGGCCCGCTGCGCCGCCCGCTCGCCGAGGCGCTCGGCGTCCTCGCCGACATCGAGTCCAAGGGCGGCGCGACGGTCTACCGCTTCACCCCCGGCTCCGTACGCCGCGCCCTGGACGCCGGACGCTCCGCCGCCGAGCTGCAGGAGTTCCTGGCCGCCCACTCCCGCACCCCGGTCCCCCAGCCGCTCGGCTACCTCATCGACGACGTGGCCCGCAAACACGGGCAGCTGCGCATCGGGGCGGCCGCCGCCTATGTCCGCTGCGACGACGACGCGCTGCTCTCCGAGATCCTCGCGGACCGCCGCGCCGTCGCCCTCCGGCTGCGCCGGCTCGCCCCGACCGTGCTCGCCGCCCAGACCTCCCCCGACCAACTCCTCGACGGCCTCCGGTCGATGGGCTACGCCCCGGCCGCCGAGTCCGCCGCCGGTGACGTCCTGATCGCCCGCGCCGACTCCTACCGGACCGCGCCGCGCACCGCCCCCGCCCCGGTCCCGGACGGCCCGCCGTCCCCCGACCCCACACTGCTCGCGGCGGCGGTGCGCGCCATCCGCGCCGGCGACCTCGCAGCCACCGCCGAACGCAAACCGGTCCAGACCCCCGCCCCGGCCCCCGGCGCCTTCCCCCGCACCACCTCCGCCGAGACCCTCGCCACGATGCAGGCCGCGGTGCTGACCAACTCCGCGCTCTGGATCGGCTATGTCAACGCCGACGGCGCCGCCAGCCAGCGCGTCATCGCCCCCGTAAGAGTCGAGGGCGGCTTCGTGACGGCCTACGACCACACCTCCGACGAGGTCCGCACATACCCGCTGCACCGCATCACCGGCGTGGCGGAATTGGCGGACGATTCGGTCTGAGGAGGGCCGCGGAGTGGCGTGCCGGTGCCCGGCCGCCCCTTCCGGACGGCCGGGCACCGGCGGGAGTTCAGGCGCTCCGCGGCCGGATCAGCGGGGCCAGCCGCAGTGGACATGGGTGGCGTGTCCGGCGCTCCCCGGCCCGAGAACCTCTGTGGCGCCCAGCTTCTTGCAGGCGGCCATCAGATTCCGGTGCGGGGCGCCGCTGCCGACATGGCGGCCGTTGATGTGGTTGATGTCGAAGGCGACCCCGGCGTAGTGCCGGGAGCGGCTGCTGTGGTCGCCGCCGACGATCTCGGAGACCGCGATCCGGAAGCCGTACTGGGTCCGCAGCTTCAGCATCCCGTTGAGCATCCGGGTGTCCAGGGTGACCCGGCGGTTCGGCCGGTCGCCCTCGGCGGCGGTATCGGCCTCGGCTGGAGCGCGCTCGCGCACCGCACCGGCCCGGACGGTCCGCCGGTCGCCGCCGCGACCGCCCCGGCGGGCCCCGCGGCCTCCGGCTGGCCGCTGGCCCGCAAGGGCGATCTGCTGTGGAAGGCCCGCACCGTCCAGTACCTGCTCCGGGCCCATGGCCATGCCGTCGACGCCGACGGGATCTTCGGGCCGGAGACGGCGGCCGCGGTGAAGGCGTTCCAGGCCGCCCATGGTCTGCTCGCGGACGGCAAGGTCGGCCCGCGGACCTGGTCACATCTGGTCATCCGGCTCGATCCCCAGCACGCCCCCGAGCCGGCGGTGACGGCCCTCCAGTACCTGCTCGACAACACCGGCACCGCCACCGACATCACCGGGATCTTCACCCCCGCCACCACCCGCTGCCTCGAAGCCTTCCAGCACGACCGGGCCCTCCCCGTGACGGGCGTCGCCGACCGCGCCACCTGGCAGGCCCTGCTCGCCGCACAGGAGCCTGCCCGCCGTCCCTGACGGCCGCTGCGCCGATGCGGCACACTGGACGTTTGGCCGTATCTGCGGTCGATGTCTGCGGCCGAGGTCCGCGGTCGTGATCAACGGCCGGGGCCTGCGGCCGGTCCCGGCGGCCGTCGGCGGAAGCGAAAGGCGAGGCGTGTGAACGGACCCCTCATCGTCCAGAGCGACAAGACGCTGCTCCTGGAGGTGGACCATGAGCTGGCGGACGCCTGCCGGCGGGCCATCGCGCCCTTTGCCGAGCTGGAGCGGGCGCCGGAGCACATCCATACGTACCGGGTGACGCCGCTGGGACTGTGGAACGCGCGGGCCGCCGGGCACGACGCCGAGCAGGTCGTGGACGCGCTGGTGCAGTTCTCGCGGTATCCGGTGCCGCATGCGCTGCTCGTCGACATCGCCGAGACGATGTCGCGCTACGGGCGGCTGACGCTGGTCAAGGACCCCGCGCACGGTCTGGTGCTGACCACCACCGACCGTCCGGTGCTGGAGGAGATCCTCCGGTCGAAGAAGGTGCAGCCGCTGGTCGGGGCGCGGCTGGACCCGGACTCGGTCGTGGTGCACCCGTCGGAGCGCGGGCAGATCAAGCAGACGCTGCTGAAGCTGGGCTGGCCCGCCGAAGACCTGGCCGGCTACGTGGACGGCGAGGCGCATCCGATCGAGCTGGACGAGAACGGCTGGGCGCTGCGGCCGTACCAGCAGCAGGCCGTGGAGGGCTTCTGGCACGGCGGCTCGGGGGTGGTCGTGCTGCCGTGCGGCGCGGGCAAGACGCTGGTCGGGGCGGGCGCGATGGCGCAGGCCAAGGCGACCACGCTGATCCTGGTGACGAACACGGTCTCGGCCCGGCAGTGGAAGCACGAGCTGGTGAAGCGGACCTCGCTCACCGAGGAAGAAATCGGCGAGTACAGCGGGACGCGGAAGGAGATCCGGCCGGTCACCATCGCCACGTACCAGGTGCTGACGACCAAGCGGAAGGGCGTCTACCCGCATCTGGAGCTGTTCGACTCCCGGGACTGGGGCCTGATCGTCTACGACGAGGTGCATCTGCTGCCCGCCCCGGTCTTCAAGTTCACCGCCGATCTGCAGGCCCGGCGGCGGCTGGGGCTGACCGCGACGCTGGTCCGCGAGGACGGCCGGGAGTCGGATGTCTTCTCGCTGATCGGGCCCAAGCGGTTCGACGCCCCGTGGAAGGAGATCGAGGCACAGGGCTATATCGCCCCCGCGGACTGTGTCGAGGTCCGGGTCAATCTGACCGAATCGGAGCGGCTGGCGTATGCCACGGCCGAGACCGAGGAGAAGTACCGCTTCTGCGCCACCACGGCCAGCAAGCAGTATGTGACCGAGGCACTGGTGCGCCGCCACCAGGGCGAGCAGACGCTGGTCATCGGGCAGTACATCGACCAGCTGGACGAGCTCGGTGAGCATCTGGACGCACCGGTGATCAAGGGCGAGACCACCAACGCCCAGCGCGAGAAGCTCTTCGACGCCTTCCGTGCGGGCGAGCTCTCGGTGCTGGTGGTCTCCAAGGTCGCGAACTTCTCCGTCGACCTTCCGGAGGCGACGGTCGCGATCCAGGTGTCCGGCACCTTCGGCTCCCGCCAGGAGGAGGCCCAGCGACTGGGCCGGGTACTGCGGCCCAAGGCCGACGGGCACGAGGCCCGGTTCTACTCGGTCGTCGCGCGCGACACCATCGACCAGGACTTCGCGGCCCACCGCCAGCGCTTCCTGGCCGAGCAGGGCTATGCCTACCGGATCGTGGACGCGGACGAGCTGCTGGCGGCGGACGAGGACGTCTGAGCCGGGGAAGCCGCCGGGCTCAGAAGGCCGGGGCCCGGCCGGCCGGCTCCGGTGCGGTGCGCGGCGCCGGCACGCCGGAGCCTGCCGGAGCCACCAGCGGCTTCCGGGTCCACCAGACCACCGCCGCCAGCAGCGCCAGCCCCAGCAGGGGATACGGCGACGCCAACGGCTGCTGCCACCAGGCGACCCGCAGATCGAGGTCGCCGCTGTGCGGGACGATCCACATCGTGCGGGCGGTGAAGGCGAGGGTGACGGCGGCCAGCAGCGCCCTGCGCCACGGGATGCGCCGGGTGTGGGCGGCGAGCGCCACGAGCAGGGGCACACACCAGACCCAGTGGTGGGACCAGCTGATCGGCGAGACCAGCAGCGCCGTGACGGCCGTACACAGCACGCCCCAGCTGTCCAGGCCGCGGCGCAGATAGACCCGGCGGGCGGCCCAGAGCCCGGCCGCCGCGACCAGCAGTGCGGGCACCGCCCAGAGCAGACCGGGCTCGGGCTCGTGCAGCACCCGCGTGATCAGGCCCTGGAGGGACTGGTTGTCGACGATCCAGACCTTGCCGACCCGGCCGGTCTCGTACATCCGCCGGGTCCAGAACTCGATGCTGGCATCGGGCAGGACCAGCCAGCCCAGCAGTACGGAGACCAGGAATCCGGCGAGCGCGGCACCGGCGGCCTTCACCCGGCCGGTGACGAGCAGGTAGACGGCGAAGATCGCCGGGGTGAGCTTGATCCCGGCCGCGATACCGGTGGCGAAGCCCTTGAAGCGGGCGCCGTCCGGGCGGGAGAGGTCCCACAGGACCAGGCAGGTCAGCGCGAGGTTGATCTGCCCGAAGACGAAGGTCTGGAAGACCGGCTCCAGCCAGAGGCCGAGCGCGGTGGCGGCCAGCAGGACGGGCACGGTGTGCGCGGCCCTGCGCAGACCGGCGGCCTTGCAGGACAGATGGATCAGCAGCGCGAGGAGCGCCGCGTTGACGAGTACGCAGACGACCTTGAGCGTGCCGAGCGAGAGCCAGGTGGTCGGTATGAACAGCAGCGCGGCGAAGGGCGGGTAAGTGGCCGGAAGGTGCCACTTGGTGACCGTGAAGCCGTACAGATCACCGCCGGTGGCGGCGGCAGCACCCTCGGCACGGTAGACCGCTATATCGGACATCGGCAGCGGCTGGACCTGGTAGAGCACCCAGAGTCCGGCGAAGGACGCCAGGAGCAGCGCCGTGGCGAGCGCCAGCCGGCCAGGATGGGCGACACTCTGCGCCCAGGTCCGTCTCCATGTCCACGTCGCCTCGGCGGCAGACACCCGCTGACTCCTCCCCGTTGCCCTGAGCTCGCCTACCGCGGCGACGCTAGCGGATCCGGGCCGACCGGCCGTTACGGTTTCCGGTCAACCGGATGTCGACGCGGGGGCGGCTGCTCGCGCCCGATCGCGCGTGTGGTGTGCGTGTTCTGTAGGTGCATCTGTCTGTCGGTGCATCTGTCTGTCGGTGCGCCTGCCTGTAGATGCACCTGTATGCATCTGTGCGTACCTGGTCGGTACGTGTGTGATGCGGCCTGCTGACCGTATTGTGCGCGGTGCGTGCGGACAGGGTCGGCCGGGGCACGCGCTCGGCTACATCTGGCGGTGCCGGGGGAATCAGTCGTTCGCGTACTCGCCCATGACGACGACGCTGAAGGCGGCGGTGGCGAAGACCTTGATCGCACGGAGGGCGTTGCCCACCACATAGCGGTGCTCGTGGCGGGCCGCCGTACCGGGCCCGGGGTCGTTGCCGAGGGCTGTGGCGCCCTTGACCGGCTGGAGGGAGACGGGGTGGACAGAACCTGGGGGAATCGCTGCGCTGCTCATGACTCCATGATGGAATTCACGCGATTGGAGCACATCGGTCCATAGGTCCATCCCTGAGGGCCCGGCGTCCATCTCCAGACGCACCCCACCCCCTACGGAAGACCTATGGCCCCCGTCGCCCGAGGCCGCCGTAAATCCGTTGGCGCGGTCCGGAGCCGCTGACTACAATCGCGCGTCTGCCTGCCTCCCGTAGAGGAGTGCCGCCGACCGGTCGGAAACCGGGCGGCCCTTCGCTTCACGCCGCTGACCCGCGCACGCTTGACCAGCGCTGCGCACCGACTCCGGCCCGCCGCGCCCGCGCACACCGGCGCGCGCCCGCCGACGTACCCGCCACGGAGGCAACGCCGTGCCCTCGCACGCCCACCACCCGACGACGACGGAACCGCGCACCGGAAGCGCCGGCCCCCAGCCGCCCTCCGACGACCCGCTCCACCGCGAACGGGCCCACCTCGCCGCCTCCCGCTCCGCCCTGCGCGCGATGCGGGCCGACGCCGAGGCGCTGAACATCAGCGATGTCGCCGCGAACTGGGTCAACGCCCAGGTCCTCCAGGGCGAGATCGACACCCGGATCAAGGCGCTCGCCGACCTCTCGCACACCCCGCTGTTCTTCGGCCGGCTCGACTATCTCCACGCGCCGGGCCTCGAACTCGCCGAGGGAGCCACGGGGGAGAACTTCTACATCGGGCGGCGGCATGTCCACGACGCCGAGGGCGACCCGATGGTCATCGACTGGCGCGCGCCCGTCTCCCAGCCGTTCTACCGGGCCTCCAAGAAGGACCCGATGGACCTCAAGCTGCGCCGCCGCTTCGGTTACACGGCCGGTGAGCTGACCGCCTACGAGGACGAGCACCTCACCGACCCGACCGAGGCCGCGCGGACCAGCGCCCTGCTCCAGTCGGAGATCGAGCGTCCGCGCGTCGGCCCCATGCGGGACATCGTCGCCACCATCCAGCCGGAGCAGGACGAGATCGTGCGTGCCGGCATCGGCGGCTCGGTCTGTGTCCAGGGGGCGCCGGGCACCGGAAAGACGGCGGTCGGGCTGCACCGGGTCGCGTATCTGCTCTACGCCCACCGGGAGCGGCTGGCCCGCTCCGGCACCCTCGTCATCGGCCCGAACCGCTCCTTCCTGCACTACATCGAGCAGGTGCTGCCGGCCCTCGGCGAACTGGAGGTCAAGCAGGCCACGGTCGACGACCTGGTCGGCCATGTGGAGGTAAGCGGCACGGACGAGGCGGCCGCCGCGACGGTCAAGGGCGATGCGCGGATGGCGGAGGTGCTGCGGCGGGCGGTCCGCTCACACCTCACCATGCCGCAGGAGCCCTGTGTGGTCGTCCGCGGCTCCCGCCGCTGGCGCGTACCGGCCTATGAACTCGAAGAGATCGTCCAGGAGTTGCGGGACCGGGACATCCGCTACGGCGCGGCCCGGGAGGCGCTGCCACAGCGGATCGCCCATGCCGTGCTGGTCCGTATGGAGCAGGCGGGCGAGGCCCCGGACGACCGGGTGCAGGACGCGGTCGCCCGTAACGCCGCCGTGAAAGCCGCGGTCAAGGAGGTCTGGCCGCCGGTCGACCCGGCAAAGCTGGTGCTGCGGCTGCTGGGCGACGCGGAGTTCCTCGCCGAGCAGGCCGAGGGGATTCTGACCCCCGAGGAGCAGAAGACGATCCTGTGGACCAAACCGGTCCGCAGCGTGAAGAGCGCCAAGTGGTCGTCCGCGGATGCCGTGTTGATCGATGAGGCGATGGATCTGATCGCGCGCACACCGTCGCTCGGCCATGTGGTCCTCGACGAGGCCCAGGACCTCTCCCCCATGCAGTACCGCGCGGTCGGCCGCCGGTGCACCACCGGCTCCGCGACCATCCTCGGCGATATCGCCCAGGGCACCACCCCCTGGGCGACCAACACCTGGGAGGAGGCACTGACCCACCTGGGCAAGCCCGGTTCGGCCGTCGAGGAACTCACCCAGGGCTTCCGCGTGCCGCGTGAGGTCATCGCCTATGCGTCCCGATTGCTGCCCGCCATCGCCCCCGACCTGACGGAGGCCACCTCGATCCGTGAGTCCGCGGGCGACTTCGCGATCCGTACGGCCGAGCCCGCCGAACTGACCGCCGCCACCCTCACGGCCTGCGACGACGCGCTGACAAAGGAGGGCTCGATCGGACTGATCGCCGCGGAGTCCCGGATTCCGGAGCTGCGCACGGCCCTGGAGGCAGCGGGCGTGCCCTGTCTGGCTCCCGGCGAGGAGACCTCACCCGAGGCCCGGCTGACACTCGTCCCCGCCACCCTGGCCAAGGGCCTGGAGTACGACTACGTGGTCCTGGACGAGCCCGCCGCGATCGTCGACGGCGAACCGGACGAACGGACCGGGCTGCGCCGCCTGTATGTCTGCCTGACCCGGGCGGTGTCCGGTCTGACGGTGGTACATGCGGCGGGACTGCCGGAGCAATTGGGCGAGGGCTGAGGGGCGGGACGGGGCCGGGAGACGTCCCTCCCGTCCCTCCAGTCCCTCCAGTCCCTCAGACCCGCTGAGCGACGGGCAGATCCAGCGCCGCCCGCCACTCCCGAACCGCCGCCGCCTCCACCGGCGCCGACCACCCTGCGGGGCGGGCGGCGCCCCCGATGTGGAACGCGTCGAGACCGGCCGCCCGCAACGCCGGCAGATGGCCGAGCCCGAGTCCGCCGCCTACCAGGATCCGCGGCGCGTACCCGGGCTCGCCCGCCGCCGTACGCGCCTGCTCGGCCAGCAGCGTCGGCAACCCCCGGTCGACCCCCTGCGCGGATCCGGCCGTCAGATACGTGTCGAGGCCCGCGCTCCCGGCCGCCCCGGCGAGTTCCTTGCGCAGCGCGTCCCGGTCGGCGGCGCGGTCGATGGCCCGGTGGAAGGTCCACCGGCAGCCGTCGATCACCTCGGCCAGCGCCGCCACCGCGGCCAGATCCGGCCGCCCGTCCGGGGTGAGAAACCCCAGGACGAACTCCTCGGCGCCCTCCGCCCGCAGCGCCGCGGCCTCCTCGCAGAGCGCCGCCACCTCACCGGCCGCGAAGCCGTCGGCCGCCCGCAGCATCACCCGCAGCGGAAGGCCGACGGCCGCCCGGATCGCCGCGAAGGTGGCCCGGGGCGGGGTGAGCCCGTCGGCCGCCATGTCCGTCACCAGCTCCAGACGATCGGCCCCGCCGGCCTCGGCGGCGACCGCGTCCTGCGGGCCGAGCGCGATCACCTCCAGCAGCGCGCGCTTGCTCATATGACCCAATCCTTCGATGACGGCATGACGGGACGGACCCCATGACAGGTCTAGTCCAATATCCCAGAGTAAAGGCCACCCGCCCCTACGGGCACCAGCCCACCACCGCCACGCCCGGAATCCGCCCGTACGCCATAGCCGGCCACTCCCCTGCCGGCCGCGCCACCCGCCGGCCGCCCCCACTGGCAGTCTGCCGCCGCCCTCCGCAAACCTGACCGGCCCTCACCCTCCGCCCCGGAATCCGCAGGGCCCGAGGCACAATGGCTCGTATGACCCCCGTGCCCCGTACGGAAGACACCACCGACCCGGCGCCGGAGCTGCGGCAGCGCTGGGCCGACACCGTCACCGCGGCCCGCGGCACCAAGAACCCCGCGGCCCCCGACCCCGCCCCGTACGCGGACAACCTCCTGTCCCGCTGGCGCGAGCCCCAACGCCGCTACCACACCGTCGACCACTTGAACGCGGTCCTGCTCCGCATCGACGAACTGGCCGAGCACGCGGACGACTTGCCCACCGTCCAGTTGGCAGCCTGGTTCCACGACGCCGTCTACCGGCCGGACCGCTCCGAGAACGAGGAGCGCAGCGCGGCCCTCGCCGAACGCGCACTGCCCGAGCTGGGCATCGGCGCGGCCCGCACGGCCGAGGTCGCCCGCCTGGTACGGCTCACGGTCACCCATGACCCGGCGCCCGACGACCCCGACGGCGAGGTGCTCTGCGACGCGGACCTCGCGGTGCTCGCGGGGTCCCCCGACCAGTACGCCGCCTACGCCGCCGCGGTCCGCGCCGAGTACGCCTTCGTCCCCGACCCCGACTTCACCGCCGGCCGCACCGCCGTCCTCACCCAACTCCTCTCCCTCCCCCGCCTCTTCCGCACCCCCCGCGGCTACGACCTCTGGGAACACACCGCCCGCCGCAACCTCAGCACGGAACGGGATCTGCTGCGGGGGGCATAGGGGGCCGGCCGCCTTGCGGCTTCTATGGTTGCCACGAGGCCGGAGGGGGACGCACCGGGACTCCCCCCTGGCCCCCAGCCGGGAAGCTCCCCCACGCCAAAAATCGCCCGACCCAGGAATGCAAGCCGTCCTACCGCTGTTAGTAGCTGATATGCCCGCACAGCACGACCGCGCCCGCCTGCCCATCGCCGTATACGTCCTCGGCCTGTCCGTCTTTGCTCTCGGCACCTCCGAGTTCATGCTCTCCGGCATCCTCCAGCCCCTCGCCCGCGACCTGAACGTCTCCATCCCGCAGGCCGGCCTGCTGGTCTCCGCCTTCGCGATCGGCATGGTGATCGGCGCACCGGTACTGGCCGCGGCAACCCTCCGGCTTCCACGGCGGACGACACTGATCGCGCTGCTCGCCGTCTTCGGCCTCGGCCAGGTGGCGGGCGCACTGGCCCCCTCCTACGGCGTGCTGTTCATCTCGCGCATCGTGAGCGCGCTGGCCTGCGCGGGCTTCTGGGCGGTCGGCGCGGCGGTCGCCGTCTCCCTGGTACCGGTGACCTCGCGGGCCCGCGCCATGGCCGTGATGGTCGGCGGCCTGAGCATCGCCAACATCGCGGGCGTCCCGGCCGGCGCCCTGCTCGGCCAGCACGCCGGGTGGCGCGCCGCCTTCTGGGCGGTGGCCGGCCTGGCCGCGATCGGCCTGCTCGGCGTGGTCGCACTGGTGCCGCGTACGGCCGTGCCCACCGGCGAGGACCGCCCGCAGCTGCGCCGTGAGCTGGCCATCTACAAGGACAAGCAGGTGTGGCTGGCGCTGACCGCCACGGCCCTGAACGGTGCCGCGGTCTTCGCGCTCTTCTCGTACCTCTCGCCGCTGCTGACCGACACCGCCGGCCTCGCGGAGAGCTGGGTGCCGACGGTGCTCGCGCTCTTCGGCGTCGGCGCGCTGACGGGTACGTTCATCGGCGGCCGAATAGCCGACGCCCACCTCTTCGGGACGCTCTTTGGCGGCATCGCCGCGTCCACCGCCGTACTGGCCGTCCTGGCGCTGACCGCGCACAGCCCGGCCGCCACCATCGCACTCTCCCTGATGCTCGGGGTGACCGCGTTCACCACGGCCCCGGCCCTCAACGCCCGGATGTTCAACGTGGCGAACGCCGCCCCGACGCTGGCCGGTGCGACCACCACCGCCGCGTTCAACATCGGCAACACCCTCGGCCCCTGGCTCGGCGGCCTGGCCATCGGCGCGGGCTGGGGCTACCCGTCCGTGGCCTGGACCGGCGCCGCGCTGGCGGCGGGCGCCGTGATCACCACGGCCTTCGCGTTCCGGCTGCACCGCACCACGAACCACTCCCGGCTGATCGCCTCCTCGGCCACCGCCACCCCCATTGCGAAGGAAACGGAGACGGCGGACGCGAAGGAGGCGGCGGGGCACCACTGACCCCGCGGGGAGGGCGCCGCGCGCCCGTTCGCTCACGCCCCGCCGTCGAACGTCCACCGCGTCTGGCTGTAGGTCTCACCCCGCCCGAACCCGAACGCCGTGACCGGCTCGACCCGGAAGACCACGGCCCGGTTGCCCTCCCCATAGAACGCGCCGTCGCGGACGTCGAAGTGCCAGTCGCTGCCGTACTTCTCGACGTACAGCTCGGCCAGCCCGCGCAGCGTGGTTTCATCACGCACCGGCACCGCCTCGCCCTCGACGACCACATCGAGCCCCGCGTGCAGGTCGTTGCCGCCGGCCGTGGACGTCGTCAGCACACAGTGCGTGTTGGCTTCGAGGTTCTTGGCCTTGCGTTCGCCGGGGCCGGTGCAGAAGTGGAGTGCGCCGTCCGACCAGACGGCGAGCAGCGGGGTGACATGCGGGCGGCCGTCGGCCCGGACGGTGCTGAGCCAGAAGATCTCCGCCTCGGTCATGCCGCCGACGGCCGCGGGCCAGGCGGTCGCCGTGGCGTCCGCACTGCTGTAGTCCGGGTTGAGGTCGGTGGCCGGTTGTCCGCCCTGTTCGCTGGCTGACATGACTGTCCCCTTTCGGTGCGGCGCACGGTCAGGCCCATCGTGCGGCGGCCCGCGGCCGGGCCGCCGCTACGACGCGCCGCGGCGGGCCGTACGGGGCGCCGGCCGGTTCTTGGGACGGCGCAGACCGGCGGCGGTCAGCCGGAGCAGCAGCTCCTTGCTGCCGACCTCCACGGCCCCGGCGCGCACCGCGTCGCCATACCGCTCCGCCGGCAGGTCGTAGTGGTCGCGCTCGAACGCCCGCCGGGGCGCGTCGATCCGCGCCGCGAAGGCGTGCAGTTCGTCGAAGGAGTGGTCGCTGACCAGATGCGACCACATCCGCCCGTGGCCCGGCCACATGGGCGGATCGATATAGATCGCCACCTCAGCGCTCCGGCCGGATCGCCATGTCGGCCCGCCGCACCATTAACCACCTCAGCCTTCCGCCGGTGCGCCGAGCCGGCCGACCCGGGCCACCGCGACCGCCGTCTTGGGGCAGACCCAGTGCGGATCCGTCCCCAACTCCGGTTCGACATCGAGCGCATGGGGGTCCCCCGACTCCGTGCACACGGGGCACAGCGGCCAGCGGCCGTAGCGGTCCAGGAGGGCGTCCTGGACGTCCTGCGCTATGAGTCCTGCGACGAATGCCGCGCCTTCAGGCCATTGCTCCACCCACCACCGGCGGTGGACCACCGCATCCTCCACGAGCGAGACGATGTCGGCGTCGGCCACCTTGTCCGCCATCAGGTCGGCGAGCACCAGCGCCCGCGCGGCGTGCAATGCCTGTTCCATCTCCATGTCCCCCATTGTCACCCGCGCGCCGACCCCCGAGCGGAGTTGTCCACAGCCCGCCGCGGATCATCCGGCTCTGTCCACAGCACTCACAGAGGGTATTGACGCCGAGCGGTCGATGAAATTACTTTTCAAGCGTGAGTAGCAGCGTGAAGGAAACTTTCAAGGACGTGCCCGCCGAGCCCCGGCCGGCACCGGCCCCACCCGCCCCCGCGGCGCTGGCCGCCAAGGTGCGCACCCTCGCGCCGACGATGACCCGCTCCATGCAGCGAGTCGCGGAGACCGTCGCGAGCGACCCGGCCGGCTGCGCCGCCCTCACCGTCACCGGCCTCGCGGAGCGCACGGGCACCAGCGAGGCCACCGTCGTGCGGACCTCCCGGCTGCTCGGCTACCCGGGCTATCGCGATCTGCGACTCGCCCTCGCCGCGCTCGCCGCCCAGCAGGCGGCCGGCGGCGCGCCCGCGGTGACCGCGGACATAGCGGTCGATGACTCCCTCGTCGATGTCGTCGCGAAGCTGGCGCAGGAAGAGCAGCAGTGCCTGGCCGACACCGCCGCCGCGCTGGACGTCACCCAGCTCGAAGCCGCCGTCGCCGCGCTCTGCGGGGCCCGCCGTATCGATGTGTACGGCATCGGGGCCTCCAACCTCGTCGGCCAGGACCTGGTCCAGAAGCTGCTGCGCATCGGCCTGATCGCGCATGCCCACGCGGACCCCCATCTGGCGGTGACGAACGCCGTGCAGATGCGCACCGGCGATGTCGCCATCGCCATCACCCACTCCGGGCGGACCACCGATGTCATAGAGCCCCTGCGGGTGGCCTTCGACCACGGCGCGACGACGATCGCCATCACCGGCCGCCCGGACGGCGAGATCGCCTCGTACGCCGACCACATCCTGACCACGTCCACGGCCCGCGAGAGCGAGCTGCGCCCGGCCGCGATGTCGTCCCGGACGAGTCAGCTGCTGGTCGTGGACTGCCTGTTCATAGGTGTCGCGCAGCGTACGTACGAGACCGCGGCCCCCGCGCTGTCCGCCTCATACGAGGCCCTCGCCCACCGCCACTCACCGCGCAACAACCAGCGCTGACCTCGCACCGCCCCGCCGTTGTGGGCACGCGTGCCGCCGGGACGGCGCGGGTGGGCACCACGGCACCCGACGGCGGGGCAGCCACAACGCCACGGCCCCCCACGAGCCCGACGAAGAGAGCCGCCACGCCATGACCTCCACCGCCGACCACGCCCATCTGCGCGCCCAGTTGGACACCCTCACCACCGAGGCGTACCGGCCCGAGCTGGCCGAGATCGACCGCCGCTCCACCCTGGACATCGCCCGCACGATGAATGAGGAGGACGCCACCGTCCCCGCCGCCGTCGCCCGACGGCTCCCGGAGATCGCCGCCGCCATCGACGCCACCGCCGCGCGGATGGCCCGCGGCGGCCGGCTGATCTACGCCGGTGCCGGCACGGCCGGGCGCCTCGGGGTGCTGGACGCCAGCGAGTGCCCGCCGACCTTCAACACCGACCCGTCCGAGGTGCTCGGGCTGATCGCGGGCGGCCCGTCCGCGATGGTCGCCGCCGTCGAGGGCGCCGAGGACAGCACGAAGTTCGCGAGCGAGGATCTGACCACGATCGGCCTGACCGACCTGGACACCGTCGTCGGTATCTCGGCCTCCGGCCGCACGCCCTATGCGATCGGCGCCGTCGAGCATGCCCGCGCCCTGGGCGCGCTGACCATCGGCCTGTCCTGCAACGCCGATTCGGCGCTGGCCGCGGCCGCCGAGCACGGTATCGAGATCGTGGTCGGCCCCGAGCTGCTGACCGGCTCCACCCGGCTCAAGGCGGGCACCGCCCAGAAGCTGGTGCTCAATATGCTCTCGACCATCACCATGATCCGGCTGGGCAAGACCTACGGGAATCTGATGGTCGACGTCCGCGCCTCCAACGAAAAGCTGCGGGCCCGCTCGCGCCGTATCGTCGCGCTCGCCACCGGCGCCTCCGACCAGGAGATCGAGACAGCGCTCCGCAGCACGGACGGCGAGGTGAAGAACGCCATCCTCACCCTCCTCGCCGGAGTCGGCGCCCCCACCGCCGCCCGCCTCCTCGACGCCGCCGACGGCCACCTCCGCGCCGCCCTCCAGGCCGCCAAGGACTGAAGCCCCACCGCCACCCGACCGACCACCACGCCCGTACGGCCCGCCGCCCCGACCCCCTCCCTCATTTGTCCGCACAGCAAGGCACCGCATATGTCCGAAGACACGCACCGCGCCACCGCTGCCGCGCTCCTCCCTCTCGTCGGCGGCGCCGGAAACCTCACCTCGATCGCCCACTGCATGACCCGGCTCCGCCTCGGCATCCAGGACCGCTCCCTGGTCCAGGACGAGGCCCTCAAGGCACTCCCGGCGGTCATGGGCGTGGTCGAGGACGACACGTACCAGATCGTGCTGGGCCCCGGGACGGTCGCCCGGGTCACCCCGGAATTCGAGCGCCTGGTGGCAGAGTCCCGCAGCACCCCAACCCCCCAGGAGCCAGACCCGGCCCCGGAGGCCGCCCCACCACCCCTCAGCCCCACACCCGAAGCCCACGCCGCGACGCCTCCGGCCGCGGAGGCCACCGCACCCACCCCCACCGCCGACGAGCTGGCCGCCCAAGGTGCCGCCCTCAAGGCCCGGCAGAAGTCCCGGAATGCCACCCCGGTGAAGCTGTTCCTCCGCCGGATCGCCAATATCTTCGTCCCGCTGATCCCGGCCCTGATCGGCTGCGGCATCATCGCCGGCCTCAACGGCCTGCTGGCCAACTTCGGTCAACTGCCGTCCGTCGTCCCCGCGCTCGCCGCCATGGCCTCCGGCTTCATGTCCCTGATCGCCGTCTTCGTGGGCTACAACACCGCCAAGGAATTCGGCGGCACCCCCATCCTCGGCGGCGCGGTCGCCGCGGTCATCGTCTTCCCCGGCGTCACCCACATCACCGCTTTCGGCCAGCACCTCTCCCCCGGCCAGGGCGGAGTGCTCGGCGCACTGGCCGCGGCGCTGCTCGCCGTCCAGGTGGAGAAGCGCTGCCGCAAGGCCGTCCCCGAGGCCCTGGACGTCCTGCTCACCCCCACCCTTACGGTCCTGGTCACGGGCCTGGTCACGCTCTTCGGCCTGATGTACGTCGCGGGCGAGGCCGCCGCCGCCATCGGCACGGGCGCCAACTGGCTGCTGGCCCACGGCGGCGCCTTCGCCGGTTTCCTCCTGGGCGGCCTCTTCCTCCCCCTGGTGATGCTGGGCCTCCACCAGGCCCTCATCCCCCTGCACACCACCCTCATCGAGCAGCAGGGCTACACGGTCCTGCTCCCGATCCTCGCCATGGCCGGAGCGGGCCAGGTCGGCGCCGCGATCGCCGTATACCTCCGCCTCCCCCACAACCGCTCGATCCGCAGAACCATCAAGTCCGCCCTCCCCGCAGGCTTCCTGGGCGTCGGCGAACCCCTGATCTACGGCGTCTCCCTCCCCCTGGGCCGCCCCTTCATCACCGCCTGCCTGGGCGGCGCAGCCGGCGGCGCCTTCGTCGGCCTCTTCAACCAACTCGGCGACGCCGTCGGCTCCACCGCCATCGGCCCCTCCGGCTGGGCCCTGTTCCCCCTGGTCAAGGGAAACCAGCCACTCGCCACCACCCTGACCGTCTACGCCCTGGGTCTGGCCGTCGGCTACCTCGTCGGCTTCCTCGCCACCTACTTCTTCGGCCTCAGCAAACAAATGCGGCAGGAACTGAACACAACCCCTGACAGCACCCCCACCGCCGCGCCCCCCGAAACCTCAAAGCCCGCCCCGACATCTACGGGAACCCCCACGGAAGTCCCCACCCCACTCAGCACACGGACCGGCCTGAAAACACCCTGAATTCAACGGCGACGACGACAACAGCGACACCGCCGACGACCTGCAACAACCGCAACAACTCACCAGTGCACAACAAAGTCCGAATATCCCCTTCCCCACAACCTTGCCGCCGACCTCCCCCGCCGACCTGGAATCAAGTTCTCCACTTCAGAAGCCTCAACAACACCACCCGACAACACCCGCCCCAAAGAAGCCTTTACGGCGAAGCAACCCCTCCCCGTCAGTGGCACAAAAACGCCGCCGGGGCGGCACCCCCTCAAAGAGGGTGCCGCCCCGGCGAACAGATGGACGCGCGATCCGGGAGGATCAGCGGTCTGATCCAGGGGATCAGAAGTCCATGTCACCGCCCGGCATACCGCCCGGAGCGCCCGCCGCGGCGGCCTTCTCCGGCTTGTCGGCGATGACGGCCTCGGTGGTGAGGAAGAGCGCCGCGATGGAGGCGGCGTTCTGCAGCGCGGAGCGCGTCACCTTGGCGGGGTCGATGATGCCCTCGGCGATCATGTCGACGTACTCGCCGGTGGCGGCGTTCAGACCGTGGCCGACGGCCAGGTTGCGCACCTTCTCCACCACAACGCCGCCCTCAAGGCCGCCGTTGACGGAGATCTGCTTGAGCGGGGCCTCCAGCGCGAGCTTCACGGCGTTGGCGCCGGTCGCCTCGTCACCTTCGAGCTCCAGCTTCTCGAAGACCTGGCTGGCCTGGAGCAGGGCGACGCCACCGCCGGCGACGATGCCCTCCTCGACGGCCGCCTTCGCGTTGCGAACGGCGTCCTCGATGCGGTGCTTGCGCTCCTTGAGCTCGACCTCGGTGGCGGCACCGGCCTTGATGACGGCCACGCCGCCGGCCAGCTTCGCCAGACGCTCCTGGAGCTTCTCGCGGTCGTAGTCCGAGTCGCTGTTCTCGATCTCGGCGCGGATCTGGTTGACCCGGCCCTGGACCTGCTCGCTGTCGCCGGCACCGTCGACGATGGTGGTCTCGTCCTTGGTGATGACGACCTTGCGGGCGCGGCCGAGCAGTTCGAGACCGGCGTTCTCCAGCTTGAGGCCGACCTCCTCGGAGATGACGGTGCCACCGGTGAGGATGGCGATGTCGCCGAGCATGGCCTTGCGGCGGTCACCGAAGCCCGGGGCCTTGACGGCGACGGACTTGAAGGTGCCACGGATCTTGTTGACGACCAGGGTCGACAGGGCCTCGCCCTCGACGTCCTCGGCGATGATCAGCAGCGGCTTGCCGGACTGCATGACCTTCTCCAGGAGCGGCAGCAGGTCCTTCACGCTGCCGATCTTGGAGTTGACGATGAGGATGTACGGGTCGTCGAGCGCGGCTTCCATGCGCTCCATGTCGGTCGCGAAGTACGCCGAGATGTAGCCCTTGTCGAAGCGCATACCCTCGGTGAGTTCCAGCTCCAGACCGAAGGTCTGGGACTCCTCGACGGTGATGACGCCTTCCTTGCCGACCTTGTCCATGGCCTCGGCGATCAGCTCGCCGATCTGGGTGTCAGCGGCGGAGATGGAGGCGGTCGAAGCGATCTGCTCCTTGGTCTCCACGTCCTTGGCCTGCTCCAGCAGGGCGGCGGAGACGGCCTCGACGGCACGCTCGATACCGCGCTTGAGGGCCATCGGGTTGGCGCCGGCGGCGACGTTGCGCAGGCCCTCGCGGACCAGGGCCTGGGCCAGGACGGTCGCGGTCGTCGTGCCGTCACCGGCGACGTCGTCCGTCTTCTTCGCGACCTCCTTGACCAGCTCGGCGCCGATCTTCTCGTACGGGTCCTCGAGCTCGATCTCCTTGGCGATGGAGACACCATCGTTGGTGATCGTGGGGGCGCCCCACTTCTTCTCGAGGACGACGTTACGGCCCTTGGGGCCGAGGGTGACCTTGACGGCGTCGGCGAGCTGGTTCATCCCGCGCTCGAGACCGCGCCGTGCCTCCTCGTCGAACGCGATGATCTTGGCCATGTGAAGTGGTCCTCCCGGACTAATGGGGTCTCCCCTGCTCGAACGCAGTTGAGAGCTTGGGGAAGGATTGCTCCGGACCGCGCTGGCGCCCGCGACGGACGGCCTGCAGACCTGTGTGGTTCCTTGCCCCACGCGGCCTACGGGCCTCACCGACCCGGTCCTTCTTTGTCACTCTCACTGGGAGAGTGCTAACGCCAATGATTAGCACTCGCGGATGGAGAGTGCAAGCCGCCCGAGCGGGCGTCGTTGAGGGGAGGCGGTCGGGCGACGGGCGGGCGCAAGGCGGCTTCGAAGATGCCGCCGATAGGAGTGGTGGCCGGGTGACGCGTGGAGCGCACCCGCCCCGCACCCCGCTACCCCGTCCGCACGGCAGACAGCCGAAGGCCCGTACCCCCGTCAGGGGTACGGGCCTTCGGCACGCAGTTGTCGGTCGGCGCCTCAGCCGGCCACCCGGACCATGTCCGCCTGCGGCCCCTTCTGGCCCTGCGAGATCTCGAACTCGACCCGCTGACCCTCCTCAAGGGTGCGGTAACCGTCCATCTGGATCGCGCTGTAGTGGACGAATACATCCGCACCACCGTCGACCGCGATGAAGCCGTACCCCTTCTCCGCGTTGAACCACTTGACGGTGCCCTGAGCCATGCCTAACTCCCCTATTACTGGCCCTTGCGCAGGACCGCACTCCGCGGACCCGGGTCAGACCTCACCCCGCGAAAGGCCCGTGGGGTGTGCGCCGGAACGCGTCGACCGCCGCTGAATGTATCTGCACAGATGCCCAGAGCAACAGGTCAATCGGACGAGAATTCTGACGCCGGGGAATCGGCGATATGCGGCGAAATCCCGGTTCTCCAGGGCAAGTCGGGCCGGGCATAGCTCACCTAGGCGACAAATACCGCCCACACTTTGGCCACAACTGATCGCGAACACATATGCGTTCGGCACGCGCACGGTGATATGCGGAGGGGGATCACCCCAATGGTATCTCCTTTCACAACACGGAATTGCCCCGTCCGCTTTCCGGCGGACGGGGCAATTCCGGTCATGAACGAGAAGAGTTGGCGCAAATCAGCAGCCGCCGGCCACCGCCGGGATGATCGAGATGCCCGCACCGTCCGGGGTGGGCGTCTCCAGACCCTGCTCGAAGCGGACATCGTCGTCGTTGACGTAGACGTTCACGAAGCGGCGCAGCTTGCCGGCGTCGTCCAGCACACGGGCGGCGATGCCCTGGTGGTTCTGCTCCAGGTCGGCGATCACCTCGGAGAGGGTCGCGCCCTCGGCGGGGACCTCGGCCTGGCCACCGGTGTACGTGCGGAGGATGGTGGGGATGCGGACCTTGACGCTCATGGTTCTGCCTTCCAGGGGTACGGAGTACGAGTTCGGGCGGGGGCGCGGCCTCGTCCGCCGGACGGTGGACGGGCCGGCGGCCTCAGCGGGCCAGACCGGCCGCGCGGAACGCGTCCAGGTTCGGACGGATCGTGGCCGTGGGCCCGGATGTCGGGGCGACCGCGTCCAGTGTCTTGAGGCCGTCACCGGTGTTCAGGACGACGGTGGTCAGGGACGGGTCGAGCAGACCCTCCTCGATCAGCTTCTTGGTCACGCCGACGGTCACACCACCCGCGGTCTCCGCGAAGATCCCTTCCGTCCTGGCCAGCAGCTTGATCGCGTCCACGACCTGGGCGTCGTTGACATCCTCCACGGCACCGCCCGTACGGCGCGCGATGTCGAGCACATACGGCCCGTCGGCCGGGTTCCCGATCGCCAGCGACTTGGCGATGGTGTCCGGCTTCTGCGGGCGTACGACGTCGTGCCCGGCCTTGAAGGCGGTGGACACCGGCGAGCAGCCCTCCGCCTGGGCGCCGAAGATCTTGTACGGCTTGTCCTCGACGAGGCCGAGCGCGATCAGCTCCTTGAGCCCCTTGTCGATCTTCGTCAGCTGCGAGCCGGACGCGATCGGGATGACGATCTGGTCCGGGAGCCGCCAGCCCAGCTGCTCGCAGATCTCGTACGCCAGCGTCTTGGAACCCTCGCCGTAGTAGGGCCGCAGATTGACGTTGACGAAGCCCCAGCCCTCGCCGAGCGGGTCGCCGATGAGCTCCGAGCAGAAGCGGTTGACGTCGTCGTAGTTGCCCTCGATGCCGACCAGGTCACCGCCGTAGACCGCGGCCATCACGACCTTGCCGGCCTCCAGGTCGTGCGGGATGAACACACACGACTCGAAACCGGCGCGGCGGGCGGCGGCGCCGACGGCACCGGCGAGGTTGCCGGTGGAGGAGCAGGACAGGGTGGTGAAGCCGAAGGCGCGGGCGGCCTCGACGGCGATGGCCACGACGCGGTCCTTGAAGGAGTGCGTCGGGTTGCCGGAGTCGTCCTTGACGTACAGCCCGCCGGTGACACCCAGCTCGGCGGCGAGTCGGTCGGCCTTGACGAGCTTGGTGAAGCCGGGGTTCAGGTTGGGCTTGTCGGCCACGTCGGTGGGGACGGGCAGCAGCGGGGCGTAGCGCCAGATGTTGTCCGGACCGGCCTCGATCTGCTTCCGAAGGCTCTCGGGGTCGCCGCTCGGCAGGTCGTAGGCGACTTCGAGCGGCCCGAAACATTCCTGGCACGCGAAGATCGGGCCGAGCGGGAAGCGCTGTCCGCACTCGCGGCAGGACAGGGCTGCGGCGGGGCCCAGAGCGACGGTGGGGGTGTTTTCGGTGACTTGCACAGCCATGGAGGCGAGGCCCTTTCTCCTCATCTTCCTCGCGGCGAATCTCGCCACGAGACGGATTTGGCACCTTCCCTAGCCGGGAGCCTCACGCGCGCGGGACATCAGCGTCCTGGCGGCAAGACCGGCTGGAGGGTTGCCGGGGCTTCAACGGGCCGTATCCCTCTGCCCCTCTGGATGAGCGGTATGGCGCTGGGCCGAAACCCAGGCGTTTGTGGCGCGGGGACCCCGACATGCGACGGTCATCCGCGTTGTTCAAGACTGTAACCGAAGGCACTGACAGTTGAGATAGTCGTCCGAACCGCGAGATGGATCACACAGACCGCCGTTCGGGCGGCGACCGAGGAGTCGTAGACGTGCTGGAAGAGGTCGAGGGCTGGCTGAGCAGCCATTCCTGGTCCGCCGCTGACCGCCCGCTGGGACAGCTGCTGGAAGCGAAGCGCCAGACGGGCCGTACGGTCAGCGTGGTGCTGCCCGCGCTCGACGAGGAGGCCACGGTCGGGGCGATCGTGGCGGTGATCCGTGCCGAGCTGATGACCGGGGCCGTCCCGCTCGTCGACGAGCTGGTGGTGCTGGACTCCGGCTCCACCGACCGGACCGCCGAGGTCGCGGCGGCGGCCGGCGCCCGGGTCGTGCCCCGCGACAGCGTGCTGCCCCGGCTGCCCGCGCTGCCCGGTAAGGGCGAGGTGCTCTGGCGCTCCCTCCTGGCCACGACCGGCGACCTGATCTGCTTCATCGACGCCGACCTGCGCGAATTCTCCGCCGCCTTCGTCTCCGGGATCATCGGCCCGCTGCTGACCGATCCGGACATCCAGTTCGTGAAGGCGATGTACGACCGCCCGCTGGAGACCGCCGGCGAGGGCGCCGGGGCCGGCCAGGGCGGCCGGGTGACCGAGCTGGTCGCCCGCCCCCTCCTCAATCTCCACTGGCCGCAGCTGGCCGGTTTCGTCCAGCCCCTGGGCGGCGAGTACGCGGCCCGCCGCTCCCTCCTGGAGCGGCTGCCGTTCCCGGTCGGCTACGGGGTGGAGCTCGGCCTGCTCGTCGACGCCCTGCACACCGTCGGCCTCGACGCCCTCGCCCAGGTGGACGTCGGCGTCCGTAAACACCGCCACCAGGACGGCCAGGCCCTCGGCCGGATGGCCGCCGCCATCTACCGCACCGCCCAACTCCGCCTGACCCGCGGCCACTTGGTCCGCCCCCGCCTCACCCAGTTCGACCGCGGCACCGAGGGCTTCGTCCCCCGCACCACGGACGTCGACACCGAGGAACGCCCCCCAATGGCCGAAATCCCGGAATACGCGAAGCGCCGGGCGGCGTGAGCAGACCCGGCGCCGCTCCCCCGCCCGCGTTCCTTGACCGCTTCCGTGCGTTTGCGCGGATCTGTGGCGGGTTACTTTCGCGACATGGTCTCCGAGAGCAGTGCGGTGCAGGCAGGTGCTGAGGTTCTGGTCGCGTCGAATCGTGGGCCGGTGTCGTACGGCCTGGGGGAGGACGGGGCGCTGACCGCCCAGCGGGGTGGTGGGGGGCTGGTGTCCGGGTTGTCGGCCATTGGGCCCGAGACGGATGCGGTGTGGGTGTGTGCCGCGCTCGGTGAGGGGGACCGGGAGGCGGTGCGGCGGACGGGGGGCGTGCTGGAGCCGGGGGATACGGGGGGCCAGCGGGTGCGGATGCTGGATATTCCGGCCGAGGTGCATGCCGCCGCCTACAACGGCATTGCGAACTCGGTGCTGTGGTTCGTCCATCACATGCTCTATCAGACGCCGCTGGAGCCGGTCTTCGATGCCGGGTTCCGGGCTCAGTGGGCGGCGTACGAGGCGTACAACGCGGCCTTCGCCGAGGCGCTGGCCGACGGGGCGGCGCCCGGTGCGGCCGTGCTCGTGCAGGACTACCACCTGGCGCTGGTGCCCGGCATGCTCCGTGAGCGCCGCCCCGACCTGCGTATCGCGCACTTCTCCCACACCCCGTGGGCCCCCGCCGAGTACTTCGCGATGCTCCCCGACGACATCCAGCGGCAGCTGGCGCTGGGCATTCTCGGTGCCGACCGGGCGAACTTCCTCACCCGGCGGTGGGCCGACAACTTCCTGGCCTGCGCCGAGACCGGGCTGGGCGGGCAGTGCGAGCGGGTACGGCCGGGGGACGGGGAGCCCGGCATCGTCGCACTGGTACCGGAACGCACGACGCGTACGACCGCGATCGGTGTGCACGGCCTCGGCGCCGACGCCGCGTTCCTGCGTGAGCGCGCGCACCGCCCCGACGTCGAGGAGCGGATGGCGGCGCTGCGCACAGAGATCGGCGGGCCGGAGCGGAAGATCATCGTCCGGGTGGACCGCACCGAACTCTCCAAGAACATCGTGCGCGGCCTGCTCGCCTACCGGCAGCTTCTCGCCGACCACCCCGAGTGGCGCGAGCGGGTGGTGCATCTCGCCTTCGCCTACCCGTCCCGTCAGGATCTCGCCGTCTACCGCGATTACACGGCCGAGGTCGAGCGGGTCGCCGAGGCCATCAACACCGATTACGGAACGGCCAGTTGGCTGCCCGTCGTACTGCACGTCAAAGACGATTTCGCCCGCTCGCTCGCCGCCTACCGGCTCGCGGACGTGGCACTCGTCAACCCGATCAGGGACGGGATGAACCTGGTCGCCAAGGAGATCCCGGTGGTGTCGGACGCCGGCTGCGCGCTGGTGCTGTCGCGGGAGGCGGGCGCGCACGAGGAACTCGGCGCGGATTCCCTGACCGTCAATCCGTACGACGTTGTCGGGACCGCCGAGGCGCTGCACGAGGCGCTGTCGATGGACGACGCCGAGCGCGCGGCCCGCACCGAACGGCTGGCCGCGGCGGCCACGGCGCTGCCGCCCGCCCGGTGGTTCCTGGAGCAGCTGGAGGCGCTGCGGGGAGAGAGCGCGGGGGAGGCCGGGCCGCCGTCCGCATGAGCCGGGGAAGGGGCGCCCGGCGTCGCGCCGCCCGGCTGCCCTTGTGCCCGGCCCCGGAAGTCGTCTGCGTCGTCTGTGCCGTCTGTGCCGTCTGTGCCGTCTGCGCCTATGGGGTGGTCGACCCGCTGTCGTCCAGCCGGTCCGCCAGGGCGCCGAGCAGGCCGACGACTCCGGACGGGCCGTCGACGACCAGGTCGGCGCGGTCGGCCAGTTCGGTGACCTCGTTGCTGCCGCTGCATACCAGGAGGCCGGTCAGGCCGTCGGAGCGGAGCTTTTCGACGGCGGCGAAGGCGGCCAGGTCGCCGAGGTCGTCACCGGCGTAGAGGACGGTGGTGGCGCCGGTCTCGCGGACCCATTCGGCGAGGGCGACGCCCTTGTCCATACCGGGCGGGCGGAGTTCGAGGACGAGGCGGCCCGGTTCGACGATCAGGCCGTGGCGTTCGGCGAGCGCGCTGAGCGGGCCGCGCAGCTGGTCGAAGGCGTCCTGGGGGTCGGTGGCGCGGCGGGTGTGCACGGCGATGGCGCGGCCGCCCTTGCGCTCGATGGCGGTCTCGATCCATGTGCCGTGCCAGACGCCGGAGGCGTCCAGGACGCCGGGGAGTTCGGCCTGTATGGCGGCGACGCCTGGGTGCGGGGCGGGGGCGTGGAGGGTGCCGGTGGCGGCCTCCCAGCGTTCGGCGCCGTAGTGGCCGAGGACCGTGAGGTGGTCCAGACCGGGTACGTCCGCGAAGCCGCCGAGGCGGACCGCGACGGTGGCGGGGCGGCCGGTGATCACCGTGGCGGCGCGCAGCCGGGGCACCAGGCGGCCGAGGGCGGCGACGGCGCCCTCATGGGCGCGGGCCTTCTCCGGGTCGGGGACGATCTCGGCGAGGGTGCCGTCGAAGTCGAGGGCGATGACGGCGCGTTCCGGGTGCGCCAGCAGTGCGGCGAGGCCGTCGCGGCCGGCGGGGGTGTGCGGGGTCGGCACGGATCCGGGGGTCGGCTGGGAAGGCGACGCGGCGTTCGGGGGTCTGCCCATGGCGCCGACCCTACCGGCGCGGGGCGGGCGCTGTGGGGTAGCTCCGGCGACAGTCGGGGGTGTACGGGCGCATGGGGGCGGCGGGCGGGGCGCCTGGGGCGGTGGTGGGCGGGGCGCCCGGGACGGTGGTAGACGGGGCGTCCGGGGCAGCGGCCGAGGCCCCGGGTCAGCGACGGCCGAGGCGGCGCCGGATCGGCGACGACCGCGACGACCGGTTCACCGCCGCCGAGCCACCCACGTCACCGCCGCGCCCGCCGCGCCTCCCGTATGCGGCGCAGGCGGTTGACGGTGACCGGGTCATGGGCGAGCGCGCTGGGGTCGTCCAGCAGGGCGTTGAGGAGTTGGTAGTAGCGGGTCGGGGAGATGCCGAGCTGTTCGCGGATGGCGCGCTCCTTGGGGCCGGGGCCCGGCCAGGAGCGGCGCTCGACGGCGAGCACCGCCTCGTCCCGGGCCGAAAGCCCCGGGGCACGCTCGACGGCCCCGGGCTCGTCGCCCGGCGCGGCGGCCGCACCCCCGGAACCACCCGAGCCGTCCGGAGCGCCGGAACCGCCCGCACCCGTCATCCCGTCCCTCATCACGCTTCCACGATAAGCGCACGGTCGGACAACGCCCGGCCCGTCACCCCGGCCGCCTCGCGCCTACGCGCCTCCGCGCCGTCCGTACCCTCGCCGGCACCCTGCACCGACACCCCGTCATTCGCCGACGTTATCCGTGGCGTCCGCCGTGTTCTGGATGTCGGTGAGCACGCCGGCCGGGTTGCCGCGCGGGCCGACCGCGGCGCCCATCTTGGCCTTGACGGTCTTGGAGACCAGCGGCCAGGAGGTCTTGTCCGCCGGGTAGAACTCGGCGCTGGCGAGCTGCTGGAGGGAGCCGTGGAACTTGGCGTACTTGTCGTCGGCCAGCATCGCGTGGGAGGCGGAGCTGGTGACCGGCAGCAGGCTGTACTCCCCGGAGAACTTCTCGACGTTCTTCTTGCTGTAGACGAAGTCGAGGAACTTGCCGGCCTGGGTGCGGTGGCCGCCCTGCTTGAAGGCCATCATCCAGTCGGCGACGCCCATGGTGGCCTTGGCCTTCCCGTGGGCGCCGGGCAGCTCGACGGTGCCGTAGTCGATGCCCTTGGCCGCGGCCTGCTTCATCAGGGTGGGGTGGCCGTTGAGCATGCCGACCTTGCCGTCCGAGAAGGCCGCGAAGGCGTCCTCGCGGTTGAGCTTGGCGGGGTCGGTGCCGGTCAGGCCCTTGCCGACGAGGTTCTCCTTCAGCCACTTGAAGGTCTTGACGTTCTCCGGCGAGTCGATCGTGTACTTGCCGATGCTGTCGGTGTAGCCGCCGCCACCGCTGAGCATCCACTGCATCGTCTCGGCCTGGGTCTCCTCCGGGCCGAGCGGCAGCGCGAAGGGCATCTTGACGCCGTGCGCCTTCAGCAGCTGGGCGTCGGCGGCGATGTCGTCCCAGCTCTGCGGCGGGCTGGTGATGCCGGCCTCGCTGAACAGCTTCTTGTTGTAGAAGAGCCGCCGGGTGCTGGCGCCGAACGGCATCCCGTACTGGATCCGCTTGTATTCACCGGCCTCCGCGAGGGAGGGGGTGAAGTCGCCCTGGGTGGGGATGGAGAGCAGCTGGTCGGCGCTGTAGAGCTGGCCCTTGGCCGCGTAGTCGGCGTAGGCGCCGATCTGGGCGAGGTCCGGGGCGTGGCCCTCCTTGACCAGGTCGGCGACCTTCTTGTCGACGTCGGTCCAGCTGTAGACGTCGACATCGACCTTGATGCCGGGGTTCTTCTTCTCGAAGGCGCGGGCCAGCTCGTCCCAGTAGTGCTGGGAGCTGTTGGAATGGCTGTCGCCGTAGTCCGCCGCGATCAGTTTGAGAGTGACGTCGTCGCTACCGGAGCCGCTGCCGCAGCCGGTGAGAGTCAGTGTCATGGTGGTGGCGATTGCCGCCGCCAGGCTCAAGTACCGCCGCTGCACTGCTGTTCCGCCTTTTGCTGTGAAGATCCGTGCTTTTCGGGATTGCCCCGGCCGCCTCAGGGGTCGCCGTCGAACGGCATGAACAGCGAGTCTCCCCCGCGCCCTTTATAAGGTCTACACCACCCCCCTCTTCGCTCCGGAACCGGCCCGGCACTGTCCCGACCACCGCACATCCGGCCCGATCGCTCCGGTGAGTGGACTAGACCTTTCCGCCCGGATCGCGCAAAACTGTTCCCGTGAGACACGTCATCGCCCTGGATGTGGGCGGCACCGGGATGAAAGCCGCCCTCGTGGGGGTGGACACCGCGCCCTCCGGGGACACGCGCCCCGAGCTGCTCTACGAGGCGCGGCGCCCCACCGGCCGCGAGCACGGCCCGGAAGCGGTGGTCGAGGCCGTCCTCGGCTTCGCCGCCGAGCTGCGCGAGCTCGGCACGGCCCGCTACGGCACCCCCGCCGCGGCGGCCGGTGTCGCGGTCCCCGGCATCGTCGACGAACGGTCCGGCACCGCCGTCTACGCCGCGAACCTCGGCTGGCGGGACGTACCGATGCGGGCGCTGCTGTCCGAGCAGCTGGGCGGGGTGCCGGTCGCCCTCGGCCACGACGTCCGCACCGGCGGCCTGGCCGAGGGCCGGATCGGCGCGGGCCGGGAGGCCGACCGGTTCCTGTTCGTCCCCCTGGGCACCGGGATCGCGGGCGCCATCGGCATCGGCGGCCGGATCGAAGCCGGTGCGCACGGCAGCGCGGGAGAGATCGGCCACATCGTCGTACGGCCCGGCGGGCGGGAGTGCGGCTGCGGGCAGCGCGGCTGTCTGGAGACGCTGGCCTCGGCGGCCGCGGTCGGCCGTGACTGGGCGGCGGCCTGCGGCGATCCGCGGGCCAACGCGGCTGACGCGGCCAAGGCCGTGGCGTCCGGCGACCCGCGGGCGCACGCCGTATGGCAGAACGCCGTGGACGCCCTCGCCGACGGGCTGGTCACCGGCCTCACCCTGCTCGACCCGGAGACGCTGATCATCGGCGGCGGGCTCGCCGAGGCGGGCGACACGCTCTTCACACCTCTGCGGGAAGCGGTCCGCCGGCGCGTTACGTTCCAGCGGCTCCCCTCGATCGTTCCGGCGGCGCTCGGGGACGCCGCCGGGTGCCTGGGCGCAGGACTGCTCGCCCGGGATCTTCTCACGGAGGTATCCGCCTGGTGACTCCACCCACGACTGACGTCGCGGGCTTCCTGTGCCGATGGCTAAGCATCGTCGCAGAGGACCAGCCCGGCCCTGTGCTGGACGTTCAGTGCGCCTACGTGGTCGGCGTTGCCGGACCAGCCGCAGTTGACGCACTCGAACTCCGCTTGAGTGACGCGGCTCTCCCTGGCGACGTGTCCGCAGCCTCCGGCGGAGAGCGGGCACGTGCGGGAGGTATTGCGGGGGTCCACCAAAACCACCAGGCGACCGGCACTCTCAGCCTTGTCCGCCAGGATGTTCAGGAAGAGTCCCACGCCCACGTCGAGCATGCTTCGGTTGAGCCCGGCCTTCGCGGCGGCACCGTTCGGAAGGTACGCGCCGGTCTGCTCGGGGTCGGGCTCGGGTGCGGGCGCCTTGGTCATGCCCGCCAGGTTCAGCTTCTCGTGGCCGATCACGTCGTGATCGCGGATCAGCTCGTTCGCCGTCTTGTGGTGGTGATCGAGGCGCCGGCGCCGGATCTTGGCATGCAGCTTGGCCACCTTCCGGGCCGCGGCCCGGTGCTTCTTCGTCCGCCGCCGGGTGCGCCTGGGGAAGGTGGACAGGTGCTGCTGAGCTGCGGCCAGCTCGTCCGCCATCGCGGCGAGGAAGCGCGGGTTCTCGACGTGCTCGCCCTTGCTGGTGGTGAGGAAGTGCACCACGCCCATGTCGAGGCCGACGATACTGCCGGTCGCCGGAAGCGGATCAGCCTGGACGTTGTCACAGGCGAGAACCACGTACCAGCGGCGGCCCTCCCGCTTCACCGAGATCGTCTTCACACGGCCCCGCACCGGCCGGTGCTGGTGCACGCGCACCTGCCCGACGCCCTGGAGACGGACCCGGGTCTGCGCATCGTGCGGGGTGGAGTCCCAGCGGCAGCCGTCGCCGTCCTTGGAAAAGGTGACGGTGTCGAAGTGCCCGACACCTCTGAACCGCGGGTATCCCGGCGTAAGACCGGCCTTGACACGCTTGAAGAAGGATTGGAACGCTTTGTCCAGACGACGCAGGGTCGCCTGCTGGGAGCTGAACGACCAGCGGCCCTGACGCTCCGGGTCGAACGCCCGGATCTCCTTGAGCTGGGCGGACTGGTCGCCGTACCTGATGCTCGTCTTCGAGCTGTGCTGGTAGGCGTCCCGGCGCTCCTGCAACGCGCCGTTGTAGAGCGAGCAGTGATCGCGCAGCATCTCGGTCAGGGCCTGCGTCTGCCGGACTGTGGGCCGGAGAAGGAACTTGTACGCCCGTATCACGAGACGCCCCCCTTTCCCTTCCCCCCGGGCCGCTCCCACTGGGTGTCGATGTACTTCTCCACCGTCGCCGCGCTCACGGCGCCGACCGACGCGGCGAAGTACGACGACGACCACAGCGTGGGCATCCGTGACTTCAGGTGCGCAAACTCCGCTCGCAACACCCGGGAGGTGAAGCCCTTGAACTGGTTCGCTACATATGAAGCAGACGACTTGGGGTCGTGCTTGACGAACAGGTGCACGTGGTCGGGCATCACCTCAAGGGCGATGATCTCCCACCCGCGCTCATCGGTCTTCTGCCGGATCAGCTCGTCCAGTCGTTCCGCGACCCGGCCACGAGGACCGGACGGCGGTACTTCGGGCACCACACCACATGGAGCCCGAGATCGCACACACCGCCGGAGAACCGGCGAACCTTCCTGGTCGCAACCACACGATCACTATACAAATGCCGCAGGTCTAGTTCGACAGAGAGAGCAGTCCAGATGAACAGCCCAGATCCATACACACAGTTGAGGACAGAGCAATCCTCAAAAGCCATCCCCCACCCCGCTAAAGCGGGGCGTCCCCTGGCTAGGTCCTGATGGCACAGCAACAGTCCGCGCAGCAGCCCTCGGACACCCCGCGCACCATCCTGGCCGGCGCCCGGATCGCCCGGCCGTCCGGTGTGGTCGAGCACGGCCGGATCACCGTCGAGGGCGGGCTGATCGGCGATGTTCACAGCCGGGACCTCGATGTGGCCGAGGGGGTGTCCGGCAGCGTCGTGGACCTCTCGGGCCACCTCATCGTCCCCGGCTTCGTCGATATGCATGTCCATGGCGGAGGCGGTGGCTCGTTCTCGTCCGCCGACCCCGAGGAGTGCATGACGGTGGTCGACACCCACCGCAGACACGGCACCACCTCGATGGTCGCCTCCACGGTCACCGGTGAACTGCCCGACCTCGCACGGCAGGCCGCGGCGCTCGCCGAACTGGTGCAGCAGGGCGAGCTGGCCGGTATCCACTTCGAGGGCCCGTTCATCTCCCGGCACCGCTGCGGCGCCCACCAGCCGGAGCTGCTGCGCGACCCGGACCCGGCCGATGTCCGCAAGCTCCTGGACGCCGCGCACGGCACCGCGTCGATGATGACCCTCGCCCCCGAGCTGCCCGGCGGGCTGGACTCCGTACGGCTGCTCGCCGACGCGGGCGTGATCGCCGCCCTCGGCCACACCGACTCCTCCTACGACGCCACCCGCGAGGCCATCGACGCGGGCGCCACCGTCGCCACCCACCTCTTCAACGCGATGCCCCCGCTGGGCCACCGGGCGCCCGGCCCGGTCGCCGCGCTCCTGGAGGACGAGCGGATCACCGTCGAGCTCATCAACGACGGGACCCATCTGCACCCCGCGGTCCTGCAATTGGCGGTCCGTGAGGCCGGTGCCGAGCGGGTCGCGTTCATCACGGACGCGATGGGCGCGGCCGGTATGAACGACGGGACGTATCCGCTCGGCCCGATGCAGGTCGAGGTCAGGGGCGGTGTCGCGCGGATCAGCGAAGGCCCCACGGCCGGTTCGATCGCCGGCTCCACGCTCACCCTGGACCGTGCCTTCCAACGTGCCGTCACCGTGGACGGCCTGACGGTCGACCAGGCCGTACAGGCACTTTCGGCCACTCCGGCCCGCCTCCTGGGCATCGACGACCGGACCGGCGCCCTGCAGACCGGCAAGGACGCCGACCTGGTGGTGCTGGACGCGGCGTACGACGTGGCCGGGGTCATGCGCCGGGGCGAATGGCTGGTGCGTCCCCGGGGCGCCTGAGGATCCGCCCGCGCGCACCGGGCGCGTACCCGGCCGCCCCTCCCCCGGGCCGTGGACCGCACGGCGGCCGGACCGGGTCACCGCACGGCGGCCGGACCGGGTCTGGGCCAACCACCACCGACGATGGCATGATCGCTCGCGCACTTGTCCGCATGCCACCGCCGACCGCGGTTGCCCGACCCCCGGCCGCCCGGCCATGACTGCCCGGAGGGGCGACCATGATCCTTACGGTCACGCTGAACGCCGCCCTGGACATCACCTACCGCGTCCCCCGGCTCCACCCGCACACCACGAACCGGGTCACCGAAGTGGCCGAACGCCCCGGCGGCAAGGGCCTGAACGTCGCCCGGGTACTGGCCGCGCTCGGCCACCGTACGGTCGCCACCGGCTTCGTGGGCGGCGGCACCGGCGAGGCACTGCGCGCCCTGCTCGCCGAGACCGAGGTCACCGACGCGCTGGTCCCGGTCGGCGGCACCACCCGCCGCACCGTCGCCGTCGTCGACGCGGCCACCGGAGACACCACCCAGCTCAACGAACCGGGCCCGGTCGTCTCCCCCGCCGAATGGGACACCCTCCTCGGCACCTACCGCGAACTGCTCGCCGACGCACGGGCGGTGGCGCTCTGCGGCAGCCTCCCGCCGGGCGTCCCGGTCGATGTCTACGCCCGCCTCACCCGCGCCGCGCGCAGCGCCGGAGTCCCGGTCCTCCTCGACACCAGCGGCGAACCACTGCGCCGCGGTCTGGCCGCCCGCCCCGACCTCGCCAAGCCCAACGCCGATGAACTCGCCGCGCTCACCGGCAGCACCGAACCGCTGCGCGCCGCCCGCGACGCCCGCCGCCGCGGCGCCCATGCGGTGGCCGCCTCACTGGGCCCGGACGGCATGCTCGCGGTGACCGCCGACGGCGTCTGGCAGGCCGCCCCGCCCCGCCGGATCGCCGGGAACCCGACCGGCGCGGGCGACTCCGCCGTGGCCGGCCTGCTGTCGGGCCTGGTGGAGGAGCTGCCCTGGCCGGACCGGCTGACCCGCGCGGTGGCCCTGTCCGCGGCGACCGTACGGGCGCCGGGGGCGGGCGAGTTCGATGCGGAGACGTATGAAGAGCTGTTGCGAACAGTCAGGGTGGCAGCGCCGTCGCCGGAGATACGCAGTTCGAAGTGACTCCCGTCAATTGCCTTGGCTGATAGGCGCCTTGCTGCACCATCTAGCCCGACTGTGCCTCCAGTCCACAGACCCGAACGCGTCGGGTTCGTCGGCCCTCACTCACAAGCCGCCAGAGAAGCAGATCGCTCCTCTGGCGGCGACCGACCGGCGCGAATGAGGGCCCAGGGACCTGTCAGCGGCGCCGCCGCCGGTCCCTCAGTCCCTGGCCAGCCAGACCTTGTCGAGGTTCACGTCGCACTGATTCCCGCTCTCGCAGGACAGCTTGATCGTGTTGGTGCCCTTGTTGAGCTGCACATACTGCCAGCTCCTGGTCCAGCCCTTGTCCCAGGCGCCCTCCGGGGCGTGGGCGAAGTTCTTCAGTCTGATCGGCCGGCTGTCCGCCTTGCCGTTCACATTCAGCGTGAGGTTGGCGTCCTTGCCGGGCACGCCGTAACCGACCCAGAGCTTGAACTTGCCGGAATCCTCGGCATCGAGCGACCACGTGGCCGCCGCTCCCTGGGTGTTCATGCCGGCCACATAGGCGCCGCCGGGCGAGCGCGCACCCGGAACGTCCTTCGCCGTCGTCGCGCCGCCCTCCAGCTTCAGACCGACCGCGTTCTCCTTGGGCAGCTTGCCGGGCTTGGGCTTGGCCGGCTCGTCGGAGGGCTTGACCGTGTCACCGGCCGACGGGCCCGTCTTGCCGGCCTCGTCGTCCTTGGAGCCCATGCCGTTGGTGAACATCGCGACGCCGATGCCTATGCAGACCACCGCGACCACGGCGACGGCGCCGATGAGCAGGCCGTTGCGGCCGCGGCGCGGCTCCTGGCCGCCGTTGCCCGGGGCCGGGGCGGAGCGGGTGCGGTCTCCGCCGGGCAGCGTCTCCGGGGCGGCGTAGTGGGCGTTCTGCTGCCCGTACGTCACCTGCTGCGGGGCCTGCTGGCCGTACTGGCGCTGGCCGACCGCGCGGACCTGGTTGTAGGACGTCCGCGGAACCCCCGGCTGCCGCGCCGCCGCACCGTCGCCCGCCGAGCCCTGTGCGCCGCCCTCGCCGCCTTCCGAGCGGTACAGGTAGGCGAACGGGTCGTCGTTCTCCGGCGTGTCCGCGCCGTTGTTGCCGGCCGTCATTCCGTGTCACTCCCAAGCGATCTGTGCGCGTCTGTACGCGTCTCTACGCGTCCGCAGGCTTCATTGCGCGAACTGTCTTTCGGGCACCCGGCGGCGCCGCGCCGCATCGGCGCAGCCTACCCCGTCATGGCCTGCGCACACCGTGCCCGGAGGGCCACAAGATCGCTACGGATCGGTGAACTGCTGGTGCGGGGGCCGGAGCACGGCCGGTGTGAGATACGCGGCATCGGGCCCGGCCGTCGCACCCGCCGTCGCATCCTGCCGTCGCCCGCTCAGCCCGCCGCCCGCCGGTTCGCCTTCGAACGGGAGCGCTTCTCGACGTACATCCGCTGATCGGCCGACTCCAGCACCTCCTCGGCCGACATCCCGCAGCTCGCCCAGCCGATGCCGAAGCTGGCGCCCACCCGGACCGCGCGGCCCTCCACGCGGATCGGCGGGATGATCGCGTTCCGCAGCCGGACCGCCAGATCCTGGGCGTCGGCGGTGCCGAGTCCGTCGGCGAGCACCACGAACTCGTCGCCACCTAGCCGCGCGACCGTATCGCCGTCCCGGACCCCGCTGGTCAGCCGCCGGGCGACCTCTATCAGCACCGCGTCACCGGTGTTGTGCCCGAAGCGGTCGTTGATCGACTTGAAGCCGTCGAGGTCGCAGAAGAGCACCGCGAGCCCCTTGGAGCCGTCGTCGGCCGGCCCGTCCGCGGGGGCGACGAGATGCACATGGTGGTCGAACGGGGGCGGAGGCGCGCCCTCGAAGCCGTCGAGCCCGTCGAAGGGCTCCCTCGCGTCCGGCCGGAAGACGTGCGGGCCGCCGGGGTCGGTGCTGAGGGTGCCCGAGGAGGCGTAGGCGTCCGCCATCGAGCCGGGCGGACGGGAGCACAGCCGGGCGCCGAGCCGGGCCCGCAGCTCGGCGCTGTTGGGCAGCCCGGTCAGCGAATCGTGGCTGGCGCGGTGGGCGAGCTGGAGCTCGTGCCGCTTGCGCTCCTCGATGTCCTCGACGTGAGTGAGCAGGAAACGGGGGCCGTCGGCGGTGTCGGCGACGACGGAGTTGCGCAGCGAGACCCACACGTACGTGCCGTCCCGGCGGGCCAGCCGCAGCTCGGCCCGGCCGCCCTCGGCGGAGGTGCGCAGCAGCGTGCCGATGTCCTCGGGGTGGACGAGGTCGGAGAACGAGTAGCGGCGCATTCCGGAGGCCGGGCGGCCCAGCAGCCGGCACAGCGCGTCGTTGGTGCGGAGCAGCCGTCCGTGCTGGTCACCGCCCATTTCGGCGACGGCCATCCCGCTCGGCGCGTACTCGAACGCCTGCCGGAAGCTCTCCTCGCTGGCGCGCAGCGCCTGCTGATCGCGCTCCAGCCGGACCAGTGCGCGCTGCATGTTGGCCCGTAGGCGGGCGTTGCTGATCGCGATGGCGGACTGGAAGGCGTACATCTGCAGGGCTTCCTGGCCCCAGGCGCCGGGCCGCCGGCCGTTGCGCGGCCGGTCGACGGAGATCACTCCGAGCAGTTCGCCGCCGCCGTTGGCCGCGGTGTACATGGGCGCGAAGAGGCGGTCCATGGGGTGCCACTCGTCGGGGAACCGGGGCGCGGGGCCGGCCGTGTGCCACTGCGGTACGTCGTCGTCATCGAGCACCCAGCCCTCGGTGTGCGAGATGAAGCACAGATCGCCCCAGCGCTCCCCCATGGACAGCCGGCGCTCCCAGGAGGCGCGCGAGCCGACCCGTCCGGCCATGAGCGCCTCGGCGCCCGCGCTGCCCGCCACCGCGGCGACGACGAGATCGCCGTCGGGGCGGACGAGATTGACCGCGGACAGCTCATAGCCGAGCCCGGTGATCACGCCGTCGGCGACGGTCTGCAAGGTGTCCGCAAGGCTACGTGCGGTATTCAGCTCGGCCACCACTTGGTGCAGCTGCCGCAGGGTCGCAAGACGGACGTATGGCTCCGACTCGGTCTCCATCGCTCGCTCTCCCTGAGACCTCGACAGCAAACTCCACGATTTCTTGTCGTCCGATTCCCCGCTCACTGAATCACAGTGAGCTGTTCACTCGGTACACAGGGTCAACAATTAGCGCCTGCTGTGACTCAAGTCACAAGCGATGAACGACGGTTGGCGATCTTCCATAAAACCGCCACGGGAGCGCGCCTTCACTCTTTCTACACTTACTGAACGCAAATTCCGAGCGATTCCGGAACTCCGCCGTCAGACCTAGGGCGCGAGTCGTTCCGAGGCCCGATGCGCACCGCGGCCGGCCGAAGTTAGCGTTTATGGCGTGTTCACGAAGACTCCCGCCGATACGGCGGCCTCCGGGCCCGCCGCCCACCCCGCACCCGTCGTCGCCCTCGCCTCCGTACCGGTCGGCGCGCCGATCCCGCATTCTGATGGGGTGAGTGACGACGAGTTCCGTGCCGCCCTGTCCCGCCTGTCCGCCGGCGTGGTGCTGATCACCGCCCACGACCCGGACAGCGGGCCGCACGGCGAGGACGCCGGCATGACCGCCACGGCGTTCCTCTCCGTGTCCCTCGACCCGCCCCTGGTGATGGTGAGCGTTCGCAACGACTCGCGGATGGACGACCTGCTGGAGCTGCAGCCCTACTGGGCCGTGTCGGTACTGTCGGGACATCAGCGACAGATCGCCGGACGATTCGCCATGAAGGGCCGCATCAGCGACCGGCTGCTCTTCGAGGACCTTCCGTACGTACGGGGCGAAGCGTCCGGCGCACCGCTCATCGGGGGCGCCCTCGCGACGCTGGAGTGCCGTACGGAGCAGCGGGTCGTGGCCGGGGATCACACGCTGGTCATCGCACGCGTACTGGCCACGTCGATCCCGAATGAGGACGACGGGCCGCTGACGTATTTCCGGGGGAAGTATCGGCAGTTGGGGTGAGGTGGGGGGCTGTTCGGGGCAGGCGGGGCCTTCTGGGTGACGGGCGGGGCGGCCTGGGCGGGGCGGTCCGGGCCGTCCGGGCGGTGGCCGGGCGGGGCCGTCAGCCCCAGTCGCGGCCCGAGCGGCCGCGCTTGGTGTCGCCGCGCTGCTTCTTCTCGCGCAGCCGCCGCTCATTGATGCCCCGTGGGATCCGCGATTTACGGCGCGGCTTGGGCGGCGGCGCGGTGCCCTCGGCGAGCAGCGCGGCCAGCCGGACGGCGGCGGTCTCGCGGTTGCGCCACTGCGAGCGGTGCTCGGAGGCCCGTACGGACAGCACGCCGTCGACCAGCCGGCCGGCCAGCCGCTCCAGGGCGCGCTCCTTCCACACCGGCGGCAGAGCCTGCGTTTTGCCGAGGTCGAAGCGCAGCTCAACCTGACTGTCGCTGGTGTTGACGTGTTGGCCGCCGGGACCTGAGGAGCGCGAGAAACGCCAGACGAGCTCGGCCTCTGGAAGGACGACCGAACCGCGGATGACATAGGGCCCGGACATGAGTCCTATGATCCCGCGCCGCGCACGCCCCCGTCACCCGTTTTTCGGGGTCCGTGCGGAGCGCGCACATCAGAATTCGGCAAAGAGAGTAAAGACTTCTGGAACCTGGCATCCGCTCATGGCGTTGTGGTGAGTAACGGTAGCTTCGTGCGCAGTGCGGAGCCCGACGCTTCGACGAGTCGACAAGGAAAGGGACATCCCATGGCTGTAAGCCTGTCCAAGGGCGGCAACGTCTCCCTCACCAAGGAGGCCCCGGGCCTGACCGCCGTCACGGTGGGCCTCGGCTGGGACGTCCGCACCACCACCGGCACGGACTTCGACCTCGACGCGAGCGCCATCGCGGTCAACCCGAGCGGCAAGGTCTTCTCCGACCAGCACTTCGTCTTCTTCAACAACAAGGCGACGCCCGACCAGTCCATCGTGCACACCGGTGACAACGTCACCGGCCAGGGCGAGGGCGACGACGAGCAGATCAACGTCAACCTGGCGGCGCTGCCGGCCGACATCGACAAGATCGTCTTCCCGGTCTCGATCTACGACGCCGAGAACCGCAGCCAGAACTTCGGCCAGGTGCGGAACGCCTTCATCCGCATCGTCAACCAGGCCGGCGGCACCGAGGTCGCCCGCTACGACCTCAGCGAGGACGCCGCCACCGAGACCGCCATGGTCTTCGGCGAGCTGTACCGCAACGGCGCCGAGTGGAAGTTCCGCGCGGTCGGCCAGGGTTACGCCTCGGGCCTCGTCGGCATCGCCCAGGACTTCGGCGTCAACGTCTGAGTTGGCTTCTGATCTGGTCCAGTTCTCATCAGCTCTGGCCAGGGCAGCGGAGGGCCGGTTCCCCATGCGGGGGCCGGCCCTCGGTGCGTTTAGGGGGGCGGCGGCGGGTGCGCCGCGTGTGGCCCGCCCGCTCAGGCGACCGCGTCCGTTCAGACGTCGCGCCCGTTCAGGCGTCGCGCCCGTTCAGGCGACCGCGTCCGTGACCTCTTCCGGTGGCGTGGCCATGGCCGCCACCTCGTCCAGCGACAGTCCGAGCGCCCCGGCCAGCGCGGCGATCGTGAAGAACGCCGGTGTCGGCGCCCGGCCGGTCTCGATCTTCCGCAGCGTCTCGGCGGACAGCCCCGCCGCCGCCGCGACCTCGACCATGCTCCGCTCGCCGCGCGCCGCCCGCAGCAGCGCGCCGAGCCGCTCACCGCGTTCACGTTCCTGAGGGGTCAAGGGAGTTCGCACCATGCCCGTGATACTAATACCGGTAAAGAAATACCGGTAAACAAATACCGCCTGCCACGACGCTGACGCGGCGCGGGCGGCGGTGAGCGGGAGGTCAGGCACATGGTGGAGATCAAGACGGACGCGGCACTGGACGCGATGCGGGCGGCGGGCCGGGTCGTCGGCGAGGCGCTGGAGGCGGTGCGGGCGGCGGCTGCGCCGGGCATGCAGCTGCGGGAACTGGACGAGGTCGCCCGTACGGTCCTGCGCGAGGCCGGTGCCGACTCACCGTTCCTCGGCTACCGTCCGTCCTTCGCCGCCACTCCGTTCCCTGCCGTCCTCTGCGTCTCCGTCAATGACGCGATCGTGCACGGCATTCCGGACCGGTCGCGGCTGGTCGACGGCGACCTGGTCAGCATCGACTGCGGCGCCCTGGTGGACGGCTGGGCCGGCGACGCGGCCCTCAGCTTCACGGTCGGCACCGCCCGCCCCGAGGACCAGCGGCTGATGGACACCACCCGGCAGGCACTGGAGGCGGGTATCGCGGCGGCCGTGGTCGGCGCCCGGATCGGCGATATCGCCCATGCGATCGGCAGCGTCGGACGCGCCGCCGGCTACGGCATCCCCGAGGACTTCGGCGGACACGGCATCGGCCGGCAGATGCACGAGGACCCGCCGGTCCCCAACGACGGCCGCCCGCACCGCGGCATGGTCCTCCGCCACGGCCTGGTCCTCGCCATCGAGCCGATGTTCCTGGCCGGCGGCAAGAACGCCTACTACGAGGCCGCCGACGGCTGGACCCTCCGCACCTCGGACGGCTCCCGCGCCGCCCACTTCGAGCACACGGTGGCGGTTACGGATGCGGGGCCGCGGGTGCTGACTACCGCGTAGGGGGTGGGAGCGGGTGGGGCGGGCGGCGCGTGGCCAGACGGACATGGCCGGGCGTGCGTAGCTGGGGCGCGTGGCCGGGCGTGCGTGGCTGGGCGCGTCCCCGGGCGTACTTGGCTGGGTGCCTCGCCGGGCATGCGTAGCCGGGAGCCCGTCGCCGGGCGTGCGTGGCCGGGCCGCCTCGCCGGGCATGCGTAGCCGGGAGCGCGTCGCCGGGCGTGCGTGGCTGGGCGAGTCGCCGGGCGTGCGTGGCCGGGCCGCCTCGCCGGGCTTGCAGCGCCGGGCGTCCTGGCAGGCAGGCTGAGGGCGAGAGCGCTGCTCAGGGGCCGTGGGGGTGGCCGTGGGGGTGCTCCGGCCTGCGGGAAGGGCTTGGGGAGGGCACCATGGAAGCGGCGCCGGGCGCGGGGTGCTGTCGCGTCCGCCGCTGCTTCTTCTGGAGCGCCGCCCATGAGCCCATCCGCTGCCGGATCCGCGCACACTCCCGTCAGTGTGCTGCTCTGCGAGGACCACGCCGTCATACGGGCCGGGCTGCTCGCCCTGCTCGGCAGCGCCCACGGCATCGAGGTCATCGGTGAGGCCGGGGACGGCGAGGAGGCCGTGGCGCTGGCCGCCGTGCTCCGCCCCGATGTCGTCCTGATGGATCTCGAACTCGGCTCCGGTCTCGACGGCGTCGAGGCCACCCGGCGCATCACCCGCGCCGACGCCCCCGGTGCTCCCGATGACCCCGATGCCCCCGGCGTCCCCCATGTCCTCGTGCTGACCACGTACGACACCGACGCCGATATCGCCCGTGCCATCGAAGCCGGCGCCGCAGGGCATCTGCTCAAGGCCGAGCCGCCGGAGGAGCTGTTCGCCGCGATCCGGGCAGCGGCCGAGGGGCGCAGTACGCTCGCCGCTTCCGTCGCGCACCGCGTGCTGCCCCAGATGCGCAGCCCGCGCCCCACCCTCACCGACCGGGAGCTCAAGATCCTCGGCCGGCTCGCCCGCGGGCTGAGCATCCGCGAGATCGCCCGTGCGCTGTCCACCAGTGAGGCCACGGTCAAAACGCAGCTGGAGCGGATCTACGACAAGCTCGGCGTGGCTTCCCGGACCGCCGCGGTCTCCGTCGCCAGGGAGCACCGGCTGCTGCCCTGACCGATGGCACCGGCGGACGGCCGCGCACCGCGTGACACCATCGAGGGGTGATCGACCTCGGCTACTCCCTCTCCCGCCGCTTCCCGGATCCGCCGCAGACGGACTACCGGACCGCGGACGTGCGCACGCTGCGCCATGACCTCTTCTGCGGCGATGTCTACCTCGCCGACACGAAGAAGGACCGCGAGCTGTCCACGGCCTGGGGCTGGGTGCCGGTCCTCGACTTCGCCTGGGCGCTGTGCGACATCGTCGAGCAGCTCGACACCGACCCCCGGGGCAACCGCTCCGCCCGCCCGATCCACGCCGAGCTGGACTTCACCGAATCCGCCGACCGGATCTTCTTCGAGCGCCGCTTCGGGTGGGTTGACGTCGACGCCGACTGGATGCCGGCCGACGAGGCCCCGCTCACCTTCAACCACTCCGCGCTGCGCCGCGAGGCCCGCGACTTCCTGCACGACCTGATCGCCGACCTGACCGATATGCACGACGGCCTCGGCGACAACCCCGCCATCTGGGACCTCCAGGCCCGCTTCCCCCGCGTCTGAGCTCCCGACCCGCTTCCCCCGCGTCTCCACCTCCGACCCGTTTCCCCCGCTGACCTCCGGGCGGACGCCCGCGCTCGCGCCGTACGACCAGCGGCCGCAGACGTCGCCACGTCGGCCGGACGCCGACGCCCACTCCCACGCCGTACGCCACCGAGCCGGGCCCTCAGACCACCGCCCGGCCCCGCCGACCCTCACTCCACCCGCACGCCTATCTGTGCCGCGAACACCGGGGCCAGATCCAGAAGTTGGGCCGGGCTGATGACCGCGCCCGACAGGCGGTCGATTCCGCGCGCGATGTCCAGTGCGGCGGCGCCCCGCAGATCGACGTCCGTCATCCGCGCCTCGGAGAAATCCACCCGGGTCAGGGTGCAGTCGTCGAACGTCACCCGCTCCAGCACCGCCCCGGCGAAGTCCGCCTCGACCAATACACACCCCTCGAAGGCGACATCCCGCAGCTTCGCCTGCCGCAGATTCGGGAAGTCGATCTTCCCGCCGCGCACCACGACCCTCTCCAGCACCGCCCCGTGCAGCTGCGTCCCGCCGAGCCGGGCGTCGGACACCTCCACATCGCGCAGGGACGCCTGGGACAGATCCGTGCCGACCCCGCGGACACCGCTCAGCACGCTGTCGATGAACCGCGCCCGGCCGAGCACGGTCTCGTCCAGCGCGCAGCGCCGTACCGCGCAGTCCATGAAGCGGGCGCCGCGCGCGGACTGCCCGGCCCAGTCGGCGTCCGCGAACTCCAGCCCGTCGTAGTCCCCTTCGGCTTCCAGCTCGCCGCCGTCGTACGCCGCCAGCTGCGGAAGCCGTACCTCCGGCCGCCGCACCGCCCGCACCGTCTTCTCGCCGCGCCCTGCCACGCGATCACCGCCTTCCATGCCGCCCCGTGGCCCCTCGCACCTGCACACCCCATCGTGAACCACACCACTGACAATGGGCTCTGACCTGCGAAAACAGCCGCGTTGGGGAGCGGGAGGCAGCTCCCGCGACAGGGCCGGGCGGGGCGGCCCGCGCCAGCCGCCCGGCCCCGGCCCCGCCGCCCGTCCCTACCGCACCACCGCCATCTCCCGCGACGTCTGGTTCAGCCGCCGCCCGCCGGTCTCCGTGCACGTCACGATGTCCTCGATCCGCACCCCGAAGCGGCCCGGCAGATAGATCCCCGGCTCGATCGAGAAGCACATCCCGGGCACCAGCGGCAGATGCTCGCCCTCGACCAGATAGGGCGGCTCGTGGGTGGTCACCCCGATGCCGTGCCCGGTCCGGTGGATGAAGTACTCGCCGTACCCGGCGGCCTTGATCACCTTCCTGGCCACCCGGTCGACGTCCTGGCACGCGATGCCCGGCCGCACCGCCTCGAACGCCGCCTGCTGCGCCTCCCGCACGATGTCGTGCACCTTGCGCTCCTCGGCCCCCGGCTCCCCGACATGCACGGTCCGCGTCGTATCCGACCCGTAGCCGTCTTTGAGGCCGCCGAAGTCGAGCACCACCATGTCGCCGTCCTCGATGACCCGCTCCCCGGCCTCGTGGTGCGGATTGGCGCCGTTGGGGCCCGACCCCACGATCGTGAAGTCCACCTGGCTGTGCCCGTGCTCGGTCAGCAGCCGCACCAGATCCGCCGCCACCTCGGACTCCCGCCGCCCGCCGAAGCGGACGGTCAGGATCTCCTCGTACGCCGCATCGGCGGCGGCCCCGGCCGCGGCCAGCAGCTCCACCTCCTGGGCGTCCTTGACGGCGCGCAGCATCGGCAGCACCTCCGTCAGCGCGGCGTAGGCGCTCCCGGGCACCGAGCGCTGGAGCCCCAGCAGATGCATCGCCCAGGTGGAGTCGGACATTCCGTAACGCCCCTGTGGGGCCATCCACTTGGCGACCTCGGCATACGGGTCCGAACCGTCGGTCCACCCCGACACCTCCATCGCCCAGGCGCCCGGGGAGTACTCCGCATCCGGGTACTCCAGTACGGGCACCAGCAGCCGCGGGCGCCGCTCCGGCTCGATCACCAGGGCGGTCAGCCGTTCGGTGACCGCGGTCGGCCGGTAGCCGCACAGCCAGGTCAGATCCGGCCCCGGCGTCACAATCAGCCCGGCCAGCCCGGCATCGGCGGCGGCCCGGCCCGCCCGCGCCATCCGTCGCTCGTAGTCCACCTGCGTCATCGAAGTCACCATGTAGTCACCATGGCGGTGAACTTACGCCGATCCGGCTTCTCCGGCCCGCCGTTTCCCCACCCCTACGGGCCCCTTCACTCCTCCAGTTCACCCCTCACTCACTTCAGCCTCCTCCACCTCCTGCCTTCCGATGTGCCCCCGATACGCACGCAGCGCGCGGGCGCTGTTCCAGCCGAGCGCGCCCACCACCCGGCCGCGGAGGCGGTAGAGCGCGACAAAGGCGCGGGACCGTGGATCGCCGTCGACGCACTCCACCTGGGCGTCGGCGGGGCACCGGCCATGGAACTGGATCTTGGCGTCGTACTGGTCGGTCCAGCCGAACGGGATCGGCGCGTAGGGCTCGGAGCCCCCGGGACCGGCAAGCAGGTTCCTGGCGGCCGCGCGGGCCTGGTCGGTGGCGTTCATGCGCTGTTCGAGACGGACGCGGCCGCCGGTGGCCGGGTCCGGCCAGTTGGCGACGTCTCCCGCCGCGTACACACCGGGCGCCGCCCGGCAGTGGCTGTCGCAGCGCACCCCGTCGCCCAGGGAGAGCCCGGAGTCGGCCAGCCACTCGACGGCCGGCACCGAGCCGATCGCGACCACGACCACGTCGGCGGGGAGCCGGGTGCCGTCGTCGAGCACCACGGCGGTCACCCGGCCGCAGGCACCGGTCAGTTCGGTGACGCCGCGCCCCATGTGCAGCCGGACCCCGTGGTCCCGGTGCAGGTCCGCCACCAGCCCGCCCACCCAGGTGCCGACCTGCCGGGCCAGTGGGGCGGGCTCGGGGTCGACGAGGGCGACGTCCAGGCCGAGGCCCCGCGCGGTGGCGGCGATCTCGCTGCCGAGGAAGCCGGCGCCGATCACCACGACCCGGGGGCCGGAGCCCCACTGCGCCCGCAGCGTCAGGGCGTCGTCGAGTGTGCGCAGCACATGCACACCGGCCAGGTCGTGCCCGAAGGGCAGCCGCCGGGGCCGCAGTCCGGTGGCGAGGAGCAGACCGTCGTAGGGCAGCCGGTCCCCGTCGGCCAGGGTGACGGTGCGCGCCGCCGGGTCCAGCCCGGTTGCCCGACAGCCCAGCCGGAGATCCAGCTTGAGCCGCCCGAGGTCCGCCTCCTGGCGCAGCACGGTCCGCTCCGGTTCCCACGTACCGGCCAGCACCTGTTTGGACAGCGGCGGCCGGTCATACGGGGCCCACAGTTCCTCGCCGACCATCGTCAGCGACCCGGTGAATCCCTCGCGCCGGAGGGCGTCGGCCGCGGTGAGCCCCGCGGCCGACGCGCCCACCAGGACGATCCGGTCCATGGCAGGCACTACGGCAGCACCTCGATGGCAAGGGCGGGGCAGCGGACAGCGGCGTCCTCCACCGGGGCGCGCCGGCTCTCCGGCGGGGCGGCGTCGAGCAGGACGACGATGCCGTCCTCGTCGCGCTGGTCGAAGACCTCGGCGGCGGCCATGACGCACTGCCCTGCGCCGACGCACTTGTCCTCGTCAATAACGACCTTCATCGGGGGGATTCCCTCTCTCCTGTGGGCTTCGGTGGTGGCAAGGCAGCCGGGGCGGCTACCAGGTCACGGGCAGTTCGTGGACGCCGTAGATGAGCATGTCGTCGCGCATCGGCACCTGGTCCGCCGGTACCGCCAGCCGCAGCGTGGGGAACCGGTCGAACAGGGCGGACAGCGCGGCCTTCATCTCCACCCGGGCCAGCTGCTGCCCGATGCACTGGTGGACGCCGTGCCCGAACGCGAGGTGCGTGCGGTAGGGCCGGTGGATGTCCAGCGCGTCGGGGCTGTCGGGGAACTGCGTCGCGTCCCGGTTTCCCGAGGACAGTGAGGCGAGCACGGTGGCGCCGGCCTCGATGCGGTGGCCGTCCAGCTCCACGTCCTCCAAGGCGACCCGGCGCAGCCCGTACTGAATGATCGTCAGGTATCGCAGCAGCTCCTCGACGGCGCCGTCCATGAGGGCGGGGTCGGACCGTAGTGCCGCCAGCTGCTCGGGGTTTTCCAGCAGGCACATGGTCCCCAGCGCGATCATGTTCGCGGTGGTCTCGTGCCCGGCGAGCAGCAGCAACGAGCCGACCCCGGCCAGCTCTTCGTCGGTGAGCTGCTCGGACTGCACCAGGCCGCTGAGGATGTCGTCCGTGGGGTGGGCCCGCTTGGCGACGGCCAGTTGGTGGATGTACTCGTTCATCGCCGATTGCGCCTGCATCACCTCGTCGCGGGAGGCTTCGAGCCGGAGCACCATGCTGGAGTTCTCCTGGAATTCCGCCCGGTCCTCGTACGGCACCCCCAGCAGCTCACAGATCACCAGTGAGGGGATGGGCAGGGCGAAGGCCTGGAGGAGATCAACGGGCCCCTCGGCGCCCGCCATGGCCTCCAGCTGATCGGCGACGATCTGCTCCACCGCCGGAGCGAGCTTCTGCATCCGGCGCACCGTGAACTGGCCCGTGAGCAGCCGCCGGAACCGGGTGTGCTCCGGGCCGTCCATCATGATGAACATGCCCGGCGGGGGCGGCGCCAGCGGAGCGTCGGGCGCGTCTCCGGGCCGGACCCGTCGGCGGTTGGCGCCGAACCGCGGGTCGGCGAGCACCGTCCGCACGTCCGCGTACCGGCTGACCACCCAGCCCTTGGCACCATCAGGGAAGGTCACCGGCGTGATCGGATCCTCCTCCCGCAGCGTCCGGTATCCCTCCGGCGGGCTGAACGGGCAGGTCCGTCCCATGGGCTGGGTCCCGGGGGTGTGCCGGGTACTGGTGGTGGGCTGGTTACCGGTCATCGGACAGTCCTTTCCAAGGGGTGTTACGGGATGGGGTGTTACGGGGTGGGGCGTTATGGGGCGGAGGGTGCCGGGGCAGGCTCGGACGGGGCAGGTCGGTGCGGGGCAGGTCGGTGCGGGGCAGGTAGGGATGGGGCCGGGCTCGTGCCGACGGGGGCCTCGCAGCGGTGCGTACCGACGGAGCGCCGGTAGACGCGCCACCCCAGGAGTGCGCCGATCGCGAGCACGAGGGGCTGGAAGACATCGACCGTCCCGAGGGCGACGGCCTCGCCGGCCAGGAACAACGGGAGCTGGACCGACAGCATCAGGAGATTGCCGGCGTAGAGGACCAGATGGCCTTTGGCGAAGGCCCGGCGGCGCACCGTACAGCGGCGCCAGGCCGTCCGCTCGCCCGTGGCCAGCCCCACCATCACGCCCAGCGGCGGCCAGCCGAGCCACAGCAGCACCGGCGTCACCACGGCCATCACGCCGTGCAGCACGAGGTGCGGAAGGAAGAAGTTGGTGGCGTCCCCGGTGCGCCCGGCCAGTACGCCCTGGACGCAGACCACGGCGAGGACGGCGAGCGCCTGCCGCACCGGCTCCTTGCGCACCAGCCGGAGGAGGAAGACCCCCGCCCCGGCGGCCAAGGCGAGCGTCAGCGCGACGCCGAGCCGGTGGGTGAGGGCGAAGGTCAGGGTGAACCCGAAGACGGGCGTCACATCGATCACGGTGCTGCGCAGCCGCTTCCGTACGGCGATACGGACGGCGTCCGCACCTCCGGGTGCGGGGTCTGCGGCAGGATCCACGGGGTCTCCAGGCATCGCGGCGGACGGTGGTCGTTCCGATGTCGTGGTCCAGAAAAACGGGCCCCGTTGACCGGCCCCGGTCGGCAACCTGACCATTGCCTGACAGCCGGAGCCCGCGCAGGCCCGTGCCGCGCGCCGCTGGTCCGCCCGTACTGCTCATGCGGCTCGCTCATGCGGCCCGTGCAGCTTGCTCATCCGCAACTCACACGGCCCGTGCGGCTCATGCCGCTCGCTCGTGCCGACGCCCGGGAACCGGCTGACGCGCCGACACGTTGTCGTCGCAGACACCACGACGCGATGGGTGACCGACATGCTTTCCGCCTCGCCGACAAGTGGCGCACCGCTACCCCGCGGAAGCGGGCAGCGGCTGCTCGTCGTGGACGACGACCCGCGGATGTCGGAGCTCCTGGAGACCACACTCGGCCTCGCGGGCTACGAGGTCACCACCGCCGGCTGCGGCGGCGAGGCCCTGCGCGCCTACGCGGAACTGCCCCCCGATCTGCTGGTGCTGGACGTCCTGCTGCCCGACCTCGACGGCTTCACCGTCTGCCGCCGCCTGGTGGAGAACGGGGCCCGGCTGCCGGTGCTGTTCCTGACCGCGCGGGACTCCGTCGACGACCGGGTGACGGGCTTCGCGATGGGCGCGGACGACTACCTCACCAAGCCCTTCAGCCTCCCCGAACTCCTCGCCAGGGTGCATGCCCTGCTGCGCCGCGCCGGCCGGTCCGCGGAGACCGGCCCGCTGCTGTGCTTCGCCGATCTGACCGTCGACGAACGCACCAGACGGGTCCGTCGCGGGGACCGCCAGATAGCGCTGTCGCCGACCGAGTACAAGCTGCTGCGCTACTTGCTGATCAATACCGACCAGGTGTTGTCGAAGGAACAGATCATGGACCACGTCTGGCAGCACCACTTCGGCGAGGGCGTCGTCGAGAAGCTCGTGTCCCGGCTCCGGGCCAAGGTGGACGCCAAAGCGCCCGCCCTGATCCATACGATGCGCGGCTTCGGCTACAGTCTGCGGCTCCCCGAAGGCGGCTGAGATGGCCGGCGCGTGGCGCGGCTCCCTGCGGGCACGGCTGATGGTGGGCGTCGTCCTGCTGGCGGCCGTGGGCATGGTGGCCGTCAACGCGGTGTCGCTGATCGGGCTGCGGCTCAACCTCGTCGACGTCGCCGATGCCACCCTCACCAAGACCCGGCAGACCGTTCAGCACCGGGCGCACCACCGACGCCGCCCCGTCGACGAGGACAACCTCAACTCCCTCCTTCCCGACGGCACCTACATCGCGCTGGTCAACAACCGGGGCCGGGTGGTCGCCCAGACCCCGGCACGGGATCTCGACGGGCGCCCCCGCTCCCGCCCCGACCTGCCCGCCCCGATACCCGACGGCTTCGCCGAGCACATCGTCACCCTCTCCGCCCGGGACACGCCGGTCCCCCGGTACCGCATCCTGAGCTTCCCGCTCGGCCACTCCGCCACGGTCCGGCCCTCCCCCGGGGCAGCACCCCAGGCGTTCAGCAGGGTGGTCGTCGCCAAGAGCCTCCAGCCCGCTGACGATGTCGTGTACTGGCTGATCGGCTCCGACTCCGCCGCCACACTGGCCGTGCTCGGGGGCATCGTGCTGCTCAGCCGCGGGGTGCTGGGCGTGGGCCTGCGGCCGCTGCGGGACATGGCCGCCACCGCGACCGCGATCGCCGACGGCGACCTCGACCAGCGCATCGAGGTCGCCCGCCGTCACTCCGAGGTGGGAGAGGTGGGCACCGCCCTCAACCGGGCCTTCGACGAACGCCAGCGATCCGAGGAGCAGCTCCGGCAGTTCGTGGCCAACGCCTCCCATGAGCTGCGCACTCCGCTGACCACGATCCGGGGCTGGGCCCAACTCCATCTGCACGGCCTTGCCCAGGACCCCGCGCTCATCGAGCGCGCGATGCTGCGTATCGAGGGCGAGGCGGCCAGGATGCACTCCATGGTCGAGGAGTTGCTGCTGCTCGCCCGCCTCGACCAGGGCCGCCCGCTCGCGCACGCCCCGGTGGACCTCGCCGCACTCGCCGACGAAGCCGTCACCGACGCCCGGGTCGTCGCCCCCGACAGACCCCTCACCCTCGACGTACCGGACGAGGTGCACACCTGCGGCGACGAGGACCGCCTCCGCCAGGTACTCCAAAACCTCCTGAGCAACGCACTACGCCACACCCCACCCCACACCCCGGTATCCGTAACGGCCCGCGCGCTCCCCAACGGCACCACAGAACTGGCAGTCACCGACCAGGGCCCCGGCATACCCCCGGAAACAGCCGCCCGAATCTTCGAACGCTTCTACCGCGGCGACGAATCCCGCACCCCCACCAGCGGCGGCACCGGCCTCGGCCTCAGCATCGTCCGCTCCATAGCCGAGGCCCACAACGGCACGGCCACCGTCCACACCTCCCCGGGCAAGGGCAGCACCTTCAGGGTCACACTGCCGGGAGCGGGGTGAACGACCGCGGGCGGCCCCGCCGATGTCCGCATCTCCCGCATCTCCCGCATCTCCCCTTCGGCGCTTGGCTCTTGAGGCCAAAGCCAGACGCAGAAGCGTGCGCGGGAGGAGAGTCCCGCCGCATGGCCATCAACTACCGCAAGCGCCACAGCGCGCTCGCTTGAGTCCGTCCGTACACGTCGCAGGCCCGGCCGGTGTTTCCGGTCGGGCCTGCGACGTGCTGGGGCGAGTGTCAGCGACGGTGTGCGCGTGGTGTTGCGGGTGCTGGCCGTTGGGCGGAGTTCTGGAGGAGCGCGTGGTCTGAGGCTTTGTGGTGGGAACGGCTGCTAGGGCGTGGGCGGGAGGTCTGCGGTGCGGCGCAGGCGCCAGACGAGGACGTCGCTGATGGATTCGGCGGTGTCCAGTTCCTGACGGGCGGCGGCCTCGGAGAGCAGGGTGCTGGGGATTGTGGCCGGCGTGTTCGGCGTCGGCGAGGGTGGCTGCCAGGGCGTCCCAGCCGGGCTCGTCCAGGATGGCGTCGTTGAGTTCGGGCAGGGCGGCGTGCAGGGTAGTGGCGTGGTGGCGGCGCAGGGACGGGGCGGTGCGGCGGCCACGTTCGCGCAGCACCGTGAGGGGTTCAACGGCTGCCTGCCGGTAGGCAGCTCGCAGGTGCTCGGCGGCCTGTCGGGCAGCTTCGGGCTGCTGGGCGTGCCAGTGCGCGGCGGCACTGGCGAGGAAGACCAGCATGTCGAGGACCATCGCGGTGCCGGCTCCGTCCTCGCTCCGGCCGAGCGCGGGCCCGCTGTGGATGAGGTCGCGGGCCGCGCGGCGCAGGTCCTGCAGCCACAGCCTCTGCCCGGGTGACCAGTAGGGCCGCCCAGGCTCGCTCAGCACCACTGCTGTCCGCCGACGTTGATGTCAGCCGCAGATGTCAGCAGCCCTCCCCGACTGGCTCGATGGCCTCGGCCCACTCACGAGCTGACCAGGGGTTACCGGGTACCCCAAGCCGCGCGGCCACTACGTCATCAAGGAAGCGTGGGTTGGGGATCTCCAGGGCATCATGCGGCCACCAGAAGGAGTCACATTCAGTGCACAGGGAGAACGTAGATCCGTCGTCCTTGAACCGGTAGGAATGAACCCAGTCCTCCTCGCAGCGCGGACACAGTGGAAGCTGTGTGGGCATGCACGTCGCCGTTCAGATCGAGTGGAAGGCGCTCGGGTCGGTTCCCGGCGGAAGGCTCCTGGTCATGTTCACGTAGACCGGACCGTAAGGAGTGGCGGTCTGCCACGCCTCCCACTGATCTAGATCATGGGAGCAGAACCTCTTCAAGAAGCTGAGGAACTCCTTGAACTCATCGTCCGACAGTCGGCCGTTCTCCACCTGGTCCATGCACCGAGGTTAGATGACCGTCCCAGGACAGGAGTGGACCTCCAAGCTTTGGGCTTGGGAATCACCGTGCGTTCCGTGCCGACTCTGGGGCTGAGCTGCGCGAACAGTGGTTGGCGTTGCGGCGGCGGCCCATGTGTGGTGATCCGCGATTGACCGCGGTTTACCCCCCGTTCTGGTGCGCATCTGGTGCGGTGTGATGCAGCCTCGCAAGTGGAGTAGTTCCTTGCAGCAGAGGGATGCCAGTGTCCCGAGGGTTTGGCGCGCGGACCTTCCAGACAACCTAGGGGTGGGCATGGAGTGGACAGCAGTCGTGGCGACGGCTGTGGGTACGGTCCTTGGCGTGGTCAGCACACTTGTTGCCGACCGCATTCGGTGGCGCCGAGAGAGGTCGGAAAGGGACCGCGCTGAGCTGCGCACCTCTTTCATGGAATACCTGGGTGCCCTAGCTCAGGCCCGCGACGCCTTCTCTCGGGCAGAGCCTTCACAGGAGCGCGTCGGCAGGGGGCACATCGCGATCAGCGAGTACGGCGTGTATGCCGCGCAGCACCAACTGGAGTTGGTGGCACCGCAGCCGATCCTTGAATTGGCTCGCCAGGCCACCCTTACGGTGCTCGACTTCCATGACGCGGTGGTTGCCGGTCATGACGCGGACTCGGACGAGTACATGAACGCGTGGCGGGCTGCGCGTGAGGCCCGTGGCAGGTTGGTTGAGGCGATGCAGACAGCTCTCCGTCTCCACGACGCCCGGCACGGCTGCGCCTCACCGCGGCCGGCGTCGCCCCGCGCGTGCTGATGGAGATCCTCGGCCACAGCCAGATCAGCATGACCATGGACGTCTACACGCACGTCGCCCAGGACACGCAGCGGGAAGCGATCAGCCACATGGACCGGCTCCTGAAACGGCGGCTCCGGGACTGATCGACCGACCGTCCCCGTTGATGTCACCCGTGGATGTCAGAAGCCCCAGGCCGCTACCGGCCTGGGGCTTCTTCCCTGCTCAAGCTAAGAGCCCCCTGTCGGATTCGAACCGACGACCTTCGCTTTACAAGAGCGGTGCTCTGGCCAGCTGAGCTAAGGAGGCGCGCGTGAAGCAGTGTACCCAGGTGTGCCGGATGCCGGTTCCCATTTCGTGGCTGCAGGGCTACTGACACCGGGGCCGGGCGCGGGTAGCGTCACGGAGAGTCCACGCATCTGTGGACTACACCACTCCTTTTACTCGGATCGTCCGGCACGTTCCTGCCGGTGAAGGGATTCACCATGGCTACGGTCACGTATGACCAGGCAACCCGTATCTACCCGGGTTCCGACAAGCCCGCCGTCGACAAACTGGACATCGCCATCGAAGACGGCGAATTTCTTGTCCTGGTCGGCCCCTCCGGATGCGGCAAGTCCACCTCGCTGCGGATGCTCGCGGGGCTGGAGGACGTCGACGGGGGCGCCATCCGTATCGGGGACCGCGATGTCACCCACCTTCCGCCCAAGGACCGGGACATCGCCATGGTGTTCCAGAACTACGCGCTGTATCCGCACATGACGGTCGCCGACAACATGGGCTTCGCGCTCAAGATCGCCGGTGTGCCGAAGGCCGAGATCCGGCAGAAGGTCGAGGACGCGGCCAAGATCCTGGACCTGACCGAGTACCTGGGGCGCAAGCCCAAGGCGCTGTCCGGTGGTCAGCGGCAGCGGGTCGCGATGGGCCGGGCGATCGTCCGGGAGCCGCAGGTCTTCCTGATGGACGAGCCGCTGTCCAACCTGGACGCCAAGCTGCGCGTCCAGACCCGTACGCAGATCGCGGGGCTGCAGCGCCGGCTCGGGATCACGACGGTGTACGTCACGCACGACCAGGTGGAGGCGATGACGATGGGCGACCGGGTCGCCGTGCTCAAGGACGGTCTGTTGCAGCAGATCGACTCGCCGCGGAACATGTACGACCGGCCGGCGAACCTGTTCGTGGCGGGCTTCATCGGCTCGCCCGCGATGAACCTCGTCGAGGTGCCGATCACCGACGGCGGCGTGAAGTTCGGCAACAGCGTCGTCCCGGTCAACCGTGAGGCGCTGTCCACGGCCGCCGACAAGGGCGACCGGACGGTGACCGTGGGCGTGCGCCCCGAGCACTTCGACATCGTCGAGCAGAACGACTCCGCCGCGAAGTCGCTGTCCAAGGAGTCCGCGGACGCACCGGCCGGTCTGGCCATCACGGTCAATGTCGTCGAGGAACTCGGCGCCGACGGCTATGTGTACGGCACCGCGGAGGTCGGCGGCGAGGTCAAGGATCTCGTCGTACGGGTCAACGGCCGCCAGGTCCCGGAGAAGGGCAGCCGGCTGCATGTCGTGCCGCGGGCGGGCGAGACGCATGTGTTCTCGACGTCGTCGGGGGAGCGGCTCACCGACTGAGGCGGTGGTAATTCCTAGAGCGGCGGCGGTATCGGGGGAGCCCGGTGCCGCCGCCGTGGCGTTGCGGTCGACAGTCAGCGGGCCCCGGCGCGCCGCCATGGCGCCACCACGCCACCACGCCACCACGCCACCACCACGGCACCACGGCACCACGGCACCACGGCACCAAGTCACCCCCTACTCGGACATAACCCGACTTTCCACACCAGTGCGTCAACATCACAACCGCACCGACGGGCCATTGCGTCCCCCGATATGGTGACCAAATGTCGCCAAATCATCACTCCTCGCTACGATCGCGACCGTGAACTCCGCAGCCCGCCGCATCGGCAGAACTCTCGCCCTCGTCCTTCCCGTCGTCCTGGTGCTGTCCGGGACCCTCGCGGTCACCCGCGTCCCCTGGTCGTCGACGGCCACCGACTCCCAGGTGCTCACCGCGTCCTCCGGGAAGGCCCTCACCAAAACCGCCGTCCGCGCCCCCGAGGAGGCGCTGCGCAAGCGTCTGCTGGTCGAGCTCCAGGAGAAGGACCCGGGCGTCGCCCTGACCCACCTCCAGGAGGCGACCACCAAGCGCCCCTCACTGGCCAAGCACTGCGTCTCCATCGCCCGTGACCTCGGCCGTGCCGCGGTTGCCAAGTACGGGGCCGCACACCGCGCCCAGGCCTTCTCCCGCCCGGTCTGCGACACCTCCTTCGCCACCGGCGTCGCCGCCGCCCAGTGACCCCTGCTCGCACCGCATAGGGTGCGATCCATGACAGGTGCCCCGCATCCTTATCCCACGCAGGCCGTGGTCCTGGCCGGCGGCCAGGGCTCACGTCTCCGCCCGTACACCGACGACCGCCCCAAGCCGATGGTCGAGATTCCCGGAACCGGAACCCCGATCATCGGCCACCAGCTGAACTGGCTGGCCGGGGAAGGCGTCACGGACGTCGTCGTCTCCTGCGGGCATCTCGCCGGGGTCCTCCAGGAATGGCTGGACGGGGCCCAACTGCCGTTGCGCGTCACGACTGTTGTCGAGACCGAACCGCTGGGCCGCGGCGGTGGCCTCAAGTACGCGGCCGGCTCACTGCCCCGCCCGGACGAGCCCTGGTACGCCACCAACGGCGACATCTGGACCCGCTTTCCGCTCCGTGAGATGGCCGCCTTCCACCACGAGCGCGCTGCCGAGGCCACTCTTGCGCTGGCCCGCCCCCGCATTCCCTGGGGCGCCGTGGAGACCGACGCGTTCGGGCATGTGCTGGACTTCATCGAGTCGCCGCCCTCGCCGTATCTGATCAACGCCGGTGTCTACGTCTTCTCCGCCGCCTTTACGGCGCTGCTGCCCGACCGCGGCGACCATGAGCGCACCACCTTCCCGCGCCTCGCCCGCGAACGCCGACTGGCCGGTTTCCCGCTCCCCCAGGGCGCCTACTGGCGCGCCATCGACACCGCCAAGGACCTCACCGAGGCCGCGAAGGAGCTGAGCGCTCAAGGGCGTTGAGCCGGCGCGCGGAGCGCCCGGAGGAGCGGAGCGGCGGAGTGCGCCTGGGGAGCCGACAGGGCCGTTGGGAACGCCCGGAGCGCCGCGCAGGCCGTTGGGAACGCCCAGAGCGCCCCGCAGGCCGTGAGGAACGTCCGGAGCGCCCGCCAGCCCCACAGACAGCCCGCAGCCCCGCAGAGAAGCCGGCAGAAGCCCGCAGAGACCCGCACACCCGCCGCGTAGCCCCCAGAACGCCCGCACGGCGCCCCACCCTCAACCCCCAACCCTCACGCACCACACACGCAACCGCCCCCAACCACCCCTCCCTCCCCACAACGGCCAATACAGAAGGCCATACGGAGAGATCGGAGCGATCGGGGGCGGTTGCGTGGGCGGGGGTTCAGCCGAGGAGGCCACCCAAGGCATCCCCGCGCCCGGAGTCGCTTCCGGAACTCCCGCTCCCCGTGCTCCCGGTGCCGGTAGCGCCGCCACCGGTGCCACCAGCCGACGGCGGGACCCGGCTCGGTACCGGGGCGCGTCGGGTCGGCACGGTCTGCTGGGGTGCGCTGGTGGTCGCGCCGGGCTGCTGGGCGAGGCCGCTGCTGCTGCCCGTCGAGCGGCCGGTGCCGGGGGCCGAGGCGGACGGGGTGCCCGGCTTGTGGGCCTTGTGCGAGGCGCCCGTGGAGGGCTTTCCGGGGCGCGGGGCGAGGCTGCCGGGGTGCCGGTGGCCGGGCCGGGTGGCGCGCTTGCCGGGGCGGGGCAGCGGGGAGCCGGGCAGGTTGTTGATCGCGGGCTCGCCGGGCCGCGGTACGGCCGGGACCGTCGCGGACCGTACGGCACCGCCGAGCAGCGAGCCGATGAGCAGGGTCAGCCCGGCCACCATCGCGGTCATCACGGCGCCGCGGCGCAGCACCCGCCGCCGCAGGTCGGCCACCTCGACGCGGGGGCCGAGACGCCGCCATGCCTCACCGGCCAGCCGCCCGTCCATCGAGTAGACGGGGGCGCCCGCGATGATCAGCGGGCTCCAGGCGGCGAGGTAGATGATGTCGGGGGCGTCGTAGGCGGGGACCGTGCGCCAGCTGACGGTCATCAGCAGGGCCGCCGAGAGCAGCGCGCCGATGGACGCGGCGACCCGCTGCCACAGTCCGCAGATGGTCAGGACGCCGACGACGACCTGGAGGAAGGCGACGGTCAGGCCCGCGCCGACCGGGTGCGAGACGGCGAAGTCGCGCAGCGGCACCGCGAGCGCCCAAGGGTCGAGCGACAGCAGCCACTTGACCATGGAGCCCCGCTCACCGCCGTCGAAGTAGACGGGGTCGCAGAGCTTGCCCATGCCGGCGTAGACGGAGATCAGTCCGAGGAAGATGCGCAGCGGCAGCAGGACGACGCCGAGGTTCATCCGGCGGCCCGGGTAGTACGCATGCCGCACGGACTCGGCGGCGCGCCGCCTGCCGCCGGTGTCGTAGGCGTCGCGCGCCTCGAACCGGTCGTCGTCATAGCCGTCGTCGAGCGGGTCGCGGCTGCCGTACGAGGTGTTCCGGTAGGGGGTGTCGCCGTACGCGCTGCCCACGGGGCGTACGCCGCGCAGCAGCTTGGTGTCGGAGTCGGCGGGGCCGCGCTGGCCGATCACGGTCTGGGCGGGGGGCGCGTCGTCGAGGCGGATCCGGGGCAGGACCTGGGTCGTGCCGACGTCGTCGCCCGGTCCGCCGTCGAGGCCGATGCCCGCGTCGCGTACCGCGTGCAGGAGTTGGGTGGTGGCGCCGGCCGTGCCGCCCGGTGCGGTGCGGCCGCTCCACACCACGGGCGCCCGGCGTCTGGCCCCGTCCGTGCCCCGGATGACGGGGATGCGCGCGGTGTCGGCCACGGCGTTGCCCGCCGTGGGCGCGGCGAGCTGTACGCGGAAGCTGGCGTGGTTGACGATGACCTGCGCGGGATCGCACGGCACCTTGACCGAGCTCAGGCCCGGCTCGTCATCGAAGCCCGGCGAGCGTCCCCCCGTAGGCGTGCGGGGTGTTCTGGTGTCCACGCTCATCTAACCGAGTGACTCGCGGGAAAGACACTGCCTTGACCGGGTCGATCTGTCCGAGACCCGTCAAAAGGCCATGGGATCCGGCCAAGACGTACGCACGACGCGCGGAAGACGTACGGAGGGTCAGGCCCTGCCCCGGGGTGGCGCGGCGCTGTGCCGGGCGCCCCCGGGGCATGTGGACTCAGGCGCGGCGGCGGGCCGCCTCCCACAGGACGACACCGGCCGCGACACCGGCGTTCAGCGACTCCGCGCCGCCCGGCATCGGGATCCGCACCCGGACGTCACAGGTCTCGCCGACCAGCCGCGACAGGCCCTTGCCCTCACTGCCGACGACGATCACGACCGGGCCGTCCAGCGCCTCGACGTCCTGCAGCTCCATCTCGCCGTCCGCGGCCAGACCGACGACCGTCAGACCGGCCTTCTGGTACGACTCCAGGGTCCGGGTCAGGTTGGTGGCGCGGGCGACCGGCGTACGGGCCGCGGTACCCGCCGAGGTCTTCCACGCACCGGCCGTCATCCCGGCCGCCCGGCGCTCCGGCACGACCACACCGTGGCCGCCGAAGGCACACACGGAGCGGACCACGGCGCCGAGGTTGCGCGGGTCGGTGACGCCGTCGAGCGCGACGATCATGGGGTCGGCACCGTCGTCGAAGGCGGCCGCGGCCAGGTCCTCGGGGTGCGCGTAGTCGTACGGCGGGACCTGGAGGACCAGGCCCTGGTGGTTGAGGCCGTTGGTCATCCGGTCCAGCTCGGGGCGCGGCGCCTCCATCAGGTTGATGTCGCCGCGCTCCGAGGCGAGCTGGAGTGCGGCGCGCACCCGCTCGTCGGTGTCGATGAACTGCTGGACGTAGAGGTTCGTGGCGGGCACGCCGTCGCGCAGCGCCTCGAAGACCGGGTTACGGCCGACGACCAGCTCCGCGGTGCCCTTGGCGCCGCCGCGACGGGGGGCCGGACGGCGTGCCGCGGACTGCTTCGCCTTGGCGTTGGCGACGCGGTTCTTGACGTGCCCCTTGCGTGCGGAGGCGGGCGGGGTCGGGCCCTTGCCCTCCAGGCCCCGGCGCCGCTGGCCGCCGCTGCCGACCTGCGCGCCCTTCTTGTTGGACGTGCGGCGGTTCCTGCGCTGGCTGTTGCCGGCCATGGGTCACCTGTTTCTTCACTGCTCTCGACGTCTCGCGACGTGGAGTGGGGACGTACGTATGGAATGAGTGTCGCCCGCGGCCACCGGGAAGGGCGAATCCGGGTGGCCGGTCACGGGCGGGACGGGGTCGGGACGGAGGTCGGGGCGGGGGTCAGGACAGCGACCAGCGCGGGCCCGAGGGGGTGTCCTCGATGGCGAGTCCGGACTGCTGGAGCTGGTCGCGGATGGCGTCGGCGGTGGCGTAATCCTTGCGGGAGCGGGCGGCCTGGCGCTGGTCGAGGACCAGGCGGACCAGGGAGTCGACCACCCCGTGGAGGTCGTCGCCGCGGTCCGTGCCGCCGGACCAGCGCTCGTCGAGCGGGTCCAGGCCGAGCACCCCGAGCATCGCCCGCAGCTCGGCCAGCCGGGCCACCGCCGACTCCTTGTCGTCGGCGAGCAGCGCGGAGTTGCCCTGGCGGACGGTGGTGTGCACGATCGCCAGCGCCTGCGGGACGCCCAGATCGTCGTCCATCGCCTCGGCGAAGGCGGGCGGCACGTCAGGCGCGGGCTCGACGACGCCGGCCTTCTCGACCACGCGCTGGACGAAGCCCTCGATCCGCGCGAACGCGGACTCGGCCTCGCGCAGCGCTTCCTCGCTGTACTCGATCATCGAGCGGTAGTGCGGGGTGCCCAGGTAGTAGCGCAGCACGATCGGGCGCCAGCGCTTGACCATCTCCGCGACCAGCAGGGAGTTGCCCAGCGACTTGGACATCTTCTCGCCGCTCATGGTCACCCAGGCGTTGTGGGTCCAGTAGGCGGCGAAGTCGTCGCCGTACGCCTTGGCCTGCGCGATCTCGTTCTCGTGGTGCGGGAAGACGAGGTCGACGCCGCCGCCGTGGATGTCGAAGGCTTCGCCCAGGTACTTGTGGGCCATCGCCGAGCACTCCAGGTGCCAGCCGGGCCGGCCGCGGCCCCAGGGGGTCTCCCAGCTGGGCTCGCCCTCCCGGGCCGCCTTCCACATCGCGAAGTCGCGCGGGTCCCGCTTACCGGTCTCGCCCTCGCCGGACGGCTGGCGGAGGTTGTCCAACTCCTGGTTGGACAGCTGGAGATACTCCGGGAAGGACTTCACATCGAAGTAGACGTTGCCGTCGGCGGCGTAGGCGTGGCCGCGCTCGATCAGGCCGCGCATCATCTCGATCATCTCGGGGATGTGGCCGGTGGCGCGCGGTTCGTACGTGGGACGCAGGCAGCCGAGGGCGTCGTAGGCCGTGTTGAAGGCGACCTCGTTCTCGTAGCCGATCGACCACCAGGGGCGGCCCTGCTCGGCCGCCTTCTTGATGATCTTGTCATCGATGTCCGTGACATTGCGCACGAATGTCACGTCGTAGCCGCGGTAGGCGAACCAGCGGCGCATGATGTCGAAGTTCAGTCCCGACCTGATGTGCCCGATATGCGGGGCTGCCTGCACGGTCGCGCCACACAGGTAGATCGAGACACAGCCCGGCACGAGCGGGGTGAAGTCGCGAATCTGCCGGGCGCTGGTGTCGTACAGGCGAATCGTCACGGAACCAGGGTAGTCGGAACGAGGCAGTGCCCCGTGACCCCTTGGGCCACGGGGAAACAGAACCGTCACAACCGTCCGGTTCGCCGGAATTGCGGCCCGCCCCGGGTCAGGCCCCCGGCCTGGTCAGATGCTGCCCACCACCTTGCGCGGGGTGATCCGGACCACGACCCGCTCGGCGTCATCGGCCCCCGCCGGGTTGAACTCCGCGTACGGCTTGCCGGTGTACTTCTGCGACAGCTCGTCGATCAGCTCCTGCCCGCCCTCGGTGCTGAGCGAGGCGGAGCCGCGGACCTCGGCGTAGGTGTACGGCGCGTCGAAGGGCTGGATGACGACGGAGACCCGGGCGTCGCGCCGGAGGTTCCGCTCCTTGCGGCGGCCGATGGTCGTCGAGAACAGCAGGTCGTCGCCGTCCCGCTTCACCCAGACCGGGGAGACCTGGGGGCTGCCGTCGGGCTGGACGGTCGCCACGGTCACGAACACCGGGCTGTCGAGGAGCTGCTTGAGGTCGTCGGACAGGGTGGCAGTCACAAGGGGTCCTTCCTACGGGCCGTTCCGAGGAACACGGATACCCCGATGCTCCCCCCAACACCCGTGCGGCGCCCGGCATTCCCGCGCCGTAAGGGGGAATGCCGGGCGCCGCGTCCGTCGCTCGTGGCCCTGGGAGACCCGGTCAGGCCGTACGGAAGACGAGCGCCGTGGCGACCGCGGCCAGGCCCTCGGCGCGGCCCGTCAGGCCCAGCCCGTCCGAGGTCGTTCCGGAGACCGAGACCGGCGCCCCGACGGCCGTCGAGAGCGCCTTCTGGGCCTCGTCCCGGCGCTTGCCGACCTTCGGGCGGACGCCGATGACCTGCACCGCGACATTGCCGATGGAGAAGCCCTCGGCCCGTACGATCCGCGCGGCCTCGGCCAGCAGCGTCACCCCGGAGGCGCCGGACCACTCGGGGCGGCCGGTGCCGAAGTGCGCCCCGAGGTCGCCGACGCCGGCCGCCGAGAACAGCGCGTCACAGGCGGCGTGGGCGGCCACATCGCCGTCGCTGTGGCCGGCCAGGCCGTATCCGTCGCTCTCCGCGGCGTCCCAGAGCAGCCCGGCACACCACAGCTCACGGCCCTGCTCGAAGGCGTGCACGTCCGTGCCGATGCCGACGAGCGGCAGCAGCGGGGCGGCGGGGGACCCGGCGGGAACCGGCTCAGACATAGCCATCGGTGGCCCTCCTGCGGGCGAGTACGGCCTCGGCCAGGACCAGGTCCAGCGGCCGGGTCACCTTGAATGCCTCCTCGTGGCCGGGGACGACCACGACGGGCGAACCGAGCCGTTCGACCAGCCCGGCGTCGTCGGTGGCACCCTCGCCCTCGACGACCGTGTCATGTGCCTTGCGCAGGGTCGCCAGATCGAAGCCCTGCGGGGTCTGCACGGCGCGCAGCAGGGCCCGCTCCGGGGTGCCGACCACCGGCTCCGGGGCGCCCTGCGGCTGCGGATCGACCTGCTTGACGGTGTCGGCCAGCGGCAGCGCAGGGACGACGGCGGGCGCACCGGCGCGCACGGCGGCGACCACCGCGTCGACCGTGTCGACCGGGACCAGCGGCCGTGCGGCGTCATGCACCAGCACGACATCGATGGTGTCCGGGAGGGCCGCCAGACCGAGCTGTACGGACTCCTGGCGGGTCCCGCCGCCGGGAACGACCCGCAGTTCGGTGCGCTCGGGGAGCGGATGCTCGTCGAGCAGGCGGCTGACCTCGGCGGCGCCGTCGGGCGGGGCGACCACCACGATGACGGAGACGGCGCGTGACGCGGCCATCGCACGGACCGCGTGGACCAGCATGGGAGTGCCGCCCAGGGTGCGCAGCGCCTTGGGGGTGCCGGGACCGAGCCGGACACCGCGGCCGGCGGCGGGAATCACCGCGGCGGTGCGGAGGGGACGGGAGGGATCTGACATCGATGACTCCGGAGTCCGGGGCGAGCCCGGAATTGACGCAGACAGGTTTGTTTCCTCGGACGAGGTGGGTATGGCCTGGGCGTGCCCCCTACGGGGGGAGTGCCGGGCGCGACGCCTTGACCGGACCCTTCCGTGACATCGGTCGAGACGACTGCACGAGCCCGGCACGTCACAGGGGGGGCGAGGTTCCTCACCGGTACCAGCTGGTCGCCCCCGAAGCTCCCTCGCAGCACCCGCAGATATGCCGCAGCGCCCGGCAACGGACCACTCCCCTCGGGGAATCGATCGTCACTCGGGCACCGCGGCATTGCTACGTCATCGCTGCGTTGGAGCTCTTCACTGCGCTGGATTGCACTGCGCTGGATTGCACCGTGCTGGATGTCGCTGCGTCGGGTATCGCGTACGCGCTGGCTATCGCGAACACGCAGCCCCACGCCGGACACGGCCAACGCTTCGGCGTCGTCAGGACGCGAGTACCTCGTCGAGCAGGGCCTCGGCCTTGTCCTCGTTGGTGTTCTCCGCGAGGGCGAGCTCGCTCACCAGAATCTGGCGCGCCTTCGCGAGCATCCTCTTCTCACCGGCGGAGAGGCCGCGCTCACGCTCACGCCGCCACAGGTCGCGCACCACTTCGGCAACCTTGATCACGTCGCCGGAGGCGAGCTTCTCAAGATTTGCTTTGTAGCGACGGGACCAGTTCGTGGGCTCTTCGGCATACGGTGCGCGAAGCACCTCGAAGACCCGGTCCAGCCCGTCCTGACCAACCACGTCGCGTACGCCGACGAACTCCGCATTGTCCGCTGGCACACGAACAGTCAAGTCGCCCTGGGCGACCTTCAGCACCAAGTAGGTCTTGTCCACGCCTTTGATCTGGCGAGTTTCGATGGCCTCGATCAGCGCGGCCCCGTGATGGGGATAGACCACGGTGTCGCCAACCTTGAACGTCATGTGACAGGTACCCCTTCCGTGGCTATCCATGCTAACACGGGAACGGGCCGTTCTGAATGGCGTTTTCGCAGGTCAGGGCATATCTCGGGGCTTGACAACAGCGACCGGAACGTGCTGCGAGGTGGTCCGGAGGGCGGGAATTCGCAGGTCGGAGGGGCTGCACGGGTGAGCGGAAACACGCCCGTCACGTACCGGGAACGCGGTGCTCGACAGGCCGAACGTCCCGTTTTGCACGGATCCACACGAGCGAGTTCCGGTACTCCGTTCGGCTGCTCAGCGGCCTCTTGGGACCGATTCTTGAATTGATCACGAACCGCCGGACGAAGAGTGTGATCAATTCCGCGAGCCCTTCACATTTCCGCTGCGAATACTGCTTTTCCCGGGAAGGAAACCGGCGGCCCGCCACCCGAACGGCCGCTTGCCGAAAATTCATGCCTGTTCCCTGCCTGTTCTTGGGGAACGTTCCTCGCGGCCGCCGGATCCGCGACCGTTCCGGCGGGCCGTTCCGCGGGCCGTGGAGCGGTCGCCCGGACGGCGGTGGCGGGGCGCTGATCGCGCTGGGGGCGGGTCGGGTGCGGCGGCGCGAGGACGGCTCGGTAACCTAGCGGCGCTGACACACCCTTAGGGCGGCTTTACGCACCCGTCGTCATGACGCGTACGGAGCGCCGCCCCAGCCGTCCATCCGCGACCGGGCACGAACGTTCGGCCGCCGTAGCTCGTCAAGGAGATGCCGCCGCCGTGAGCCGCAGCCTTCGACGCGGCGTCCTCGCCGCCACCGTCCTTTCGCTCTCGATCGCCACGCTGTCCGCGTGCGGGGCCGGGAACGACGCCCAGACGCTGGAGGTCAAGCCGGACAACGCCGCGACCTCTGTGGGCGACATCAAGATTCAGAACGCCAACGTGATCACCCAGCCCGAGGTCGACGCCAAGGGCCCGGCCGTGGTCTCCGCGACGGTGTTCAACAGCGGTGACAAGGACCAGAAGCTGACCGCGATCTCCGTCGACGGCACCGGCCAGACGGCCAAGCTCGCTCGGGCCGACCACGGCGCCGGGTCGATCACCGTGCCCGCCGGCGGCTCCGTCGTGATCGGTGGCGAGGGCAACCCCTCGGCCGTCCTCGCCAGCGGCCGTGAGGCCGTCCAGGACGGCAACGCACAGCCGCTGACCTTCAAGTTCAGCTCCACCGGCCAGGTGCGGATCAGCGCCTTCGTCGTCCCGGCCAAGAACTACTTCCAGGGCTACGGGCCCTCGCAGGTGCCGTCGCCCTCCGGCTCGCCGTCGCCGTCCGGTTCCGGCAAGCCCTCGGGGTCGGCGTCGCCGTCCTCCTCCACCAAGCCGGCGGAGGAGAAGCACGGCGGTCACTGAGCCGGCGTGCTGACGGCGGCCGCCGTCACCCACTACGCGTCAGGGGCGTCCCTCCCAACCGGAGGGGCGCCCCTGACGCGTAGGCCGGGAGCGGTTTACGGCTCGAACTTGTAGCCCAGGCCGCGGACCGTGACGAGGTAGCGCGGGGCGCCCGGGTCGGGCTCGATCTTGGCGCGCAGCCGCTTGACGTGCACGTCCAGGGTCTTGGTGTCGCCCACGTAGTCGGCGCCCCAGACCCGGTCGATGAGCTGCATACGGGTCAGCACCCGGCCGGCGTTGCGCAGCAGCATCTCCAGGAGGTCGAACTCCTTGAGGGGCAGATCGACCTTGCCGCCGGCGACCGTGACGACATGGCGGTCCACGTCCATCCGGACCGGGCCGGCCTCCAGAGCCTGCGGGGTGACCTCCTCCGGCTCGCCGCGGCGGCGCATCACGGCGCGGATACGGGCGACCAGTTCGCGGGAGGAGAAGGGCTTGGTGACGTAGTCGTCGGCTCCTATTTCCAGGCCGACGACCTTGTCGATCTCGCTGTCCTTGGCGGTCACCATGATGACCGGGACGTTGGAGCGGCCGCGCAGCTGGCGGCAGACCTCGGTGCCGGGCAGGCCGGGCAGCATCAGGTCCAGCAGAACGAGATCGGCGCCGTTGCGCTCGAACTCGTCCAGTCCGTCAGGGCCCGTAGCCGCGATGGCGACCTCGAAGCCCTCCTTGCGAAGCATGTACGACAGTGCATCGCTGAACGATTCCTCGTCCTCGACGACAAGCACTCGGGTCACGGAAGGACCTCCGGGGCTGGGTGAGCAGGGAGCGGATCGTTGAAGGTCTCGTACGGGCGGTCCTCGTCGTCGAGGCCCTCCGCGGAGAGGTCGGTGGGCCGTTCGCGGTCGCGTACGGCCCCGGCTTCCGGGAGACGCAGGGTGAAGGTGGAACCTTGTCCCTCGGCGCTCCACACCGTGACCTCCCCGCCGTGCGAGGCGGCCACGTGCTTGACGATGGCGAGGCCGAGGCCGGTCCCGCCGGTGGCGCGCGAGCGCGCCGGGTCGACACGGTAGAACCGCTCGAAGACGCGGTCCCGGTCCCTTTCGGATATCCCGATGCCCTGGTCGGTCACCGCGATCTCGATCAGGTCGCCGCCGGGCGCGGAGACACGGCGGCCCGCGATCCCGACGCGGGTACGCGACGGGGAGTAGTTGACGGCGTTCTCGACGAGGTTGCCCAGGGCCGCGGCGAGCTGGCCGCGGTTTCCCCAGACATGCAGGTCGGCGGTGCCGCCGGCGGCCATGGTGATCTGCTTCGCACCGGCCGGCTGGCGGCAGCGGTCCATCGCCTCGGCGACCAGCTCGTCGACCCGGACCGGCTCGGCGTCCTCCAGCGGGTCGTCGTTCTGCACCCGGGAGAGGTCGATCAGCTCCTGGACGAGGCTGGTCAGACGGGTGGCCTCGATCTGCATCCGGCCGGCGAAGCGCTCGACGGCCTCGGGGTCGTCGCTGGCGTCCATCACGGCCTCGGAGAGCAGCGACAGCGCGCCGACCGGCGTCTTGAGCTCATGGCTGACGTTGGCCACGAAGTCGCGGCGGACCGCCTCGATACGGCGGGCTTCGGTGAGGTCCTCGACCAGCAGGAGGACGAGGCGGGAGCCGAGCGGGGCGACTCTGGCGGAGACCGCGAGGGCCTCGCCGCGGCCGGTGCCGCGGCGCGGGAGATCCAGCTCGACCTGGCGTATCTCGCCGTCCCTGCGGGTGTCGCGGGCCATCTGCATCATCGGTTCGACGGCGAGCTTGCCGCCGCGGACCAGCCCGAGGGCGTACGCGGCGGAGCTGGCCTTGACGACGGCGTCGGCCTCGTCGAGCACCACGGCGGAGGAGCGGAGCACGGAGAGCACCGTGTCGACCCCGGGGGGCAGCACGGCGTCCGTGTGCAGTGAGCTGCGGGTGGGTTTGGCCTGGTCGCGCTCGCTCCAGCGGAACGCCAGCATGGCGAAGACGCCGGTGCACAATCCGGCGATCGCTGCCACTGCGGCGACGGCCGCATCCACGTTCATGACTCCAAGGTTATGCGCCGGGTCGGACACTTCCCCAGCCGTCCGGAGCCCTGCTCGAACACCCGTCGCCCAGAGTTCACCGTGGCGTCCGCTCGGGTTCACTCCGGAGGCCGGTGCGGTACGTGTGCCCCCGCGCCGTATGTCCCTAGGAAAACCGGCCGACCGGTCTGCCGCTCCGGCGCACCGCCAGGTGAACCGCCCGGCCGGCCCCCGGGCAGTGAGGGCGTCGCCCAGAGTTCACCTTCACGACGGTGCCGGTTCACCTCCGGTGGCACCGGAGGTCGCGCGGCGCCCGCAGGGTGAGGGTGCGGGTGCCGGACCGGTCCCGCACCGACGCGCGCCCGGACACCCTGAGCGAACCGCGGGCGAGGGCCCTCCGGAGCACGGCACCGCGGGGTACCTGCTCCGTGGAGCACTTCCCGGGGGACGGGCCGCGCGGGCACCGGCCGTGAGAGCGTGGGCACAGGTCACCCTGCACCCCGTTCCACCTCTCACCCACGCCACATCACCACATCGAAGCGAGAGAAGGTCACTGATGCGGGACGCGTACCACGAGGAGCTGGATTCGATCGGCGAGGGCCTGGTCGAGATGGCCCGGCTCGTCGGCTCCGCGATCGGGCGCGCCACCACGGCGATTCTCGACGCGGACCTCAAGCTGGCCGAGAACGTCATCGCCGCCGACGAGAAGGTCGACGACCTCCAGCGCGACCTGGAGGCCCGTGCGATCGCCCTACTGGCGCGGCAGCAGCCGGTCGCCACCGATCTGCGGATCGTCGTCACCTCGCTGCGGATGAGCGCCGACCTGGAGCGCTCCGGCGACCTGGCCCAGCATGTGGCCAAGCTGGCCCGGCTGCGCTTCCCGCAGACGGCCGTTCCGCAGGATCTGCACGCCACCATCCTGGAGATGGGGCAGCTGGCGCAGCGCCTGATGGCCAAGGCCGCCGAGGTCATCATCACCAAGGACGTCGATCTCGCGCTGCAGCTGGAGCAGGACGACGACGCGATGGACATGCTGCACCGCACGCTCTTCCAGCACCTGATGGACGACCGCTGGAAGCACGGCATCGAGACGGCCGTGGATGTGACCCTGCTGGGCCGCTACTACGAGCGCTTCGCCGACCACGCGGTGTCCGTCGCCAAGCGGGTCGTCTACCTGGTGACCGGCGAGCACGCCGACGAGATCGCCCCGCCGACGGCGGTGGAGGGGGCGTAACGGCACCGGCGGGCGGAGGGCGCGAGTCCGCTCCGTGGGCCACCGTGCGCCGTTGACGTGTGCTTCCGCGCGCCGTTGATGCGCCTCGTCACCCGGGCGTGCAATGGGCGGCAGGTGACCCCTAGGAGGCAATGCATGGCACCCATGGCGGACTCCCTCAACCCCGCGGCATCCGACGCCCCGACGGCTGTCGAACGCCCGCGGCTCCCTCTGCTCGGCGCCTGTGGCTGCGGCTCCGGCTGCAGCTGCGGCTGCCAGTCGGGCGGACCGTGCCAGTGCGGCGGCGGCTGCTAGCGCATCTCGACGGCACAGCGCGACGGCGGCCCCGACCGGTCTTCCGGTCGGGGCCGCCGCTGTACGGTCCGGGTCACACGCTGAGCGTCAGCGGATGGATCTCGTCCGCCCTGTGGCCGGCGCGCTCATGGATGCGCTGCACCGCGCCCGCCGACGGCGCATCCGACAGACAGAACACATCCCCGGACTCGGTGTCGGCCCAGGCATGCTCGAAGGTCACGCCTTCCTCGCTCTGAATGGCGAGGTCGGCCTGGTGTGCCGCGTTGAGCTGGTCGGCCGTGAGGCCCTGCATATCGTGATGGATGTCCATGAACTTGGGCATCTGGCTCATCTCCAGGTAGCAGACGACAGCACCCCCTCTTCCATGCTGCCTCCGCCTGGCCGGGCCGCATCCAGGGGCGCCGGGGCGGCGCCGGCCCCCGGCCCGCGCACCGGCCCAAAACGCCGGCAAGCCCCCGGCCGGCGGGGGAAAACCGCAGGCCGGGGGCTTGATCGTGGTGCTGGTTACTTCTTCTTGCCCTGGTTCTTGACGGCCTCGATGGCGGCCTTGGCGGCCTCCGGGTCGAGGTAGGTGCCGCCGGGGGTGACCGGGCGGAAGTCGGCGTCGAGCTCGTAGGCGAGCGGGATGCCGGTGGGGATGTTCAGGCCGGCGATCTTCTCGTCGGAGATGCCGTCGAGGTGCTTGACCAGGGCGCGCAGGCTGTTGCCGTGGGCGGCGACCAGGACCGTGCGGCCGGCGAGGAGGTCCGGGACGATGCCGTCGTACCAGTACGGCAGCATGCGGACGACGACGTCCTTGAGGCACTCGGTCTTCGGGCGCAGCTCCGGCGGGATCGACGCATAGCGCGGGTCGTCCGACTGGGAGAACTCGGCGCCGTCCGCCAGGGCGGGCGGCGGGGTGTCGTACGAGCGGCGCCAGAGCATGAACTGCTCCTCGCCGAACTCGGCCAGCGTCTGCGCCTTGTCCTTGCCCTGCAGCGCGCCGTAGTGGCGCTCGTTCAGCCGCCAGCTGCGGTGGACCGGGATCCAGTGCCGGTCGGCGGACTCCAGGGCCAGCTGCGCGGTGCGGATGGCGCGCTTCTGGAGGGAGGTGTGCACGACGTCGGGGAGCAGGCCGGCGTCCTTGAGCAGCTCTCCGCCGCGGACTGCCTCCTTCTCACCCTTCTCGTTGAGATTGACGTCCACCCAGCCGGTGAACAGGTTCTTCGCGTTCCATTCGCTCTCGCCGTGGCGAAGGAGGATCAGCTTGTACGGTGCGTCGGCCATGGCGTCGAGCGTAATCCACCTGCGGAACCGGCCCTGCGCGGGTCCAGGAGCTGGGATCCCCGATGGCGTTTGACGCTTTCCGTCAATTGAGTGGCAGGCCGCGCCGACGCGTCAGTAGCGTGCGGACGTCGTCTACGGGGGAAGTGTCATGTCCGCATCTTTAACCGGCCCCACCAGGCGGTCCGGTCTCCGACGGGCCGTCGTGGAGAGCGTCTCCGGCCTCCCCGGTCAGTTCTGGTGGCTGTGGACCAGCACCTTGATCAACCGGCTGGGCGCCTTCGTCGCCACCTTCCTCGCGCTCTACCTGACAGTCGAGCGCGGCTACTCGGCCTCGTACGCCGGACTGGTGGCGGCGCTGCACGGTCTGGGCGGAGTGATCGCTTCCGTGGGCGCCGGAGTGATGACCGACCGGCTCGGCCGCCGGCCCACCATGCTGATCGCGCAGCTGTCGACGGCGGCGTCCGTCGCGCTGCTCGGCTTCATGACGGACCCGGTCGCCATCGCGGTGGTCGCGGGCCTCGTCGGGCTGGCGAGCAACGCGTCCCGCCCGGCCGTCCAGGCGATGATGGCGGACATCGTCGCCCCGGAGGACCGCGTCCGCGCCTTCTCGCTGAACTACTGGGCGATCAACCTCGGCTTCGCCATCTCCTCCACCGCCGCCGGGCTCATCGCCGAACACGGCTACTTGGCCCTCTTCCTGGGCGAATCCACGCTCGTACTGGCCTGTGCACTGGTCGTCTTCTGGAAACTCCCGGAGTCCCGCCCCGCCGCGAGTACTCCGGACGGCCCGGACGCCACCGGCCCGGCGCCCGCCCCCGTCTCCATGCGGACCGTCCTGCGCGACGGCCGGTTCATGACGGTCGTCGGCCTCAACCTGCTGCTCGCGCTGCTCTTCCAGCAGGCTTATGTCTCGATGCCCGTGTCGATGGGTCAGGACGGCTTCTCCAGCGCCGACTTCGGCCTGGTCATCGCGGTCAACGGCGTGCTCATCGTGCTGCTGCAGATCCCCGTGACGCGGTTCATCGAACACCGCAGCCCGGCCCTGCTGCTCATCGGCTCGTCGCTGCTCGCGGGCTACGGCTTCGGGCTGACCGCGCTGGCCGGTTCGGTCGCCATGTACGCCGTCGCCGTCACCGTCTGGACCCTTGGCGAGATCATCAACTCCCCTACCCAGATGGGCCTGGTGGTGCGGCTGTCCCCGCTGCACGGCCGCGGCCGCTACCAGGGCATGTACTCCCTGTCCTGGTCCGTCGCGGCCCTGGTGGCTCCTCTGCTTGGCGGTGTGGTGATCGACCAGTACGGTGCCGATGCCCTGTGGGCCGGCTGCGCGGCCGTCGGCACGCTGGCCGCGGTGGGCTATGGGCTCCTGCTCCAGAACCTGCCGGAGGAGTCGGGCACGGGGGCGGTGGCGGCGGCGGGGCAGCCCACCGGTGAACCGGCCGTGGCCCCGGCCAAGACAGCGGGCGAGCCGGTGCCGTAAGAGGGAACTCAACGCGTGGGCGGGGTGGCGGAGTTCGCTCCCCCGCCCGAGGTGGCGGAGTTCGCTCCCCCGCCCGGGGCCCGTACGGCTACGCGGACGGCCGCTGGGTCAGATGCGCGAAGGCGTCCAGGTTGCGGGTGGACTCGCCGCGGGAGACCCGCCAGGCGTACTCCTTGCGGATCGCCGTGGCGAAGCCCATCTCCAGCAGGGTGTTGAAGCTGCCGTCGGCGTTCTCCAGGACCGTGCCGAGGATGCGGTCGAGGGTGTCGGGGGTGACGGCGGTCAGCGGGAGCTTGCCCACGAGGTAGATGTCGCCGAGCTTGTCGATCGCGTAACCGACGCCGTAGAGGCGGGTGTTGCGTTCGAGGAGCCAGCGGTGCACGGCCTCGTGGTTCTCGTCGGGGCGGCGGACGACGAAGGCGTTGATGGAGAGGGAGTGCCGGCCGACGACGAGCGAGCAGGTCGTGGAGAGCTTGCGGGTGCCGGGGAGCGTGATGACGTAGGTGCCCTCGGAGGGGGACTCCCACTCCAGGCCGGCGTCGGTCAGCGTCTGCTCCACCACGGTCCGCGCGGCCGTACCGGAGGCCACGGCGGTCCCGGCCGTCCCCTCGCCCGTCCCGTTCACACCGTGCTCCTCGCCCGTGTCACCCATGGAGCGATCGTAGGTGACGGCGGTGCTCCTGCATGGCGGCGGTGTAGACGTCGCCGGTCGCGGCGGCGGCGGTGTCCCAGCCGAAGGACTGGGCGTGCCGGGCGGCGTCCGTGCCCATCCGGGCGGGCAGGGCCGGGTCCGCGACGAAGCGGGCGAGCGCGCGGGCGTAGTCGGCCGGGTCGTGGCCGGTGACGAGGAATCCGCTGACGCCGTCGCGCACCGCCACCGGCAGGCCGCCGACCGCGGCCGCGACGACCGGGGTGCCGCTGGCCTGGGCCTCGATGGCGACCAGTCCGAAGGATTCGCTGTACGAGGGCATGACCAGCACGGATGCCGCGCGGTACCAGTCGGCGAGCTGTTCCTGGCCGACCGGCGGGCGGAACTGCACCAGATCCGCGATACCGAGCCTGGCGGCCAGCTTCTGCAGGCCCTCGGGCTTGGCCAGACCGCTGCCGCTGGGCCCGCCGACCACGGGCACCACCAGACGGGAGCGCAGCGAGGGGTCCCCGTCCACCAGGGCGGCGACCGCGCGCAGCAGGATGTCGGGGGCCTTCAGCGGCTGTATACGGCCGGCGAAGAGCGGAATGACCGCGTCCTGCGGCAGGCCGAGGCGGGCGCGGGCGGCGGCCCGGCTCTCGGCGACCTCGCCGCCGGTGGGCCGGAAGCGGTCGAGGTTGACGCCGGGGTGCACCACGGCGACCTTGCCGGGGTCGGCCTCGTAATGCCGGGCGAGCTCGGCCGCCTCCTCGGCGGTGTTGGCTATCAGGCGGTCCGCGGCCCGGACGATCTGGGTCTCGCCGATCACCCGGGCGGGCGGCTCGGGGGTGTCACCGGCGGCCAGCGCGGCGTTCTTGACCTTGGCCATGGTGTGCATGGCGTGCACCAGCGGGACGCCCCAGCGCTCTCCGGCCAGCCAGCCGACATGGCCGGAGAGCCAGTAATGGGAGTGCACCAGGTCGTAGTAGCCGGGGCGGTGGCCGGCCCAGGCCTGCATCACGCCGTGGGTGAAGGCGCACAGCTGGGCGGGCAGCTCCTCCTTCGCCAGGCCCTCGTACGGACCGGCGTCCACATGCCGTACGAGGACGCCGGGGGCCAGCTCGACGGCGGGCGGGAGGGTGCCGGTGGTGGCGCGGGTGAAGATCTCCACCTCGATGTTGATCGAGGCGAGCTTCCTGGCCAGCTCGACGATGTAGACGTTCATGCCGCCGGCGTCGCCGGTGCCGGGCTGGTGCAGCGGGGAGGTGTGGACGCTGAGCATCGCCACCCGCCGGGGGCGGCGGGGGCTGCCGGGCATCCGCAGCCGGGCCTGGCCCGGGAACTGGCCATGGGGACGACTGCGGAGCCGGGACACTTGTGGGCTCACGTCGGGCTACCTCCTAGGCGGGGCGGGCGGCGCGCCCCGAACCCGTCCAACAACAGACCGCGGCCATCCATTTCCGTTCGGCCCGCGCTGGGCGTACTTTGCCAAAGCGTGACCGAGGGGGTGCCGGGCGCCGGGCCGACGGGCGGAGCCGGGCGCCGGGCCGACGGGCGGCGCACCCGTGGCCACCCCATACTCTCGATGCCATGGTCCGCCGCCCCACCGTCCCCGCCGCCCCGGTGATCGCCCCCGCCCGACCCGTCGGAAACGCCACCCGAGGGACCACCAACCCCAACCGGCTGCGCCGTATGGACCGCTGGATCGCCGCGGAGCACGGCGCCGTGCTGCGCCGCGCCGCCGACCCCGTCGCGGTCGACCTCGGCTACGGGGCCGCGCCCTGGACCGCGGTGGAGCTGCTGGGCCGGCTGCGTACGGTCCGGCCGGACGCCCGGGTCGTCGGCGTCGAGATCGACCCGGTGCGGGTCGCCGCGGCGCGGGTCCACGAGCGGCCGGGGCTGGACTTCGTCCACGGCGGCTTCGAGGTGCCGCTGCCGGGGCAGCGGACCCGGCAGCCGGTCCTCATCCGGGCCGCGAATGTGCTGCGCCAGTACGACGAGGACGAGGTGGCCGCCGTATGGAAGCGGCTGTGCGCACGGCTGGCACCCGGCGGGCTGCTGGTGGAGGGCACCTGCGATGAGATCGGGCGGCGGCACGTCTGGGTGGCGCTGGGTCCCGAGGGGCCGCGCACGGTCACCTTCGCGGCCCGCCTCAGCGCCCTGCAAACACCCTCTGACCTGGCCGAACGCCTTCCGAAGGCGTTGATTCACCGCAATGTGCCGGGCGAACCGGTCCATGCCTTCCTCCGGGACTTCGACCGCGCCTGGGCCACCGCGGCGCCACTGGGCGCGCTGGGCGCCCGTCAGCGCTGGCGGGCGGCCGTGGCGGCGCTGGCCACGGACTGGCCGCTGGCCGGCGACCCGCGGCGGCGCCGCCAGGGCGAGGTCACGGTGCGGTGGGAGGCGCTGGCGCCCAGGGGGTGAGCGCGGCCGGGGTGCCGCAACCGGGGCGGCCGCGGACGTCGCGGCCGCGCCCTACGCGGTCAGCGCCGGCTCCGCCAGGGTTCTCCCCAGCTCCCGGATGCGCCGCTCCGTCTCGGAGCCGCGCGGTGCCGTGTACGTCACCAGCGCCTGGTCCGGGTCATTGCCCAGCCGGAAGCTTTCGAAGGTGACGAGCAGCTCGCCCACCTGCGGATGCCGGATGCGCTTGGTGCCGCACAGGCACTCGTGCACCGACTGTGTCTCCCAGATCCGCCGGAACTCCGGGCTGTGGGCGAGCAGCTCATTGACCACCTCGCAGATCCGCGGATCGTCCGGGTGCCGGCCGCTGTCGGCGCGCAGATTGCCGACCACCTCCTCGGCCTTCGCCTCCCAGTCCGGGTGCAGGTCACGCGCCGCCGGGTCGAGGAAGACCAGCAGCGCGGTGTTGCGCCGGTCCGGGGCGAGCCCCTCCAGGTCGAAGGCGATCCGGCCGCCCAGCGTGTTCCAGGCCAGGATGTCCAGCCCGCGGCCGACCACGAGGGCCGGGACGGTGTCCGCCATCGCGTCCAGGACCTGCTGGGTCTCGGGGCGTACGGTCCGTCCGGCCGCGGAACCGCCGGCGCACCAGTCCGCCCCGGGGCGCCGGGGGACGGCGATATTGCGCAGGTAGGTCACCTCGCCGCCGGACAGCCGCAGCGCCCGCGCGATGGCGTCCAGGACGGAGTCGGAGATGGCGGGCGCCCGGCCCTGCTCGATCCGGGTGTAGTAGTCGACGCTGATGCCGGCGAGCTGGGCGACCTCCTCGCGGCGCAGTCCGCGCACCCGGCGCCGGTTCACCCCGCCGGGCAGGCCGAGGTCGGCCGGGTCGAGCGCGGCGCGGCGCGCCTTGAGGAACGAGCTGATCTCGATTTCCGCGTACAGCATCGGTCCAGTATGCGACGCAGGCCCGGTTGGGTGGTTCCCACCGGCCCAGGTTGCGGCGGGCCTGGTCCGGCCCCCGTACGGACAGCAGGGTGGTGCGCGGACGTCTCGGGGCGCCCCGGAGGCCGCTCCGGCACGCCCCGGAGACACCGTTCGGGACGACCCTGAGAACTGGCAAGAAGGAGCACCGCATGCAGCGCAGGATCCTCGGCGGAACCGGCATCTCGGTCAGCGAGTACGCGCTCGGCGCGATGATGCTCGGCGGCTGGGGCAACACCGACCACGACGACTGCGTACGGATCGTGCACCGTGCGCTGGACGCCGGGATCAACCTCGTGGACACCGCGGATGTGTATGCCGACGGCGAGTCCGAGGAGATCGTCGGCAAGGCGCTCAAGGGCCGCCGGGAGGATGTCGTACTGGCCACGAAGGCCGTCAGCACCATGGGCCCGGACGCCAACCACCGCGGCAGTTCCCGGCGTTGGCTCGTACGGGCGGTGGAGGACAGTCTGCGCCGTCTGGGCACCGACCACATCGACCTCTACCAGATGCACCGCCCGGACCCGGCGACCGATATCGACGAGACGCTGTCCGCGCTCTCCGACCTCGTACGGTCCGGAAAGGTGCGGGCGATCGGCTCCTCCACCTTCCCCGCCGAGCAGATCGTCGAGGCACAGTGGACCGCCGAGCGCCGCGGTCATCTGCGCTTCCGCACCGAGCAGCCGCCGTACTCGATGCTGGCGCGCGGGGTGGAGAACGCGGTGCTGCCGACCGCCCAGCGCTATGGCATGGGCGTGCTGACCTGGGGCCCGCTCAGCGCCGGCTGGCTGTCCGGCCGTGATCTGTCGGCCAGTTCACGGGCCGGTATGGAGAGCCGGAAGTTCGATCTCTCGCTCCCCGGGAACGCCCGGAAGGCCGAGGCGGTCCGCGCCCTCTCCCAGGTCGCGGCGGAGGCGGGGCTGCCGCTGCCGCATCTGGCGACCGCGTTCGTACGGAGCCACCCCGCCGTGACGTCCGTGATCATCGGCCCGCGCACGCTCGACCAGCTGGACAGCATGCTGGCAGGGTCACAGCTCACCCTCGGCGCGGACATCCTGGACCGTATCGACGCCATCGTCCCGCCGGGCACCGACCTCAACCGGGAGGACAGCTACTACACACCGCCGGCGATCGCGGATGCGTCGTTGCGGAGGCGGTGAGGGCGGCGGGAGCCGGGCCGGTCCCGGCGGCCGGCCCGGCCGCCGGGATCTCGCTCACCTCGCCGACGGCTCCGTTTCGGGGGCCACCGGGGCGTCCAACGTAAAGGTCTCCGGGACCTCTGCGCGGTCCGACCCGTTCTTCTCGTCCTGCTCTTCCTGCTCGGCGATCTCGGCCGCCGTGGCCTGGGTCAGGTTGGGGCCGCCGCCGAGCGGGGTCCAGTACACGGAGAAATAGCCGTTCCCCCCGCCGCCCGAAATCGGGGCGCTGTCGAGGCTCACCTTTACCGTGCCGCCCTTTGCGACGGGGACGGACATCTGGCTGCTCGCCGGTCGCGAACCTTGGACCTGCACCTGCGGTACGGAGATCCCGCGTGTCACGCCGGCAGTGGTCGCATACGCGGTGAAGTACGAATTGAGCGCTTGCCACCCGTTGTAGGGCGAGTACACCAGACACTGCAGCACGAGGGTGAGGAACCCGTCGCCATTCGCCCGGTACGTGGTCTCCCGGAAGCCGCTGCTGATGTAGCCGGAATGGAGCGCCTGCACGCCGTTCTTGATGATGCCGACGGTGCCGTAGGCGTTGAGGTTGGTTCCCGGGGCCGTGTCCAGGCGGCCCGTCTTGAGCCACAGGTACCCGTCGGCCCCGGGATCGACGGTGAGGTTCTTGGTGGTTGTGGCGCCGTTGAGCTGGGTGGTGCCGGCCACGGTGAATTTGCTCGCGACATTGACCTCGCGTCCCTCGGTGGAGAGCGTCAGCCGTCCCCCGATCGCGAGCGACCCGTAAGCACCGCTGCCTTCAATGGTCCGGACATGCAGGGTGTTCGCGGTGTTGACCGTGAGGTCCCTCGTGGTGGCGGCGCCGTTGAGCCGGGTGGTGCCGTGCACGATGAGGTTGCCGATTTCCAGGTCCGGCTTTTTGACGGATACCTGGGCGGCAAGGATCCGCACCACGGGGTTCGAGGCGTCGCCGGTGGTACCCCGCAGATAGAACGTGGTGTCCGACTTCACGTTGGTGATCTTCTTACTGGTGTCCTTGGTGACATCCAGATTGGTGTCGCCGTAGAGCAATTCATAGGTGGCGTTGGCGGAGCGCTCCCATGTCAGCGTCACCTCGCCGCCGTTGTCGATGACGAGGGGCGTGCAGATGAGGTTGCGGAGGTAGAAGTCCGCGGGGAATTTACCCACGTTGAATGTGGTGGACCGGGGCTGGAAGGCGCTCGAACCGGTGCGGGAACTCTCGGTGATGGTGATCGGTGAGGTGCCGACCTTCCGGTTGACCGGGATCTCGGAGAGCTGGATGGTGAATCCGGTGTCCGCGCCGATCGGCGCATGGCCGGCGGACGGGGAGAAGACGAATTCCTTCGCGGCGGAATCCAGCCGTACCGACCAGCCGGACAGGCTGATCCGCGGGGTGATCTTGGCCAGGTCCGTGGCGAGGTCCGGCGACATCGGCCCGGCCGGGACCTTGACCCTGATCCATTGCACGTCCGCCGGGGTACCGCTGTGCCGTGACCCGACGATCTGGAGCTCCCCCTTCTCCTCGGGCGCCTGAGGATTCTCCGGCGAGGCCTTCAACGGGTCCGGGCTGGTGCTGACGGTGTACGCCAGCAGGGGTTCGTTGGCGGCGGTCTCGGTGCTGCGGGTCGGGGAAACCACGGTCATGGGGTGCTCCTTCAACCATCAGGGGCCGCGCCGCCCTCTGCCGGAGAGGAGCGGCGCGGCCGGAGTAGGGCGGTCTCAGCGGTCGGTGCGGCTGTGCGCGGCGGCGTCGTCGAGAGTGAGGAAGCCGGAGCGGAGTTCGGGCGGGGCCAGCGGCAGGTCGTACTGGTCCTGGCTGAGGACCGGGAGCTTCTCCCAGGCGCGGCCGCGCTGCTCGGTCCAGGTCCAGGTGCCGACGACACCGGCCGGGGTAGGCATGAGCACGGTTTCCGCGACCTCGTCCCGGGCGCCGCGCAGCCCGGTGGTGGCGGCGAGCAGGGGCCCGGTACGGAAGTTCACCGCCATCCGGGCGATGGCCGGGTCGGTGAATTCCTGCGGGACGAAGACGCGCCGGGTGGCGAGGATGTCGGTGGTGGCGTGCACGGCGGCGCGGGGATCCAGCAGCACGGTGGCGACGGCGGTGCGGTGGTCGCCGAAGTTCAGGTGCAGGCTGGGGTTGTCGCCGATCGGCCGCAGATAGCCGCCGCTGCCGGCGGCCGGGTCGATCACCGTCTCGAAGTGGTCGTAGTCGTCGTCGAGGACGTAGCCGACGAGGCCGTCGTCGGTCTGCGTGGCCTCGCCGAGGCGGATCGCCCAGGGGTAGTCCGGCAGTTCCGGCTGCGGCGGTTCGAACAGGGCCTGCCAGCTGACGTCGGTACGCAGCGGGCCGTGCAGGTCCATGGTGAGCCGGGTGCGCACCAGGGCGAGCGGCCTGCCGAGGAAGAAGCCGAGGCCGGGGTCGGCGGGGCCCTCCGGGTCGATGGTCTCCAGGGTCCGGTCGACCGTGGCCCGGAACGCGTCGAAGGTCTCCGGGCCACGGCTCCGGACGGCGTCCAGCAGGTCGTAGGCGTGCCGCGAACGGTCCCGCAGCCGGTCGAAGTCGGTGACGTCCGAGCCGGGCAGCACCGACCAGGAGACCTCGTGGCGCCCGGCGGCGTTGAGCGTGACCCGCAGTTCGCCGAGGGCGGCGCCGTCGGCCGCGTGGACGACCAGGGAGCGGTCCAGGCGGTTGTGCAGCAGCCAGGCGCAGACGGGGTTGGCGCCAGGGGTCAGGTCGACATCGCCGTCTGCGTCCTCGTCCCCGTCGGCGGAGAGGAAGTCGAAGCGCAGACGGGCGGGCTGGAGCAGCCGCGGGCCGAGTTCGACGAGGCGGTCGCTGTCGTAGCCGCTGACCGGGTGGGCCGGTCGCATGGTGCGGGACATCTCGGGCCGGAAGTGGCTCGGGTTGTCGATCAGGTTGACGGCACGTCCGAAGCGGTCGACGACGGCCAGATCGAGGAACGCCAGCTGGCCGGCGCGCAGTTCCTGGAACGTCGACGGGGGCCATTCGTCCCAGTCGCTGGCGGGCAGACCGCCGGGGTCCGGTGGCGGGTAGTCGCCGTTGCCGATGAGGTCGGCGGGCTCGCCGGTGGGCTGGAGCCCGGAGAGCGGCTGCCGCTGGGCGAGGGCGGCGCCGAAGCCGTCGAGTGTCTGGGAGAGCAGGTCCCGTTCCCGGGCTCCGGTGCGCAGCCGCCGCATCGTGCCGTCGGGGAGGCCGGTGCGGAGGCGGGCGTAGCTCTCCAGGTCGCCGTCGAGGGCGTGCCCGGCGGCGGGGGCGAGCATCTGCCGTCCGGAGACGATCAGGGGGGTGCCGGGTTCGCCGGTCCCCTGCCACTGGTAGCGGGAGCGTTCGATGAACGCCCAGTGGTCGGTGTCGCCCTCGCGGAACGGCAGCGGGAAGTATTCGGCCTTCCACAGCAGGTAGAGCGGCTGCCACGGCATCCGCCACGCGGTGGTGCCGCATTCCGGCAGGGTGCCGGTGACCTCGCGGATCGCGCCGGTCTTCAGGGCGCGGTCGAGGATGAGGAACTCGCTGAGCAGGGCCGGGAAGCAGGCGGGCTGGTGGGTGAGGTCGATCTGCCGGGCGACGGCGGCGACATCGGCGGTGGTGATGCCCGAGGCGCGGGTGACCAGCCGTTCGGGGGTGCGGCACGGCAGGGCGGTGTCCCGGGTGAGCGGGGCGTGGAGGTGGGCACCGTCGAGCGCGAGGACCGGGTCGGCGCAGTAGTCGTAGTCCTGGGCGGGGACGCGGATCAGCCGGCGAGCGGCGCGCGGCCCGTGGGCGGGGTAGAGCTCGGCGGTGCGCGCGGCCAGCGCCGCTTCGGTCCTGCCCCAGGGCACCGTACGGCGCTGCTCGCCGAGCCGCCGGGCGAGGGCGGTGACCTGACCGGCGGCGCCCCCGGCGTACGCGGGGTCGAGTTCGTGCCCGATCCGGTCGCGGAACTCATCCGACTGGCGGGGCAGTTGGCTGAGCCACCACAGGTGGTAGAGGCGTTCCCGGGCGGCGTCCAGCGCGGCTTCGGTGGCGTCGTGCTCGGCCTGTTTGCGGTTGAGTTCGGCGACGGTGTCCTGCTCGGCCGCGCGGGCGGCGGGCGGGGCGGCAGCGCGGCCGGGGTCGTCGCCGCGTTCGCCGATGAACCAGCGGTAGCCGCCCGGGACCGGGCCGAAGGCGGTGTCATGGGCGCGGCGGTCGGTGAGGATGTCGGCCTCGGGACGGTCGCGTTCGTCCAGGGCGTCGATGCCGCCGAGGAGGAAGGCGCGGAACAGCTCCGCGTCCTGGGCGCCGAAGGCCGCTTCGCCATCGGCCTGGGCGCTCAGCTCGGCGGCCGCCTCGGCGACGCTGTTGGCGACGATGGGGGTGACGTCGTCGCGGTGCGGGCAGTCGGATTCCGGGACCGGGCCGGTGAGGTCCCAGTCCAGGCCGAGCACGGTCCCGGTGTAGACGGAGGTGCGGATGCCGCTGCCGGAACCGGCGGGCCGGGTCCACTGCAGGCGGTCCAGGAGGGCCGTGAGGTCGTCCGCGTCGGCCAGGATGTCGCTGTCCGGATCGGCGTACCACCCGGCGACGAAGTAGCTCAGCCGCTCCCGGTCCGGTACGCCCTCCAGCGTGTCGTGCAGGGAGAACACATTCGTGTTGTACGGCTGGAAGACCGAGAAGGTCAGCAGACCGGGGCCGATCGCGGTGAGGAAGGGCGCGTGCCGGGCGGCCGGTTCGCGCCAGGGGCCGGTGAGTTCATGGCACTTGCCGATCAGTGTGGCGGCCGGTTCGTCGCTGTCCGGGTCCTGGAAGGAGACGGTGCCGTCCATCGGGTCGAGATAGTCGCTCTCGACGACCCAGGCCGTCAGCGAGCGGTCGCCGTCGGTGTGGCGGACGACCAGCCACCGGTTGGGCACCAGCGGGAAGTCCCCGACGCCCTCCTCCTCGTCGTGCCGGCCGCGGGTGAGCGCGGCGGGGAGTTCCCACTGGAGGTAGACGCCGAGCCGGTCCTCGCGGCCGGTCCACTCCTCGGCACCGGCGAAGGGCTCCGGCTCGGGCGGGACACCGTCGCCGATGTCCCTGTAGTTGGTGATCCAGCGGTTGATCACATGCTCGTTGCCGGTGTCGCGGGTCTGCCGGTTGACGGCCAGGGCGGCGACCTCGACCGGTACGACCAGGGTGGTGTCCACGGACATGGTCCGGTGGTCCTTTCGTTCGTCGCTCAGCGGGTGGCGGTCACGGCCGGGAGAAGGTCTGCACCTGCGGGGCGTTGATCAGCTGGAGGGCGAACTGGGCGGACGAGATCCGCGGTACGCCGTGCGCCTGTGACAGGGCCGGGACCAGGGCGTCGCCGCTGCCGTCGACGTTGAGGACGTCGTGCTTGCCGGGGCGCAGAAAGCGGCCGAATCCGGCCGGGCGCGGGAACTCGCCCTTGGGGTAGCCGATGCGGTCTCCGCTGATCTCGCGGAGTTCGACGGTGCCGACGTCACCGATGCCGAAGCAGATGCCGCGCGGCGGTTCGGCCAGCTCGAAACGGTCGATCAGCCGCGGGTAGAGCAGCAGTTGGATCTCGGTTCCGTAGAGGGCGCTGCGCAGTGGTTCGACGGCCGTGCCGTTCGCGTAGGCGGTGATGATGGTCCGCGGCCAGTTCGGGACCAGCTGGGAGTGCAGCAGCACCGCGCAGGCCGGGACCGGTCCGCCGCGGGTGGCCAGTGCGTTGAGGTCGGCGTCCAGGGCGTGGCCGACGCCGATGCTGAGGGCGCCGTCCACCGCGGCCCGGATCCAGCAGGGGTCGGCGTAGGCGAACCGGATGCTCTCCGGCGGCAGCGCCCGGTCGTCGGGGACCAGATGCTCCAGCCCGAGCATCTCCAGCCGCCGCAGCCGGTCGAGCCAGTCGGTCACGGTCGTGAACTCGTCCTCCGCGACCCGGGTCAGGGCCTCGGCGACGCCCGGGACGGCCAGCAGGGTCCGCGGATCCGCGGGGGTGCGGCGGACGCCGGTGGCGACGGTCCGGCGACGCCCGGCCCGCAGCTCCGGCCCGGCCCGGTCCACCGCCCGGGTGAAGCGGGCGCCGTCGCCGTCCAGCAGCATCCGGTCGAAGGATTCATACGCCAGCGGCGCGGTCAGCTGACGGGCGGACACCGCCTCCCGCCCGGCCAGTTGGGGATGGGACGCCAGACGGCGCACGGCGCTGCGGGCGGCGGACCGGAACGCCATCAGCGCGCTGCGGAAGCGGTCGTCGGACAGTGCGAGGACCCGTCCGGCGGTGAAGGCGGCGGCGTAGGCGGTGTCGAAGACCCCGTATTTCTCCAGGTAGATCAGCGCCTCGCCGGACGATTCCAGCCGGGTCGCCGCCGGGCCGGGCAGCTCGGGGGCGGGGCGGGCGGTCAGCGGGCCGCGGTGGAAGGCGACGGTGCGCTCCCCGGTCTCCAGACGCTGCGGCAGCGCGACGGCGCCGCCCGCCATCCGGTCGAGGGCCTCTTGCTGCGGGGCCGTCGGCCGGTCCGGTGCGTCGGCCGGTACCCGCAGCCGCAGTTCCGCGCCGGGGCGCGGGGTGCTGCCGTCGGTGGTGGCCAGATGCTGGCAGACATCGCCGAAGCCGGTACCGGAGTCCGGCTCACTGGTGAAGGACCAGCAGGTGAGGGAGGCCAGCCGGACGCCTTCGGCCGGAGCCGGGCCGGTCAGATACGGGTCGAACCCTTCGAGGGAGACCAGGTGCAGGACGTGCCGGCCGCCGGTGGCGGCGGGGAACCGGTTGGCCACGACGACCGCGTTGAGCTCCTTCTCGTCCGGTTCCGGGTCGTCCCCGGCAAGGGTGGCGTCGGGCGGGCCGCCCTCCCGGACGTGGGCGAGGTAGCCCATCTCCACGGGCAGCGGTGCGAGCGCGTCGAAGAGCGCCGCGGGGACCAGGACCGTCGCACAGTGCTCGTCGTACTCCTCGGGCCGGATGCTCTCCGGGGACAGCCGGGGCGTCTTGCCGGGTCCCAGCCCGCCGTCGAGGAACTCCCGTACGGTCCCGGCGGCGACGGTGCCGACGGCATCGCGGTCCTCGGGGAGTTCGTCCTCCCGGAACAACAGCAGGGCCATCCACGGCACTTCGCCGCCGTGGCCCGGTCCGAGCCGGCGGCTCCACGGCAGACCGGGGGCGTCGAGATTGAGATGCGGAAGGGTCTGGCTGTACTTGCCGACGGCGTCCGGCACCGGGAAGCGTGCGTTGATGCCGGACGGGTCGATGGCGAAGCGCGGCTGGATGACGTCGAACGGCTGCGGGGTGGCGTCGATGGTGCGGTCGTCGCCGTCGACGCCCCGGAGGATCTGCCGGTTGTCGATCCGGTACCGGCCCGCGTAGAGGGAGGGGATGCGGTGATCGAAGAACCGGGTGCGGTGCCGGGCGGCGGGGGCGCTGGTACGGGGGCGGGGGGCGGAATCGGGGGTGGTGGTCACGGGGGCCTTTCGACGGGGCGCGGAATCGGGGACGGGAGGCGGGACGGTCCCTCCGTAAAGGGCGGTTCCATCCGTACGGACCGACGGCGGAGCGGGCCCCTCCACAGGGGCCGACTGGCTCAGCCGGCCGGCACCACCATCGGTTCGGCCGTGAAGGCCGTGCCCGCGGCGTGGGCGTACCCGCTCAGGTCGTTGTCGAGGGGTCCGGCCCCCGCGCCGAGCCCGGTCAGCGCCTCGGCCAGCGCGGCGCGGTGGGTGCGGGTGCCGGGGGCGTCGATACCGCCCGCGATCGTGCCGATGACCCCGCCGGGCCGCTGCGGCACCGGCCCCGGCGCCTCCTCGTCCGCGGACAGCGGCAGGTTGCCGTCCGGCGCGATGGGGTCGAAGGAGAGGCCCTTCTCATCGATGAAGCCGGTGGAGGTGCCGTGGTCCACCGGCGGCGACACCAGCCGGACCCCGAGGATCCGCCCGGGGAGCAGCCCGTCGCCGGGGGCGTCCGCCTGCTCGCCCCACAGGCCGTTGGGCACGCTGCCGCGCAGGACCGTACGGGACCAGTCCGTCAGGCTGTCCGCGCCGCCGTCGTAACCGATCCATACCCGCAGCTCGCTCTGCCGGTCCTTGAGCCGCATGGGGAGGATGTCCAGCGTCTCGTCGGTCTCGACCGGGGTGGTGCTGTCGCGGTCCAGGTACAGCCTGCTGACCGGTGCCTGGGTGTCGGCGGTGAAGGTGAAGCCGCCGCTGTCGACGAGCCACGGCCTGGCCCCCGCGCGCAGGGCCGGGGCGCCCTCACCGGTGTAGCCGGTGACCGGGGTCGTACGGACCATGTTCTCCGGCGGGGGCAGCATGCCCTGGAAGCCGCCCCAGCCCAGCGCGGGTTCCCCGCTGCGGCGGCGGGCCCCGAAGCCGATGGTGAAGGAGATGAACCACAGGTGGACGGTGGCCTCGCCGCCGACCGCGGGCCCCCACACCCGCAGGCTGACCCCCACCTCGATGGAGATCCTGACCTTGACGAACCACACCTTGATGGTGGCCGAGACCCCGACCCTGATCCCCAGCCCCACGTCAAAATAGAACGGATTCCACTCCAGCAGGGCGTCGAACCGTGCGCTGAGCCAGGCCCGCAGCATCCCCGACTGGAAGGTCACGTCCAGTCCGCCGCCGGCCATCAGCGACTTCGGGGTGAACGCGGCGTACGCACTGCCGGTGATGTTGACCGTGGAGCCGACGCCCCAGGTGATCCCGGCGGGCTGCTGCTTGGGATAGCGCGCCGGAAGCTCCCGTCCGCGCGGCAGCGCACCGAGGATCAGCGCGAAGTCACCGGCCTGTGCATGCTCCCCGAACCAGAACTTCATCCCGACGCCGCCGCGGAGCTTGCAGTTCGGGTCGATGAGGAAGGTCTTCTCGGTGAAGCCGGCGCTGATGCTCAGCTCCCCCGCGGTGGGCCGCAGGGTCGCCTCGATGCCGATCTCCACCCGGGCGATCTTCTTGTCGCTCTTGGTGGGCAGCTGGGCACCGGCCACCCCGAGCAGACTGATCGTCAGGTCCGAGCCGGTCTGCACCAGCGCCATGGCGTGGCCGCGCAGGGTCTCGAAGCAGTCGAAGGCCAGCCCGGCGGCGAACCACAGATCACCCTCCTGCGGCCGCACCCACGGGTTGGAGCCGCCGATCAGCTCGCTCAGCACCCTGAGCGGATCGACCTCTTCGTCATCCGCGCCGATCTCGCCCGGGTTGTCGAGCGCGATCAGGAACGGGAAGCTGCCCAGCGCGTCGGCCGACGGCACCCGCACCCGGCTGTTCCAGCCGAACCCGGCGGAGATACCGCGCACCTGGAACAGCGGCGGGCCGAACCCGGTCTCGCTGCCCAGCGATCCGTACGCGAACAGGGACGGCTGGGCCCCGCTGCCGTCGGGCACCACGTACGCCCCCATGGCGGAGCCGTTGAACGCGCCGGTGTCCACCAGCAGCACCCCGCCGACCACGGTCTTGTACGGCGGGGCGGCCGGCAGCGCGGTCAGCGCCCCGGCGATCCGCAGCGGCGGGTTCACATAGTCGACGGTCAGCCCGTTCTCACCGCCGGGCGTACCGATCGGCGACCAGCCGCGCACCGCCGGGGAGTCGAGCAGCCGCACGCCCTGGCGGCGGCGCGCCGGAGGGCGGGGCGTACGAATGCCGTGCTCGGTCAGCAACGCCCTCGGCGCACGGTCCCGTTCCCGCTCGCCGGCGGCCCGGAACCGAACCGGCGGCAGCGGCCGCCCCAAACCATCCAGCCGCTCCGGATCGACCTCCGGCACCGCCCGCCTCCCGGTCAGCGGAAGGACCCGGCCCTCCCTCACCACCCAGGCCCCCGGCCGCAGTTCGGCCCCGTCCGGCACCCCGTCGACAAGCACCAGCGCCCGGCCACCACCCAGATCGGCGACGGCCAGCACCCCGGTCACCCGCTCGCCATTCCCCTCCCCATCCCCATCCCCCTTGCCCTCCCCCGTGAACGCCATCCATACCGGAACCGGCAGCGGAGACGCAGTGGTGACGGTCCGTCCGGTGAGCCACAGCTCCTCGGGATCACACCGCGCGTCGTCCACACACAGCACACCGCCGTGGAACACCAGGCTCACATCACCGTCGCCCAGAAAGGCCGCCGGAATCTCAAGGGCCTCCCCCGGCACCGCCCGCTCCAGGATCTCCCGGATCTCGCCCACACATACCGTCACAGCTTCCAGCCCCCGAACCACGCAGAAGGGATAGACAGACCAGACAAGGCCCCAGCGGCAGGAAATACACATACCCGGCGCGGAACCCCGCCCACTGTGTCCGCTATGCGGCAGACGACACAACCTCACCGGCCCGACTTGGCCGGAAGGCCCCTCCCGCGGCGCAAAAACACTGAACGTGGCCATGTGATTACGTAGCGCTTGAGGGCAGGTGATCGCTCGGCCATCGCTCAGGTCGCGGTCACCCCGAACATCCCCACTGGTCAAGCCGTATGGTGCGCGGGGCTCCTCTGAGATGCTGGGACACCACGTGAGAAGGGGCGGCGTTCATGCTGTGGAAGACCCATGGGGAACGGCAGATCTACACCAACCAGTGGGTGAACCTGTGCCTCGTCGATGTCGAACAGCCGGACGGGCGACGCTGGGAGCATCACGTCGTACGCCTGCGTCATCTGGCCGTAGCCGCAGTGGTCAACGATCACCGCGAAGTCCTCATGATGTGGCGGCACCGGTTCATCACGGACTCCTGGGCATGGGAGTTGCCCATGGGGCTGATTGAGGCCGGCGAGACTCCGGAGCAGGCTGCGGCTCGTGAGGTGGAAGAAGAGACCGGCTGGCGTCCCGGCCCCATGAAACCGTTGATCTATGCCGAGCCGGCGAACGGCATCACGGACTCCCAGCATTACGTGTTCCGGGCCGACGGCGCGACGCACATCGGCCCGCCCACGGAGAAGAACGAATCCGACCGTATCGAGTGGGTCCCACTCGACCAGGTGCGCGGGATGATCGACCGTCGGGAGGTCGTCAGCAGCGGTTCGCTCGTCGGGCTGCTGTATGTACTCATGGACGTGCCTACGCGGCCTTGAGCCGTGCCACTTCCCGTGCCCGATCGGACAGTTGACGCACGGCGGGAAGCTGACGATACGGGCGGAGCCCCTCCCGCAGGGCGGCGAAGTGCTCGTCACCGCGAGCGCCCGCGGTACCCGTGTAGTCGTCCAGGAAGCGGGCCCACGCGTCGCACGACTCCTCCACGTGCCGCATGGCAAGGAGGCGCCGGGCAAGGAGACCGTTGGCGTGCAGCCGTCCTTGGCGCTCCGCTGGCGGACGGCAGCGGTTCGCACGGCGCAGCGCGCGGACCGACTCCGGGCGGTCGCCCAGTTCCCACAGCACATGCGCCACATGGAACTCGTAGGCGGCACGGTCATAACCGCCGATGTGGTCGTTACGGCCATCGGCCTGTGACAGGGCCGTTTCGGCCTCCCGCAGCCGGGTGAACGCCTGGGTGCGGTCCTTCACCATCGCGGCGCCGTGCGCCTGCTGCCCCCGGAGGAACGCGGTCAGGCGAGGGCCCGCGACGGGTGCGGCTTCGGCGGCGGAGTCGGCCAGTTCGAGGGCCTTCGCGCCATGCCCGAGGTTCGATGCCTGGAGGGCCATGCCGCGCAGGGTGCGGCAGTAGGTGAGGTGGTCCTCTGCGGCACCGGCAAGCTTCAGCGCCTTGACGTAGTACCGCTGTCCGATGCGGTGTTCCCGTTCGTACATGGCCATCCAGCCCGTGAGATAGACCAGATCGGCGGCGGCCGACCGCATCGCCTTCCGGGCCTCCTCCGTGCCGTCGGCCTTCAGGTAGGGGCCGACGGTGTTGACGAGAAAGGCGGCGGCCATCGGCCGGGCGTGCGCCCCGCCGAGGTCATCGAGGATGTCCGCGATGTTCTCCGTCATCTTGCGGACGGTCTCGATGTCGCCCATGCCGATCCGTACGGTACGACCGGCCGCCGCCGCTTCCGCCCTCCCCGCGACCGCGTCAAAACCCGGCACGACGAGCGCTGCCGAGTACAGTCCGGCACCGAGTACCGAGCGCCGCGAGGGGTCCATATCGGCCCTGCCCAAATCCATCACTCCCGTCGCGATGTCCGCCGGTTCGCCTGGCTCGGTGCTTACGCCGAGTCCGGCTTCCACCGGGCTCACGGGACGCTTCAGAAGCCGCGAGAGCGCCTCGGCGACCGCGTCGCGCGCCTCCTTCTTGGGCACGGACCCCTTCAGCCAGTGGGATACCGACGATTTGTCGTAGTGCGACCTCAACCCGAGTTCCGCGGCGGCCCGGTTCACCGCCCGCGCGAGCTGCGCGTTTCCGACTCCCCCTTCCCGCATGAGACCGGCGAGCGCGAGGTTCGGCGTTCTTGATCGTGGTGCCATCTCGTGAACCCCCGAGCGTTCAACCCGTTCAACCGTCTCTCCACTCTGCTCCCTTACCCGGTGCGCCGGAGCGGAGTTGAGTGATTACCAGCCGTCGGGAGGTTTCCTCAGCGGGCTGCTTGACAGCCCTGCTCGCGCGTCGCCCTGAGCGGTTGGGCGCGCCCCGTGCCTCCCCCGACCCCGATGAGGAGACACCCTGTGATCTCACACATCACGATCAATCAGCGGGACATCGTCTACGACTCCCGCGCGCAACAGGCCGCGCTGTCGGTGACCGTCCACCACCGCGACGGCGCCACCGAACCGTCCTTGCTCGTCATGGACCCGGGACAGGTGGAGCTGTACGCCATCCAGCTGGATCAGGCGATTGCCAGGCGGAAGACCGCGCAGGAAGGCGTATCGCGGTGAAGGAACTTCCCGAGGTCGGTGACGAGGTGGAAGGCGACGGCCGACGGGCGATCGTGACCGATATCCACCAGGACGTCTACCTGCTGCGACGTGGCTCACGCGTGTGGCCGGCTCCGGACCCCGTAGGGCTGCGAGTCGTCCGGACACGGGAACAGCGGATCGAGTCCGGTGACTTCCAGTGAGCGATGCACCCGTCTACGCACCATAGGAGTCTCATGTCCTCAACTCGCCGAACGTATCGACGTTGTGGTGATCGAGTAGCCCGTCCACGGTGAAGAGCGCGATCAACGCGTCGGCAGGCTGCTCGCCGCGATTGCAGCACCGGCACAGTAACGCCTCCCTCATCCCGGGTACCGCGTCACCGCTGGCGTTGCGCCACGAGTGCGGGAACCGCGCCAGAAGCAGGCTTTCGTCCTCGCATTGAGGGCAGTTCGGTGGCGTGTCGAGCTGGAGGAGGATCTCCTCGCCTCGCTCTGTCACGCCATGCCTTGCCAGGCGTCTGGGCCGAAGCTGCCCTTGATGTCAGAGGCGATCGTGGTCGCATCCACAGTGGATTGCAGTTGGTAGACGATGGTCTTCTGCACCCCTCGCACCGAGAGGTGGACCGGGCTCTCCCCTGGGTGCGCCCCCATGATCCGCTTGATCTCCTTGAGCGCGCGCTCGTTGATGCGGTGGTAGGGGAGTCTGAGCAGGACGGGCGCCGCGCCAGTGCGCTCCGCTGAGGCAACGTCGAGCACCTGCATCTCCTGACCGAAGATGCTGAGGGTGCCGTCACGGTCGTTGATGCGGCCCTGTACGGACACCACGCTGTCTTCGACCAGGGCGCCCATGACGAGTTGGTAAGTGGCGGGGAAGAACAGGACCTCGATCGTGCCGTCACGGTCGGCGAGGTTGACGATCGCCCACACGTTGCCCTGCTTGGTCATCTTCTGTTGGACACTGGTGATCAGACCCGACAGGCGAACCATGCCCTCCGTGCGGCCGGAGGCCAGCAGCTCGGGGATGGTGGTGTCCCGGCTGGCCGAGAGGATGTGCTCAGTGCCGTCCAGAGGGTGCGCTGAGACGTACATTCCGAGCATCTCGCGCTCAGTGGAAAGAAGCTGCTTGCGCGGCCACTCGCTGTCGTCGATCTGGAGGTCGATGCCGAACCCGGCATCGTCACCGCCTTCGCCGCCAAACCCCGCGAACAGGTCGTCCTGCCCGTACGCGGCGGCCTTCTTCAGCGGCACAACCGCGTCAATGGCCGTTTCATGGACGGCTGTCAGGCCCTTGCGACTGTTGCCGAGCGAATCGAAGGCGCCGGCCTTGATGAGTGATTCGACCGCCCGCTTGTTGAGCGCAGGAAGATCGACCTTGTCCAGGAAGTCAGCGAATGAGCTGAACTTTCCCTTGGACTTCTGGGCCGAGACGATCGCCTCGATGACGTTGTCGCCGACGTTGCGCACCGAGCGGAGGCCGAAACGCACGTCGTCGCCGACGGCCGCGAACTCTGCGACGGACTCGTTGACGTCGGGCTGAAGGACGGTGACGCCGAGCTTGCGGGCATCGGCCAGGTAGATGCCGGCCTTGTCCTTGTCGTCTCCGACGGACGTCAGAAGCGCAGCCATGTACTCAGCCGGGTAGTTCGCCTTCAGGTAGGCGGTCCAGTAGCTGACCAGCCCGTATCCGGCGGTGTGGGATTTATTGAAGGCGTACCCGGAGAACGGGAGCATGACGTCCCAGATGGCCTTGATGGCCTCTTCCGAGTAGTCATTGCCCTTCATGCCACCGTGGAACTTCTCCCACTCGGCAGCCAGCACTTCGGGTTTCTTCTTGCCCATCGCGCGGCGCAGCATGTCGGCTCCACCGAGCGTGTACCCGGCGAGGGTTCGGGCGATAGCCATGATTTGCTCTTGGAAGATGAGCAGGTGGTGGGTGGAGCCCAGGATGGGGTCGAGGACTTCCTTGAGCTCCGGGTGGATCGGGTCGGGTTCCTGCTTGCCGTTTTGCCGCAGCGCGTAGTTGGTGTGCGCGTTGGCGGCCATCGGGCCGGGGCGGTACAGCGCGAGGGCAGCCGCGATGTCCTCAAATCGGGTCGGCTCCATCAGCTTCAGCAGGGCCCGCATACCGCCGCCATCGAGCTGGAAGACGCCGAAGGTGTCTCCCCGGCCGAGGAGTTCGAACGTGTTCTTGTCGTCGAGCGGGATGACAACTGTTTCCGTATCGGCGTCCACCGGGTCGACGCAGGCGAGCTTGATCCCACGGTTCTCGCGGATGTTCTGGATGGCGTGGTCGATGACACCGAGGTTCCGCAGACCCAGGAAGTCCATCTTGACCAGCCCCATGTCTTCGCAACTGGGGTAGTCAAATCCGGTGATCTTGACGCCGTCCTTGGCCCGCATGTGCAGCGGGATGCGCTCGGTCAGCCTGGTCTTGGACAGGATGACCGCGGCTGCGTGCACACCGGTACCGCGAGTCAGGCCCTCGACGCCCTTGGCCGTGTCGATGACCTTCTGGACGTCCGGTTCGTTCTCGTACATCTGCCGGATCTCGCCGCACTCGACGTAGCGCGGGTGCTCGGGATCGAAGATGCCGTCCAGTGGGATTGACTTGCCCATGATGTCGTCGGGCAGGGCCTTCGTGATCCGCTCCCCGTGCTGGAACGGGTAGCCGAGGATGCGCGAGCTGTCCTTGATCGCGTTCTTGGCTTTGATCTTGCCGAACGTGTTCACCATGGCGGTGTACTCGTCGCCATATTTTTCGGTGACGTATCGCACCATCTTGTCGCGCTGGCGGTCGTCGAAGTCGAGGTCGACATCCGGTGGGTTGATGCGCTCCGGGTTGAGGAACCGCTCGAACAGCAGGCCGTGCTCCAGCGGGCACAGCTCGGTGATGCGGGTCGCGTACGCCACGATCGAGCCGGTGGCTGAACCACGACCAGGACCGACCGGCACCCCGCTGTCGCGTGCGTACTTGCAGATGTCCGCGACGACGAGGAAGTAACTGGAGAACCCCATCGGCCCGATGATCGACATCTCGGTCTCGAAGCGCTCGATGACCTCGGCCGGGATCGGGTCGCCGTAGCGCATGGCGAGACCCTTCAGGCACTCCTGGCGCAGCCATGACTCCTGCGTCTCCCCTTCTGGTACATCGGGGAACTGGGGCATCTCATCGACGTTGTCGAAGACCTCGCCGTACGAGCCAACCCGCTCAGCGATCAGCAGCGTGTTGTCGCACGCCTCGGGCAGCTCGGAGAAGAGCCCGCGCATCTCGGCTGCGGTCTTGAGGTAGTAGTCATTGCCCGAGAAACGGAACCGCTTCTCATCCGCCTTGTTCTTGCCGACACCGATACACAGCAGGTTGTCGTGCGCGTCGGCCTGGTCCGCGTGGATGTAGTGCGCGTCGTTGGTGGCCAGGAGCGGGATGTTCAGTTCCTTGGCCAAGCGCATCAGCCCGTCCCGGACCTGCTTCTCGATGGACAGCCCGTGGTCCATCAGCTCCAGGAAGTAGCTCTGCTTGCCAAAAATTTCCTGGTAGTCAGAGGCGACCTGCTTCGCCGCGTCGTATTGGTTCAGCCGCAGCCGGGTCTGGATCGCGCCGGAGGGGCAGCCGGTTGTGGCAATGATGCCCGCGGCGTGCTCGGCGATCAGCTCCATGTCCATGCGCGGTTTACCGGCCGGGAACTGACCCGTGTAGCTGGCCTCGGTCGACAGGTAGAAGAGATTCTTCAAGCCCTGGACGTTCTCGGCCCACATTGTCATGTGGGTGAAGCGGCCACCACCTGAGACATCCTTCGAACCCTCGCCGTCGTCCGACATGGCGCGCTGCCCGCCCGGACCCCAAAACTCCTGCTTACGGTTGCGGCGAGAAGAAGGCGCGACGTACGCCTCGATCCCGATGATCGGCTTGACGCTCTCGAAGCCCTTGGATACCTGATGGAACTCGTACGCACCGAACATGTTGCCGTGGTCGCTCATCGCGACCGCAGGCATGCCCTGACGGTCGACCTCGGCGAATATCGGATTGAGTTTCTGCGCACCGTCGAGCATCGAGTATTCGGTGTGGTTGTGCAGGTGGACGAAGCTGTCAACCATGGGGCAGGACACTCCAGTTCGGCTCTGCGGTGCGCCCCACACTAGTCGCCATGGGCCACGCGAAACGCCGGCTTCACAGGCGGCAAACGGGTCAGAGTGGTGGGTCGCCGGTCTGACCTGGAGTTACGACGGTCGACGCAATCGGGGTCACCGGAATGGCGGACATTCACGCACCAAGGCTGGGCCTGCCCTGCCGATCAGCTGTGCTGATCTTGTGGCCATAGCCGTGTGCAGATGGCTGAATAGGGCACTTTCGTGTCAGGGTGACCTGTGCTGCCGCTGGGGTACGGCACCTGCCAGATACGACGCGGCCGTGAACTCATGTTCATAAGCAAGAACCCGCACAAGACGACCATGCGGCCTTGTGCGGGTTTCTTGTGCTGGAAAGTCAGGCGGCTTCCGCCATCTGCACTCTCTCGAACAGGTCGGCAGGATTGCCAATCCGTTCCGGAGTGAGCTCCGGAGCCTTCTCCAGTTCGACGGCTATCCAGTCGTCCGGGCTGACTGCCGCACGGCCGTTCCATCCGGGCGTGCCCTGAGCTCCCATCACAGCACCCCCGGCGCCGCCCGCTCAAGGATCGCCCGGATCTCGCCCACACGTACCGTCACAGCTTCCAGCCCCCGAGCCACGCAGAAGGGATAGACAGACCAGACAAGGCCCCAGCTGCAGGAAACGCATATACCAGCGCTGCCGAGCACTGTCCGGCACCGAGCACCGAGCACCGCGAGGGGTCCATATCGGCCCTGCCCAAATCCATCACTCCCGTCGCGATGTCCGCCGGTTCACCCGGTTCGGCGCCTACGCCCAGTCCTCTCTCCACTCGGGCGGCCATTTGCGCTCCCCCCTTCATCTCCCTTCGTGAAGGGAGATGAAGGCCTCGGGGGAATTTGGCCCTCCATGAGGAGCGGACCCGGCGGACTCGATCGCCGGGGGTATCGATTACGTCGGTCCCTCACTCGAAGAGGCAAAGCACATCTCGCATGGCGTCCTGCCGTCCTGCAATGCCTCATCGAGTGATGAAGTCAGAGCCCTCGCAGAGTTGTAGCGACCAAACCCGCCCACGCAGTCCTTAGCCTTGTGATAGCGACTGCCGTTCAGCGCAACATAGACCGTGGTGGTGATCTCTTGCTGACTGCTCATGAATTTTCCCTGTAATCAGTTGTGCGCGGTCGCCGCGTAGCAGAGCACAAAACCGCAGGACGCGCTGATTGCGATAATCAGCAACGGTCCGGTGAAGGCGGCCACGCGGCCATAAAGGATCTTCACTTCCCTCTCTCCTTTTCTCGGCACCCTTGCCTGCACTTCTGCCACTTGCACGGAACGTGAGGCGAGCCGGGCGGTAGGTGGACCACGCCATAACTCGCGTCCAGGGCTCCCCCGTACTCCGTCCACCACCCGTCAGGGCTCCCCTCATAGGACGTGCCGGCGAACGGGCCTGCTGAGGGCTTCTTTACGGCCTGGGAACCCACCGCTCGCCCCTCACCTCAACCGGTGTGTTGTCGTGCCGGGGATGACGCCTCAGCAGAACCCGGCAGTCAGTGACCTTCGATTGATCGCCACTGCGCTTGGCCTTCGCCAGCTCGGCGCGTAGCTCCTCGCACTTGGGGCAGCTCACAACGACCTCCCCAGCGGCCCGTATCGCTGCCGCCGCTCGTAGTCGTGATGCATGCGCGCGCGGAGAAGCGTCAACGTCTCGCTGTCGCCGTCGGCAATTCGCTCGAATTGGATGGCGTACTGCAGCATCTCCGACGGGGTCAGGATCAGCACGGACTTATCGGTGCTGCTGTCCGAGTGGTGCAGCAGCACCGGCATGGCCGCTTGCCGGGCACGGTGGTCAAAGACGAGATCTCGGGTCATGGGCGTGGCGTGCGTGACGCGCGGGATCGCGCTCGCCTGCTGCTCGTGGTGAAGCGGAAAGTTCGGGTTGGAATGTATGGCTGCTCGCCTCCTGCTCCGCTGCGTTCTGCATCGTCTGGCGAGCAGTAAACGGTTGGCGACACGGAGTAAGGAAGGAACTCTTGCTGAACTTACGGCCGTCGGGCCCGGCATTCCGTGTCCCGCACCGGGTGTCCGCTGACAGACTGCTGCACATGGCGCTCTTGAACGGACATCCGGCAGACCCCGACGCGCTGCGCACGCTCGCGCTCACCAACTACGGCCACTTCACCTCGATGCGCGTCGACGACCAGCACGTCCGAGGACTGACCCGGCACCTGGAACGACTGGTGCGCGACTGCCATTCGGTTTTCGGCGCGGACCTGGACCCCGGCCTCGTGCGCCGGTACGTGCGCGACGCAGTGGGCGACAAGCCCGGTGCCTTCGTCGTACGGGTCACCATCCTCGACCCTGGCCTGGACATCGCACGCCCCGCCGACGCGAGCGACCCCCATGTGCTCGTGACCCACCGGCCGGCGGGTGCCCTTCCCCTCCCGCCCCTGCGCGTGAAGACCGTCCGCTACCAGCGGGACGTGGCACAGGTGAAGCACGCCGGACTGTTCGGAGCCCTCCACCACCGGCGCGCCGCTCAGCTGGCCGGCTTCGACGACGCCCTGTTCGTCGGCCCGGACGAGTTGGTCTCCGAAGGCGGCACCTGGAACGTCGGCTTCATCGACGCGAACGGCAGTGTGGTGTGGCCGAAGGCGGACGTGTTGCCGGGCGTCACCATGGCCCTGCTCCAGGAACGCCACGTCCACAGCGTGGCGCCAGTCCCCGTCGACCACCTTCCGGAAATGCAGGCAGCGTTCGCGACCAACACGACTATCGGCGTACGGGCGATCAGCGCCATCGACGACGCCCATGTGCCCACTGAGCACCCCGCCCTCGTCGAGTTGCGCGAATCCTTCCTCGCTCTGCGCGGCGAGCAGCTGTAGGACCCTGCATGGACCGACCGGGGGTAGCTCGCTGGACCGGGCGTGAGATCAATGCCCTGCGCGAGGCGATGCGCAAGACCGTGCGCGGATTCGCCGCGGCAATCGGCGTCAGCGATCGCATGGTGTCCAAATGGGAAAAGGGCGGGGAGGGAATCACCCCCCGCCCTGGCAACCAGGCAGCACTCGACACCTTGCTCGCCCGGTCGGGGCCGGAGGTGCAGGAGCGGTTCGCGCAGCTGATGACGGCCAAGGCCGCAGCGGGTGGCGATGAGCGCACCGAGGCACTCTTAACTCCCGGTGTGCAGCGGCATCGTCACCACGTGGACGGGAAGTTGATGATCGAGGTCGAAGAAGGCCTCTACTTGGGCGGCCCGGACAACACCCCTGGGTGGCTGCCGGCGTACTTCATCGACATCTGCCCGGTCACCAACGCCGACTACTTCCGCTTCACCAGCGCGACCGGTCACCCGCCGCCGATGCACTGGGGACCGGACGGGCGCTGCCCCGACAGCATCTTCGACCACCCTGTCGTGTGGACCACCTGGCGCGACGCGAACGCCTACGCGACCTGGGCGGGAAAAACCCTGCCGACGAGCGAGCAGTGGGAGAAGGCCGCCCGCGGAACCAAAGGGAGCGTCTATCCCTGGGGCGCTGCCGCGACCGCCGCGAAATGCAATGTCCAGGAGACCGGGATAGGGCACACCACCCCCGTATCCCGCTATCACTCCGGAGTGAGCCCTTTCGGGGTCTATGACATGTGCGGGAACACGTGGGAATGGTGCGCGACCGCATCGAAAGCCGGTCGCCGAGCCCTCAAGGGCAGTTCCTTCACCAGCCCGTTCGCCCTGGCCGACCCGGCTGCCTTCAATGACGCGTTCGAGACGATGAGCGACAACGACACGGGATTTCGCTGCGTCACCACCCCGCTCGATCTGGGGCTCCGCTGATCAACGTGACTGCCGCCCCTTTGGAGCGAAACCCGTGAAGAGGTTGAGGCGCCCGCTCCGGCATCACGCCAGATGGAGCGCCGCCAACAGCGCATCCACCAGCGGCCGGTCCCGTTCCTGGGTGAGGCGGTGGCGGGCGTCGGCCGGGGAGAGCCACTCCAGGCGGTCGACCTCGGTGTTGGGGGTGAAGGCGCCGGCGAGGGCTTCGGCGGACCAGTAACGGACGGTCTTGGGGCGGCCGTTGGCGTAGTAGGTGGAGGTGGGCAGGGGGGCGCCGGGGCGGCAGTCCATGCCGGTTTCCTCCGCCACCTCGCGCACCGCTCCGGCCAGCGCGCTCTCGCCGCGCTTCAGTTTGCCTTTGGGGTGCGACCAGTCGTCGTACTTGGGGCGGTGGACGAGGGCGATCTCCAGCCCGTCCTCGGTCGAGGCGCGGCGCCACAGGACGCAGCCCGCGGCCCGTACCGGCTTCTGATAGAACGTCACCTCGACACCCCTTTCCCTGCGGTCATACGGCCGGGCTCGCATTCCGGCCGCGCTCCGTCCCCGTGGTCATGTCCCCTCGCCTCCGCGGTTCTTGCGGTCCGGTGTCGGGGGCAGCCAGACGCGGCCGAAGGCGAAGCGGGCGGCCTCTACCTCGTGGCGCTGGTCGGCGTGCAGCACGCCCAGGGCGTAGGCGGTGGCCGGGGCGATGCGGGGGGTGCGGGCCGCGGCGGCGGCTGCGGCGGCGGCCTCCGCGGCGTCGCGGTGCCACTCCAGGGCCCGGCCGGCCTCCGCGAGCAACAGGTCGCCGTACTCCGGCGCGATCACCTCCTGGGCGTAGCGGCTCAGCCGCACCAGCATCCGGACCTGGTGCCAGGGCGCGTCCTGGCGCTGGTCGGCGGCGAGGGCAGCGGCGTTGTACGGGTAGCCCGCGCGGGACAGCGGCAGTGCGGCGACCGCCTCCGCGAGCCGCCGGTGCGCCTGTTCGGCGAGCGGCGGGAGCGCCTCGTCGGCCGGGAGCTCGGCGGTCGTACGGGCCAGTGGCGCCTCGGAGGCGAGCACCGCCACGGAGTCGGCGACGGCGTGGAAGCGGGAGGAGCCCAGGGCCTGGAGCGCGGCGGAATGGGCGCGGGTGCGGGCGAGGGTGAGCTGGCGGTCCAGCAGCGCCCCGGCCCGCGCCGCACCGGCCGACAGGGCGCCGTCGGGGTCCGGGTCAGAGGAGGCGGAGGAGGCGGGCGCCAAGGAGGACGAGGTCGGCGCTGCGGTGGAGGCGGTGGCGGCGGTCGGGCCGGTGGTGGTGCTGCGGTCGGTCCGTTTGTCGCGCTCTCCCCGGCCCGTACGGTCCCCCCGGCCCGCGCGGTCCCCGCGGTCGGTGCGGTCGCCGCGGTCCCCGCGTTCGGGGCCCCGGCCGGTCAGCCGCTGGAGGGCCGTCATCAGGCGTTCGCGGCGGGCCGCGCAGGCCTGTTCGCGGGCCAGGGTGCCGGACAGCCAGCCCAGTTCGGAGCGGAGCTGGTCGGCCCAGGACTCGTCGGCCAGGGGCCGGAAGGTGTGCAGGGTGGCGCTGATCCGGCGGGCGGCGCGGCGCAGTTGCCACGCGGCCTCACCGGCGCCCTCGGCGTCCGAACCGCTCTCCCGGTGCAGCCGCAGACTCCGCAGGAAGTCCGCGGACTGCTGGTGCAGATAGCCGGCGAGCACCTCCTCGGCCGTGAGGGAGGCGAGACCGGCGCTGATGTCCGGGCTGATGCCGGTGCCGGGGTCGCGGCCGGAGCCGGTGCCCCGGTCGGCGCCCGTACCGCGCCCGCCGCCGTCCTCCCCGTCGCGGGCGCCCGGCACCCCTTCGTACGCGGCGTCGTCCGGCCCGTACATGCGGTCGTTCCCCCCGTACGGCCCGTCCACCACCGCGGCACGGGCTCCCGGCGCCCGGCCGGGCTCGTATCCGATTCCGATGAGACCCGCCGGCCCCCCGGTCAGCTGGTCATGTCGCTGGGCCACGCCGGCGCCTCCGGGCGTCAATGAGCATTTCCTGTACGTTGCGCAGCGGCGCGCCGTCCGCGTCCACCGCCTGCCGGGTCCAGTCCCCGTCCGGGCCGAGATGCCAGGACGAGGTGGAATCCGACGTCCCCGTCTCCAGCAGCCGGCTGAGGGAGGCGCGGTGCGCCGGGTCGGCGACCCGCACCAGCGCCTCTATCCGGCGGTCCAGATTCCGGTGCATCATGTCGGCGCTGCCCAGCCACACCTCGGGCTCCCCGCCGTTGCCGAAGACGAAGATCCGGGAGTGTTCGAGGAAGCGGCCGAGGATGCTGCGGACCCGGATGGTCTCGCTCAGGCCGGTGACGCCCGGCCGGAGCGCGCAGATGCCGCGGACCCAGATGTCGACCGGCACACCGGCCTGGGAGGCGCGGTAGAGCGCGTCGATGACGGCCTCGTCGACCATGGAGTTGACCTTGATGCGGATGTACGCGTCACGGCCCGCGCGCTGGTTCGCGATCTCCTTGTTGATCCGCTGGACCAGGCCGTCCCGCAGGGACTTGGGGGCGACCAGGAGGCGGCGGTAGGTCTCGCGGCGGGAGTAGCCGGAGAGCCGGTTGAAGAGGTCGGAGAGGTCGGCGCCGACCTGGGCGTCGGCGGTCAGCAGCCCGAGGTCCTCGTAGAGCCGGGCCGTCTTGGGGTGATAGTTGCCGGTCCCCACATGGGAGTAGCGGCGCAGCATCTCGCCTTCCTGGCGGACCACGAGCGAGAGCTTGCAGTGCGTCTTGAGGCCGACCAGGCCGTAGACGACATGGCAGCCGGACTCCTCCAGCTTCCGCGCCCACTTGATGTTGGCCTGCTCGTCGAAGCGGGCCTTGATCTCGACGAGGACGAGGACCTGCTTGCCGGACTCCGCGGCGTCTATCAGGGCGTCCACGATCGGTGAGTCGCCGGAGGTGCGGTAGAGCGTCTGCTTGATGGCCAGGACGTCCGGGTCGGCGGCGGCCTGCTCCAGGAACGCCTGGACGGAGGTGGAGAAGGAGTCGTACGGGTGGTGGAGGAGGACGTCGCGGGCGCGCAGGGCGGCGAAGATGTCCGGTGCGGAGGCGGACTCCACCTCGGCGAGGTCACGGTGGGTGCCGGCCACGAACTTGGGGTACTTCAGCTCCGGCCGGTCCAGGGCGCCGATCCCGAAGAGGCCGGTCAGGTCCAGCGGGCCGGGCAGCGGGTAGACCTCGGCGTCGGAGATCTTCAGTTCCTGGACGAGCAGGTCGAGCACGGCCGGGTCGATGGACTCCTCGACCTCCAGGCGGACCGGCGGCCCGAAGCGCCGCCGCATCAGCTCCTTCTCCAGCGCCTGGAGGAGGTTCTCCGCGTCGTCCTCCTCGACCTCCAGGTCCTCGTTGCGGGTGACCCGGAACATGTGGTGCGCGCGCACCTCCATGCCCGGGAACAGCTCCTCCAGGTGAGCGGCGATGACGTCCTCGATGGGGACGTAGCGCTGCGGGGAGGCTTCCAGGAAGCGGGAGAGCAGCGGCGGCACCTTGACCCGCGCGAAGTGGTCGTGGCCGCTGACCGGGTTGCGTACGACGACGGCCAGATTCAGCGAGAGGCCGGAGATGTACGGGAAGGGGTGCGCTGGGTCCACCGCCAGGGGCGTGAGCACCGGGAAGATCTGCTGGCGGAAGAGGGTGAACAGGCGGGCCTGCTCCTTCTCGGTCAGCTCGGGCCAGCGGATCAGATGAATGCCCTGGTCAGCGAGCTCGGGGGCGATGTCCTGCTGGAAGCAGGCGGCGTGCCGGGCCATGAGTTCGCGTGAGCGCGTCCAGATGAGGTCCAGTACCTCACGGGGCTGCAGCCCGGACGCGGAGCGGGTGGCGACGCCGGTGGCTATCCGTCGCTTCAGTCCCGCGACCCGGACCATGAAGAACTCGTCCAGGTTGCTGGCGAAAATCGCCAGGAAGTTAGCCCGTTCGAGGAGGGGCGTGGCCGGGTCCTCGGCCAGTTCGAGCACCCGCTCGTTGAAGGCCAGCCAGCTGCGCTCGCGGTCCAGGAACCGGCCGCTGGGCAGCTCCTCGCCGTCCGCGCCCAGCACGCCCTCGTCCTCGTACGCGTCGGGATCGGCGTCCAGATCGGGCTCCAGGCCGGGCACCGTGCCACGGACCGCGTGCGGGCGGTGCGCGGCGATCGAGCCCACCGAAGGCTGGGCCGCGGGGCCCGGGGCCTGCGGGGGCTTCGGGGTGGGCATCTCGGGCTGGGTCTGTGCCTGAGCGCTGGGCTGCTGGTTCATGGCCTTATTCTTCCGCGTTCCGGGCGTTCCAGGCGCGTCAAGAGCTGGCGGCGGCGCTAGATGGAGCCTCGGGTTCGGGACGTTCGGCACAGCGGGCTGCATTCACCGATGCTCGCAAGCGACGTTGAATCGCCGGTAACGCGGATATGGCGACCAGGCAAGCGGGGTGCTACTCCCAGGTGTTTTTCGGGTCGGCCGGGGCCCGGCCCGGCGCCACGCCTGGGCGGCGCGGCTCGGAGGCGGGCCGGCGGCCGGCCGGCGAGCCGCGTCCCTGGTCTTTCCCCTGGACTGCCTTTGTAACACGCGCGGTGAGGGGGGAGAAATGGCCGGGTTTTCGATCTAGGAAATGGGGAGGTGGGGTGGTGGGTGGGGGGATCTTGTGGAATGCGGGGTGATGGAATGCGGGGGGGCGGAATGTGGCCGTACGGACTGAGACCGGGACCGGGGCCGGGGCCAGCCCAGTGGCCGGGCCCCCGCGCCGGGCCCCGCCGCCCGGCCCCAGCCCCGGTGGCGCTCCCCCTCCTGCCCTTTCCGCGACCGGTCCGGAATTGCCCCCGGCCCATGAAATGCCACAGCGAACGCGCAGGACCGAAATCCACGAAATGGCAGGACGGGAATCCGCCGGAAAATCAGCGCGCCAGGTGCCGGAAATCAGCGCGCCGGCTTTTCAGCCGTACCGGCGGCGCATCACCCGGAAGGCGATCACGGTCAGCACGGCCGTCAGGGCGAGCACGATCCCGCTCTCGATCCACGCCAGCGGCCAGTGGTGCGACGCCGGGTGGCTGTCCATGTACTGGCCGACCACATCGTGGCTGCGCAGACAGCCCTCGTAGTTCCCGGCGGACTGACAGACCGTGTCGGGCAGATGGGCACCGGAGCGGGTGTGGTAGCCCTGCCCCACGCCCCAGGCGTTGTCCGGCAGCTGGGCCGACTCCTTGGGCCCGAACTCGGTGCTGACGACCGGCATCAGGTACGGCCTGAGCAGCTTGAGCCCACCCTGGAGCGCGACCATGGCGCTCAGCGTCACGCCCATCGTCAGCACCGTACGGCGCAGCAGCAGACCGGCCAGCACCCCGACCGCCAGGGCCAGCAGGGAGTAGGCGACCGGCACCGGGCCGAGCGCGGCGAAGTCGAGAGTCGAGTACCAGTAGGCGCCGGAGACCTCGTCGCCGACGACCGCCCACATCCAGGCGAACACGGCCGAGAGCACCGTGGTGGCGGCCAGCACGACCAGCGCGGGCACCGCGGTCTTCGCCGCCAGCCAGCGCAGCGGGCCGACCGACTGGCTCAGGACGAGCTTGTGGGTGCCGGCCTCCATCTCCCGGGCGATCAGCGGTGCGGCGAGGAACACGCCGATCAGCACGGGCAGCAACATCAGCCCCATCTCGGCGAGTTGCAGGGGCTGGCCGTAGGTGCCGCGGAATTCGGTGACCGCTTCCTGGGTGCCGTCGCAGCGCGGGACGAGGGAGATCATCGAGCAGCCCTCGATGTGGTGGGACGCGATGAACTCACCCGCCCGGCTGCGCAGCACCGCGCACCAGACCGCGCCGCCCACCACGGCGGCCAGCAGCAGGCCGAAGAACAGCCGGTGCTGCCGCCAGACCAGCCAGGCGAGACCTCGCAGCGGTCCGCGGCCGCCCGGCTCCCCGGCCTCGTCCGGATCGCTCGCGGCGGGTCCGGACCCGTTCGCCCCGAGGTGTGCTGTGGTGGTCATGCCGCCGCTCCCTTGCCGATGTGGCCGATGTGATGGGTGTGCCGTGTGCGTGGTGCGCTGTCCGGCGGGTTCTGCCGGACGTCCCGCAGAGCGGCCGGGCCGCGCAGACCTGCCGGGCCGCGCGGCCCGTTGCGCGGCATACCGGGGATGCCGGGGTTGTTGCCGGGCCGGCGGCGTACGGGTGCCGCGACCGGTTCCGCGCTGGGTGCGATCAGGTCGGGTGCGCCGGGCGCGCGCAGATAGGCCAGCAGAAGCTCTTCCAGGGACGGCTCCGCGGCCTCCCAGGGACCGGCGGCCACCGGGCCCTTCCGCCGTACGACGGCGGTGAAGTGACGCCCGGACAGCTGTGCCTCGACGACCGGATGCGCGGCGATCGCGGGCGGCAGCGCCTCGCCCCGGCGCTGCCCCATCACCAGGGCGTGCGCCCCGATGAGGTCATCGACCTCGCCCGCGAGCCGCACCCGGCCGTCGCCCAGCACCAGCAGATAGTCACAGACCCCGTCGAGCTCGGCGAGCAGGTCCGACGAGAGCACGACGGTGGTGCCGTGCTCGGCGGCCTGGGCCAGCAGCAGCGCGGCGATCCGGTGCCGTACGAGCGGGTCGAGACCGGCGAACGGCTCGTCGAGCAGCAGGAGTTCGGGGCTCTTGGCGAAGGCGAGGGCCAGCGCGAGGCGGGTGCGCTGTCCGCCGGAGAGGGTGCCGGTCCGGGCGTCGAGGGGGATCTGGCCGTCCCGGACGATCCGTTCGGCGCACCGCGGGTTCCAGCGGCCGGGGTTGAGCTCGCGGCCCATCCGCAGGGTCTCGGCGACCGTCAGCCGCGGATAGAGCGGCTTTTCCTGGGTGAGGTGGGCGACCCGGACACGGGCCGAGGCGCCGGCCGGGGCCTCACCCCAGACCCGTACGGACCCCTCGCGGGGGCGGGCCAGCCCGGAGACGAGCGAGAGCAGCGTGCTCTTACCGGCGCCGCTGGGCCCGACCAGCGCGCAGATACGGCCGGCCGGCAGCCGGAAGGTGCAGTCGCGCAGCGCCCAGCGACGGCGGTATCGCGCGCCGAGGCCGACCGCCTCGATGGCGGTACGCCCCGAGGTCCGCCCGGTCCCGTGGTCCATGACCATCGACCGCATCCCGCCCCCCCCTAAGCCATTCCACTAATTAAGTAGTGAAAGGGTGGGGGAAGTGGGCTGCACCTGTCAACCTCACCCGCTCGGGCGGCGTCGGCCATGTCGCCCACGCCGTCCACCCCGGCCATACCGGCCGCTACTGAAGCTGCACTGCGAGCAGCTTCAACTCCACTACATCCAGGCCGAGTTGATCGGACGCAACACCGTCCCGGCCCGCGGGGCCGGGCGCAGCACCAAGCGCCGCAACACAGCCGAAGGGGCGGCCCTGGTGGACCGCCCCTTCGCGCCTCAGCTACCGCCCGCTCCCTCAGGTCTCCGACCGGTACATCAGATCCGTCTCGTGCGTCGCGAAGCCCATCCGCTCATACACGGTCACCGCCGCCTTGTTGTCCGCGTCCACGTACAGCATCGCCGTCGGCAGCCCCTGACCGGCCAGATGGCGCAGGCCGATCGAGGTCAGCGCCTTGCCCAGGCCGCCGCCCTGGGCGCCCGGCCGCACGCCCAGCACATAGACCTCCCCGAGGCCCTCGTCGGCGTGCACCTTGGTCCAGTGGAAGCCGATCATCCGCCCGTCCTTCTCCGCCAGGAAGAAGCCCTTGGGGTCGAACCACGCCTCGGCCTTGCGGTCGTCCAGATCGCGCTGGATCAGCGAACCCTGCTCCGGATGGTGCGCGAACGCCTCCGCATTCGTCTCCAGCCAGGCCGCGTCATCGGTGCCCGGCTGGAAGGTCCGCACGGACACCCCCTCCGGGAGCACCGGCTCCGGCAGCTCCAGATCCGTCAGCGAGCGCCGCATCTGCCGCAGCTCCCGGAACATCGTCAGCCCCAGGGTCTGGGCGAGGTGCCGGGCCGCCGGATGCCCGCCGTGCGCCCAGACGCGCAGCCGGCGCCCGGACTGCTCCAGCAGCTCGCCGCCCAGCGCCCGGCCGTGCCCACGGCCCCGGTGCCCCGGGTGGACCACGAGTTCGGCGGCCGGTGCCTCCACCGGGTCGGTGTCCTCCAGCTGCCCGTACGCGACCAGCTCCTCGCCCTCGTCGCCACGCGCGTACACCAGCACATGGCGCACACCGGCGCGGCTTCCCCCGCGCAGCTGCAGCCGCCCCTGCTCGGACACGGCGGGCTGCCCGTCCGTCCGCGCGGCCCGCTCGATCAGCCCGAGGACGGCCGCGCCCGCTTCCGGCGCCAGATCGTCGACCACCTGGATCCTGCGGCCGGCCCGGCCCATCTCCTGTGCAGCGTCATTCATGTGTGAAGCGTACGACCCCGCCGGGTTCCCGGCGGGGTACCACCCGCACTCCGTCCCTCCCCGGCAACCCGCCCGTCACCCGGGCACCCCTGTTGCACTACACGCGTCGACAATAAGCTGCCGTCCGCTCAGGAACATCCAGGAGGGGACCCCATGCCAGCGACACCGCAACGGCGCCGCACCGTACGAAGATTGACGATCGGCGCCGCCGTACTGGCCGCCGCAGGAATTGCCGCCGGCGCCCTGCCGGCCGGCGCCGACACCGGCCGCACCGGCCACTCCGCCCGCAGCGGGCGCACCGTCGATGTCCAGCTGCTCTCCTTCAACGACTTCCACGGCAACCTGGAACCGCCGCAGGGCTCCTCCGGCACGGTCGAGGAGGTCCAGCCGGACGGCAGCAAGAAGAGCGTCCCGGCGGGCGGCGCCGAGTACCTCGCGCAGTCCCTCCGCACGGCCCGTAAGGGTCACCCCTACTCCGTCACCGCCGCGGCCGGTGACCTGGTCGGGGCCAGCCCGCTGCTGTCCGGGCTGTTCCACGACGAGCCGACCGTCGAGGCGATGAACAAGCTGGGCCTCGATGTCACCTCCGTCGGCAACCACGAATTCGACGAGGGCCGGACCGAACTGACGCGCCTTCAGAAGGGCGGCTGTCACCCGAAGGACGGCTGCTACGAGGACGGCCGGAAGTACCGGGGCGCCGCGTTCCCCTACCTCACGGCGAACGTCACCGACGAGAAGACCCGCAAGCCGCTGCTCAAGCCGTACACCGTCTGGAAGCACAAGGGCGTCAAGATCGGCTTCATCGGGGTGACCCTGGAGGGCACCCCGGACATCGTCAACGCCGAGGGCATCAAGGGCCTGAAGTTCCACGACGAGGTCAAGACGATCAACAAGTACGCCAAGGTGCTGAACAAGCAGGGCGTGAAGTCGGTCGTCGCCCTCATCCACGAAGGCGGTCTGCCCGCCTCCACCTCCTACAACTACAACTGCGACAGCCCCGGCGACGGCGACGGGATCTCGGGCCCGATCACCGAGATCGCCAAGCACGTCACACCGCAGGTCGACGCGCTGGTCACCGGCCACACCCACCAGGCGTACGCCTGCACCATCCCGGACCCGTCCGGAAAGCCGCGCACCGTCACCTCCGCCGCGTCGTACGGCAAGCTCTTCACCGACACCACGCTCACCTACGACCGCCGCACCCACGACATCGTGCGGACCGCAGTCAAGGCACCCGGAGCGGTCAACCACGTCGTCGACCGCACCCAGCCCAAGGCCGCGGACATGACGTCGCTGATCGCCCGCTGGAACAAGCTGGCCGCGCCGGTCGCCGGCCGCCCCGTCGGCCATATCTCCGCCGATATCGCCGGCCGCGGCGCGAACGCCCCCGAGGCCCCGCTCGGCGACGTCATCGCCGACGCCCAGCTCGAAGCCACCAAGGCGGACGGCAAGGGCGGCGCCCAGCTCGCGCTGATGAACCCCGGCGGTGTGCGCTCCGACCTCGCCTTCAAGGCCTCCGGCTCGGAGGGCGACGGCGTGGTCACCTACGGCGAGGCGTTCACCGTCCAGCCCTTCACCAACATGCTGAACGTCATCGACCTCACCGGCGCCCAGCTCCTCACCGGCCTCCAGCAGCAGGTCAGCGGCCCCAACGCGGCCTCCCCCAAGATCCTCCAGGTCTCCAAGGGCCTCACCTACACCCTGGACATGACCAAGTCGGGCACCGACCGCATCGTCAAGGACTCCGTCAAGCTGAACGGCGAGCCGCTTGACCCGGCCAAGACCTACCGCGTCGCCATGAACGAGTTCCTGGCCGGCGGCGGCGACGGCTTCCCCGCCTTCAAAAACGCCAACAACAAGTACGTCGGCCCCTCCGACCTGGACGCCTTCACCACGTACCTGACGGCCCACTCGTCGGCGGACAAGCCCCTGACTCCGCCGAAGACCGACCGGATCACGGTCGTGAAGTAGGCGGCGGGGCCGACGCCCAGACCGCCTCGGCGCTCCGCCCCGCCCGGCCCCATACGACGTCCCCGCTCCGGTCAGTAGCCGGGGCGGGGACGTGTGCGTCAGGGCGGGGCCCTGGGCATCGGGGCGGGGCCTCTCGCCTCGTACGGCCCCTCGCCAGTCCGATCCAGCCGGGGGCATGGCGCCGGCTGGCCTCTGCCCCACGGCGGCTCCGGTCAGTCAGCGGCATCGCGCGTCGCCCCCTCAGGCCAGACGATGTCCACCGGCACCCCGATACGCCGTGCGTAAGCGACCACGTCGGCGGTCCCGCCGAAGCCACGCGCCGCCTCGCCGTCCCACACCGCGATCAACCGGTCGACCAGCCCCACCAGGATCTCGCTCCCCGCCATATGTGCCTGCGAGGTCGATTCGTCCATGTCCGTGTGGTGGACTTCCACGGCCTGTCGCAGCAGCGCGTCGTACGTGGCGTGATGCGTGGAAGGCAGGCCATCCCGGTACCGGTCAGCAGGAATCACCACCTCAATGCGACCGCCCACCGCGAGCACGGACTCGGCAAACCACGAGTCGGGCCCGTCAGCGACACACGAAACACCACACAGTTCCGTCGGTTCGTACTTCTTCACCTCGGCATCAAGGCCGGGCCGGACGAGCTTTTCGACAGCGGCCGACAGCCCCCGATGCCCCGTGATTCCGACCTTCACAGCGGCACACCTTTCGTCGTGGTCAGAGGACGACTCCATAGAGGCGTTCATCGAAATCACGCACGATCTTCGCCGGCGTTGCCGATGTGTAGCCCCTGCGTAGCGCACGTGCCCGTTCAACGATCCGGCCAGACTTGTATCGCAGACCGATCTCCAATGCACGCGTGCCCAATCCGAACGCCGCGTCCAGGCGCCCCCCTGTCAGGTGCCCAGACGCTAGGTCGAGCGTCAACAACGCCCGTTGCTTCTCATGCCCAGCCGCCATGACCGCCCCGGCTGATTCCTGGGCACCTGACACCCATCGTGGAATCCCAAGACGAGCACCGCAGGCGACACGGCACGCGGCAACCTTGCTTTCGTTGAAAGTGAAAACCCAAGGCCATGGCGGCGGGTCATCTTCTGTGATCTTTTCCGCGGAACGAGCCGCAGCGGTCAGTGCCGCATCTGCTGCTGACTCGTTCCCCGCCGCAGCATGGGCCAGCGCTTCCACACTGGACAGCCACGCAACAGCGATGTGCGGGGGTCCTGCGCCAAGCTGTTTGCGTGCGGCGCGGCAAAGACCCAACGCCTGTGAACCGTTGCCTGCATGTGCTTCAAACTGCGCCAAGCTGCCTACCTGATAGGCCGTCAGTAGAGGATTGGCCGCACGCCGCGCCGCTTTCACTGAGGAGCCGTACCAAGTGCGGGCCGATCCGTAGTCCCCCATGTCCCATGAGAGCCAAGCGGCAAAGCCGGCGACTTCGCTCCCCACGGCAGCGAGCCGTACCCGCTGCTCATTTGTCTCGGCCTCACCGGCCAAGCCTTGCGCCAATCGCAGGTGCCCCAAGACTGGTTCCACAAGGAGACGCGAGGCGGTAGAGCCGTCCATCCGGCGAAATGCCGAGGTGGCCACACGCAGTGTGGCAGCTTGCCCGCCGTCCGCCGGCTGAGCACGAGCAGCCGGAAAAGCCTCAAAGGCCGGCGCGACGGCAACGGCCACAGCCCCCGCCAGGAAATTACGCCGTTCCACGTCAGTTCCCTCAACTTTCGCAGCGAGAGCCGCTGTGTGATCGGCGAGGCCGACCAAGTACGGAGGAATCTGTAAGTACTTTGCCGCGCTGGCCAATTGTGCAGTCTCGTACGAGTCAGCCCCACGCTTCTCCAGACGCGACACAGCGGACTGGCTCGTTCCGCAGGCTTCCCCAAGCTGCTTTTGGGACACGCGCTGTGCCATCCGTGCAAGCTTCACGACCTTGCCGTAGTCGCCCACTCGTGACGCCTCCCGGATCGCTTGGGACGCCCAATTCATCCGCACCACCCTTCCGGTTGTACAAGGTCCACCCCCGGCCTCGCCGCCACCATGCACTTGGCGCATAGCCGTATGCAGAAAGTGGGTCATTTCTGGCTCGTCCAGCATGCATGGCGATTGAGTCGGTGCACTACCCGTCACCGGGAGGGAACGCACAATGACGACGCAACAGAGGGCATCAGCGGGCGAGGAAGCCGCAACCGTCCTCAACGGAAGTGGCCCCGACCTCAACACCGTTCGCTACACGATCAGCCGCGCCCGAGGTCAGAGCAGCGTGCCGCTGCACTACGACGAGCTGACCGCGCTGGAATCCGAACTCCGCGACTACATCGCGCAGTTGCTGCCTGCCGCCAAGAATGCCGTGGACAAGCTCTGGCACGGCGGTACCGCATGGCACCAGCAGGTTTCACGTCTGGACGGCATCGAGCGGCAGGCCGGACAGGGGTTGGGCACAGGTGTGCTCTCGGCGCACGTCCAGGTGCAGCAGCTCGCCAAGGACTGCCAATGGCTCATCGACTGCCAAGGGCAGCAGCGATGACAGACCGGCCAAAGACGAGCCTGCCGAAGGTCACGCCCGCTCGGAACCAGCTGGCTCCACGGGCGTGGAGCCCGCCCGCGGGGGCACAGGTGGTTCCCCTGCGGATCGACGAGACGCTGGACGTGGTCCAGGCGCCCGGCATCATCGGCAAGGCGATGCTCGCCCTGGGGAGCACCCCCGTTCCGCACATCGTCGCCCCCGAGGACGACGTGGTGTATTGGCTGCTTCCGCGCGGCGCCGCCAGCCGCCGTCCGTGGCCCTGGGCTCGTATCTCGCGCTACGTCACCGTGCGCACGGGCATCACCGAGTTCGGCATCCCCGGCACCGACCTCAGTGACGGGCCCGGCCCGCACTGGGCGCACCCACCCGGCTGGATGGGCGGCCATGTCGCCGATGAGTGGCTCACCGAAGACCTCGCCGTCTGCACGCTCGTACACCTGGGGCCGCCTGCGCAGCGCTGCGAGCTGTGCTCCGAACCCCTCTGGCCCGGGGACGGTGTTCATGTCGCGCTCTCGTGCAGCCCGTTGGAAGCACGGCCCGGTACCAGCCTTCGCGTGCACAGGGAATGCGCCCGAGCGCGCGGGCTCACGCCCCGCCCTGGTGGATCACGGCTGTAGGGCGGACAGCCCGTGCCGGGCGCGAGGACCACAGGAACAGGCAGGACAACGCCCACAGCGTGGTGGCACCCACGAGCCGGCGGCTGGTCCTCGACCGCCGTGGCTCCACCGTCTGGGACGTACGAACACCCGTCGGCCGCTTCGCCGTCAAGCTGGGCTATCGCAGCCAGACGCACGCGTGGACGGCCCTGGCCCCCGCCCGGGAAGCCGCCATTCTCCGGCAACTCATTCCTGAAGAAGTGCGGTGTGGGGAATGGGAGGAAGGTACATGGAGCGCGCAGCCGTGGCGTGAGGGCGAGTCTCTCTACGCCTTGTGGGAGCCCTGTCGATACGCGCAGGAGGCCGCGGCCCCCGATCTCGATGAAGCGCTGTCATGTGCCGCTGTGCTGGCCAGGCTGCATCAGGACGGATGGGCACACGGCGATGTCCAGCCCAATCACTTCATCATCGGGCCTAGCGGAGCCTTCCTCATCGATCTGGCTCTGGCGCACGGCGGCGAAGTTCCGGAGGACTACGACTTCCGGTACCGAGGCTGCCTGGTCCACTACGAAGCGCCGGAGATCTCGCGGAGCATCCTGGAGAGCGGCACCGCTATGCCGACGAAAGAGGCCGATGTCTACGCGCTGGGCGCATCGTTCTTCCTCTCCGCCACCGGCCGGCGGCATGTCCCCTACCCGGACGACGCCGACCGGAGGGAGCAGCGGCAAGCCATCGTGGACAAGCCGCACCGGCCGATCACCGTGCCGGGGGCGCTGGGCGAGCTCATTGAGCGGATGATGAGCCGCGATCCGGCAGAGCGGCCGAGTAGTGCCGACGTCTACCAGGAACTGCGTCACGCGCGCTGAGCAGCGCCCCCTACCCCGGCCTCACACCGTCCCGAACCACGTCTCCGCCAGGGACTCCAAGGTCGGCTCGGGTGGGGCGGGGAGTTCGCGGAGGTAGCGGGCGAGGTTGCCGTAGACGTGGAGGAGGGTGTGGGTGAGGAGGTCGGTGGGGGTGAAGGTCTCGCCGTAGGCGCGGAGGATGCGGGAGAGGAGGCGGGGGTCGGCGCGGGAGACGTGGAGGCCGACGGTGACGAAGTCGTAGGCGGGTCGGCCGAGCATCGCGGGTTCGAAGTCGAGGAGGCCGGTCAGCCGCCAGTCGTCGTGCTCGTCGACGGTCAGGTGCTGGCGCATGAACGCGGTGTGGAGGAGGACATCGGGCCCGGGGGCGCATGGCGGCGCGGCGGCGAGGAAGTCGGGGATCTGTTCCAGCCAGGGGGCGGGGAGGCCGTGGGCGCGCTGGCGGTCGACCGCCGTGGTGCGCCGGCCGTCGAGGAAGGCGTCCCAGTCGCCGGGGCCGAGGACGCCGGTGAGCGGTGACGGGTCCAGGGCGTGCAGGGCGGCCAGGGTCTCACCAGCTTCGGTGGCGATCCGGTCCTGGTCGGCGCGGGGTATGCGGGGCCAGGTGACGGCCAGATCGGTGCCGCGGAGACGGGACATCAGGATGTAGCGCCAGCCGTTCTCGTACTCACCGGCGTCGTGGACGTAGGGGGTGGGGATCGGGAGACGGCCCTGGAGGTGGGTGAGGACGTGGGCCTCGGTCTCCCCGACGTCGGCAGCGGCGGCGGGGAAGAGCTTGAGGACGAAGCGATTTCCGACGGCGTAGACGGGCTGGGAGCCGGCCGGATAGCGGGTGAGGGGGTCGGCGCGGATACCGAGCCGGGTGCAGAGCGCGGCGGCGCCCGGCCGCATCACCGCTTCGTCGGGGACGATCGCGTCCCACTCGTCGTCCGTGTCCACGCGAGGCAGCATGCGCGGACGGTAGGGCGGGGAGCGGGACGGCGGCAAAGGGTTTTCGGCGGGCGGGGGAGGGGCAGCGCAGAGGGAGCGGCGGGGGCAGACGCCGGGGCCGGGGCCGGGCCAGGCGCCGGGCAAGGGGCCGGGGCCGGGTCAGGAACCGGGCCAGGCCCCGGAAGCCATCCGCCTCATACCTAAGGGAAGTTGGGGTCCGCCCCGCGGCGGAAGGCATCGCACCCGTAGGACGACGCCGCCGCGCCGGGGCATTCGTAGCGTGCGGAACCGGCGCCCCCAGGGCCGGACCGTCGCGAGCGCTTCGTGGGCGCGGTGGTGATGCTGCCGCTGGCCGTGCTCCACGACAAGGGCCGGCGGGCCGCTGGGTTCACCGGCGGCCCGGACGGTCAGGAGAAGTCGGCGGCATGATCGTGCGCCCACTGGGCGAACGTCCGGGGCGGCCGTCCGGTGATCCGCTCGACGGCGTCCGAGACGGGGAAGGCCAGGGCGTCGACCGACTGGCCGACCATCCGGACCAGTTCCAGTGCGGCCTCCTTGGGGAAGTGCGGCCCGGCCATCGCCTCGGCCGCCGCCTCCTCGGAGATCTCCTCGACCCGGATCTCCTTGCCGGTCGCCCGGCCGATCTCGGCGACCTGCTGGGCCACGGTCAGCTCCTCGGGGCCGGTGACGGGATACGCCTGGCCGAGGTGTGCGCCGGTGCGGTCCAGGAGGGCGGCGGCCGCGACATCCGCGAGGTCGGCCTCGTGGACGGGGACGCCCCGGGCGCCCGGGTGCGCGTCGCGGACCACGCCGGACGTACGGATCGACGGGGCCCAGGCCAGCGCGTTGGTGGCGTAGTTGCCGCCGCGGACAAAGGTCCACTCCAGGCCGGAGCCCCGCACCGCGCGCTCCAGACCGGCGTGCAGCCGGGCGACGTGGTGGCTGTCGTCGGCCGGGGTATCGGTCACCGCCATCGAGGAGTTGAGGACGATCCGGCGGACCCCGGCCCGTACGGCGGCCCCGGTCAGCGCCACCGCGGCCCGGTCGCCGCCGGCCGCGAGATTGAGGAACAGCGCGTCGGCGCCGGTCAACAGCGGTACGAGGTCGTCGGTTTCGGTGAGGTCGGCGCGCACGGTCTCGGCCGCGGCGGGCAGCCCGGCGCGGGCCGGATCGCGGGTCAGCGCGCGTACCGCGGCGCCGTCCGCGAGGAGCCGGTCAACAAGTGCGCGACCGATATTGCCAGTTGCGCCGGTCACAATGATCATGGAAGTAGCGTCCTGCGACTTCATGGGATGACAACCGCCTTCCGTTTGTTGGGTGAATGAGCAGAATGCGAGGAAGAGAATGAATAAGCCGGACAATGGCGCGGAGAGTCCAGGTATGGATCAATGGGCGGGGACAAGCCGCATCGTGTCGTCCGGGTCACAAGACAGGTGACGGTAGTTCAAGTCACCGTCCATGCACGGCAATTTTTTGCCAACACCGGCGGGACAACCGTCATCTATCCGACTTACTCACGGTTCGACTTGCGTTCGAGGGACCCGCTCGTGGTGAGATGAACGGATGCGAACCCCCACACGCATATCTTCACCCTCGCCCACGCCCGCCGCGCAGCAGTCTCCGCATTCCGCCGCGCCGGGCGCCGTGGACGACCCCACCGGCGACACCAGAACGCTCGACACGGTCAATCCGTACGCGGACCTGGCAGCCCTCGCCGACCCCGAGCCGGAGCCGGAACCCGCCCCGGAATACGACTCGTTCGACGCCGACGGCACGCCCCGGCGCCGCACCTACCTGAACGAGCGCGACGACAGCGACGACCCGCTGGGCCTCGGGCTGCGCTCGGACGACGAACCCGGCGAGGCATGGAAGCCGCCGAGCCACCGCCGCGGGAACCGCCGCAAGAAGCGCGGACTCAGCCGCTTCGCCGCGATGTCGATCGCCCTGAAGCTGCTGGTCACGGCGCTGGTCGGGGTGGCATTCCTGACGCTCTTCGACCGGTTCGCGGTGCTGTACGTACAGAACGCGGCCGCGAAAAAGGTGAAGGACGCGCTGCATCTGAACGCCACTCCCGAGGTCGACATCAAGGGATTCCCATTCCTCACCCAGGTCATGGACAAGCACGTCGACCAGGTGAAAGTCACGATTCCCGACCTGGCCGCCGACCGGGTTTCGCTGGCGAAATTCGAGGCCACCGCGAACGATGTCCGCATCGACGGCGATCTGCCCAGCTCCATCAAGGGCGCCACGATCGGCACCATGCACGGCAGTGTGCTGCTCGCCTTCGACGACATGAATCGCGAGCTGGGGGCCTCGCAGGTGAAGTTCAGCGAGCGGGGTCCCAATGCGGTCCGCGCGGTCGGTCAATTGCCGATCGCCGGCCATGAACTGCGCGTACGGGCCGAGGCGAAGATCCGGCGGGCCGGTGACCGCGGTGTCTCCACCGACATCAGCCGGATGCGCCTGGACATCGGCGATATCGCCGTCTACCGCCCCGGCACCGGCAAGGAGGAGGGCCTGCGGCTGACCCGGAAGACCGCCGCCGAGCTGAGCCGGCAGGCCGCCAAGGTCAAGTCGATGCTGGCCATCCCGGCGATCGCCGACCAGGTCGGCATCCCCAAGCCGTACATCCAAGATGCGCTGCGCAATGAGGAGAAGCTGCACCAGCTGACCGGGTCGCCGCGCTTCGTCCATAAGCTGATGAAGGTCAACCTGGTCGATGTGGTGGCCGACCACCCGTGGCTGCTGCAGAAGGTCGGCATCGACCCGAAGATCCTCGGCGCGCTGACCGGACTCACCAAGCCGCAGCTCGCGGACCAGCTCTCGCTGTCCTTCCAGCTCCCCAAGACGCCCGGGAACGTCCGGCTGCGCAAAATCTCCGTCGAGGAGGACGGCATCCGCGCCGACATCGGCGGGACGGAGCTGCCGTTCGGGGACGCGGCGAAGAAGAAGTAGCGGGAGAAGAGGTAGCGGAAGCGCGCCGTAAGGGCCGTAGGGGGCGGGCCTGCCCCTTACGGCCCTTACGGCCCTTACGGCCCTTACGGCCCTTACGGCCCTTACGGCCCTTACGGCCCTTACGGCCCTTACGGCCCTTACGGCCCTTACGGCCCTTACGGCCCTTACGGCCCTTACGGCCCTTACGGCCCTTAGGGGCCTTAGGGGCCTTAGGGGCCTTGGCGGCCCGGCTGCCCTGGCATCCCCGGCTCCGGCATCCCCGGCGGAGGCGTCGCCGCCCCCGGCAGCGTCAGTACCGCCTCCGTGCCGCCGACGTCCGCGGAGCGGAGCCGTACCGCGCCGCCCGCCTGTTCCGCCGTACGGGCCACGATCGACAGGCCCAGGCCGCTGCCCGGCAGGCTGCGGGCGGACGGGGAGCGCCAGAACCGTTCGAAGACATGCGGGAGTTCGTCCTGCGGAATGCCGGGGCCGTGATCTCGTACGGTCAGCTCGCCGCGGGTCAGCCGCACCTCGACGGTCCCGCCGGCCGGGCTGAACTTCACCGCGTTGTCCAGCAGATTGACCACCGCCCGCTCCAGCGGGGCCGGCTCCGCCCGGACGAACCAGGACTGGAGGTCGGCCGCGATGGTCAGCGACGGGCCGCGCAGCCGGGCCCGCTCCAGCGCCGCGTCGACGATCTCGTGCAGCGCCACCACCGCGATGGCGCTCTGGCCCGGCGCCGGTGGCCTGGACAGCTCCTGGAGATCGCCGATCAGCGCCGCCAGCTCCCCCATCTGCGCCTTCACCGAGGCCAGCAGCGCCTCCTTGTCGGCGGGCGGGATCGGCCGGCCGGACCGCTCGCTGCGCACCAGCAGATCGATGTTGGTACGCAACGAGGTCAGCGGCGTCCGCAGCTCATGGCCCGCGTCCGCGATCAGCTGCTGCTGGAGGTCGCGGGAGGCGGCCAGCGCCGCGGTCATGGTGTTGAACGAGCGGGAGAGCCGGGCGATCTCGTCCTCGCCGTCGGCCGGGATACGGATCGCCAAGTCCTCGGTACGGGCGACATGTTCGACCGCGTCGGTCAGCCGGTCCACCGGTTTGAGGCCGGAGCGCGCGATGACCAGACCGGCGGTGCCCGCGCCGACGACGCCCAGCCCCGCGACGGCCGCCAGCAGCAGCGCCAGCCGGTTCAGCGCGCTGTCGACCTCGGTCAGCGGACGCGAGATGGACACCGCGAACTGCACGCCTTGGACGCCGATGTGCTTGGTCAGCACCCGGACGTCCGCACCCTCGGTGGTGACCGCGTCATGCAGGGTGTCCCGCGCCAGGCCCTGCGCCACCGCGACATCCGCGCGCTGCACCCGCACCGGCTGGGAGTTGGGCCCGATGCAGCGCGAGCCGTCGACCTGCACGATCTGGACGTTGTAGTACGAGGGCGGGGCGTTCTTGCTCTCGTCCGGGTCGGTGCGCTGGCAGTTGGCGTAGGTCAGCTGGAGGTAATCCGCGGGGACGCTGACGTTCTGCAGCGAGCTGTCCACCTCGTCGCGCAGCTGGGCCCGGGTGAGCAGCCAGCACGCCAGCGCGGAGACCGCCACCGCCACCGCGACCGCGGCCGCCGTCAGCAGGGTCAGCCGCTGGCGCAGCGGCAGCCGCGCGATCCAGGCGCCGAGCCTGCTGCGCGCGCCGCCCGCCGCCGCTCCCCCGCCCGTGGTCGCCGTGCTCATTCCGCCCCGCCGTCCGTCCGCAGGACGTAGCCGACCCCCCGCACGGTGTGCACCAGCCGCGGTTCGCCGCCCGCTTCCGTCTTGCGGCGCAGATACATCACATACACATCGAGGGAGTTGGAGGTGGGCTCGAAGTCGAAGCCCCATACGGCCTTCAGGATCTGCTCACGGGTGAGCACCTGCCGCGGATGGGCGAGGAACATCTCCAGCAGTGTGAACTCCGTACGGGTCAGCTCGACCTGCCTGCTGCCGCGGGTCACCTCCCGGGTCGCCAGGTCCATCCGCAGATCGGCGAAGCTCAGCACCTCGCCCTCCACGGGCGGCGCACCGGCGGCCGCCGCGTACGAGCTGCGGCGCAGCAGTGCGCGGATCCGGGCGAGCAGCTCATCCAGCTCGAAGGGCTTGACGAGATAGTCGTCGGCACCGGCGTCCAGCCCCGTGACCCGGTCGCCGACGGTGTCCCGGGCGGTCAGCATCAGGATCGGCACGGTCACTCCGCTCGCCCGTAGTCTGCGGGCGGCGGTCAGCCCGTCCATACGGGGCATCAGGACATCGAGCACGATCAGTTCCGGGTCACAGGACGCGACCTTCTCGACCGCGTCCAGACCGTCGACCGCCTGCTCGGTCACATACCCCTCGAAGACCAGCGAGCGTTGCAGGGCCTCACGGACCGCTGGCTCATCGTCGACGATCAGGATGCGGGCGGGGTGGTCACCGTGCTCGGCGGGGCTCATGTGCGTGGTTACCTCGGACCTCGGGTGGCTGCGGACGGCTTTGTCTTCAGCCTTGCACGACGACGGGCGATCGGAGAGCGGTGGCGCAAGGCCGCTTGTCCCGGGCGGGCGGTCGGACCCCGCCCCGGGCGGGCGGTCATACGCCGCCGTTGCCGCCGCCGCGCAGCGCGTCCAGGTCGTCCTTGACGGTGTTGATCGGTATGGCGAAGCCGAGGCCGACGCTGCCGGCACTGCTGCTCGATGCCGAACTCGGCGAATACATCGCGGAGTTGATGCCGATGATCTGCCCCTGCATATTGATCAGGGCGCCGCCGGAGTTGCCGGGGTTGAGCGAGGCATCGGTCTGTATGGCCTTGTAGGAGGTCTTCGAGGAGCCGGTCTCGCCGTTGTACTGGTTGCCGCCGAACTCGAACGGCCAGCCGCCGCCGTCGCCCGGGTTGCCCTGCTGCTCCTGGCCGCCCTCCTTGGGGACGGTGACATCCCGGTCGAGGGCGGAGACGATTCCGCTGGTCACCGACCCGGTGAGTCCCTCGGGCGAGCCGATCGCCACCACCTGGTCGCCGACCGTGAGCTTGCTGGAGTCGCCGAGCGAGGCCGCGGTGAGGTTCTTGCCGCCGCGCACCTTGACCAGCGCCAGGTCCTTGTCGGGGTCCGTGCCCACGACCCTCGCCGTCTTCCGGCTGCCGTCGCTGAAGGTGACGGTGACCGCGTCCGCACCGGCCACCACATGGTTGTTGGTGACGATCTCGCCGTCGTTGGTGACGACCACCCCGGAGCCGGTGGACTCGCCGCCGCCGGTCTGCGCCTTGATCTCCACTATCGCCGGGCTGACCGCCTTGGCCACCCCCGAGACCCCGCTGCCACTGGTCTTGCCCGCGTTGACGAGCGGGGTGGAGGAGCTGTTCTGCGTTGACTGGTTGGTGGCACCAGAGATCAGCACCGCGCTGCCGCCGCCGATGAGCCCGGAGGCGAGAGCCACCGCCGCGATCAGCGCCACCGGCCGCCGCGCCCGGCGCCGCGGCTCGGGGGCGTACGGGGGCACCGGCGGAACCGCCTGCTCCCCGAATCCGGCATACGGCGAGCCCGGGGCGCCCGGAGCGCCCGGTGTCCCCCCGAACGTCTGGTGGCCGTAGCCCTGGTGGCCGTAGCCCTGCTGATCGTCGCCCTGCTGGTCGTCGCCGTACGCATACGGCCGGTTCTCGGGCATCTCATCGCCGCTTCGGCGGTAGCTCTGGGTCATGAAGATGACTCTGCGACCGCTGCATGAGAGCTGTCTGAGAACGTCCTGAGAGACCCGACAGAAGTGGGTATGCCCGGTATAAAGACACCCGGCCCAGGGGGACTTGCCCCGCCCGCCTCAGCGGGACGTGCCCGGCCCGCTCAGCCGCCGCAGCCGCAGGAGCGCCGCACCACCAGCCGCGACGGGAACTGCCGCAGCCGCTCCCGCCGGGAGCTGACCACCCGCAGCCCGTCGTCCAGCACCAGATCCACCGCCGCCCGCGCCATCGCCTGACGGTCCGAGGCGACCGTGGTCAGCGGCGGATCGGTCAGCGCGGCTTCCTTCACATCGTCGAAGCCCGCGACCGCCAGTTCACCGGGCACATCGATACGCAGCTCACGGGCGGCCCGCAGCACACCGATGGCCTGGTCGTCCGTCGCGCACATGATGGCCGGCGGCCGATCCGGACCGGCCAGCAGCTTCAGCGCGACCTGGAAGGCGTCATAGCGGTTGTACGGGGACTGGAAGTAGTAGCCCTCCGGCGACCGCCCGGACTCCAGCATGGCCCGCCGCCAGCCCTCGACATGGTCGGTGACCGGGTCGCCGGACTTCGGGGTCTCCTCCGTACCGCCGAGGAAGGCGACATACGGATGGCCGTGCTCCAGCAGATGCCGGGTCGCCAGCTGCGCACCCCATACGTCGTCCGTCATCACCGCGACATCGTCGATGGCGTCCGGCCGCCGGTGCAGCAGCACCACCCGCGCGTCCCAGGCGTCGATCTCGGCGGCGGCGTGCTCACTGGGCCCCTGGCTGATCAGGATCAGCCCGGAGACCCGCATCCCGAGGAAGGCACGCAGGTAGTGCACCTCGCGCTCGTCGAGATAGTTGGCGTTGCCGACCAGGACCATCTTTCCGCGCTCGGCGGCGGCCTGTTCGACGGCGTGCGCCATCTCCGCGAAGAACGGCTGCCGGGTGTCCGGCACGATCAGACCTATGAGATCGGTACGGCGGGACGCCATCGCCTGGGCGACGCGGTCCGGCCGGTAGCCGAGCTCCTTGATGGCGGCGAGTACCCGCTCGCGCGTGGCCGGGGCGACCGGCCTTGGTCCGTTGTTGATGACGTAGCTGACAACGGCGGTGGAAGTACCCGCCAGCCTTGCCACATCATCCCGCGTCACCTTGGCCACGCGCGGCAGTCTACGCGGGTGGTGCTACCGGCGGGCAGGTCGTGCGCCCCCGGATTCCGCGCCCGTGGTGACCGCCTTCCCGGAGCCGTCACCGTCCCCGCGCCCACGGCCCTCGTCCGGCCCCGCGGCGCGCCCGGACTTCGCCGCCTTCGCCGCGTCCTCCTTGGCCTTGGCCTCCGCCGCCCGCTCCACCTTCTCCGGGGTCACAAAGCGGTAGCCGACATTACGGACCGTGCCGATCAGCGACTCGTGCTCGGGGCCGAGCTTGGCGCGCAGCCGCCGGACATGGACATCGACCGTCCGCGTACCGCCGAAGTAGTCGTAGCCCCACACCTCCTGGAGGAGCTGGGCGCGGGTGAAGACCCGGCCCGGGTGCTGCGCCAGATACTTCAGCAGCTCGAACTCTTTGAAGGTGAGGTCCAGGACCCGCCCCTTCAGCTTCGCGCTGTACGTCGCCTCGTCCACCGAGAGATCACCGTTACGGATCTCCATCGGGCTGTCGTCGGTGGTGATCTGCTGGCGGCCCATCGCCAGCCGCAGCCGCGCCTCGACCTCCGCGGGGCCCGCGGTGTCCAGCAGCACGTCATCGACGCCCCAGTCCGCGGTGACGGCGGCGAGCCCGCCCTCCGTCACCACCAGGACCAGCGGACAGCCGGGCCCGGTGGACCGCAGCAGCTGGCACAGCGACCGCACATGCGGCAGGTCACGACGGCCGTCGATCAGTATGACGTCGGCCCCCGGTGTGTCGATCAGAGCCGGGCCCTCGGCGGGAGCCACCCGCACGCTGTGCAGCAGCAGGCCGAGCGCCGGGAGCACCTCCGTCGACGGCTGGAGTGCGTTGGTCAGCAGCAGGAGAGAACTCACTTCCGACCACCTACCCGTTTCTCGGGGCCCTGTGTCCTCGGTTGCGTGCGGTCCTGCCTGCTTCGCTCGCCCATGACGTCTGGTTCCTCCTCGGTCCCTGCGACGGGGCTCCCGGCTCTCGCCGGGGGAGTCTGCGGCACTGCTTCGTACGGTCCTCTTCAGCCGCGCGACACGTGGCTGAAAGCACAAAAGGATCCGGGGGCAACGCTGCCCGGATCCTTCTTGCCCAGCAGAATAGCTCAGATGGGTTCGGGACCCGAGGTTGTTTTGCGTCTTCTTGTGTTCCGTCACTCACGTTTAGTGGTCGTTCGGGACCGATGTTGACCCTCGGCGGGGGCCGTTTTCGGGCCGGCCGCGGCCCCCGGAAGCCGCCTCCTGGCGCGGGGGCGGGGGGTCTGGCCGAGGCGTCGGGCGGGGCGCTCGCGGAGGGGGTCGCCGACGGGCCGGGAGGCGCCATAAATTCTTCCGGGCCGTCCCACGATATGGACTGCCATCCCACGTTTTCGGCTGTCCCGCCGTTTCGCCTGCGGCGGGCCGGGTCCGCTGCGCGGGGCTGTCGGGGTGCGGTGACGGGCCTCCGCGGGTGGGTGTCCGGACTGCTTCGCTTTACGTCCGGACACCCACCCGCTCCGGCCCGTCCCCTCCCGTTGGTGGATGGGGAAGAAGGCCGGTGGGGGTGGACCTGGCTGGTCGGGTGCGGCTCGTGGTCGCGAGGAAGCCGAGAAGTCAGCCGCCCTCGGAGATGGGCTCGGCGAATTGGGCGGCATAGAGGCGCGCGTACGCGCCGTTGGCGGTCAGCAGGGCGTCATGTGGGCCCTGTTCCACGATGGCGCCGTTTTCCATCACCAGGATGACGTCCGCGTCGCGGATCGTGGAGAGGCGGTGGGCGATGACGAAGCTGGTGCGGCCGGTGCGGAGGCGGGCCATGGCGTGTTGGATGAGGACTTCGGTGCGGGTGTCCACCGAGCTGGTGGCCTCGTCGAGGACGAGGATGGCGGGTTCGGCCAGGAAGGCGCGGGCGATGGTGATCAGTTGCTTCTCGCCGACGGAGACATTGCTGCCCTCGTCGTCGAGCACCGTGTCGTAGCCGTCCGGGAGAGTGCGGACGAAGCGGTCGACGTGAGTGGCCTTGGCAGCCGCGACGATCTTGTCCATGGGGGTGCCGGCGGGGGCCCCGTAGGCGATGTTCTCGGCGATCGTGCCGCCGAAGAGCCAGGTGTCCTGGAGAACCATGCCGATATGGGCGCGCAGTTCCTCGCGGGACATGGCGGCGATGTCGGTGCCGTCGAGGGTGATCCGGCCGCCGCGTACCTCGTAGAAGCGCATCAGGAGGTTGACGAGGGTGGTCTTGCCGGCGCCGGTCGGGCCGACGATCGCCACGGTCTGGCCGGGGTGGACGGCGAGTGACAGGTCCTCGATGAGGGGCTTGTCGGGGGCGTAGCGGAAGGAGACGTCCTCGAACTCGACGCGGCCCTCGATGCGTGCGGGGCGGGCCGGCTGGGCGGGGTCGGGGTCCTGCTCCGCGGCGTCGAGGAGTTCGAAGACCCGCTCGGCGGAGGCGACGCCGGACTGGACGAGGTTGGCCATCGAGGCGACCTGGGTGAGCGGCTGGCTGAACTGCCGGGAGTACTGGATGAACGCCTGGACGTCGCCGATGGAGAGGGCGCCGGAGGCGACGCGGAGGCCGCCGACCACGGCCACCAGGACGTAGTTGAGGTTGCCGATGAACATCATCGCGGGCTGGATGATCCCGGAGATGAACTGGGCGCGGAAACCGGCGGTGTAGAGGGCCTCGTTCTGTTCGCGGAACAGTTCGGCGGACTCCCGCTCGCGGCCGAAGACCTTCACCAGGCTGTGGCCGGTGTACATCTCCTCGATGTGCGCGTTGAGCTTGCCGGTGGTCTTCCACTGCTGGACGAACTGCGGCTGGGCGCGCTTGCCGACCTTGGTGGCGACGAGGATCGAGACCGGGACCGTGATCAGGGCGACCAGCGCCAGCAGCCAGGAGATCCAGAACATCATGGCGAGCACGCCGACGATGGTCAGCAGGGAGGCCACGATCTGGCTGAGGGTCTGCTGGAGCGTCTGCTGGATGTTGTCGACGTCATTGGTCGCCCGGGAGAGCACCTCACCGCGCTGCTGCCGGTCGAAGTAGCTCAGCGGCAGCCGGGCCAGCTTCTCCTCGACCTGTTCGCGCAGGCGGAAGACCATCCGCTGGACGACCCGGGTGGCGATCCTGGCCTGGACGAAGCCGAACAGCGAGGCTCCCGCGTAGATCAGGGCGACCCAGAGCAGGACCTGGCCGACCGCGCCGAAGTCGATGCCCTGGCCGGGAACGACCGGCATCGCGCCGATCATGTCGGCCAGCCCGCCCTGGCCGTGGGCGCGCAGGCTGTCGGCGGCCTGCGCCTTGCTGATCCCGCCGGGCAGCTCCCGGCCGATGATGCCGGACATGATCAGGTCGGTGGCCTGGCCGAGGACCTTGGGGCCGACGACCGTCAGCGCCACGCTCAGCGCGCCCAGCGCCAGGGCGAGGGTGATGGCGCCGCGCTCCGGCCGCATCTGGGCGAGCAGCCGTTTGCCGGAGTTCTTGAAGTCCATGGACTTCTCGGTGGGCTGGCCGCCCATCATCCGTGCGGCCCCGACCGCCGGGGCCGGGCCGCGCCGGGTGGATGTCTGTGGTTCCTCGGTGGCCGCCGGGGCCTCGGCCCGGGGGGCCGCCCCCTTGTCCGCGGTGGTCACGCCGCCTCCTGCTCGGTGAGCTGGGAGAGCACGATCTCCCGGTAGGTCTCGTTGCCGGCCATCAGCTCGGCGTGGGTGCCGGTGCCGACGACCCGGCCTTCGTCCAGGACGACGATCCGGTCGGCGCCGCGGATCGTGGCGACCCGCTGGGCGACGATCACGACCGTCGCGCGGCCGGTCTCGCGGGCGAGGGCGGCGCGCAGGGCGGCGTCCGTCGCGTAGTCCAGGGCCGAGAAGGAGTCGTCGAAGAGGTAGATCTCGGGGCGTCGCACCAGGGCGCGGGCGATGGCCAGCCGCTGGCGCTGGCCGCCGGAGACATTGCCGCCGCCCTGGGCGACGGGGGCCTCCAGGCCGCCTTCCATCCGCTCGACGAACTCCCGCGCCTGGGCGGTCTCCAGGGCGTGCCACAGCTCGTCGTCGGTGGCGTCCGGGTTGCCGTAGCGGAGGTTGCTGGCGACGGTGCCGGAGAAGAGGTAGGGCTTCTGCGGGACCAGGCCGATGGCCCTGGCCAGCGTCTCCTGGTCGAGGGTGCGGACGTCCTCGCCGTCCACCAGGACCGTGCCGCCGGTCGCGTCGAACAGCCGCGGGACGAGCCCCAGCAGGGTCGACTTGCCGGCGCCGGTCGAGCCGATGACGGCGGTGGTCTCGCCGGGGCGGGCGATCAGCGAGATGTCTTTGAGGACCGGCTGTTCGGCGCCGGGGAAGCGGAACTCGACGCCGCGCAGCTCCAGTTCGCCGTGGCGGCGGAGCTCGGTCACGGGGTTCTCGGGCGGGGTGACGCTGGAGTCGGTCGCCAGGACCTCCTGGATGCGCTCGGCGCAGACCTCGGCGCGCGGCAGCATCATCACCATGAACGTCGCCATCATGATCGACATCAGGATGTACATGAGGTAGCTGAGGAACGCGGTCAGCGCGCCGATCTGCATGGAGCCGCTGTCGATACGCAGTCCGCCGAACCAGACGACGGCCACGCTGGAGAGGTTCACGATCAGCATGACCAGCGGGAACATCATCGACATCAGCCGGCCGGCGCGCAGCGACATCTCGTACAGACCGGTGTTGGCCCCGGCGAACCGCTCGCGCTCGTACTGGTCGCGGACGAAGGCGCGGATGACGCGGAGGCCGCTGATCTGCTCGCGCAGCACGCGGTTGACGGTGTCGATGCGCTCCTGCATCCCGCGGAACAGCGGACGCATCCGGCGCACGATCAGTGAGACGAGGATCCCGAGGACCGGGACGATGACCAGGAGGAGGCCGGACAGCGGCACGTCCTGGTTGAGCGCCATGATGATGCCGCCGACGCACATGATCGGCGCCGAGACCATCATCGTGAACGTCATCAGCACCAGCATCTGGACCTGCTGGACGTCATTGGTGGTCCGGGTGATCAGCGACGGCGCGCCGAAGCCGCCCATCTCGCGGGCGGAGAAGGACTGCACCCGGTCGAAGACGGCGGCGCGGATGTCCCGGCCCAGCGCCATGGCCGTACGGGCACCGAAGTAGACGGCGCCGATCGCGCAGACGATCTGCAGCAGGGTGACGGCGACCATGAAGCCGCCTACGCCGAGGATGTAGCCCGTGTCCCCCTTCACCACACCGTCATCGATGATGTCGGCGTTGAGGGTGGGCAGGTAGAGGGTGGCCAGGGTCTGGATCAGCTGGAGCAGCACGATCAGCGATATCGAGCGCCTGTGGGGCCGCAAATGCGCCCAGGCTAGTCGGACCAACACACCGAGAGCCTAGGCGAACACTTGCTTCCGGCAATCGAATTTTCGTGTTCGCCGCCGCCCGGTCCCTGAGCCTTTGCCGGAACTTGCCCGGCACCGGGCGGGCCGTCGCGTACGCCATCATGGAGGCGGCAACGACGGGGCACCCGCCACCACGGAGGCCCCCCGACCGACACGACGAACACGACGAAGAGGCCGCCGTGACAACAACTGGCACCGTGCGCTATTGGGCCGCGGCCAAGGCCGCCGCAGGCACGGCAGAAGAGCCGTATGCCGCGGCGACGCTCGCCGAGGCGCTCGACGCGGCGCGCGCGGCGCATGCCGCGAACCCCGAGTTCGCGCGCGTCCTGCTGCGCTGCTCCTTCCTGGTGGACGGCGATCCGGTCGGCACCCGCGACCACGGTGCGGTGTCGCTGGCCGAGGGCGGCACCGTCGAGGTCCTGCCGCCGTTCGCGGGAGGGTGAACAGACGACCATGAGCGACCACCAGCCGCAGCACCGCCCGTCCTACGAGCCGCACGACCCGTATGCGCCGCAGGATCCCTACGCCCAGCAGGCGCCGTACGCCCCGCAGGATGCGTACGCCCAGCAGGCCCCGCAGGATCCGTACGGCCGGCCGGACCCGTACGGCCAGCAGGCGCAGGCGCCCTACGACCCGCAGGCGCCGTACCGACGGCAGCAGGCCCACGACCCGTACCGGCAGCAGCAGCCGCAGGGGCCCGGCCCCGTGGCGCAGCCGGGCCCCGGTGGTCCGTACGGGCGCGGTCGGCCGGGGCAGGACCCGTACGGGTACGAGGCGTACGGACAGCAGCCCCCGTACGGCCGGCAGGCTCAGCAAGGCCAGCAGCCCCAGTACGGTCAACAGCCTCCGCCCGGCCAGCCCCAGCAGGGACAGCCGCAGCACGGACAGCCCCACCGGCACGCCCGGCCGGCGCCGCAGCCGCCGCACGGCCACGACGGCTACCGCGCCCCGCACGCGGAGCCCGCGCCGGTGCCCGTGCAGCACCAGACCGCGCCGCCGGCCGAGGAGCCGTACGCCCGTCGGCACCCCCAGCAGGCCCGTCCGGCGCCCGCCGCGCCCGCGCCCGCACCGGCCGCCGCGGTGGTCTCCAGCGCCCCGCTGGCGGCCAACCAGCGCGCCCGCGCCGAGGGCCGTTCGCCGATCATCCCGCCGGGTATCCAGCCGGCAGCGCTGACCGCCGGACTGGCGCTGCTGCTGGCGCTGACCGCGCCGCTGCCCCGTCCGGTGCTGGCCGTGCCGGTGGCGCTGCTGCAGGCCGTCACCGCGGCCGGCTGGTTCCGGCTGAACGGCATGTGGCCGGCCCGCCAGGGCATCGCGCTGGCCTTCCTGGCCGGTCTGACCACCGATGTCGCCCTGCTGGCCACCGACCGCCAGAGCGCGCCCCTGGTCGGCATCGGCACGCTCGGGGTGTGGTGTCTGCTCGTGCTCGTCCTCCAGCTGCGCAACCGCAGCAGCGCCGATGAGCGGATGTACGCGCTGACCGCGGGCCTGACCTCGACCGCCCTGGTCGTCCTGGCCGCCGGGCAGCTCGCGGCGGGCCCGCACGCGGTGGTGGTCGGCGCCGCCGCGGTCGCGGTCGCGACCCTGGCCCGCGCGCTGCCGCTGCCGCCCGCCGCCTCCATCGGCATCGCGCTGGTGGCCGCCGCGGGCGCCGGTATCGCGGCCGGCCAGCTGACCGGCCTCGGGGCGTCCGGTGCGCTCCTGGGCCTGGCGGCCGGCGGCTGCGCCCTGATCGGCCTGCGGGTGGCCAGCTACGACTACCCCTCCCGCTTCGTCCACATGACGGCCGGGGTGGCGCTGCCGCTGGCCCTGGCCGCGCCCGCGGTGTACGTCCTGGGGCGGGCGCTGGGGTAACTCTCCCGGCGCCGTGCGCGACAGCGAAACGGAGCGGCGGCCACCGGTGGCGCACCTTGTGCGGTCCGGCGGCCGCCGCTCCCGTTTGCCGTGATCCGTCGTCTAGGCTCCCCCGGAGCGCAGGCAGGGGGCCTGCACGGACGGGTCGGCCGTCATCCGGCCAGTGTGGGGGAAGTGGTTCGATGCGTGCACTACGTGTGCTGTTGATCCTCGTGGTCATATTCGGGGGGCTGTTCGTCGCGGCCGACCGGTTGGCCGTGGGGCTCGCCGAGGACAAGGCCGCGGAGAAGATCCGCGGCAGCCAGGGGCTCGGCAGCAAGACCCCGACCGTCGCCATCAAGGGTTTCCCGTTCCTGACCCAGGTCCTGGGCCGCAACCTCCAGGAGGTCGACGCGGACCTCGGGGACATCGAGGCCCGCGCCGACGGGCGCACCCTGCGTATCGACCAGTTGTCGGCGCACTTCTTCGAGGTCGGGCTGACCAGCGACTACACCTCCATCGAGAGCGCGGCCTCGGCCACCGGCAACGCCCGGATCACCTACGCGGACCTGACGAAGGCGGCGGGCGGCGGCGTCAAGATCAGCTACGGCGGGCAGAAGAACGGCCGCAGCCAGGTCAAGATCTCGCCGAATGTCCCGGTCCTCAGCTCGCTGGAGGTGACCGGCTCGATCAGCATCGTCGGCGGCAACACGGTCCGGCTGCGGGCCGACGGGCTCCCCGGGATGTGCCGGGCCCTCCCGGGCTGTGAGACGAAGGTGCGCGCCCAGACGGACCACGACTGGAAGCTGGACCAGCTGCCCGGCAACCTGAAGCTGGACAAGGTCGTGACGATGACGGACGGCCTCTCGATCTCCGCCTCCGGCAAGGACGTCAAGCTTCCCGGCTGACGTCAGGCTTCGCGGCTGAAGACCGGACGCGCACGGCGGACCGCCCCACCGGTCCGCCGGCTGATCCGTCCACCGTCCAATCCCTGAGACACCCCGGTCCGTACGCCAGACCCCCCACAGGCGTACGGCCGCCCGGAGCCCGCGCGGAACCGCCCCGCGCGCCCCCTCATCCCACAGTACGGACGATCGCGTCTCACCATTCGACACGCCGGTGACACGCCCCGCTCCGCGTCCCTACGATCGGTGCCATGCAGAGCTCATTGAGCGGTCTCCGTCCGCGGGGACGGGCGGTACTGACGAAGCGGCGGGCAGTAGACCTGTGCCGCGTCGCCGCCATGCTCTGTCGCCCTGTCTGACGGGCCTTTCCGCACCCTCGCCCGCGCTCCCGAGCAGCAGGGGTGCCCCGGCCCCGGCCGTCTCCCGCGGCCGTTCCCGTGCGTCCCCGCACAGCGCCACACCGGCCCCGTACACCGACACGGGCGGTCCGGAAGTCCACGGCGCGCACCCGGCACACCCGCGTGCAACTCTGCCACCGCCCCCCGCAACTGCCCCGGAGGAGAAGAACATGAGCCGTAGCGACGTCCTCGTAGACGCCGACTGGGTCGAGGCCCACATCGAGGACCCCAAGGTGGTTCTCGTCGAGGTTGACGAGGACACCTCGGCCTACGACAAGAACCACATCAAGAACGCCGTCCGGATCGACTGGAAGCAGGACCTCCAGGACCCGGTCCGTCGTGACTTCGTCGACCAGGAGGGCTTCGAAAAGCTCCTCTCGGCCAAGGGCATCGGCAACGACGACACCGTCGTCCTCTACGGCGGCAACAACAACTGGTTCGCCTCCTACGCCTACTGGTACTTCAAGCTCTACGGCCACGGCAGCGTCAAGCTGCTCGACGGCGGCCGCAAGAAGTGGGAGCTGGACTCCCGCGACCTGGTCGACGGCTCCGAGGTCCCCCAGCGCCCGGCCACCGACTACAAGGCCAAGGCCCAGAACACCTCGATCCGCGCCTTCCGTGACGATGTCGTCGCCGCGATCGACAACCTCAACCTGGTCGATGTGCGCTCCCCCGACGAGTTCAGCGGCAAGCTGCTCGCCCCGGCGCACCTCCCGCAGGAGCAGTCGCAGCGCCCCGGCCACGTGCCCAGCGCCCGCAACATCCCGTGGTCGAAGAACGCCAACGACGACGGCACCTTCAAGTCGGACGACGAGCTCAAGGCCCTCTACGAGGGTGAGTCCGTCGACCTCGCCAAGGACACCATCGCCTACTGCCGCATCGGTGAGCGCTCCGCGCTGACCTGGTTCGTCCTGCACGAGCTGCTCGGCCAGACCAACGTCAAGAACTACGACGGCTCCTGGACCGAGTACGGCTCGCTGGTCGGTGTGCCGATCGAGCTCGGCGCCGCCAAGTAAGCACGTTTCTCTCCCCCGAACCCCTCAAGGAAGTACCCCTATGTGTGGAGCACAGGCAGGCGGCCCGGACGCCTCGACGATCAAGCCCGGTGAGACCACGATCCAGGGCAGCGTGACCCGCGACGGCGAGCCCGTCACCGGTTACGTCCGACTCCTGGACAGCACCGGCGAGTTCACCGCCGAGGTCCCCACCTCCGCGACCGGACAGTTCCGCTTCTACGCGGCCGAGGGCACCTGGACGCTGCGTGCGCTCGTCCCGGGCGGCACCGCGGACCGCACCGTCGTCGCCCAGAAGGGCGGACTGGCGGAGGTCGCCATCGCCGTCTGACAGCGGCAGGAGTGGCGGCGGCACCGGGGCCACCCGGATTCCGCCGCCACCCCTACGGACGGCCGGAGGGCCGCACCCCAGGGGTTTGGACGCCATGGCTGGGGGTGCGGCCCTCCGTGCCGTGCGCGGCCGGAACCGGGGCGCTCCCCGACTTCTGTCCCGCCCGGCACGGACTTACCGTGGAGTTATGGACGCGCACCGCCGGTCGCCCGTACAGCGCCGTCACCGCAGGTACTTCGTCCTGATGGGCGTGTGCCTGGTGCTGTTCGTGCTGGCCTGGGGCGTGGTGCGGCTGTGGTCGGTCCCGGCCGCGGTGGGCATGTGCGTCGTCGCCATGGTCATCCCGCCGGTCGCGGCCATCATCGGCAACCGGCGCGAGCCCGGCGAGCGCTGGTGGGACGAGTCCGGCGACCCGGAGTCCGACCGCTGGTGGCGGGAGCTGGACGACCGGGGCGACGACAAGCACCGGCAGTGACGACCGGCCCGGCAATGACGGCCGGCCCGGCAGCAGGGCGCTCAGTACACCAGCGCCTGGACGTCGTCCGGCATGATCTCGCTGACGAACAGCTGGGCACCGGCGATCCCGGCCCCCTCGATCAGATCCTTCTGCTCGATGTCCCGCCGGGCAGCGCACTGGGTGCAGACGGTGATCGCCCCGCCGCCCGCGCGGATGCCGTCGATCAGCTCCGGCAGCGGCGCCGCATGCGGCAGCTCGAACTCCGCCGCCCGCCCCGGCAGCGCGAACCACACGGACTCCCCGGTCAGCCACAGGGACACCTCGACGCCGCTGGCCACCGCCACCGCCGCCACCGTGAACGCCTGCGAGCACCGCTCGGGCGCGTCCGCGCCCGCCGTCACCTTGATCACGAGCTTCTTCGCCATAAGGCAAGAGTAGGCGCGGCGGACCTCACAGCGCCGCTGTCAGCGCCGCCGACTAGACTCGCAGGCGGTCCGTTACACCCTCACTCGTCTAGGGGCGCGCTCGTGCTTGAGGCATTCTTCACCACCCTGCTGGTTCTGGTCGGCGTCGCTGTCATCGCGTTCGCCGGTCTGACCTGGAAGAAGCTCTACCAGGGCCAGCGCTGAGCCCGTCCGACACCACCACCCTCCGCCGGAGCGCCGCCCGCGCCCCTGGCGGTCCCCCTCTCTATAGATCGTCTGAGCTCTCATGATCGAGATCCCGTCCGACCTGAACCCGGCCCTGGTGCCGCTCGCCTTCCTCCTCGGCAACTGGGAGGGCGCCGGCGTCGCCGACTTCCCCGGTACCGAGAAGTGCAACTTCGGGCAGGAGGTCACCTTCACCCACGACGGCCGTGACTTCCTGGAGTACACCTCGCACAGCTGGGTGCTCGACGCCGAAGGCAAGAAGCTCCGCCCGCTGGAGTCCGAGAGCGGCTACTGGCGCATCGACGCGGACCGCAAGGTCGAGATCGTGATGTGCCGTGACCAGGGCGTGGTGGAGGTCTGGTACGGCGAGCTGGCCGACCAGAAGCCGCAGATCGACCTGGCCACCGACGCCATCGCGCGCACCGCCGCCTCCGGCCCGTACAGCGGCGGCAAGCGGCTCTACGGCTACGTCAACAGCGACCTGATGTGGGTCGGCGAGAAGTCCACCCCGGACGTCCCGCTGCGGCCGTACATGTCCGCGCATCTGAAGAAGGTCGTCGACCTCAAGGAGTGGGCCGAGAGCCTGCCCGAGGAGATGCCCGACGGTGTGTCCTTCTTCCGTCCGGACGGCACGCCCTACAACCCGTAATGACTCCGGGGAGAGTTCCGCTCTCCCCGCCAGCGCCCCGCGGGGGAAGCCGGTCGAAGTCCGGCGCTGACCCGCAACGGTAGGCGGAGGGTCTCCCTCCGTAAGCCCGATTGCCCGCGGTGCGCGCAGCTTCCCGTACAACTCGCCGTGGTCTGCGAGGGGACGCCGCCCGGCCCGCGCGGCCCCGGGCCACCCCTTGGTATGTACGGACGCGGCCCGACCCGAGGCGGCCGACCGTGGCAACCACCGGTGTGCATCCGACGACGGACCGGACCGGCGCGCCTCCGGCCGCCCGGCGGCTGCCCGTACCACCCCTGATCGCCGTGCTCACGGCCGTCCTGCTCGGCTCCGTGCTGTGCGGGACCGGGCTCGGCGCCGCCGGTCTGGGCTGGGCCGAGGTGCTGCGCTATCTGGGCGCCGGGCTGACCGGCGGCACGATCTCGTCCGACGAGGTCGCCGCCTACACCATCGTGTGGGAGCTGCGCTTTCCGCGGGCCCTCCTGGCGGCCGTCGTCGGCGCCGGGCTGGCCGCCCTCGGCGTGGCCGTCCAGGCCCTGGTCCGCAACGCCCTCGCCGACCCGTTCGTCCTCGGCATCTCCTCCGGGGCCGCCGTCGGCGCCAACGCCGTCCTCCTCTTCGGGGCGCTCGGCGCACTCGGCATCTGGGCGCTGTCGGCGGCGGCCTTTGTCTCCGCGCTGCTCGCCATGGCCCTGGTGTACGCCGCCGCGCGCACCGCCCACGGGCTCACCCCGCTGCGTCTGGTGCTGACCGGCACCGCGATGTACTACGGCTTCTCCGCCCTCAGCACCCTCATGGTGTTCACCGCCGACCGCGGCGAGGCGGCCCGCTCGGCGATGATGTGGCTGCTCGGGAGCCTGAGCGGGGCCGGCTGGGGCTCGGTGCCGATCGCCGCGGCCGCGGTGGCCGCCGGGCTGGCCCATCTGCTGCTCTCCGCGGGCCGGCTCAACGCGCTGGCCATGGGCGACGAGACCGCCGCCGCCCTCGGAGTCGACGTCCACCGGCTGCGCCGCGAGCTGTTCGTCGTCGCGGCCGCCGGCACCGGCGCGGTGGTCGCGGTCAGCGGCGCGATCGGCTTCGTCGGGCTGATGGTGCCGCATGTCGCCCGGATGCTGGTCGGCGCCGACCACCGCCGCGTACTGGCCGTCGCCCCGCTGCTCGGCGCGGTGCTGCTGGTGTGGGTGGATCTGCTCTCCCGGGTGCTGCTGGCGCCCGTAGAACTGCCGGTCGGCGTGCTCACCGCCGTCCTCGGCGTGCCCTGCTTCGTCGTGCTGATGCGGCGGCGCGGCTACACCTTCGGAGGCGGCGCCTGATGCGCATCGACGTCACGGACCTGTCCGTGGAGGTGGCCGGGAACCGGCTGGTCCACGACATCACGCTGCGGGCCGGCAGCGGCCGGGTGGCCGGTCTGGTCGGCCCCAACGGCAGCGGCAAATCGACCCTGCTGCGCTGTGTCTACCGCGCGCTGCGCCCGGCCGCCGGGACCGTACGGCTGGACGACGCGGATCTGCACGCCATGGACGCCCGCACCGGCGCCCGGCTGCTGGCCGCGCTGCCCCAGGAGTCCGGTACGGAGTTCGACTTCACGGTGGCCGAGGTCGTCGCGATGGGGCGGCTGCCGCATCAGCGCGGCTCGGGCCGGGCGAGCGCGGCGGACACCGCGCAGTGCGCGCGGGCACTGGCCCGGGTCGGCGCGGACCACCTCGCCGGGCGCGGCTTCCTCAGCCTGTCCGGCGGTGAGAAACAGCGGGTGCTGATCGCCCGTGCGCTGGCCCAGGACCCGCGGGTGCTGGTCCTGGACGAGCCGACCAACCACCTGGACGTGGCGCAGCAGTTGGCGGTGCTGTCGCTGGTGCGGGACAGCGGGCTGACGGTGCTGACCGCGCTGCACGACCTCAATCTCGCCGCCCAGTACTGCGACGAGCTGTATGTCCTCGCCCACGGCCGGATCGTCGCCGCGGGCCCGCCGCACGACGTGCTCACCCCGGAGCTGCTCGCCGAGGTCTTCGGCGTCCGCGCCCACCGCGTACGGCATCCCGATACGGGCACCGTCCAGCTGCTGTTCGACCGCCTCCCCGCCCCCGCCGCCGACTCCTGAGGACCACCACCATGCGCCGCCCCACCGCCCCCCTCACCGCCCTCACCCTCGCGCTCGCCCTGACCGGCTGCGGCGCCCGGGTAGCCGACGACGACAGCGACGCCGGACACGGCCGTCACCCCTCCGGCGCGTCCGGACGCTACCCCGTCACCATCGAGAACTGCGGCACCCGCACCACCTACGACAAGCCGCCCGCCCGCGTGGTCACCAACGACGTCGGCATCACCGAGATCATGTTCGCGCTCGGCCTGGAGGACCGGATGGCCGGCTATGTCATGCCCGACGACAAGGGCGATGTGGCCGGCGTCCCCTGGAAGGCCGCCTACGGCAAGGTCCCCTGGCTCGGCAAGAAGGCCCTCACCAAGGAGATCGCCCTCGACGCCAAGGCCGACCTGGTCTTCGCGGGCTGGAACTACGGCTTCGGCGAGGACAACGGCCTCACCCCCGCCTCCCTGAAGAAGCTCGGCATCGGCAGCTATGTGCTGACCGAGTCCTGCCACAACTCCACGGACGGCGCCCGCGGAGTGATGCCGCCGCTGGAGGCCCTCTACACCGACCTCACCACGCTCGGGAAGATCTTCGGCGTCCGGGACCGCGCCGACGCCCTCGTCAAGAAGTACAAGAAGCAGGTGGCCGACGCCGCCGCCAAGGCCCCCGCCCCCGCCGACCGGCCCTCCGTCTTCCTCTACGACGACGGCCGCGACAAGCCGTTCACCTCGGGCAAGTACGCCGGACCGCACGACATCATCACCAAAGCGGGCGGCGACCACCTCATGAAGGACCTCAAGGACTCCTGGACGACCGTCGGCTGGGAGACCGTCGTCGCCCGCGACCCGGACGTCATCGTCATCAACAACTACGGCGACACCTCCGCGGCCCAGAAGAAGAAGTTCCTGATGTCGTACCCCCCGCTCGCCAACGTCTCGGCGGTCAAGCACCACCGGATCTACGTCATGGACTACGCCGACCTCGTCGAAAGCCCCCGCAACCCCGCCGCCGTCAGTGACCTGGCCCGCTATCTGCGCGGTATACGGGCGGCCGGCTGACCGGCAACGTACGGACACCCGGCGCCCGCCCTTCTACACTGGCCGTGTGGTGACCACCGACTGGCAGAGCGACCTCCGCAGGCGCGGATACCGCCTGACCCCGCAGCGTCAGCTCGTGCTGGAGGCTGTGGACAGGCTGGAGCACGCCACGCCGGACGACATCCTCACCGAGGTGCGCAAGACGGCGGGCGGGGTGAACATCTCCACGGTCTACCGGACCCTGGAACTCCTCGAAGAGCTGGGCCTGGTCAGCCATGCCCACCTCGGACACGGCGCCCCGACCTACCACCTCGCCGACCGCCACCACCACATGCATCTGGTGTGCCGGGACTGCACGGAGGTCATCGAGGCGGATCTGTCGGTGGCCGAGCCGTTCACGGCGATGCTGCGCGAACAGTTCGGCTTCGAGACGGATATGAAGCATTTCGCGATCTTCGGGCGCTGTGCGGCCTGCCGTGCCAAGGCCGCCGAGGGCAACGGCTGAGGCGTTCGCCCCCGGGTCGTAGGCTGGGTTCATGCCGCGACCTTCACCCGCCAGCCCCCTGCTGTCGCTTCCCGGAGCCGTCCCCGCCGAGGCTCCCGACGAAGGCGTCGCCGCCCACTACGGCGACCTCTTCCGGGAGCAGCGTGCCCTCGCCGACGGCTCCGGCTTCGTCGACCTCTCCCACCGTGGCGTGGTCACCGTCACCGGCCCCGAACGGCTGAGCTGGCTGCATCTGCTGCTCACCCAGCACGTCAGCGATCTGCCGCCCGGCCAGGCCACCGAGGCGCTGATCCTGTCCGCGCACGGCCATATCGAGCATGCGCTCTCGCTCGTCGACGACGGCGAGACGACCTGGATGCACACCGAACCCGGCAACCAGGAGGCGCTGATCGCCTACCTGGAGAGCATGAAGTTCTTCTACCGGGCCGAGGTCGCCGACCGCACCGACGAGATCGCCGTCGTCCATCTGCCGGCCGGTTCCATCGCCGAGGTGCCCGAGAAGGTCGTCGTCCGCGAGACCGCGCACGGCCGCGATCTGTTCCTGCCGCGCGCCGACCTGGAGTCCTTCGCCGCGGACCACGGCCCCGCGATCGGCGTGCTGGCCCTGGAGGCGCTGCGCGTCGAGGCCCACCGCCCGCGCCTGGGCATGGAGACCGACCACCGCACCATCCCGCACGAGCTGGGCTGGATCGGCACCGCCGTCCACCTGCAGAAGGGCTGCTACCGCGGCCAGGAGACCGTCGCCCGGGTCCACAACCTGGGCAAACCGCCGCGCCGCCTGGTCTTTCTGCACCTGGACGGCAGCGAGGTCCAGCTGCCCCCGCACGGCACCCCCGTCCGCCTCGCCTCGGACGGCGAGGAGGGCCGCCAGCTCGGCTTCCTCACCACCTCGGCCCGCCACCACGAGCTCGGCCCGATCGCGCTCGCCCTGGTCAAGCGGAACGTCCCGGTGGACGCGCCGCTGATGGCGGGTACGACGGCGGCGGCGCAGGAGGTCGTGGTCGAGCCGTAGGGCGCGGGGGCCCGGCGCGGGCCTCCTCGCCGGACGGGCTAGACCTCGACCAGCACCGTGAACGGCCCGTCATTCGTCAGCGACACCTGCATCGACGCACCGAAACGGCCGGTCTCCACATGGGCGCCCAGCGCCCGCAGCTGCGCGACGACCTCGTCGACCAGCGGCTCGGCGACCGGCCCCGGTGCGGCGGCGTTCCAGGTGGGGCGGCGGCCCTTGCGGGCGTCACCGTAGAGAGTGAACTGGCTGATCACCAGCAGCGGCGCCGAGGTGTCCGAGCAGGACTTCTCGCCCTGCAGAATCCGCACCGACCACAGCTTCCGGGCGAGCTGCGCCGCCTTCTCCCGGGTGTCCTCGTGCGTGACCCCCACCAGCACGCACAGCCCCTCGCCGACGATCTCCCCGACCGTCTCACCCGCCACCTCGACGCGGGCACCGTCAACCCTTTGCACCACAGCTCGCATACCCGCCATCATGCCGGGCGGCCCACAGCCTTCGGACAGCAGTGCCACCACGGGGGCCGTTCGGGTGCCATGGCCCTGCAGAAGGACCGCCCAGAGTGGCACGATGCGTGCACGTGGTGCGTTTCATGGACAACATGCCCAGGACGCGGCACCGGACGAGGGGACGGAACGACTCATGAGCACTCTCGGCGCCGGACAGACACCCGGTCCCGTACCAAGCGCCCGTACGACACCAACCGGACGGACGACATCCACCGCCCCCGCGACCGACCCCACACATCCGGCGCCCGCCACCCCACCACCCCCCACCGCCCTGACGACGACCACAGCGGCGGCTCGCGTCGAGCCACCCGGCACCGAGGACGGCCCCATGCTCCAGGCAGGCCAGGCGCAGCACCCCCGCCCCCCGCAGCAGCGCGAGCGCTTCCTGCCGGCCACCACGCCCGATCTGTCCGGCCTGGGGCTGCCCGAGCTGCGGGTCGTACGGCGTGATTCGCAGCAGGAAGAGGCCGATCTGAGCTATCTGCGGCGGCTGTTGCAGGGCCGGATCGACATCCTGCGGGCCGAGATCGCCCGCCGCAGCGCCCAGCAGTCACCACTGCTGGACCGGCTCCCGGAGATCCTCACGGACCTGCCGTCGCGGCACCGCTCCTCCGCACGGCATGTGACGCTCGGTACGCCGCACAGCGAGGAGTACCGCAGGCTCGCCGAGGACATGCTCGGCGAGGTGGAGCTGTCCGACCTCACCGCGCGCACGGACCAGGAGCTGCACGAGGCGATGGGGCGGCTGATCCGCTACGAACAGCAGGTGTCCCGGCGCCGTCAGTCGTTGCAGCGCACCACCGACGACTGCAGCGCCGAAATCGCCCGCAGGTACCGTGAAGGCGAAGCGCAAGTAGACGACCTGCTGTCCTGACCGGGCCACGAGCCGCGGGGGGCGCGGGCCACTCCCGGAAGGCCGACGATGACCTCGCCCACCCCCATATCCGAGCCGCCCTCGGGATCCGCGCCGGTGTCTGCGGATTCCCCGGGCCTCGCGCCTGCCGCTTCTCCCGCCTCCCCCGCCGTCTCGCCCGTGCTCGCCGAGGTCGTCCGCTCCGGGTTCGTGGAGGGGCGGCACCGCGGTTCCCTCGTGGTGCTCGCCGCCGACGGCAGTGTGGACTGGGCGCTGGGCGACGTGGCCGCCCCGGTCTTCCCGCGCTCCACGAACAAGCCGATGCAGGCCGCGGCGGTGCTGCGGGCGGGCCTGGACCTCTCCGGGGAGCGGCTGGCGCTGGCCGCCGCGAGCCACTCCGGCGAGGTCTTCCACCTCGATCTCGTACGGACCATGCTGGCCGAGCACGGTCTGACCGCCGACCAGCTGCAGACGCCCGCTGACCTGCCGCTGGACCCCGAGGAGGCGGAGTCCTACCTCGCCTCGGGCCGGGTCCGCGACCGCCTCACCATGAACTGCTCGGGCAAGCACACCGCGATGCTGGCCGCCTCGGCGCTCAACGGCTGGCCGCTCGACACGTACCTCGACGAGGCCCATCCGCTCCAGCTGCTGGTGGCCGACGGGATCCGTAGCGCAAGCGGCGAGGACGTCGCCCATGTCGGCACGGACGGCTGCGGGGCGCCCCTGCTGTCGCTGTCGCTGACCGGGCTGGCCCGCGCCTTCCGGCACTTCGTCACGGCGGGTCCCGGCACGCCCGAGCGGCGGGTGGCGGATGCGATGCGCGCCCACCCGGAGTACGTCGCCGGCACCCGCCGCCCCGACACCTGGCTGATGCAGGCCCTGCCGGGCACCCTCTGCAAGATGGGCGCCGAGGCGGTCCAGGCCCTGGCCCTTCCCGACGGGCGCGCCCTGGCCTTCAAGATCGACGACGGCGCCACGCGCACCCTCGGGCCCGTCCTCGCCCGCACCCTCCGCCTCATGGGCCTCGACGACCCCGTCCTGGCCCGCCTTGCGGACGCTCCGCTCTTCGGTGGCGGCGCCAGGGTGGGGGAGATCCGGGCCGCGTTCTGAGTGGCGGGCGGCGCCCGCTCCGGGCGCCGCCTCCGGCCCACCACCCACCCCGCGTCCGCGAACCGGCGCCCAAGCCACCGGCAACGCCGCTGCCGCAACGGCCATGGCCTGCATAAAGTGGCGATGACACAGTGCACGCACGTATCACCCACCACAGCAGGAGGCCGGCGACCATGAGCGACGCGAATTCCGAGCCGCAGGGGCCCGAGGCGATCGAGCACGCGCACGACCCCGAGGTGCTGCAGCTCGCGGCAAAGGTGTTCGACTTGGCGCGGCACGGCGACACCGACACCGTCGCCGCCTACGTGGACGCGGGCGTACCCGCCAACCTGACGAACGACAAGGGCGACTCGCTCGTGATGCTGGCGGCGTACCACGGCCACCCCGCCACCGTGGAGGCCCTGTTGCAGCGCGGCGCCGACGCCGACCGCCCCAACGACCGCGGCCAGACCCCGCTCGCCGGCGCGGTGTTCAAGGCGGAGGACGAGGTCATCAAGGTCCTGATGGCGCACGGCGCGGACCCGTCGGCAGGCACCCCGTCGGCGATCGACACGGCCCGGATGTTCGAGAAGGCGGAGCTGCTGAAGCTGTTCGGGGCGGAATGACGCGGTAGGTGGCGGGCTGGTGGGCGGTGGGCCGGTGGCCGGTGGGCCGGCAGAGGGCCCGGTAGGCGGTCCGGCAGAGGGCTGGCAGGCGGTCCGGGTGGGCGAGGCCCGGCCCGCCGGCCCATGCGGCCCGACTCAGACGCCACGCTTGACCTCAAGCTCGCTTGAGGTTCTAGCGTCGAGTCCCGACGGCACCCCGCCGCCGACCCGCACGCCACGAAGGACCTCGCATGCCCGAGCACCCGTACCGCCTCGCAGTGATCATCGGCAGTACCCGGGAGGGCCGGTTCGCACCCGTCATCGCGAACTGGTTCACCCGGCACACCGAAAACCACCCGCACATCGACGTGGACGTCATCGACCTCGAAGCCGTCCGCCCGTACGAACTCCGTTACGGCAGCGAGGAGTACGAGACCTTCGCCAAGCGCGTCGACGAGGCGGACGCCTTCGTCGTGATCACGCCGGAGTACAACCACTCCTTCCCTGCCCCGCTCAAGCACGCCATCGACCTGCTGCGTTCCCCGTGGCAGGCCAAGCCGGTCGGCTTCGTGTCGTACGGCGGGATCTCAGGCGGACTCCGCGCCGTCGAACAACTGCGGCTGGTCTTCGCGGAGTTGCACGCCACGACGGTGCGCGAAACGGTCAGCTTCCCACTCGCCGGCAAGCTCTTCGACGACACGGGCCGCCTGCACGACCCGGCCCCCGCCGCCCAGGCCGCCGACACACTGCTCCACCAGCTCACCTGGTGGGCGGTGACCCTCCGCGAAGCCCGCGCGACCCGCCCGTACGGCGGCTAGAGCCCGGCACGGTGGGGCGCCACGAGGGGAGCGCCCCACCGGACCGGACTCCAACCGCCGCGCCGCGCCCGCTACTTCTCGCCCTCCGGCCCGATCGCCCGCTCGACGAGCGTCGAGATCAGCCCCTCGGCCTCCTCGTCCGGCACCACCCCGGGCAGCGTCAGCTGCTCCAGCATCAGCCCCGTCATGGCGAGGTACATCAAGGTCACGGCAGTACGGTCGCCCGGCAGCCCGCTGTCCAGGTGGAAGCGGAGGTCCTCGTCGCGCACCTCCCGCATGACCCGGGTCAGCTCCGCCCGCAGCTCGGGCCGCCGGGTCGCCTCCAGGCGCAGCTCCAGCATCGCCAGATAGCCGGTGCGGTTTTCGGCCACCCGGCGATTGACCCACCTCAACAGCTCGGTGACCAGCTCCCGGCTCGGCGGGGCGGCCATGACCGCTGCGACGTCGTCCGGATCCGGCGCAATGCGCTGGTGGATCTGCGCGGTGACCTGGGCCAGCAGATCGTCCCGGCTGGTGAAGTAGTTGGAGGCGGTGCCGGCGGGCACACCCGCGGCCGTATCGACGGCCCGGAACGTCAGCCCGCGCGCCCCCTCCCGCGCCAGCACCTCGATCGCGGCATCCACCAGCGCGGCCCGCCGCTCAGGGTTACGCGCCATGCCGTCTCCGCCTCTCTCCACGCCGCCCGGCCCCGTCCGAAAAATCAGTGGCAACAAAATCAGTAGCAACCACTACACCCAAAGTACTACAACTGGAGTTGTTGCGCGCCGGACCGGCCGCCGCCAACGGAGAGGACCACCATGCGCTTCGCCAAACTGGGCACCGCCCTGCTCACCGACGACGTCGCCGCCAGCACCCGCTTCTACGCCGACCACTTCGGCTTCCGCCCGCTGGCGGAACTGGGCTGGTACGCCAGCCTCCAGCACCCCCAACACCCCGAATACACCCTCGACTTCGTCCAGCGCGGCCACGAGGCCATGCCCGCCGGCTTCCGCGCCCAGGAAACCGGCGGCGTACTCCTCGGCTTCCTCGTGACCGACGCCGCAGCCGAGGAGGCAACCCTGCGCGCCAAGGGCATCCCCATCGCCGAACCCTTGCGCGACGAGCCCTGGGGACAGCGCCGCTTCAACATCTGGGCCCCCGAAGGCACCCTGATCGAGGTACTGCAAAACATCGACCCCGACCCGGAATGGATGGCCGCCCAGGGCTTGTGAGCGCCTCGCGCGCCGGACTCCGACGCGTATTCCGTATCGGGGCGGTGAACTCCCTTGCCCACCGGGCTGGTACGCGTCCACCACTACGCGGCGCGTCTAGTGCCACGCCAGAGGGAACGACATACGACACACTCAGCAACTCCTCCCGCAGACTGCCGCTCGAACTCCGCCCCCCGTTCCAACCGGGCGCGGTTCAGGCCCGGTTCGGGCGAGGTTCCTGGGCGGCGTTCGGGCGCGGTTCCGGGGCGGCGTTCGGGCGCGGTTCAGGCCCGGTTCGGGCGAGGTTCCGGGGCGGCGTTCGGGCGAGGTTCCTGGGCGGCTTTCGGGCGCAGAGGATTCCGTCGCCACAGCCGAATTGCAGCACCCGGACCGCACGCCGCCCCCGGCTCCCCACCGTCCACTGCCCCCGCGCTCAGCCCCCCTCAGGCCCCTCCTGCAGCGCCCAGCCGTTGCCATCCGGATCGCTGAAGTAGACGAACGAGTTCCATGCCCCGCCGGGGCCGTCGGCCATCGCGCCGTCTTCGACGTGCTGGACGGGGCCCGCCGCCACCCCCCGTTCGACCAGTTGCGCGCGGGCCGCAGCAACATCGGAGACCACCAATTGCAGCCCCTGCAGCGAACCGGGCTGCACCTCCACGACGCCACCGCCCGTGCCGATGACGATCGAGCAGCCCGACCCCGGCGGCGTCAGCTGCACAATGCGCGCCTCGTCGCCGACGCACATGTCGTGATCGACGGCAAAACCCATCTGCTCGCTGTAGAAACGCTTGGCCCGCTCCACATCCGTGACCGGAACCGGCACCAGTTCGAGCTTCCAGTCCATGGCGCGCCGTCCTTCCGTACGGGGCGACGGCCCAAGAACAGCGGCCGTCCGGACCGTCCTCCTCGCGCTGCAAAAAGTCTAAGGAGCGGGACACAAATACGCGCCCCCATTGGCGGAGTGAGTACTCACTCGTACTGTCGGGCCATGACACCACCACCCACCTCCCGCCGACGCGCCCCCGGCATGAGCGTCGAGGAGCGCCGGGCCATGATCGTCGCCGCCGCGCTACCGCTCGTGGCGGAGTACGGCGCGGCCGTCACCACCGGCCAGATCGCCCGCGCCGCCGGCATCGGGGAAGCCACGATCTTCCGGGCCTTCAAGGACAAGGACGAGCTACTGGACGCCTGCGTCGCCGAGGCGGTCGGCACCGACCATGTGCTGCGCGAACTGGCCTCGATCTCCCTGGACGAACCACTCGCCGACCGGCTGGCCAAGGCCGCCGAGGCGCTGCGTGCCCATATGGAGCGCATGGGCACCGTCGTTGGCGCCCTGCACGCCTCGGGGCACCTACGGGGCCGCGGGCCCGGTCCGGACACCCAGGACGGTGCGGACACCCGGGACGGCGCGGACACCCGGGACGGTGCGGACAGCCGGGACGGTGCGGACACCCAGGACGGTGCGGACAGCCGGGACGGTGCGGACACCCGGAACGGTGCGGGTCCGCCGCCGGACAGCCGGACGCGGTCCTTCTCCGCCCTGCGCAACGCCGTCGTCGAGCTGATCGAACCCGACCGGGCCGCCTTCCGCCTGAGCCCGGAGAAGGTCGCCGCCGCCTTTCTGGGCATGCTCTTCACCCGGCTGCAAACGCCGCTTCCGCAGGCCGAGGCACCGCTCACACCCGGCGAACTCATCTCCGTACTGCTGCACGGCACCCTCAACGCCCCCGGGAGCGCCCCATGACCGTGACCGTGACCCTCAACGATCCTGGGAGCGCCCGATGGCCGTGACCACCAGGCCCCTCACCGTCAGTCCGCCTCATTAGGCCCGTCAGCGCACCGACCCCCAGCTCCGCCAGCCCGCCCCGTCAGATCGGGCCCGCCACCCCAGGCCGCCACCCCAGCCCGTCAGCCCAGGCCCGACAGCCCAGGCCACCAGCACAGGCCACCAGCACAGGCCCGACAGCCCAACGCCTCAGTCCCTTACCCCCTCGCCACCTCGCTCCCTCCCTGCCTCACCCCTCGACGAACGTCATGCTGACCGCGTCATACCGCGTTCCGGCTATCTGGGATGCCGGGGCGGCCGCGTCGATGGCGGTGAGTTCCTCTGTGGTCAGCTCGATGGCGAGTGCGCCGAGGTTCTCTTCGAGGTACTTCTGGCGGCGGGTGCCGGGGATCGGTACGACATCGGCCCCGCGGTGCTGTACCCAGGCCAGGGCGAGCTGTCCGGCGCTGACGCCCTTCTCTGCGGCGAGTTCGTCGAGCTTCGCCACGATGGCCAGGTTCTGCTCCAGGTTGCCGTCGGCGAAGCGCGGCTGGCTGCGGCGTACATCGGACTCCGGCAGCCCCTTCACCGAGGTGTAGCGCCCGGTCAGGAAACCGCGGCCGAGCGGCGAGAACGGCACCAGACCGATGCCGAGTTCACGGCACACCGGTGCGATCTCGTCCTCCAGATCGCGGGTCCACAGCGACCACTCGCTCTGCAGCGCGGCGATCGGATGCACCGCATGCGCCCGGCGCAGCGTCGCCGCACTCGCCTCGGAGAGCCCGAGATGGCGGACCTTGCCGGCCGTGACGAGTTCGGCCATCGCACCGACGGTCTCCTCGATCGGCACCTCGGGGTCGACGCGGTGCTGGTAGTAGAGGTCGATGTGGTCGACCCCGAGCCGGCGCAGCGAGGCGTCGCAGGCCTCGTGTACATAGGCGGCGTCGCCCCGGATCGCGGTCGGCTCACCGAGGCGATTGGCGAAGCCGAACTTCGTCGCCAGCACCACCTCGTCCCGCCGTCCGGCGATGGCCCGGCCGATCAGCTCCTCGTTGTGCCCCGCACCGTAGAAATCGGCGGTGTCCAGGAGGCGGACGCCGAGGTCGAGCGCGCGGTTGATGGTCGCGGCCGACTGCACGTCGTCCGACTCCCCGTAGCCATGGCTCATGCCCATGCAGCCGAGCCCCTGTGCGGAAACGGCCAGTTCACCGAGGTGCCGTGTCGGGATGTTCATCGTGGTCATGCTGCTGCTACCTCCTGGACGTGCGACGGACGGATCCGGAGCCCGGAATCTGCTCCGAGTGCCCAGCGCCCTGATACCTGAGCCCTGGGCTCGGGGCCCGTGTGCCGGGCCTGTTCCGTGATCCCGTCCCGGACGCTATGAGTTGGAGTGCGCTCCAAGTCAACACACCTTCGTTCAGGCACAGGTTGGGGTGGGCACGCAGAGCACGAGCCTCGGCCTCCGGGAGACTCCGGGACCCGGTGTCCGCCTCCTCCAGCATCCAGGTCGTCCCGTCGATGGCCTCAGCCTCCGTCAGCTGGTCCCTCAGCCTCCGTCGGCTCATCCATCAGCTGCCGTGGGCTCATCCAGCAGCCTCCGTCGGCTCATCCAGCAGCTGCCGTGGGATCTCCTCCGCCCGCTCCCCAGTTGCCTCCTCCGTCAGGCGCCGCCCGCTCCGTCTCCCGCTATCGCCCGCAGCGCCTGGCAGTGTGCGGCGAAGGCGGCGCGGCCGGCGGGGGTGAGGGCGAGCCAGGTCCGCGGACGCTTGCCGACGTACCCCTTGGTGACGGCGACATAGCCGGCCTTCTCCAGGGTGGTGACCTGCCGCGACAGGACCGAGTCGCTCACCTCGACGGTGTCGCGGACGAAGGCGAACTCGGCCTTGTCGGCGGCCGCCAGGGTCGCCACGATGGAGAAGCGGACCGGGGCGTGAATCACCTCGTCGAGCGCATGACGCGGATGTGCCCCGTGATGCGTTTCGGTCACCTTCGCGCCTCCACATAACCGCCTATCAGCCCTGGCAGGGCCACCACCAGTGCCCCGGGCACCCACCACGCCGCGGCGCCCTGATGCCAGAAGATGCCGGGCAACAGCACCGCGAGGTAGAGCAGCGCCCACACCGTGATCAAGCCGGCATGCCACCGCCCGAACCCGCGTCTGGCAACTCGCTGCCGGGCCGAGTAGACCGACAAGCCCGCGATGGTGGCCACCCAGATGCCCGTGCCGATCGCCACCCCCTGGGGCGCGGCCAGCAGCCCGACGCACAGCACCATGACCGCAGCCGAGCAACCGAAGATCACCTGATACCAGACATACCACTTCGTGCCGCTCCGCACCGTCGAGCCCAGTTCCTGCGCTCGGGCCAATGCGGCCGCCGCATCCCGCGAGGCGTACTCCCCCATGCCAGTCCCCCTGATCCGCTTCCCCGACTTCCTGCATTCAGCGTGACAAATACTTTCCGAAGTGACAAGTACTTTCCAGCCATTGTGAGTTGGCGGGCGAGATCGCGCCCGCGCGGCGCCCGCGGCGGGTCTGCGGCCGAGCCATCTCCGCCTGGGCGCGGAGGACCAACTCGCCTGGGCGCAGAGGACCAGGTCAGGTAGTGTGGCGCCGCCAGTAGTGAACGGACCGAGGAGGTGAGACCGATTCCCCGCCAGATCAGGCAGGTGCTTCCGGCTCACGCCCGTGCGGTCCACCCGGCGCAGGTGACCAACCGACACACGTGACCCGGGAAGCGCCCTCGGCGCCCCGAAAGGCTCACATGTCGCCATCCCCGATGCGGCCCCACCCTTCGTCACCTCCCTCCTCTCTCTCCTCGTCGCTCGCGGCACCCCTCCACCCGCCCCTCTGCGCACCGCACTCCCGATCCGCCGTCATCACCGCACTGCGCGCCGCCGGTTGTGTCTTCGCGGAGGACGAGGCGGAGCTGCTCCTCTCCTCCGCGCGTACCGCGGACGAACTCGCCGCCATGGTGGAGCGGCGCGTCACCGGCCTGCCCCTGGAACACGTCGTCGGCTGGGCGGAGTTCTACGGACGGCGGATCGCCGTCGATCCCGGCGTCTTCGTACCGCGCCGCCGCACCGAATTCCTCGTGGGCCAGGCCGTCGGCCTCGGTCGCCGGGCCGCCGACCGCACCGGGCGGCCCCCGGTCGTCGTCGACCTGTGTTGCGGATCCGGCGCGGTGGGCGCCGTACTTGCCGATGCCCTGGACCGGATCGAGCTGTACGCGGCGGACATCGAGCCCGCCGCGGTGCGCTGCGCCCGACGCAACGTCACTCCCGCCGGAGGTGACGTCTACGAGGGCGACCTCTTCGACGCACTGCCCACCGGGCTCCGGGGCCGCATCGACGTCCTGGTGGCCAACGTCCCCTACGTACCGACCGAGGAAGTCGGGCTCCTGCCGCCCGAAGCCCGTGAGCACGAGCCACTGGTGGCGCTCGATGGCGGCGCGGACGGGCTCGACGTCCTGCGACGGGTGACCGCGACCGCACCACAGTGGCTCGCACCAGGAGGCCGACTACTGGTCGAGACGAGCGAACGGCAGGCCCGGCATGCGGTGGCGGCATTCACCCGCAATGGGCTGGCTCCCAGGGTGACCAGCTCCGAGGATCTCTACGCCACGGTCATCATCGGGACCCGGCCCGCGGAGGGGCGGGCATAACTCCGTTGCCCGGCGGGAGCACCAGCCCCGTCACCATGGCGCCGGAGCGTGCCATGCCGTCGACCCAGGTGAGGCCAACACCCCATGCAGCGCCATGAGTACACCGGTCCGGTGGCGTTACGCGCCATGCAGAGTCTGGCCGGCCGCCTCTTCCGGACAGCGGCTACCGGCACATCGGGGACCTCACCTGGGCCCCGAAACACAACCCCACGTGATCGCCGCACCGGAACGTCACGGCCACCGCCGACGCGGTCTGGCCCGTGCCGTCTGCCTCGCGGTACTACGGGCGTTCGCCGCGGCCGGCGGACGGCGGGCGGCGGGCCGTCGTCTACTGCCGGGGCGACGCCGGGTACCCCGTCCCCAAGCGGCTCTACGAGTCCCTGGGCTTCACGGCGTACACGCGCACGCACACCTACGTCTGACCGGGACGACGAGCGGGCGGGCGGGCAGGCGGACGGACGGGCAAGCAGGCAGGCGGCCAGGCGGCCAGACACAGGGCGTGTCCGCGCCCGCCTCGGGCAGCCGACGGACAGGAGAGGCGCGGCGCGCAAGGCACCCGGACCGCACCCAGCGCCCCCACCCGGCCACACCACTATTGCTAGCGCTTGCTTGCAATAGTTAGCACGGCGAGGCACCATCGGGGTATGGCATCACTCAATGTCGGCAATCTCGGCGAGTTCCTGCGGGAGCAGCGGCGCACGGCGCAGCTGAGTCTGCGGCAGCTCGCGGATGCCGCCGGGGTGTCCAATCCGTACCTCAGCCAGATCGAGCGTGGCCTGCGCAAGCCGAGCGCGGAGATTCTGCAGCAGCTCGCGAAGGCGCTGCGGATATCCGCGGAGACGCTGTATGTCCAGGCCGGGATCCTGGACGAGCGGCACGGTCTGGACGGGGTCGAAGTGCAGACCGCGATACTCACCGACCCGGCGCTGAACGAGCGACAGAAGCAGGTCCTGCTGCAGATCTACGAGTCCTTCCGCAAGGAGAACGGGCTCGGGAATGGCGGCAAGGACGCCGCTGCGAGCGGACATGAGGACGGGCGCGGTACGGACACCCTCGCAACAGAGGCCGACGGCGGCCCGCACGCCACCTGAGCAACCGATTCCGTTTCCAGGAGGAACAACGTCATGGCCATCAATACCGATGACCTCCGCAAGGCCCTGACCGACGCGACCCCGCTGTACGCCCTGGCCGGCACCGTCGACCTGGCTGCCGAGAAGCTCGGCGAGGTCCCGCAGTTCGTCGAGAAGATCCGGTCCGAGGCGCCCAAGCGCTTCGAGTCCGTACGCAGCACCGACCCCAAGGACGTCCAGGCCCTGGTCAGCAAGCAGGCCAAGGACGCACAGGAGCGGCTCTCCGAGCTGCTGGGGTCGCTGGACGGCGACATCAAGAAGGTCCGCGACCAGGCGCAGGAGCTGGCGCTCCAGGGTGTGGGCCGGGCCGCCGAGGCCGTCGTCCGGGCCCGTGAGGGCTACGAGGAGCTGGCCGAGCGCGGCCGGGACGCCGTGGCGACCTGGCGCGGCGAGGCCGCCGACCAGGTCGAGGACCTCGCGGTGGCGATCGAGCCGGAGCCCGCGCAGAAGTCCGGGCAGAAGACGGCGCAGAAGCCGGCCAACAAGAGCGGCGCGAAGCCGCAGGCCGCCAACGGGGCCAAGGCCGAGACCAAGGCGACCCCGTCGATGCAGCCCAAGCCGGCCGCGCCGAAGAAGCCCGTCGCGCAGCGCAAGCCGTCGCCGGCTCCGGCGAAGAAGAGCACCCCGCCGTCCGCCAAGTGACCGCGGAGCACCGGATAGCGGGCCGTGAGCCCGCTCACATGGCGCCGGGGGCGCCGATTCACCGCACGGGCCGGGCACACTTCAGGTGCCCGGCCCGTTGTGCGGGTACGGTGGGGCCGCATGGGCGGCCGGTGGCCGCAGCAGCAGACCGAGACGACACAACGGGCGAACGGGCGGTGTAGGGCGTGCTGATTTACGGGTTCCAGAGCATTCTGAGCTGGGTGCAGCTCGCCCTGGGCGTCTATGCCGCCGTGATGCTGATCGACGCGGCCGTACGGCGGGAGGACGCCTACCGCGCCGCGAGCAAGCAGACCAAGGGCATGTGGCTGATCTTCCTCGCGCTGGCCACGGCGCTGCTGTTCATTCTCCCGATCATGTCGTTCCTGCCGGTCATCGGCGTGATCGCGGTGATCGTCTACACCGTCGACGTCCGGCCCGCGCTCCGGGAGGTCTCCGGCGGTGGCCGCGGCCCGCGCCGCGGGGGCTCCAGCTCCGACGGGCCGTACGGGCCCTACAACGGCGGGCGCTGAGCCGCTCCGGCCCTACAACGGCGGACGGGACGCAACCGCACCCGGCCCGTCCCCCGGCGGCCGCGGCCGCGCGGCACCCCGGCCCCCGGCCGCCCCGCTACCGCCGATCCAGCAACAGCACGGCCACGTCATCCGTCAGCTCGCCGCCGTTGAGATCGCGGACCTCCCTGACCGAGGCGTCCAGCAGTTCCTCACCGCTGAGGCCCGCCGCCATCTGGCGGCTGACCAGCTCGGTCATGCCGTCCTGGCCGAGGCGCTGGTTGCCCTTGCCGATCCGGCCCTCGATCAGACCGTCGGTGTACATCATCAGGCTCCAGGAGCCGCCCAGCTCTACCTGCCGACGCGGCCAGCGGGCGTTCGGGAGCAGGCCGAGCGCCGGGCCGCCGAATTCGTACGGCAGCAGGCCGGGGCGCTCGCCGGACCGGGCCAGCAGCGGGGCGGGGTGGCCGGCCAGGCACAGTCCGGCGCGGCGGCCGTCCGCGGAGATGTCGACGGTGCACAGCGTCGCGAAGATCTCGTCGTCGGCGCGCTCGTGCTCCAGCACCTTCTGGAGGGTGGCGAGCAGCTCGTCGCCGCAGAGCCCGGCGAAGGTCAGCGCGCGCCAGGCGATCCGCAGCTCGACGCCGAGGGCGGCTTCGTCGGGGCCGTGGCCGCAGACGTCGCCGATCATCGCGTGGACGGTGCCGTCGGGGGTGCGGACGGTGTCGTAGAAGTCGCCGCCGAGCAGGGCGCGGCTGCGGCCGGGGCGGTAGCAGGCGGCGAACCGGAGGTCGGAGCCGTCGAGCAGGGGTGTGGGCAGGAGGCCGCGCTCCAGGCGGGCGTTCTCCTGGGCGAGCATCCGCGACTCGGTGAGCTGGCGCTGGGCGAGGTCGGCGCGTTTGCGTTCGACGGCGTAGCGGACCGCGCGGCTGAGGACCGCGCCGTCCAGCTCGTCACGGAAGAGGTAGTCCTGGGCGCCGACGCGGACGGCGTCGGCGGCGCGCTCGGCGTCCGTCTCGTAGGTGAGGACGAGGACGGCGTGCGAGGTCGCCATGCGCAGTACGTCACGCAGCATGCCCAGCTCGTCGCCGGGGACGCCGGTGTCACGGTCGGCGGTGCGCTCCGCCGGGGGCAGGTCGAGCAGGATGCAGTGCACGTCGTCGGTGAGCAGCCGCTCGGCCTCGGTGAGGTTGCGGGCGGTCCGCAGGCGTACCTTGCGGCCGGCCCAGTCCCACATCTCGGGGACATGGCTGTTGGGGTCCTCGCCGATGAGGAGCAGGGTCAGGCCCTGGTGCAGCGGTCCGCGGTCGGCCGAAAGTCGCTGTTCGGCCGGCTGGGGCTGCCCGGTCTCGGGGTAGCCCTCGGCCGGGACGGTCCGGGCCCGGCCGCCGGCGGCCACCGGGGCGCCGACGCCCCGGGCCGTCGCGTCCCCCGCGCCCGGCGTGTCGGCGACTCGCGCGCTCTGCGCGCAGGCGTCGTCCGCCGGTCCTGCCTGGTGCGGCAGCACGACCGTCCGCTGGTGCGGTACGGGTACGGGCATTGGTCTGCTTCCTTCCCTCCCCCCGAGGGGTGCGGTGGGGCACCGACCGGCGCACCACCGTGCCCGGCGCCACATCGCTCGTCGGTCAAATGAGTGGGCCGTGCCGGGCACTGACAGGCGACCATAGCGTCAGTACGGAGAGGTAGGGAATGCCCGGCGGCAATCGGCCATCGTCATATGCCGCACCCGATAAGCCATTTGACCTGGGGAGGGCGGAATGCGGAATGACGAACATCACCCCGCTTGAGTGCATTCCGCTACGCCACGGCAACCCTCAGACAGCAAACAATCCGGTCATTCATCGCCCGTTGTGATGCGCGCCATCGTCGCCGGCGGCGCCGTCGGGGCGGACGACGCCGAGGATCGGCATGGTGCCGGCGCCGGTGATCGTCACCTGCCGGCCGGGCCGCGGCGCATGCACCATTGCGCCGTCACCGAGATACATCCCGACATGGCTGGCATCCGAGAAATAAATGATCAGATCGCCCGGTCGCATATCCCGGAGGGCGATCCGGGGCAGCTGCCGCCACTGTTCCTGTGAGGTCCGCGGAATGGTGTGGCCACCGGCCTGCCAGGCCCGCAGGGTCAGCCCGGAGCAGTCGAAGGTGTCCGGACCCTCGGCGCCCCACACATAATCCTTGCCGAGCTGTGCGGTGGCGAAGGAAATCGCCTTCTTGCCGGCCGCCGACGCTTTGTTGCTGATGTCTTTCAGTACGCCGGAGTCGAGCCACTTCTGCTGCTGGTTGAAGGCCTGCTCGTCCTCCAGCTTCTTCAGCCGGTCCTTTTCCTTGACGGCCAGCCGGGATTCCAGCAGTTTTGCCTCGTCGATCTTTTTCTTGATGTCCCGCCGGGCGCTTTCCTTCTTCTTGCGGTTCGCCTCCAGCTGCTCCCAGCGGTCCGTCGCGGAGTCCGAATACCGCTCCAAGTCACCCTTGAGCACCCCGAGTTGGTGTATCACGCGTTTGGCGGCCAGTTGTCCCTTCCGGGCCAGGGTGACCTTGTCGAGAAAGCCTTCGGGGTCGGCGTCGAGCATCAGTTTCGCCTCGGAGGGCATCCCGCCGCCGCGGTACTGGGCGCTGGCCAGTGAGCCGGCCTGCCGCTTGAGGGCGGTCAGCTTGCGCTGGGTGTGGTCGATGCTGCGGGCCAGCCGGACGATCTCCTTCTGCTGGAGCCCGACCTGCTCCTCGGCGGCGTTGTAGGCGTCGGTGGCCTTTTCCGCCTTGCGGTAGAGGTCGTCGATCTTCTTGCGTATGTCGTCGAGGCGGCGGGCGTCGGCGTCCGCGGCGGCCGCGGCGCTTCCGGCCCGCCGCGCGTCCGCCGACGGGTTCTTCGGGTCATCGGCGTAGGCGGCCGTCGCCGTCCCCCCGAGCAGCCCCATCGCACACAGGACGACGACGGTGCAGGCCACCAGCCGACCGCCTCTGCCGCCCCTGGCGCCCGTGGCGCCCCGCACACCCGGTACGTCACGCATGCCCCGTACGCTCCGAACGCCCTGCTCTGCCCCCTGGCTCCCCACCAGCCACCTCCGGTCGTTCCGCGCCGATTCGCGTCGTCTCAGGCGCGAGATGCTGCCATACCGGCCGGTAATTCAACAGGGTGACGGGCCGTATCGCGCAAGTAGGCGAACGGTTCCACCCGCACCCAGCCGATGGCCGAGGTTCACCCTGCGTTCACTCTCCTCCATCGGCCGCTTCACCTGATCTACCTAATTTCAGCCCTACCGAGTGCGCGTCCTGCCCACAGCGCAAGCGCGACGCGGCTAGCTGGCATCGCAAGAGGCGACAGCCAACGCTCCTCACCACCTCGCTCGCCGACGAAGCGGCGCGCCTCAGGAAGGAACTCTCGACAGTGAAGCTTCAGCGCAAGAACCGGGTTCGCGCCCTCGCCGTTGGCGCTCTCGCGGTCACCGGTGCCCTGGCCCTGTCCGCGTGCGGCTCCGACGACACCAGCGCCGGTGGCGGTGCCGCCGCCAAGCCGTCGAACATCAAGTGTGACGGCAAGGGCAAGCTGCTCGCGTCCGGATCGTCCGCGCAGAAGAACGCCATGGACGTCTGGGTGCAGAACTACGCGGGCGCCTGCAAGAACACCGAGATCAACTACCAGCCGACGGGCTCCGGCGCCGGAGTCACCACCTTCCTGCAGGGCCAGACCGCCTTCGCCGGCTCCGACTCGGCCCTCAAGCCCGATGAGGTCACCAAGTCCAAGCAGGTCTGCAAGGGCGGCCAGGCCATTGACCTGCCGATGGTCGGCGGCCCGATCGCGGTCGGCTACAACGTCCCCGGCGTCGACAACCTGGTGCTGGACGCCAAGACGCTGTCGAAGATCTTCAACTCGGAGATCAAGAAGTGGAACGACCCGGCGATCAAGCAGCTGAACCCGGGCGCGAAGCTCCCGGACCTCAAGATCCAGCCGTTCCACCGCTCCGACGACTCGGGCACCACCGACAACTTCACCAAGTACCTCAAGGCCGCCGGTGGCTGGAAGCACGAGCCGGCGAAGAAGTGGGAGGGCGAGGGCGGCCAGGCGGCCTCCGGCTCGTCCGGTGTCTCCTCGCAGGTCAAGCAGAACAGCGGCGCGATCTCCTACTTCGAGCTGTCGTACGCCACGGCCAGCAAGATCCAGACGGCCAAGCTGAACACCGGCGCCAAGGAGCCGGTCGAGGCCACCGTCGACAACGCCTCTAAGGCCATCTCCGAGGCCAGCCAGGTCGGCAAGGGCGATGACCTGGCCCTGAAGCTCAACTACACCACCAAGGCCGAGGGCGCGTACCCGATCACCCTGGTGACGTACGAGATCGCCTGCGACAAGGGCAACAAGGCCGAGACGCTGCCCGCCACCAAGTCCTTCCTGACCTACATCGCCAGCAAGGACGGCCAGAGCGCGCTCAAGCAGCTCGGCTACGCCCCGCTGCCCACCGAGATCGCCGACAAGGTCCGCGCGACCGTCGCCAAGATCTCCTGACCTACCGGGCGGCGGCCCATGAACCGCCGTACGGTCCACCAAGGGGGCCCCTTCACCAGGGCCCCCTTCGGGCCGCCGCCCGTCCGGTGCACCGCCGCGCCAGGAGCCGTCATCCGGCTCCGCAGACCGGAGAACCCATGAACACAGCCTCCTCCACAACCGACACCCCGCCCCCGCCACACCACGACGGCCGCTCCGCGATATCCGGCAAGGCCGTCCGCCCCGGCGACCGGATCTTCCTCGGGCTCTCCCGGGGCTCCGGTATCGCCCTCCTGGTGATCATGGCGGCCATCGCGGTCTTCCTCTCCTACCGCTCGGTGCTCGCCATCTCGGGCGACAAGGCCAACTTCTTCACCACGCTGGACTGGAACGCCAGCGGACTGGAGCCGAAGTTCGGCATCGCGGTACTCGCCTTCGGCACCGTCGTCAGCTCCGTGATCGCGATGATCATCGCGGTCCCGGTCGCGGTCGGCATCGCGCTGTTCATCTCGCACTACGCCCCGCGCAAGCTGTCCTCGCTGCTCGGCTACGTCATCGACCTGCTCGCCGCGGTGCCCAGCATCATCTACGGCCTGTGGGGCGCGCTCTTCCTCGTCCCGCATCTGACCGGCCTCTACACCTGGCTGGACGACTACCTCGGCTGGACCGGCATCTTCGAATACGGCGGCGGGGCGGCCCGTTCGCTGTTCACCGTCGGCATCCTGCTCGCGATCATGATCCTGCCGATCGTGACCAGCGTCAGCCGTGAGGTGTTCCTCCAGGTCCCGAAGATGCACGAGGAGGCCGCGCTGGCCCTCGGCGCCACCCGCTGGGAAGTCATCCGGATGTCGGTGCTCCCCTTCGGCCGCTCCGGCGTCATCAGCGCCTCCATGCTCGGCCTGGGCCGTGCGCTCGGCGAGACGATGGCCGTCGCCACGGTCCTCTCGCCCAGCTTCCTCATCAACGCCAGCCTGCTGGACCCGGGCGGCGGCACGTTCGCCCAGAACATCGCCAGCAAGTTCAGCGAGGCCGACCAGTTCGGCCAGGACGCCCTGATCGCCTCCGGTCTCGTCCTCTTCGTGATCACGCTGCTCGTCAACGGCGCGGCCCGCCTGATCATCGCCCGTCGCAAGGAGTACTCGGGAGCCGCCGCATGAGTGAGCGAAGCGAACGAATCAACAACAGGTGCGCGTCTTGCGAATGCAACGCCTCGCGAAGCGAGGTGGCGGCATGAGTATCACGACTGACCGCCCCGCGGTCTCCAACGGTGGCAGCCCGCTTCCGGTCTCCCTCAAGCAGGCCCGGCTGCCGCGCTGGTCCCCGCCGGTCATCGCACTGGCCGCGGCCGGTGCCGGCTGCGGCATCGGACTGGGCGCCGGCCTGGACAGCACCGTCCAGTGGGGCCTGATCGCCGCCGCGGTCTTCATCCTCGGCACCTTCGTGCTGTCCGCGGCCGTCGAGGGCGTCCGGCAGGCCAAGGACCGGCTGGCCACCAGCCTGGTCTGGATCGCCTTCCTGCTCGCCGTCGTACCGCTGGCCTCCCTCCTGTATGAGACCGTCAGCCGCGGCACCAAGGTCCTGGACGTCTACTTCCTGCAGCACTCCATGGGCACCACCCCGGACGCGCTGCCCGGCGGCGGTATCTACCACGCGATCATCGGCACGCTGGAGCAGGTCGGCCTGGCCACCGTGATCGCCGCGCCGATCGGTCTGCTCACCGCGATCTACCTCGTCGAATACGGGCGCGGCCGGCTCGCGCGGGCCGTCACCTTCTTCGTCGACGTGATGACCGGTATCCCGTCGATCGTGGCCGGCCTGTTCATCCTCTCCGTGTGGATCCTGATCCTCGGCTTCGGCCCGTCCGGCTTCGCCGGCTCGATGGCGCTGGCGATCCTGATGATGCCGGTCGTGGTCCGCTCCACCGAGGAGATGCTCAAGCTCGTCCCGAACGAGCTGCGCGAGGCCTCGCTGGCCCTCGGCGTCCCGAAGTGGCGCACCATCATCAAGGTCGTCCTGCCCACGTCGATCGGTGGCATCACCACCGGCGTGATGCTCTCCATCGCGCGCATCACCGGAGAGACGGCGCCCGTGCTGCTCCTGGTGTGGGGCGCGAAGACGATCAACAACAACCCCTTCGAAGATGCCCAGCAGTCACTTCCGCTCTACGTTTTCCAGCAGTGGCAGCAGGGTTCCGAGGCCTCGTACGACCGCGCCTGGGCCGCGGCACTGGTCCTCATCGCCTTCGTCATGATCCTCAACCTGGTGGCCCGCGGCATCGCCCGCTGGAAGGCCCCCAAGTCCGGCCGCTGACCAAGTCGGCCAACAGAAAGAAGCAGTGATTTCCATGGCCAAGCGAATCGACGTCAGCGGCCTCTCCGCGTTCTACGGCAGCCACAAGGCCATCGACGACATCTCGATGACCGTCGAGCCGCGCTCCGTGACGGCCTTCATCGGCCCGTCCGGCTGCGGCAAGTCGACCTTCCTGCGCACCCTGAACCGGATGCACGAGGTCACCCCCGGCGGCCGCGTCGAGGGCAAGGTGATGCTGGACGACGAGAACCTCTACGGCTCCGGGGTCGACCCGGTCGCCGTGCGCCGCACCGTCGGCATGGTCTTCCAGCGCCCCAACCCGTTCCCCACGATGTCGATCTTCGACAATGTCGCGGCCGGTCTGCGGCTGAACGGCGCGTACAAGAAGAGCGAGCTCAAGGACATCGTCGAGAGGTCGCTCAAGGGCGCCAACCTCTGGAACGAGGTCAAGGACCGGCTGAACAAGCCCGGTTCCGGGCTCTCCGGCGGCCAGCAGCAGCGGCTGTGCATCGCCCGTGCCATCGCGGTCGAACCGCAGGTGCTGCTGATGGACGAGCCGTGCTCGGCGCTCGACCCGATCTCCACCCTCGCCATCGAGGACCTGATCGGCGAGCTCAAGGAGCGCTTCACGATCGTCATCGTGACGCACAACATGCAGCAGGCCGCGCGTGTTTCGGACCGTACGGCGTTCTTCAACCTCGCCGCCGTCGGCCAGCCCGGCAAGCTGATCGAGATCGATGACACCGAGCGGATCTTCTCCAACCCGTCGGTCCAGGCCACGGAGGACTACATCTCCGGCCGCTTCGGCTGAGCGCGAGCGCGGCCCGGCCGCTCCGGCCGGGCCGCCCCCACCAGACGTCCTGCGGTGCTGCATGGCGGTGCCACCGCAAGACGAAGGGCCCGCCCCCACTTCCCGGGGGGCGGGCCCACTGCTGTGCTCAGGGGACTGCTGTGTTCAGAAGACCGCGGCGCTCAGCGGACCACGGGCCTCAGGGCACCGCGGCCGAGCCGGAGGTCAGCCGAACACCAACTCCACGATCCAGTACGCGAAGGCCGCGACCAGCGCCGCGGCCGGCATGGTGATGAACCAGCCCATCACGATGTTCTTGGCGACGCCCCAGCGCACCGCGCGCGGGCCCTTGGTCGAGCCCACGCCCATGATCGCGGAGGTGATGACATGGGTGGTGGAGATCGGCGCGTGGAACATGAAGGACGCGGTGTACATGACTGAGGCGGCCGTGGTCTCCGCGGCGAAGCCCTGCGGCGGGTCCAGTTCGATGATCCGGCGGCCCAGGGTGCGCATGATGCGCCAGCCGCCCGCGTACGTACCGAGCGAGAGGGTGATCGCACAGGCCAGCTTGACCCAGATCGGGATGGCTGCGTTCTGGTCCTCGACATCGGCGATGACCAGCGCCATCACCACGATGCCCATGGTCTTCTGGGCGTCCTGGAGGCCATGGCCGAGGGCCATGCCCGCCGCGGACACCGTCTGGGCTATCCGGAAGCCGCGCTTGGCCTTGTGCGGGTTGGACTTCCGGAACATCCAGAGGATGACGACCATCACGAGATAGCCGAGCACCAGACCGATGACGGGCGAGATGAACATCGGCAGGACGACCTTCTCGACCACCCCGGACCAGATCACGGTGGTGCCACCGGCCAGGGCGGCGCCGACCATGCCGCCGAAGAGGGCGTGCGAGGACGACGACGGCAGGCCGAAGTACCAGGTGACGAGGTTCCAGACCACCGCGCCGAGCAGCGCGGCAAAGAGGATGCCCATCCCCTTGCTGCCGTGCGGAGTGGAGATCAGCCCCTCGCTGACCGTCTTGGCGACCCCGCTGCCCAGGAAGGCACCGGCGAGGTTCATCACGGCGGCCATCGCCAGCGCGGCGCGCGGGGTCAGCGCCCGCGTCGAGACCGAGGTCGCGATGGCGTTCGCGGAGTCATGGAAGCCGTTGGTGTAGGTGAATCCGAGCGCGACCGCGATGGTCACGACGAGCGCGAAGGTGTCCATGGGAAGCGCTCAGGACTCCTTGACCGCGATGGTCTCGACGGTGTTGGCGACGTGCTCGAAGGCGTCCGCGGCCTCTTCCAGGATGTCCACGATCTGCTTGAGCTTGAGGACCTCGATGGCGTCGTACTTGCCGTTGAAGAGGTGCGCCAGCAGCTTGCGGTGGATCTGGTCGGCCTGGTTCTCCAGCCGGTTGACCTCGATCCAGTACTCGGTGAGGTTCGTCATGGTCCGCAGATGCGGCATGGCCTCGGCGGTCAGCTCGGCCGCCCGCGCCAGCACCTCGATCTGCTGGTCGATGCCCTTGGGCAGCTCCTCGACCTTGTAGAGGACGACCAGGTCGACCGCCTCTTCCATGAAGTCCATGATGTCGTCGAGCGACGAGGCGAGGTTGTAGATGTCCTCGCGGTCGAACGGCGTGATGAACGAGGAGTTCAGCTGGTGGAAGATCGCGTGGGTCGCGTCATCACCCGCGTGCTCCGCCGCCCGCATTCGCTCGGCGATCTCTGCCCGAGCGGAGGCGTCCGCCCCGAGCAGTTCCATCAGGAGCTTGGAGCCCGTGACGATGTTGTCCGCGGAGGCGGCGAACATGTCGTAGAAGCTCGTCTCCCTGGGGGTCAGACGAAAGCGCACGTGAAATCCTCGGGGTACATCGGATTCGGTCGAGTTGATGCTAGGCGCATCATCCAGCCACTGCTAACCGGCATTCCTTCAGTGTCGCCCATCGTGCAGCATGCTCTGCACGGGGTACCAGGGGTGCCCGCAAAGTTCGGTACCATATACCCACCAGGGGTATATAGATCGCCTAGATACCACGGGAGACGGCATGACGACCACGGACGCCGACGCCGGCGACGGCACCGCTGCCGCCGCGGCCCGCCACCCCCAGGAGCCGGACGCCGACCCCCGAAGCGACGTTCAAACCGTGACCCATCACGCAGAGACTTCTCCGCCCGCCGGTGTGCACGGCTACGCACAGCAGAAGGACGCACACATCAAGCGACTGCGGCGGATCGAGGGCCAGATCCGCGGACTCCAGCGGATGCTGGAAGAAGACGTCTACTGCATCGACATACTCACCCAGGTCTCGGCGAGCACCAAGGGCCTGCAGTCCTTCGGCCTCCAACTCCTGGAGGAACATCTGCGCCACTGCGTCGCCGACGCCGCCGTCAAGGGCCCCGAGGCCATCGACGCCAAGGTCCAGGAAGCCACCAAGGCCATCGAGCGGATGCTGCGCACCTGAGCGAGGCGGACGGGACTTCGAGGACAACCCTTAGCCGGGGCACCGTCCGGCGGGCCCGGCCTGAGGCGGCACCCGGCGGCCCGTGTCGCCGCCGTCCTCCCCGTCGACCTCCAGCACCTCGTCGATACGGTCCGGGCTGAGCCGATCCTCGCTCGCGGCCGCCGCCGCGATCATCAACTCACCAGTCAGGTCGATCTCGACGAGGGCTACGTGGTCCTGGACCGTCGTAGGGCGGTGTCCGGCCACGTACAACACCTCCTCCTTCGAGCGCCTTCCCACGCCTGGGGTGGTTACCGCAAGCCTAGGGACGGGCGCCTGCTCCGCGCATGGCACGGATGGACCATTTCCGCCATCCGGCATGCACCCCCGTCACATGCCCTGCCCGCGACGCCCGGCCTCATGGCGTGGGCGAAGCGATCTTGCCCGCGTAGATGTCCCGTTCGTCCGGAAGCCGCACCGCGACCTTCGTCCCGAAACGGGACAGTTCCGTAGTAGAGGTCACCGAGGCGCCCTGTGGCGCACCGTTGGCGAAACGGAACCACTGGCGCACCTTCCGCAGCCGCCCCGCGTCGTCCAGATACACATCGAACGGCACCTCATCGGTGGTGAACCCGTCCTCCGCGGCGACCAGCGCGGGTGCGGTGCGCGGTGACGCCGCCGCGGCGGCCGCCGCGATGTCGGCCGTACCGCGGTAGTGCCGCACCCGGACCCCGTCCAGCCACTCCTCGCCCTGATACGTCACCTCCCGTGCGCCGCGCAGCAGTTCGGCGGCGGTCAGCGGATCGGTCGCGCCACCGGTGACCAGATTCCCGTCGGGCAGTGCGGCGGTGGCCACCCGTACCCATTTGTCGGCGGGCACCCCGGCCCCGCGGTTCTTCATGAACAGCGCACCGGGCGCGAGGATCTCCGTGATCGGCTGATGGCCGCCGCGGGGTTCACCCGCCGGATCAGGGAGCACCACCCGCAGCCGCCCGGTGCTGGTGGCGAAGTCATACCCGCCGGTGCCGCGGATGGCGACGCGGGTGCCGCCGCTGACGGTCTCCATGGACGTACGGACCGCGGCGGAGCCGGCCCGCACCAGGGCGTCCGCGCTGTCCCGGACCTCGGCCGCGGCGGGGGCGGCCCGGCCGGCCGGTTCCTGGTCGTCGGCCGCGGCCCCGTCCGGGGAACAGCCCGATGTCAGCAGCCCGACCGCCAGACCCGTCCCGCACGCCATGGCCACGGCGACCGTGCCGCCGCCTCGCCTGTCCTGCACCACCATCGCGTACGAGCCCCCTCGGCCGCTGTCTTCGGGAACGGCCTGGGCCGGCCGGTCCGCTCGGGAGGGTCGGACGATCCGCCGGCGCCGCATCTGACGTTCCGTCGACCGCTTCGTTCAACGACTGTCCAGGGGGCTCGTCACGCAAGGGCACCTGGGACGCGTAGCGTGGCCGGGTGCCCGACCGAGCCCCTCACACCACCTTCACCACCGAACGCGGCGCCTTCTGCACGGCCCGCTGCGACTGCGGCTGGCGGGGGCCGGCCCGCCGCGCCCGCTCCCAGGCGCGTACGGACGCGGAGCGCCATCTGGCCGACGTCGAGGCCGGATCCGGCGCCGAGGATGACGGAGACGGCCGCTCACGGGAATGAGGGAGTCCGTTCCGGGAACCCCATCCGCCCCTGCCGCATCTGCCTAGTCGGGAAGCAACGGCACCGCGCCGCAACGGACTTCACGGACAGCACCGGACAGCGCGGCACATCTCCGGGCACAGCGGGACGCGCGGGCAGCGCGTCGCCGCACCCGTGCGATGCCGTTCCCGGCACACGCCCCGTGGCCACCGGCCGGGCCTTCGGCAGACGGGGCAGGAACGTTCGACATCGAGGGGGACTCATCCCAGTGAAGCGGCGCACACTCCTGCAGGCCGGCGGCGGACTGGCGGCGGCCTCGGCCGCCCTGGCCACCGGCTGCGACAACAAGACGGGCGCGGCGGGGACGGCCGCTACGGACGCCGCGGGCGGCGCGGGCGGTATGACCGGGACCAACGCGGCGGCGGCCGCGGCCGGTGGCGGCACCAAGGGCGGGGCCTCCCGGTCCTCCTGGACCGCGCTGGGCAAGAGCCTGGACGGCAAGCTGATACGGGCCTCCGACGCTTCGTACGCGACCGCCCGGCGCCTCTACAACACCCGCTATGACACGCTGAAGCCGTCCGCCATCGCCTATGTCGAGCACCCGGCGGACATCGCCGAATGCCTCGCCTTCGCCCGGCGGCACGACACCCCGGTCGCCATCCGCAGCGGCGGCCACTCCTACGCGGGCTGGTCCAGCGGCAACAACAAGCTCATCATCGATGTCTCGGCGCTCTCCAAGGTCGGCGCGCCGTCCGGCGGCACCACCCGCATCGGCGCCGGCGCCAAGCTCATCGACGTCTACCAGGGCCTCGGGGCGCACGGCGTGACGATACCCGGGGGCTCCTGCCCCACCGTCGGCATATCCGGCCTCACCCTGGGCGGCGGCCATGGTGTGTCCTCCCGCGCGTACGGCCTGACCTGCGACAGCCTCGTCGGCGCCACCCTGGTCACGGCGGACGGCAAGACCGTCGACTGCGACAAGAAGCAGCACGCCGACCTCTTCTGGGCACTGCGCGGCGCCGGCAACGGCAACTTCGGCGTGGTCACCGAGCTCCGCTTCCGTACGCATCCGGCGCCGCGCGCGGTGATGGCGTACCTGACCTGGCCGTGGGCCAAGGCGGCGAAGGTCGTGGCGTCCTGGCAGAAGTGGGGGCCGGTGCAGGACGATGAGATCTGGTCCGCCTGCCATCTCGACGCGCGCCCCGGCGGCACCCCGACCGTCTCCGTCGCGGCCTTCTCCCTGGGCGGCTACGGCGAGCTGAAGAACGCCCTCGACAAGCTCGCCGACCAGCCCGGCGGCCCCGGCCCCGCCAAGAGCGTCCACCTCACGCCGACCGGCTACCTGGACGCGATGGAGTCCTACGCGGGCTGCTCCTCCAAGTCCACCGCCCAGTGCCATATGCCGGGTTCGCTGCCCGGCCAGACCGGCGCCGGCCAGCTGGGCCGCGAGACCTACGCCGCCCGTTCGCACTTCTTCGACCGCGCGCTGTCGACGGCCGGTATCCGCACCCTGATGGACCAGATCGAGGCGGGCGGCCGCAAGGGCGTCAACGGGAATGTGGCGCTGACGGCGCTGGGCGGCGCGATCAACCGCGTCAAGAGCTCGGACACCGCCTTCGTCCACCGCGGCTCGCGGTTCCTCGCGCAGTACTTGACGTCCTGGCCGGAGAAGGGCTCGTCCGGCAGCCGCACAGCGTGGCTGAATTCGTTCCATGACGCGATGCGCCGCTACTCGTCGGGCGCCGCCTACCAGAACTACACCGACCCCGGTCTGCGCGACTGGAAGTCGGCCTACTACGGCGCCGCCGCCACCCGTCTCGCCGAGGTCAAGCGGACCTACGACCCGCAGCGGCTGTTCAGCACCTTCCCGCAGGCGCTCTGAGACCGCCCGCACTCCTGCGGACACACGGACGGCCCGGCCCCCGCGAGGGGCCGGGCCGTCCGCATCCGCCAGGCCATACAGGCCGGGGCCGGCCGGTTCGGCGAACCGGCCGTGCCCTCAGGCCGCCAGATCCTTGTCCCGCTCCTTGTTTCCGCGCCGCATCGCCGAGCCCGTGGCCACCACCCGGCCGCCCTCGCCGTCCTGCCCCGCCTGGCCGTCCACGTCCGCCCCGGCGCCCGGCGCACACACCAGCCAGGCCAGCTTCGACCGGCTGATCGCCGTCGTCAGCGGCACCAGCATCGCCTGCGCCGGCGGCGCCAGCAGCAGCGCGACGGCGGTGCCCAGCGCGAAGCCGCCGATCACATCGGTCGGGTAGTGCACGCCCATGTAGACGCGGCAGAAGCCCTCGGCGAGCGCCAGCAGAATCCCGAGCAGCCCGAACTTCCGGTGGGCGATGAACAGACCGACGCCGACCGCCATGGTGAGCGTCGCGTGGTCACTGACGAACGAGAAGTCGCTCTTGCCGGGGATCAGCACTTCCAGCCCGGCGTGGTCCTTGAACGGCCGCGGCCGCTCGACGAATGACCGGATCGGGATATTGGCCAGCAGGGCGATGCCCGCGGCCAGCGGCGCCCAGATCAGGCCCGCGACGGCGGCCGGCGCGCCCGGACGGCGGCGGGCGGACCACCAGGCGATCAGACACAGCACGCCGAGGCCGGCGATGATGCCGTACTCACCGATGTACTCCATGGCCTTGTTGACCCAGTGGGGGGCGTCCTTCGCGAGGCCGTTGACGCCGTCGAGCACGTCGACGTCGGGGTTCGGCCTCTCGAATGCGAGTCCAGCCATCTGCAGCGGCCCCTTATCTATCGCGCGCGCGAGCGCCTTCGTGTGCTGCCTGCCCCCGTGGTCGTCGAGCGTGTGCCGTATCAAGCGCTGCTACGTCCCCACGCCAAGAAAACGCGATGCCCACCCCGGTCGTTCCACCCGCTATCGGATGATCACCAGGACGTTATCGAAGCTTGACTCATCACCGCAGTTCAGGGCCCCATGTTCACGCAGCGTTCGTACCGGGCAGCGCTTTTGCGCCATCCGAGGTGACGCGGGTCGCACCGATGTAGTCCGGCGTATCGATCTTGTCGAACCGGATCACGGCCCCGGTGTACGGCGCGTTGATCATGTACCCGCCTCCCACATAGATCCCCACATGGTGGATCGACCGCGGGTCCTTCAGGTCGTTCGCGAAGAACACCAGGTCACCCGGGAGCAGCTCATCCCGCTTCGGATGCGGCCCGGCGTTCCACTGGTCGTTCGCCACCCGGGGCAGCTCGATGCCCACGGAGCGGTACGCGGCCTGGCTCAGCCCGGAACAGTCGAACCGGCCACCCTGCGCCGCGGTTCCCGTGCCGCCCCACAGATAGCGCGTACCGAGCTTCTGCTGTGCGAAGTAGATGGCGCCGGCCGCCTGCCGCGACGGCTCCACCCGCCCCGCCGGCGCCTCGAAGCTCTTGGCCAGCGTCGTGATCGTCTTCACATAGTTCTGTGTCTCGCGGTACGGCGGCACCCCGTTGTACTGGATGACGCGGTAGGCCCCGGCGTTATAGGCGGCGAGCATGTTGTGCGTGGCATTGCCCGGCGCGCGCTTCACATAGCTCGCCAGCTCGCAGTCGTACGAGGCCGCCGACGGAATCGCGTCCTCCGGGTCCCATACGTCCTTCTTGCCGTCGCCGTTCCCGTCGACGCCATGGGTCTGCCAGGTCCCCGGAATGAACTGCGCCATGCCCTGCGCGGCCGCCGGGCTCTGCGCCCGGGGGTTCCATCCGCTCTCCTGATAGAGCTGCGCCGCCAGCAGCGAGGGACTTATCGCCGGGCAGAGCGTCCCCCACTTCTGCACCAGCTGCTGATATTCGGCGGGCACCGCCCCCTTCGCCAGCCCGAGCGCCCGCCCGCCGGCCCCGGCCAGTCCGGCCGCCGCCATATACGTACCGATCACAAGCAGTCCGAGCAGGCAGAACACCAGCCCTGCCCCGAGCCCTCCGGCCACCCAGAATTTCCGCACCCTCCAACCCTCCCCCATTCAGCCCCGGTTCACTGCCTTTTTCCGGCCGCTCCCGCGCGCCCCGCCGCTCCGGGTGCCGCACGACGGCGCATCCCGCGGCGCACGGGGCGCTCCGGCCGGGGTCCGGTCGCACCCACGGCGGCTCCCGTACGCCGCCGGACGAGCGACACCGCATCAGATCCCCACAGGAGGCGGGCCATGGACCCGAACGGGCTACGCGCGGTCCGGCGCGCCGGACCGGCCACCGGGGCTCCCGATGATCATTGCCCAGGGTTAACGCCCGTGATACACACGGTGAGACCAGCCGGTTGAATGGAGGACGAGCGCCCACCGGCACACGCCATCCGCACGGGATCCTTCAAAGAAAGCCGCCAAGTCGACAGCTGACGGCCCATTTGTCAGCGAAGATAGAGACGACCTGTGCCGCGCCGGCACGGGGACACAACTACCCATCAAGGGGCGGTGAGTTCATTCATGTTCATTGCGGCCGAAAAAGGCGACATCACCACCATCATCGGCGGAATCGCCCCGGACTGGGGCCCGTTCGGGAGCCTGGGCAACGAGGCCCGCGTGATGGTCGAGGTGATCATGGCAGTGGCGATCCTGCTGTGCCTCGGCATCGCGATCTGGGGCGCCGCCAAACAGCGCATCGGCGCCACCGCGCTGCGCGACACCTTCAGCGCCGAACAGGGCAAGGGCCTGATCGTGGCCGGCCTGACCGGCGTCTTCATCATCGGCTCCCTGGGGACGCTCTTCACCATCGTCTACGGAATGGCGGTCTAGGCCCCGCGCCCTGTGGCGGTGCCACCGCCCCTAGGGCGCGCCCCCGCCCCCGTCCGTCCGTCCCCGCGTCGCCCCCGTGCGCCCCCGCCCACCCTCTCTCCGCCGCCCCGTGCCCCCACTCGCTTCCACCGGCCCCACCTCCCCTGCCGAGGCCACATGCTGACGCCCGCTCACGCCGGCCCGACGGAACCGCAGCACGCCCTCATCACCCCCGCGACCAGCGGACCGATTGGGCCGAGCGCTGCGCGGGGACAGGTGGGACCGGGGGCAAGAAGGCGTAAGCAGGCGACCGGCGACCGCGGAGCAGACGATGCGCACAAATAACCCAGAGTCCCCCATTCGCCTCTGCCGTACCGCATCTGAGGACCCGTCACGGTGAGATGTACTCGTACCGCTGCACCCGAGCCGCCGCCCGCGCGGCTACGGTCATATGAGGGCGGCACAACTAGGGCACGCACGGCGACGGCGGCAGAGGGGGCACAGGCGCGATGAGTCTCGGTGACGACGGCGGCTACGGCGGCGAAGGCCACCGCGGTCCGGGGACGGGCCAGACCCGGACCAGACTTCCCGACAACGACGGCGAGGGCTACGGCTCGGGACGGCGCTCCCGCGGCGGCCTGTCCAGCCGCAACCTCGTCACGATCGTCGGGGTGATCGTCCTGCTGCTCGCGGCCATCGCCTTCGCCAACCGCGGCGGCAGCGGCAACAGCGAAACCGCCACCAACGACTCCCCCAAGGACCCCGGCCGCGCCCAGCCCACCGCCCCCACCGGCACCAAGGCCGTCAGCGGCAAGACCAGCGGCATCGCCTCGGGCTTCGCCAAGACGGAGCAGGGGGCGCAGTCGGCGGGGGCGAATTATGCGGTGGCGCTGGGGTCCTCGGACATGTTCCACCAGGACCAGCGGCACAAGATCGTCGACACCGTCATGGCGCCGTCGGCCGCCGCCGCCTTCCAGAAGAAGCTCGATGACGTCTACTCACCGGACTTCTTCAAGACCCTCGGGCTGAAGGCGGACGGAAGCGCCCCCGCCAAGATGACCTTCGTCTCGCGCACCATCCCGATCGGCACCAAGGTCAAGGACTTCGCAAAGGACCAGGCAACCGTCGAGGTCTGGTGCACCGGCCTGCTCGGACTGGCCGGCGAGGGTTCCGTCAAACCCGTCACCACGAGTTGGTTCACCCTCACGATGAAGCTCGCCTGGACGGGCAACGACTGGAAGACGCTGACACGCTCTCAGAATGACGGCCCCGCACCGGTCAGCGGGGACGTCCCCGCCTCCGGAGCGAAGGACATCGCGGGCGCGGTCCAAGGGTACGGAGGTTTCACGTATGCCCGGTAGGCCCATGCACCGCCGCGCGGCCTCGGTCGCCACCGTCTTGGCAGTCGTACAGACCTGGGTCTTCCTGCTGGCGACACGCGCCATGGCCGCGCCGGTGCCCGACCCGGGTCCGGCCTCGGAACGCTGCAAACTCCTCAGCGGACCCGCCCTGCAGATCTGCCGGCAGCGCAATGAATCCGGCAGCGACTCACCGCCCACCAACCCGCTCGACACCAACCCCCTCGACCCCCTCGAATCCATCGCCAAAGGCTGCGCCAAAGCCGCCGCCTGGATCGTCAGCAAGCTGTCGGAGGCGGTGAAGGCCACCTCGCAGGTGGACTTCACCAACGCCGCGTTCCTGCGGCAGTACGCCGTCGTCTTCGCCGCCTCCACCGTGCTCACGCTCGTCCTGTGGCTGCTGGCCGTCGCCAAGCGCGCGGTGCGCGGGGTGCGGCTGACGGAGGCGATCAGCGAAGCGGTCGGATTCCTCTGGCTGACCGTGCTGGCCTCCGCCTTCACCCCGCTGATCCTCTACACCATCGTCTCGGCGACCGACGGGGTCACCGAGATCATCGCGAAGGGGACGGGGGCGCAGACCGACACGTTCTTCGGGGCGTTCTCGCAGGCGCTCACCAAGGGCACGGACATCGGCGGCGGCCCGATCATGCTGATCGTGGTGTCGCTGGTCTCCGTGCTCGCCGCCGGTGTGCTCTGGCTGGAGCTGGTGATCCGCGCCGCGCTGCTGTACGTCGGGGCGCTGCTCGGCACGGTCGTCTACGCCGGGCTGGTCGACAAGAACATGTGGGGCCATGTGCGCCGCTGGGCGGGCATCATGATCGCGGTGATCCTGGTGAAGCCGGTCATCGTGATCGTGCTCGGCGTCGCCGGTGCGCTCTCCCACGACAAGGGCCCGAACGCCTTCTCCGCGGTCGTCTCCGGCCTCTCGATCATCGTCCTGGCCATCTTCGCCAGCGCGGTGATCTACCGCTTCGTCCCCGGCTTCGGCGACGAGATGGTCTCCGCCCGTACGAACAAGGGCCGGGCCACCGACGGCAGCCAGGCCGCCGCGATGATCTCCTCGCCCGCCGCGCTGGTCTCCCAGGGCATCAAGGCCCACAGCTCCCGCGGCTCCGGCGGCGACGGCGGGCAGGCGCAGGGCGGCCAGTCCCGCCCGGCCGACGCGGTGGCCGGCGGCGTCGCCGCGCACAGCTCCCGTGGCGGCGGCCGCTCCTCGGCACCCGCCACCCCCGCCCCCCGTACGAACCCCGGCCCGAGCAGCAGCTCCCGCACCGGCAAAACAGCAGGAGGTGAGGGGCGTTGAGCACGCAGTCCCACCCGATCGCGCCACGTCGCACGTATCTGATCGGCCGCGCCCGGCCCAATGCGATCGTCGGCAAGAACCGCGAGACCGGTGAGATCGCGCTGATCATCGCCGGCGCGTTCCTCGGCATGGTGGGCGGGCTGGCGGGGGGCATTCTCCCGGTGCGGATCGCGGCCCTCACCGGCTTCCCGATGCTGGCGCTCGCCCTCGTCTACGTGCCGTACAAGGGCCGTACGTTCTACAAGTGGTTCGAGATCCGGCGCAGCTTCCGCCGGACGGTCCGCCGCGGCGCCACCTACCGCGCCGGCGCCGCCGAGGCGGGCGTCCGGCTGGACGGCCGGGAGGTCGAGATCGGCCCGCCGCCCGGCATCGGCCGGATCAACTGGCTCTCCGCCCCGTTCGGCCCGGACGAGATCGCGGTGCTGCTGCACGCCGACCGCAAGACGGTGACGGCGGCCATCGAGATCGAGGGGCCGGGCGTCGGCCTGCGGGACAGCGAGGACCAGGAGGCGCTGGTCGACCGTTTCGGGACGCTGCTCAAGCATGTGGCCAACGGGGACGGCTTCGTGACCCGGCTGCAGATGCTGGCCCGTACGCTCCCCGCCGACCCGGACGCGCACGCCAAGGACGTCGCCCAGCGCGGCGACAAGAACTCCCCCGACTGGCTGCAGGACTCCTACGACCAGCTCCAGTCGATGGTCTCCACCTCCTCCGAGCAGCACCGCGCCTACCTCGTCGCCTGTATGCACTACACCCGCGAGCTGGCCGCCGAGGCGCAGACCATGGCCCGCGCCGCCCGGATGCACCAGGGCGGGCTGCTGCGCAAGAAGCTGGACCGGGACGCCGGACTCGCGGTCGTCATGGCCCGTGAGCTCACCGACATCTGCGCCCGGCTCGCCGAGGCCGACATCCGGGTGCGCCAGCCGCTCGGCCAGGCCCGGCTCGCCTCCCTCGTGCACTCCATGTACGACCCGGACCACCCCATCGACCACATCCAGGCGATGAGCAAGCGCAACGCCTGGCCGGCCGAGCTGGACGCGATGGAGCCGACGTACCTCCAGGCCAAGACGCGGGAGTCGACGACCCGCGCGCCCTGGTGCCACGCCACCGCCTGGGTCAAGGAGTGGCCGCTGACCCCGGTGGGCGTCAACTTCCTCGCCCCCCTCCTGGTGCACACCCCGGATGTGATCCGTACGGTCGCGGTCTGCATGGACCTCGAACCCACCGAGATCGCCATCGAGCGGATGCTGACGGAGAAGACGAACGACGACGCCGAGGCCAGCCGCGCCGCCAAGATGAACCGCGTCGTCGACCCGCGGGACGTCGCCCACCACGGCCGCGTCGACCAGCGCGGCGAGGACCTCGCGTCCGGCGCCGCCGGCGTCAACCTCGTCGGCTACCTCACGGTGTCCTCCCGCTCGCCCGAGGCACTGGCCCGCGACAAGCGCACCATCCGCGCCTCGGCCGGCAAGTCCTATCTGAAGCTGGAGTGGTGCGACCGCGAGCACCACCGGGCGTTCGTCAACACTCTGCCGTTCGCGACCGGGATCCGCCGCTAAAGCCGCTGGGAGGCGCGTACGTCATGGCCATGCTCGATCCGATCGGAGCGCTCACCGAGGCGTTCACCAGCTTCCTGTTCGGGAAGGTGGAGACCACCCGGCTGCCCGTACGCACCTCCACCGGCCAGGCCCAGGCCGTCTATCTGCCCACCGCGGCCCCCGGTCTCGGCGACTCCGGCGTGATCATCGGCCGTGAGGTCTACAGCGGCAAGGGCTATATCTACGACCCGTTCCAGCTCTACGGACAGCAGCTGCCCGCCCCCCACTGGCTGGTCCTCGGCGAGTCCGGCAACGGCAAGTCCGCATTGGAGAAGACCTACGTCCTGCGGCAGTTGAGGTTCCGGGACCGGCAGGTCGTGGTGCTGGACGCGCAGGGCGAGGACGGCGTCGGCGAGTGGAACCTCATCGCCCAGGAGCTGGGGATAACTCCCATCCGCCTGGACCCGACCGCCGCCCTCAACGGCGGCATCCGCCTCAACCCCCTCGACCCGTCGATCACCACCACCGGCCAGCTCGCCCTGCTGCGCACCATCATCGAGGTCGCCATGGGCCACGGCCTGGACGAACGCTCCGGCTTCGCCCTCAAGGTCGCGCACGCCTACGTCACCGACACCATCACCCACCGCCAGCCCGTGCTGACCGACATCGTCGAGCAGCTGCGGCACCCGGAGGCGGAGTCGGCGGAGGCCATGAACGTCGACATAGACGACGTCCGGGCCTGGGGTCTCGACGTGGCGCTGGTGCTCGACCGGCTCGTCGACGGTGACCTGCGCGGCATGTTCGACGGACCGACCACCGCCGGTATCGACCTCGACGCACCACTGATCGTCTTCGACCTGTCGCATATCGACCGCAACTCCATCGCGATGCCGATCCTGATGGCGATCGTCGGCGTCTGGCTGGAGCACACCTGGATCCGCCCCGACCGCAAGAAGCGCATCTTCCTGGTCGAAGAGGCCTGGCACATCATCAACTCCCCGTTCGTGGCCCAGCTCTTCCAGCGGCTGCTGAAGTTCGGCCGCCGGCTCGGCCTGTCCTTCGTGGCCGTCGTCCACCACCTCAGCGACGTGGTCGACGGCGCCGCCGCACGGGAGGCCGCGGCCATCCTCAAGATGGCCTCCACCCGCACCATCTACGCCCAGAAAGCCGACGAGGCCCGCGCCACCGGCCGGGTGCTCGGTCTGCCACGGTGGGCCGTCGAGATCATCCCGACCCTCACCCCCGGCATCGCCGTCTGGGACGTCAACGGCAATGTCCAGGTCGTCAAACACCTCATCACCGAGGCCGAACGCCCGCTGGTCTTCACCGACCGGGCGATGACCGAGGCTTCCGCGATGAGCGAGGCGTCCGCGATGCCGACGGACGAGGCGCGGGCGGTCCAGGCGGCCGCGGACGCCGAGGCCGAGGCCCGCGCCGAGGCCATGGCGATGGAGCGGCAGTGGAGAGACGAGTCGAGCGAGACGGTGGCGTGACCCGCGGATACGACGACGAACGAGGCGCCGCACGCCCCCGGGGACGCGGCGTCCCCGACTCCCTCCTGGTCGGACTGCTCGCCTTCCTGCTGGGCCTGACCGTGCTGGTCTGGACGGCAACGGGGCTGGCCGGCCTGTTCGCCCACGGTGCCTGGCCCGCGGGCGTCACCTACTCCGGTACGCCGATGGCCCTGCGCCATCTGGTCTCCGCCCCGCACGACATGGCCGCCGCCTGGCCCGGCACCCCCAAGAGCCAACTCTCCGGCTACGGCCTCTTCTGGGGCATTTTCATCGGTGAGCTGATGGTGCTGCTGGTCCTGGTGATCTTCACGCTGGGGACGGTCGCCCGCTACCGCGCCGTACGAGCGGCCCGCCGGGCGAAGGCCCGAGAGGCCCGGGAGGCCCGCCTGACGGACCGGGAGACACGGGAGACCCGGGAGGCCCGACAGGACACGGAACGCGCCGCCCGGAAGCTCAGAGAGGCCCAGGAGGCCCGGGAAGCCCTCCGGCCGGCCGTCCCCGCCGCCCAGGCCCCCACACCCCTCAACGAGGACGCCCCGGCCACACCGGCGACACCGGCCGCCCCTCCCTCGCCGCCCCTGGACACCGTCCCCACCGGCCCCGTCCCGGAACAGCGCACCGCACCCCCACCCACGGCACCCTCACTCACCCCCGCCGACGACGGCGCCCCCACCGAACTCACCCTCCCCCGCGTCGAGTTCATCACCGACCGCACCGCCGCCCTCGCGACCTCCGTCGCCACCGCGGCCGCCGCCCCGGGCGCGCTGATCATCGCCACGACGGACCCCGGTCTCTGGGCCGAGACCAAGGACGCCCGCGCCAAGCTCGGCCCGCTGCTGACCTACGACCCGACGCACCGCCTCGACACCCCCGCCCGGCTGCGCTGGTCCCCCACCTCCGGCTGTACGGACCTCCCCACCGCCGCCGCCCGTGCCACCGCCCTGCTGGCCCCCGTACGCCCGCCCGGCGCCCTGGACTCTGCGGTCGCGGACGCCGCCCAGACCTTGCTGCGCTGCTGGCTGCACGCCGCCGCGGTGGACGGCCGCCCGTTCCGCCAGCTGCACCGCTGGGCACACGCCACCGGCGCCACCCAGGAGCCCGTCCGCATCCTCCGTACCAGCCCCAAGGCCTCGGCCGGCCAGGCCGGCGAACTGGAATCGGTGCTCACGGCCCACCCCGAACGCCGGGAAGCCGCCCAGGCGTTGATCGGCCGGGCGCTGACCGCCCTCTCCTCGATCCACATCCGGGATGCCTGCACCCCACTTCGAGCAGATTCGGTTCTCCTCGAATCATTCATCGATGAGGGGGGAACGCTTTACGTGGTAGGCGAGCCCATCGAGGACCCGCGTACCGACCCGGGTGCGATGCCACTGCTCACCGCACTCCTCTCGCACGTGGTCGAGCACGGCCGCCGCATGGCCGAACGGTCATCTGACGGTCGGCTCGACCCACCACTCACCCTCGTCCTGGACGACATCGCGGCCCTCGCCCCGCTGCCCGCCCTCCCCGGCCTCCTCGAAACGGGCCGCACCCGCGGACTGCTGACCCTGGCCACCATGCGCTCCCAGGAACAAGCCCGCGCCCGCTGGCCCCACCACTCCCTCCGGGCCTGACCCCCGGCCCCAAGGCACTACCCCCGCCACAGCGCCATCTCCCGCTCGCGCGCCGCGGAGTCCTTCGGATCGGCCATGCTTCGCCCCGTCGCCAAGAACCCCAGCCGCCGGTAGAACGCCTCGGCCCGCGCGTTCTCCTCGTGCACCCACAGCCGTACGCGCTCGACCACCGGCTCGGCCCGGCTCCACGACCAGGCGATCGCCGCCCGCAGCAACTCCCCTGCCAGCCCCGTCCCCCGGTGCTCGGGCCGCACATACACCCCGACCACATGCGTCTGCGGCGCCTCCTCGTCCGTCTCGACGAGAGCCACCACCATGCCGCCCCAACCCCCGTCCGCGGCCTCCCCGATGAACGTCACGACCGAGTGGCCCTCAGCACTCCGCGCCGCCCGCTGCCGCCAGAGCGCATCCGGCCGGCCCACGGCCTCCTCGAAGGTCTCGTTGAACGCCACCCGGGCCACGGGATCGGCCAGGGCCGCCAGCCGCAGCTCCTTCAGTCGTTCCCACTCGCCCGCCTTCACCGGCCTGATCACATACCCCATACCGCTCAGCATCTCAGCGCCCATGCCGAACGGCGGGCCCTTTTCTGCCCGGAAACGCAGAAAAGCCCCACACCATAGGGTGCGGGGCTTTCCCACAATGATTGTTCGGCGGCGTCCTACTCTCCCACAGGGTCCCCCCTGCAGTACCATCGGCGCTGAAAGGCTTAGCTTCCGGGTTCGGAATGTAACCGGGCGTTTCCCTAACGCAATGACCACCGAAACACTATGAAGTTAACCAACCCGGACATTGACACAGGTCGTTACTTCAGAACCTACACAGTGGACGCGAGCAACTGAGGACAAGCCCTCGGCCTATTAGTACCAGTCAACTCCACCCGTTACCGGGCTTCCATATCTGGCCTATCAACCCAGTCGTCTACTGGGAGCCTTAACCAATCAAGTTGGTGGGAGCCCTCATCTCGAAGCAGGCTTCCCGCTTAGATGCTTTCAGCGGTTATCCTTTCCGAACGTAGCCAACCAGCCATGCCCTTGGCAGGACAACTGGCACACCAGAGGTTCGTCCGTCCCGGTCCTCTCGTACTAGGGACAGCCCTTCTCAAGACTCCTACGCGCACAGCGGATAGGGACCGAACTGTCTCACGACGTTCTAAACCCAGCTCGCGTACCGCTTTAATGGGCGAACAGCCCAACCCTTGGGACCGACTCCAGCCCCAGGATGCGACGAGCCGACATCGAGGTGCCAAACCATCCCGTCGATATGGACTCTTGGGGAAGATCAGCCTGTTATCCCCGGGGTACCTTTTATCCGTTGAGCGACGGCGCTTCCACAAGCCACCGCCGGATCACTAGTCCCTACTTTCGTACCTGCTCGACCCGTCAGTCTCACAGTCAAGCTCCCTTGTGCACTTACACTCAACACCTGATTGCCAACCAGGCTGAGGGAACCTTTGGGCGCCTCCGTTACCCTTTAGGAGGCAACCGCCCCAGTTAAACTACCCACCAGACACTGTCCCTGATCCGGATCACGGACCCAGGTTAGACATCCAGCACGACCAGAGTGGTATTTCAACAATGACTCCACAACCACTGGCGTGGCTGCTTCAAAGTCTCCCACCTATCCTACACAAGCCGAACCGAACACCAATATCAAGCTATAGTAAAGGTCCCGGGGTCTTTCCGTCCTGCTGCGCGAAACGAGCATCTTTACTCGTAATGCAATTTCACCGGGCCTATGGTTGAGACAGTCGAGAAGTCGTTACGCCATTCGTGCAGGTCGGAACTTACCCGACAAGGAATTTCGCTACCTTAGGATGGTTATAGTTACCACCGCCGTTTACTGGCGCTTAAGTTCTCAGCTTCGCCAACCCTAAAGTTGACTAACCGGTCCCCTTAACGTTCCAGCACCGGGCAGGCGTCAGTCCGTATACATCGCCTTACGGCTTCGCACGGACCTGTGTTTTTAGTAAACAGTCGCTTCTCGCTGGTCTCTGCGGCCACCACCAGCTCACACTGCAAGAGTGATCACCAGCAATGGCCCCCCTTCTCCCGAAGTTACGGGGGCATTTTGCCGAGTTCCTTAACCATAGTTCACCCGAACGCCTCGGTATTCTCTACCTGACCACCTGAGTCGGTTTAGGGTACGGGCCGCCATGAAACTCGCTAGAGGCTTTTCTCGACAGCATAGGATCATCCACTTCACCACAATCGGCTCGGCATCAGGTCTCAGACTTCATGCTGCCCGGATTTGCCTAGACAGCGTCCTACACCCTTACCCCGGGACAACCACCGCCCGGGCTGGACTACCTTCCTGCGTCACCCCATCACTCACCTACTACCACCTTGGGTCAGCGGCTCCACCACTCCCCTCAACTCCGAAGAGATCAGGGCGGCTTCACGGCCTTAGCATTAATGGGCTCGATGTTTGGCGCTTCAAAGCGGGTACCGGAATATCAACCGGTTGTCCATCGACTACGCCTGTCGGCCTCGCCTTAGGTCCCGACTTACCCTGGGCAGATCAGCTTGACCCAGGAACCCTTAGTCAATCGGCGCACACGTTTCCCACGTGTGTATCGCTACTCATGCCTGCATTCTCACTCGTGAACCGTCCACAACTCGTTTCCACGGCTGCTTCACCCGGCACACGACGCTCCCCTACCCATCACAGCCTCCGTTAGGAGTATTACTGCAATGACACGACTTCGGCGGTGTGCTTGAGCCCCGCTACATTGTCGGCGCGGAATCACTTGACCAGTGAGCTATTACGCACTCTTTCAAGGATGGCTGCTTCTAAGCCAACCTCCTGGTTGTCTCTGCGACTCCACATCCTTTCCCACTTAGCACACGCTTAGGGGCCTTAGTCGATGCTCTGGGCTGTTTCCCTCTCGACCATGGAGCTTATCCCCCACAGTCTCACTGCCGCGCTCTCACTTACCGGCATTCGGAGTTTGGCTAAGGTCAGTAACCCGGTAGGGCCCATCGCCTATCCAGTGCTCTACCTCCGGCAAGAAACACACGACGCTGCACCTAAATGCATTTCGGGGAGAACCAGCTATCACGGAGTTTGATTGGCCTTTCACCCCTAACCACAGGTCATCCCCCAGGTTTTCAACCCTGGTGGGTTCGGTCCTCCACGAAGTCTTACCTCCGCTTCAACCTGCCCATGGCTAGATCACTCCGCTTCGGGTCTTGGGCACGCTACTCAACGCCCTCTTCGGACTCGCTTTCGCTACGGCTTCCCCACACGGGTTAACCTCGCAACATACCGCAAACTCGCAGGCTCATTCTTCAAAAGGCACGCAGTCACGACGTTGAGCCAAAGACTCAACGCGACGCTCCCACGGCTTGTAGGCACACGGTTTCAGGTACTATTTCACTCCGCTCCCGCGGTACTTTTCACCATTCCCTCACGGTACTATCCGCTATCGGTCACCAGGGAATATTTAGGCTTAACGGGTGGTCCCGCCAGATTCACACGGGATTTCTCGGGCCCCGTGCTACTTGGGTGATTCTCAAGCAAGCCGCTGATGTTTCAGCTACGGGGGTCTTACCCTCTACGCCGGACCTTTCGCATGTCCTTCGCCTACATCAACGGTTTCTGACTTGCCTCACAGCCGGCAGACTGTGAAAGAGAACTCCCACAACCCCAACCACGCAACCCCTGCCGGGTATCACACGTGACTGGTTTGGCCTCATCCGGTTTCGCTCGCCACTACTCCCGGAATCACGGTTGTTTTCTCTTCCTGCGGGTACTGAGATGTTTCACTTCCCCGCGTTCCCTCCACACTGCCTATGTGTTCAGCAGCGGGTGACAGCCCATGACGACTGCCGGGTTTCCCCATTCGGACACCCCCGGATCAAAGCTCGGTTGACAGCTCCCCGGGGCCTATCGTGGCCTCCCACGTCCTTCATCGGTTCCTGGTGCCAAGGCATCCACCGTGCGCCCTTAAAAACTTGGCCACAGATGCTCGCGTCCACTGTGCAGTTCTCAAGCAACGACCAGCCACCCACCACCCCAACCCGAAGGCTGAGTTCACTGGGGCCGGCATCGCGAAGGTCCAGACTCATGTCCGTACCCTCAGATACCCAACAACGTGCCCGGCCCACTCGATCCATCACCACGTTCCACGCCGAAGCAGTACTAGTGACAACCAATCAAGTGCGCCGAATAGTCAACGTTCCACCCATGAGCAACCAGCATCAGACATTCGCTGATGTACTGGCCTCTGACCAACCGAAGTTGGTAAGAAGTGCTCCTTAGAAAGGAGGTGATCCAGCCGCACCTTCCGGTACGGCTACCTTGTTACGACTTCGTCCCAATCGCCAGTCCCACCTTCGACGATTCCCTCCCACAAGGGGTTGGGCCACCGGCTTCGGGTGTTACCGACTTTCGTGACGTGACGGGCGGTGTGTACAAGGCCCGGGAACGTATTCACCGCAGCAATGCTGATCTGCGATTACTAGCAACTCCGACTTCATGGGGTCGAGTTGCAGACCCCAATCCGAACTGAGACCGGCTTTTTGAGATTCGCTCCACCTCGCGGTATCGCAGCTCATTGTACCGGCCATTGTAGCACGTGTGCAGCCCAAGACATAAGGGGCATGATGACTTGACGTCGTCCCCACCTTCCTCCGAGTTGACCCCGGCAGTCTCCTGTGAGTCCCCATCACCCCGAAGGGCATGCTGGCAACACAGAACAAGGGTTGCGCTCGTTGCGGGACTTAACCCAACATCTCACGACACGAGCTGACGACAGCCATGCACCACCTGTACACCGACCACAAGGGGGACCCTGTCTCCAGGGTTTTCCGGTGTATGTCAAGCCTTGGTAAGGTTCTTCGCGTTGCGTCGAATTAAGCCACATGCTCCGCTGCTTGTGCGGGCCCCCGTCAATTCCTTTGAGTTTTAGCCTTGCGGCCGTACTCCCCAGGCGGGGAACTTAATGCGTTAGCTGCGGCACGGACGACGTGGAATGTCGCCCACACCTAGTTCCCAACGTTTACGGCGTGGACTACCAGGGTATCTAATCCTGTTCGCTCCCCACGCTTTCGCTCCTCAGCGTCAGTATCGGCCCAGAGATCCGCCTTCGCCACCGGTGTTCCTCCTGATATCTGCGCATTTCACCGCTACACCAGGAATTCCGATCTCCCCTACCGAACTCTAGCCTGCCCGTATCGAATGCAGACCCGGGGTTAAGCCCCGGGCTTTCACATCCGACGTGACAAGCCGCCTACGAGCTCTTTACGCCCAATAATTCCGGACAACGCTTGCGCCCTACGTATTACCGCGGCTGCTGGCACGTAGTTAGCCGGCGCTTCTTCTGCAGGTACCGTCACTCTCGCTTCTTCCCTGCTGAAAGAGGTTTACAACCCGAAGGCCGTCATCCCTCACGCGGCGTCGCTGCATCAGGCTTTCGCCCATTGTGCAATATTCCCCACTGCTGCCTCCCGTAGGAGTCTGGGCCGTGTCTCAGTCCCAGTGTGGCCGGTCGCCCTCTCAGGCCGGCTACCCGTCGTCGCCTTGGTAGGCCATCACCCCACCAACAAGCTGATAGGCCGCGGGCTCATCCTTCACCGCCGGAGCTTTCCACCACCAGACCATGCGGTCGGTAGTCGTATCCGGTATTAGACCCCGTTTCCAGGGCTTGTCCCAGAGTGAAGGGCAGATTGCCCACGTGTTACTCACCCGTTCGCCACTAATCCCCTCCCGAAGGAGGTTCATCGTTCGACTTGCATGTGTTAAGCACGCCGCCAGCGTTCGTCCTGAGCCAGGATCAAACTCTCCGTGAATGTTTACCCGTAATCGGGTGACACTCGCGTTGAGCGGAACAACCAGGCGGAATAGGCCCGGTCGTTCACAGCGTCCTCGCTGTGTATTGCCTACCGTCACACATGATGTCGGCAGGACTTTCAAAGGAACCTCATCTCCCGGATGTTTCCGGTCGACGGGGTATCAACATATCTGGCGTTGACTTTTGGCACGCTGTTGAGTTCTCAAGGAACGGACGCTTCCTTTGTTCCTGTTTCACCAGGATCTCCGGGCGCTTCCCTTCGGTCTTGCGTTTCCGACTCTATCAGATCCTTGCGGTTCCGATTTTCGCCGGTGCGTTTCCACCTTCCGGCTTCTTCGCGTTTCCAACCTTACCAGATCCGTTTCCGTCTCTGGCCCCCTGTTGGAGCGGGGTCGGCCGCTTCGCTTTCGCTTTTCGGCCTTTCCGACTCTATCAGATCCGTTTCGGTCCGTTGCCGGTCCGAATTCGTTTCCGAATCCCCGTCGGAGGGGGTTATGCCGTCGTGCGGCTATTTGTGCTGCCGCGCCTTTCGGCGTGATCACTACTTTAGCGGAATTCCTCGTTGACTCATAATCACGTCGCGGTTCGAATTTCGGCATGCGAAATCGTTCCCGAGGAGGGGCCGTGCAGTAGTGGTGTGCCGCGAAGCGGCGGGATGGCTGCCCGGGGCCTGTCGGCTCCGTGGCAACTCGGAGGACACTACACGAGGGGTTGGGGTTGTTCAAAACCCGTGCCGGGAGGCAAGCGCCGGGGTACTTTGGCGGCATGACAACGCATGCGCACGTACAGCAGTGGTGGCTCGCCTGACGGCGGCCGACCAGCAGCGCATGCACGACCACGGCCGCCGCTTCGGCGGCCGTTTGCGTATCTCCCTCTCGTAGCCGGCCGGTGAGGTCGGCGGTCCCGGCGCGCACTCCTTGGGCAGTGCGGAGAGAAGGACGGACGAGATGGCGATGGCGACGGGCGCGCGTACGCGGATCTTCAGCGGTGTGAAGCCGACGGGGCATCTGACGCTGGGGAACTACCTCGGGGCGGTGCGGCGGTGGGCCGGGGAAGATCAGCACCGGGCGGAGGCGCTGTTCTGTGTGGTGGATCTGCATGCGCTGACCGTGGAGCACGATCCGGCGCGGGTGCGGCGGCTCAGTCGGCAGGCGGCGACCCTGCTGCTGGCGTCGGGGCTGGATCCGGAGCTGTGCACGGTGTTTGTGCAGAGTCATGTGGATGAGCATCTGCGGCTGTCGTATCTGATGGAGTGCACGGCCTCCGACGGGGAGATGCGGCGCATGATCCAGTACAAGGAGAAGGCCCCGGCGGAGCGGGCGCGCGGCGGAAGTGTGCGGCTGTCGTTGCTGACGTATCCGGCGCTGATGGCGGCGGACATCCTGGCGTACGGGGCGCATGAGGTGCCGGTCGGCGAGGACCAGACGCAGCATGTGGAGCTGACGCGGGATCTGGCGGTGCGGTTCAACCAGCGGTACGGGGCGACGTTCGTGGTGCCGAAGGCGACGCAGCCGGTGGTGGCGACGCGGGTGATGGATTTGCAGGATCCGGCGTCGAAGATGGGGAAGTCGCACGCCCGGACGGCGGGGATCGTCTATTTGCTGGACGAGCCGGAGGTGGTGCGGAAGAAGGTGCTGCGGGCGGTGACGGATGCGGAGCCGGATGTCGCGTATGAGCCGGAGCGGCGGCCGGGGGTGGCGAATCTGCTGAATGTGCTGGCCGGGTGTGCGGGGGGTGATCCGCGGCGGCTGGCCGAGGAGTACGACTCGTACGGGGCGCTGAAGAAGGATGTCGCGGAGGCCGTGGTGGAGACCTTGCGGCCGGTGCGGGAGCGGCATGCGGAGCTGGTCGCTGAGCCGTCGTATGTGGATGCGGTGCTGCGGCGGGGTGCGGAGCGGGCGCGGGCGCTTGCCAGGCCGCGGGTGGATGCGGCGTTCGAGGCGGTGGGGCTGCTGCCGGCGGGGTGAGGTGCCGGGCCTGCCGGGGGCGCGGTGGGCGCCGCCGGGTCCGCTTGGGGGCGCGGTCGGTGCCGCGCCCCCAGGGGGTCAGCTGTTGCCGGAGGCCAGTTCGCGGCTGCGGTCGCGGGCGGCTTCCAGGGCGGCGATGAGGGCGGCGCGTACGCCGTGGTTCTCCAGTTCGCGAATGGCGTTGATGGTGGTGCCGGCCGGGGAGGTGACGTTCTCGCGGAGCTTGACGGGGTGTTCGCCGCTGTCGCGGAGCATCACGGCGGCGCCGATGGCGGCCTGGACGATCAGGTCGTGGGCCTTGTCGCGGGGCAGGCCGAGGAGGATGCCGGCGTCGGTCATGGCCTCGACGAGGAAGTAGAAGTAGGCCGGGCCGGAGCCGGAGAGCGCGGTGCAGGCGTCCTGCTGGGACTCCGGGACGCGGAGGGTCTTGCCGACGCCGGAGAAAATTTCCTCGGCGCGGGTGAGGTGGGCGCCGGTGGCGTGGCTGCCGGCGGAGATGACGGACATCGCCTCGTCGACGAGGGCGGGGGTGTTCGTCATGACCCGGACGACGGGGGTGCCGGCGGCCAGCCGCTCCTCGAAGTAGGAGGTGGGGATGCCGGCGGCGCCGCTGATGACCAGGCGGTCGGCGGGGACGTGCGGGGCCAGCTCCCGCAGGAGGCTGCCCATGTCCTGGGGCTTGACGGTGAGGATGAGGGTGTCGGCGGACTTGGCGGCCTCGGCGTTGCTGACCGCTTCGACGCCGTAGCGGTCATGGAGGTGGGCGGCGCGTTCCGGGCGGCGGGCGGTGACCAGGAGGTCGGAGGGGGCCCAGCCGCCTCGGATCATTCCGCTGAGGAGGGCTTCGCCGATTTTTCCGGTGCCTAGTACTGCGACCTTCTGGGGCATGGTGCGGTTCGCCTTTCCGCTGCGCTGGGGGTTTGCGGTCATCCTCGCACCGTGGGGGTGCCCGCTTGGGGTTCGGCTGCCCCGCCGTGGGGGGTGCCGCGGAGTCACCTCGTGCGGCGGCGGAGGGTGGCGGCGCCGAGGGTGAGGACGAGGAGGGCGCAGCCGGTGACGATGGCGGCGTCGCGGACGAAGTCTCCGGTGATGTCGGGGTGTCGGAGGATCTCGTTCATACCGTCGACGGCGTAGGACATCGGCAGGACGTCGGAGAGCGCCCTGAGGGCGGGGTGCATGGTGTCGCGGGGGGTGAAGAGGCCGCAGAGCAGGAGTTGGGGCATCAGGACGGCGGGCATGAACTGGACGGCCTGGAATTCGGAGGCGGCGAAGGCCGAGACGAACAGGCCGAGGGCGGTGCCGAGGAGGGCGTCCAGGACGGCCACCAGGAGGAGCAGCCAGGGGGAGCCGGTGACGTCGAGGCCGAGGAGCCAGACGGACAGGCCGGTGGCGAGGGCGGACTGCACGATGGCGAGCAGGCCGAAGGCGAGGGCGTAGCCGCTGATCAGTTCGGCCTTGCCGAGGGGCATGGCGAGCAGGCGTTCCAGGGTGCCGGAGGTGCGTTCGCGGAGGGTCGCGATGGAGGTCACCAGGAACATCGTGATCATCGGGAAGATGCCGAGGAGCGAGGCGCCGATGCCGTCGAAGGTGGCCGGGCGGTCGTCGAAGACGTAGCGCAGCAGGGCGGTCATCACGCAGGGGACGACGAGCATCAGCGCGATGGTGCGCGGGTCGTGGCGCAGCTGGCGCAGGACCCGGGCGGCGGTGGCCAGGGTGCGGGAGAGGGAGAGGGAGAGGGAGAGGGAGGAGGGCGCGGGGGCGGGGGCCGCTGTGTGGGGTGTGGTGGTCATCGCGCGGGCTCCTGAGGGGTGCTGGGGCGCCGGGCGGCCGCGGCCTCGTCGACGAGGTGGAGGAAGGCGGCCTCGACGGTGGGGGTGCCGGTGCGGTCGCGGAGGGCGCCGGGGGTGTCCTCGGCCAGGAGGCGGCCTTCGCGCATCAGGAGCAGCCGGTGGCAGCGCTCGGCCTCGTCCATGACGTGCGAGGAGATGAGGAGGGTGGTGCCGCGGTCGGTGGCGAGGGTGTGGAAGAGCTGCCACAGGTCGCGGCGGAGGACGGGGTCCAGGCCGACGGTGGGTTCGTCGAGGACGAGGAGTTCCGGGGCGCCGAGCAGGGCGACGGCGAGGGAGACCCGGCTGCGCTGGCCGCCGGAGAGGGTGCCGGCGAGGGCGTCGGCGTGGCCGGTGAGGTCGACGTCCTCGATGGCGCGGGTGACGCGTTCGTGGCGTAGGCCGCGGGCGGACCGGCCGGGGTGCAGGACGGCGGCGAAGTAGTCGAGGTTCTGGCGGACGGTGAGGTCGTCGTAGACGGACGGGTCCTGGGTGACATAGCCGATGCGGGGCCGCAGCCGGGGGTCGCCCGCGGGGTGGCCGAGGACGTCGAGGGTGCCGGTGACCTTGGCCTGGGTGCCGACGATGGCGCGCAGGAGGGTGGTTTTGCCGCAGCCGGAGGGGCCGAGCAGGCCGGTGACCTGGCCGCGGGGGACCTCGAAGCGGAAGTCGTCCAGGACGGTGCGGCCGCCTCGGACGACGGTGAGCTCGCGGGCGCGGACGGCGGGGCCTACGCCGTAATTCATCATGCGATGAATAGTGCGCCGGGTGGTGAGGAGGAGTCAAGACCGGGGCGGGGGCGGAGAGGGCCTGCATAAGGGGACGGCGGGCGAGGCGGCCATTGGGGTGGTGATTCGGCCAGGCGTGGTGCGCAAGCGGCGCGTGGTGAGGAAATGCGTGCACCGGCGGGCGCGGTAGTGAAAAGAACCGGCCGTTCTTGGTCGATAACTCCGCGTTTACAGGGTGGTTACAAACCGACTCGCGGTCCTGCGTGTCCGCTTGGACACAATGGGATGACCTGTCCAGCCGCACCAGAAGGGGCGACGATGACGACACTCCGGGTCCACGGCTTCGGCCGGCTCCTGTTGATCGTCATGGCTGTCCTGCTGGCCTTGCCCATGGGCGCGGAAGGCATGTACAGGGAGCCCGCGACAGCGGCCCCGATCACCGGCCGCACCGCTCCCCCGGCCCCCACCTCCTCGGTGTCGGACCCCGCCGAGAATCCGGAATCCGGCAGCGACCGCTGCCCGCCTCGCCGCGACGGACGGTCCTCGGCCGCGGTGTCCGCGCCGACGCCGCCCCTCACCACCGTCTCGACCGCCGCCCCCGTACGGACCGGGGGCGGGCTGCCGCTGACCGCCCCGCTGACCGGGCGGCGGGCCGTCCCCGTGTCGAGATCCGGTGAACTGCCGGTCCAGCACCTGGTGTTCCGCTGCTGAGGGCTGAGAGCTGCCCCCAAGGGCCTCCCCCGGCCCGCGTATCCGACGGATCCAGCCGTCATCTCCCCATGGCGCGCACCGCGTGGCAGTGCGCGGCAGCAGGCGACCGCTGACACCAGTGCGGTGGTCGCCGACCGGCCGCCCCGTACCGCCCCGCGTCCGCTCGTGCGTACCCGTGCGTACCCGTGCGCCACCGCATCTCGCACTCGCTGGAGGCATCCGCATGCGTAGGTTCCGTATTGCCCCACCACGCCCGTCCCGGCCCTCCATACCGTCACGGCAGAGGCTGTCGGACTGGCGCGCCGACTTCACCTCCTCGCTGGTCGTCTTTCTCGTCGCCGTCCCGTTGTGTGTCGGGGTGGCCGTCGCCTCCGGAGTACCGGCCGAACTGGGGCTGGTCACCGGAATCGTCGGCGGGCTGCTCACCGGTTTACTGCCGGGCAGCAGTCTGCAGGTCAGCGGTCCGGCCGCCGGGCTGACCGTGCTGGTCTACGAGGCCGTGCAGGAGTACGGCCTCGGCACGCTCGGTGCCCTGGTGCTGATCGCCGGGGTGCTGCAACTGGCCATGGGGGCGCTCCGGCTGGGGCGCTGGTTCCGGGCCATCTCCGTGGCGGTGGTCCAGGGGATGCTCGCGGGCATCGGGCTGGTGCTGATCGCCGGGCAGTTGTACGCGCTGGTGGACGCCCGTGCGCCGGGCAACGGGCCGGCGAATCTGGGCGGGCTGCCGGATCTCGCGGTGGACACCGCCGGGTCCGGTTCGGCGCAGGCGGCGCTGGCGATCGGCGCGGGCACCATCGCACTGCTGGTGCTGTGGCCGAAGTGGCAGCAGGCGGCGCGGGTGCTGCCGGCGCCGCTGGTGGCGGTGGCCCTGGCGACCGTGGCGGTGTTCGTGCTGGACCTCCCGGTGGCCAGGGTCGAAGTGGCCGGCCTCCTGGAAGTCGTACAGCCACCGGGCGGCGCGGACTTCGCGCGGCTGACGGAGGCGGGGGCACTGGCCGGTGCGCTGGGCACGGTGCTGGCGTTCACCCTGATCGCCTCGGCGGAGTCGCTGTTCAGCGCGGCCGCGGTGGACCGGCTGCACGACGGGCCGAAGACCGACTACGACAAGGAGCTGATGGCGCAGGGCGCGGGCAACACCGTCTGCGGGCTGCTGGGCGCGCTGCCGATGACCGCGGTGATCGTCCGCAGCGCCGCGAATGTGCACGCCGGGGCGCGGACGAAGGCCTCGCGGGTGCTGCACGGGGTGTGGCTGCTGGTCTTCGCGGCGGCCTTCCCGGCGGCGCTGGGCGTGGTGCCGCTCGCGGCGCTGGCGGGCGTACTGGTGCATGCGGGCGTCAAGTTGCTCCCGCTGAAGCAGTGGCGTCCGCTGTGGCGGGAGCACCGGGGTGAGGCCGTGGTGCTCGCCGCGACGGCGGTGGCGATCGTCGCCACCAACATGTTCGAGGGGGTGCTGCTGGGGCTGCTGATGGCGGTCGCCAAGTCGGCGTGGGAGACCTCGCACGTCCACCTGGAGATCGTGGGGCTGGACGAGCCGTCGGCGGCCGGCACCGCGATGGGCCGCGCACCGGCCCTCCCGGCTGCCCGGCGCCCCATCCGCGTACGGGCCCTCGGCAACGCCACCTTCCTCCGGCTGCCCAAACTGCTCGACCAGTTGGAGGCGCTGCCCAAGGACCGCGAGGTCGAGCTGGATCTGACCGGGCTGCGGCATCTCGACCATGCCTGCGCCGCCGCGCTCGGGGCCTGGGAGGAGCAGCGCCGGGGCCCTGACGGGACCGCCCGGAAGGAGGCCCCGTCCGTGGCCCCGTAAGCCGACCCTGTGGAAGGGCCGGTGTGGGCACGGAAATGACCGTAAGGTCGGGACGCTGATGTCCGCCGACCCCGGGAGTGCTGTGAACCGCCGTCCCCTTCGCAGTTGCGGTGCGACCGCCGCCCTCTCCGTCGCCCTGCTGCTCTCCGCGTGCACCGGTGGTGCACGGGGGGCGGCAGGCAGCGGCGGAGTGGGCGACCCCCTCTTCCCGTCGCTCGGCAACGGCGGCTATCAGGTGGGCCATTACGGGCTCGACCTCGACTACGACATCAAGAAGCGGCATCTGGACGCGACCGCCGAGATCACCGCGACGGCCAAGGCGGATCTGCGGTCCTTCCAGCTCGACCTGCAGGGCCTGCGGGTGACAGAGGTGCAGGTCGACGGCGAGGACGCGGAGTTCTCCCGTAAGGGGCACAAGCTGACCGTCCGGCCGGCCGAGGGGCTGCGGAAGGGCGCGGAGTTCCGTACCCGCGTCGACTACGACGGCACACCGCAGGCGATGACGGACCCGGACAAGACGACCGAGGGCTGGGTCAAGACCCGCGACGGGGCGTTCGTCTCCGGTGAGCCCGCCGGATCCATGACCTGGTTCCCCGGCAACAACCACCCCGGGGACAAGGCCACCTACGACTTCACCCTCACCGTCCCGAAGGGCTACACCGCCGTCGCCAACGGGGAGTTGCGGTCCGAGCGGACCGCCAAGGGCCACACCACCTTCCGCTGGCACAACGGCCGCCCGATGGCCAGCTACCTCGCGACGGCCACCATCGGCAAGTTCGAGGTCCACACCTCCCGTACACCCGACGGGCTGCCGCTGTATGTGGCGGTGGACCCGGCGGAGGCCAAGGCCAGCAAGGAGGCACTGGAGCAGCTGCCGGAGATCGTGCAGTGGGAGAGCAAGCTCTTCGGGCCGTACCCCTTCTCCTCCTCCGGCGCGATCGTCGACAACACCCCGGCCCGGATCGACTGGCTCGCCCTGGAGTCCCAGACCAAGCCGGTCTACGCGGGCGCGCCGGACACCGTGACCGTGGTGCACGAGATGGCCCATCAGTGGTTCGGCGACTCGGTGACGCCGAAGACCTGGCGGGACACCTGGCTCAACGAGAGCTTCGCGACCTACGCCGAGTGGCTGTGGGAGGAGCACGAGGGCGGCAAGACCCCGCAGCAGCAGTTCGACGCGCTCTATAAGGACACCGCGCCCACGAAGCGCTGGGACTTCCCGCCGGGCAACCCGGGCAAGGCGAAGAACGTGACCGGCACTCCCGTCTACGAGCGCGGCGCGATGCTCCTCCAGGAACTGCGCAACGCCGTGGGCGACAAGACCTTCTTCACGATCCTCAAGCAGTGGCCCGCCAAGTACCGCTACGGCAACGCCGATTCGGCGGACTTTATCGCCTTCTGCCAGGAGCGCACCGACGTGGACCTGACCGGCCTCTTCGACACCTGGCTGTACGGCAAGGGCAAGCCGAACCGGGTGTACTAGGGCCGGCCCCGCCGCCCCGACCGGCGCAGAAAGGGTCCGCCGGCACAGCCGGCGGACCCTTACATGGCGGCGACGGCCTACGGACGCCCGGGATCGTGGTCCTTGCACACCTGCATAGCGCTGTCAGAAGTGCAAGCGAGCAAGGCGCTGACGTTCTTCTCGCCATCGGTGTGGTCCTGGGCGGGGACGGTCGCGGTGCCGGCTCCGGTCCACGTATTTCCCAGGTCATTGGTGATCGTCCAAGTGCCGGTCACCGTCTTCATCAGCTGGGCCCGTATGAACCAGCCGTACTGGTTGGGCTTGATGTGGAGAGTGTCGGATCCGCCCTTCGTGGTGTCCGTCCGCCAGCTGTTGGACCAGTTGCCCTGGATCGCAACATCGACCTTCCCCTGCACGGGTCCATCCTTCGGGCCGAAGCTCACACCTGCCGTGGTGGTGACGGATCCGCCCGCGGTGTAGGTGTAGCTACTGGTCTGACTCCAGTTCACCTGCTTATCCGATACGTCACTGGTGCCGTTGACCGAAACCCCGCCTTCCATCTCCACATTCCGGAACGCGCCAAGGGTCGCTGCCGTGCTGCTATCCACCTTGTACTCGGCCGTCGGGATGACGCTGGAGCGGGAGTCGAACTGCTGCAGGGCGTACACGGTGGCCATTGTGCGCAACTTGGCATCCTCGGTGCCGGACAGGGTCCAATTCTGCGTCGTGTCGCCGCGGCTGCAGTCACCGACTCCGACTATGGAGCCACGTTGCGCGCTGAAGAGGGGCTTCATGCATCTGTTGTCGCCGACGTGGCGGATCACATACTCACCCCCGCGGGTGGCCGCGTCGGCCGTCGGCTGGAGATACCAGTTCTGCGCGTCGGTGCCACCACAATCCGACTCGCTGACGTCATTTGGGTGGCTGGCGCTGGACATATCGAGGCACTTGCCGGACGAACTGTTGATCAACCGGAAGGTTCCGTTGTCATTGACGGCGATCTTGAATTTCTGCTCTGCCGAGTCGTTCTTGTCCCAGAGGTCATAGGTCGTCCCGCCGGCGTACGTGTTCCCCCAGCGGAGTCCGAGGGATCCGTGCTCCTCCGACGTCGCTATGTTGACGGAGAGCTCTTCGCCCGTGCTTTTGGCATCCGCTTGCGCGGCCGACGCGTTGGGCGGCAAAAGCACGATCCCCAGGGCCGCAACCGGGACCGCCAGCACCGTGGCAGTCGTGCGCCGCCCAGGGCTCCGGGGGGTCATCTCAGTGGTCATGTTTCCTGTTCCTTCCGACGTGAGCCGTGCTCGTGAGGCTGGGTCAGGTGCCGCCGCGCGGTACCGGCGGCACGGCCCCAGGCCCTGGCCGGGCACTCACCCCGTCCGTCTGGCTCCACCCGTTCCGCCCGATTCCTTCCGTTTCATCTGATACGGCCTCAATGTATCCAGGGGTCTCGGCATACACAACCCTCTTGTACGGATATAGCTCTTGATTACGGGTGCTTAGGGAAAAATCAATACTGGGCTTGTTTTTGAACTCGAATTCAACTACGACACCGGATTCCTGCCCGGGGACCAGCTCTCCCGCCCGGCCCTCACCGAAGAGCTGTCCGCGCCGAAATGGCAGTGATTGTTAGGGAGTTGCGCTGCGGCGCGGCACGGAAGAGGTGGGCGTGGACACCACACCCTGGTTCATCTTCGCCGTCTTCATGACGCGGAAGGACGCGGAAGGACGCGGATCTGTCGTCGTACGTGTGGTCCGGATGCTCGACGAGGAGTGCTGGGAGCCGCGGGTGGGGCCCCCGGACGGAGCCTGGGGGGTGTTCCGCACGATGGCGGCCAGGTACGGGACGGGCTGAGCCAACGGGCCGGGCGAGCCGCCCGTCGCCTCAACGGCGCTTCTTCGGGCGGGACTTGCGCGCGGCCGGGTTGCCGGTGCGGGCGCCGCGGCGGCGTTCGTGGCGTTCACGGGCCGCCAGGTACTCCGTGCGGTGCAGCTTCTCCCCGGGGGCCTCGACGAGGCTGCGGCAGAAGTAGGCGAGCAGTGAGCCGATGAAACCGATGAACATCAGGCTCTGTGCGGACTTGTCGGCCGCGCTCGGGGCTGCCGGATCGGATCGGCGTACGAAGCCGTCCCAGGTGCGCCGGAAGGCCAGCGTGCTGCAGACGGCGAAACCGACGACGACGAGGATGCCGACGAACGGGCCGACGTCGGCGATCTCCAGGCCCTGGAACGCGAAGCGCAGGACGGCCGCACCGGCGGCGGCGAGCGCGAGCGAACCCACCGCGACGCCGGCCCGGCGCAGGCCGTAGCCGCCGTCGTGGTGGAGCCAGGTGGTGCCGAAGAACCGGATCGGCTCCGGCTCCGGGCCCGCCGGGGGCCGCTGCTCATCGCTCATGGCATCGATTATCCCCGGCGGGCGCCCCGTGTCTCAGCTCGTGCAGCGCGGCGCGACCATGCCGCCGCTGCCGGTGCGGACGTACGTGTCGGAGACGTACTCGCCGGGCGCGATGCTGTCCCAGAGGTCCGAGGTGCCGCACGGGCCGCTGACCTTCTCGCCGTGCTGCTGGCAGCGGATCTGGATCCGGGCGCCCTCGGCGAGCGTGCGGACGACCGGGTAGTCGGTGCCGGGACCCCGGCGGACCTTGACGCGGTAGCCGGCCGCGACGGGATAGGTGAGACCGCCCGCCGCGGCGGCAAGGGTCTGGCCGTCGGCCGCTTCCACGGCGCCCTGATGGTCCTGTGTGGTCATTTCGCGTTCCCCCGTTGACGATGATGTTGGTGCTGATGTTGGTGATGTTGGTGATGCGCGGGGGCCGTACCTACGCGGAGTGGCCCGCCCCCTCACGGCGCCGCTCCAGGCGGCTCCGCAACGCGCACGCTAGCAAGCCTCACTCATCTCGTACGCGCCATCGACTAGGCTCCGCGCGTCGCACTTGCGACCGAATGGCACGGGTAATGACACGGGGGTGGAACCATGCCATCGCTGCGCGATTCCGGCATCGGACCGGAAGCGGAGCATCCGGAATACGCCGGCCAATACCGTCTGGAGGCACGGCTGGGCTCCGGCGGTATGGGCGTGGTCCATCTGGCGCGCTCGTCCTCCGGGCTGCAGCTGGCGGTCAAGGTCATCCATGCCGAATTCGCCCAAGACCCGGAGTTCCGGGGGCGGTTCCGGCAGGAGGTGGCGGCCGCGCGGCGGGTCAGCGGGGCCTTCACGGCGCCCGTCGTGGACGCCGATCCGGACGCCGGACGGCCCTGGATGGCGACCCTCCACATCCCCGGCCCGACGCTCTCCGATCATGTGAAGCGGAACGGCCCGCTGGCGGTCGGCGAGGTGCGGCGGCTGGCCTCGGGGCTCGCCGAGGCGCTGCGTGACATCCATCGCGCCGGGGTGGTGCACCGCGATCTGAAGCCCGGAAATGTGCTGCTCGCCACAGATGGGCCGAAGGTCATCGACTTCGGTATCTCGCGGCCCTCCGACAGTGAAATGCGCACCGAGACCGGCAAGCTGATCGGTACCCCGCCGTTCATGGCGCCCGAACAGTTCCAGCGGCCGCGTGAGGTGGGCCCGGCGGCGGATGTGTTCGCGCTGGGGTCGGTGCTGGTGCATGCCGCCACCGGACGCGGCCCGTTCGACTCGGACAGCCCGTATCTCGTGGCGTATCAGGTGGTGCACGACGAGGCCGATCTGGCGGGTGTGCCCGAGGAGTTGGTGCCGCTGGTGGAGAGCTGCCTGGCGAAGGACCCGGCGGACCGTCCGACACCGGACGGGCTGATGGAGCTGCTGCGGACGGACGCGCCCCTGAACGTACCGATCGGCGGGCGGGTGCCGGGCGGCGCGCTCCCCGAAGGCGCATTCCCCGGAGACGTCACGACCGGAGACGTCACGACCGGAGGCGCAACGCCCGGAGGCGCAACGCCCGACGGCCTGGTGCCGCCCGCGCGGCTGCCGGAGCAGCGGCAGCCGGGCCCCCGCCGGCCCGAACACCCGCGGCCGGTACGGGCCGAGGCCGCCCCGTCACGCGCCGAGACCACCCACGTACGGGTCCCCGGAGCCGTCGCAAGCCCCGACGGCCCCGGACATCCCGACGCCCCCGGACTCCCCGACGTCCTCGGCCTCCCCGCCGATCCGGGACAGCCGGAGCCCCCCGGACGCCCCACCGCGCCCGCCGACCCCGCCCATGGCCGCCGAGGCCCCCGCACCCGCACCCGCCGCTGGCCCCTCTGGGCGGCCGTCGCCCTCGTCGTCACCGGAGCCGGAACGTACGCGGGCGTCCAGGCGCTGGCCCCCGGCGGCCCCGGCCGGGACCCGGCCCTGCAGACCCATCCGTCGCGCGACGCCGACTTCCACCCCTGGCAGACCACCCTCGTCGAGCGCCCCAAGGGCCACGACGCCGAACTCGCGCACTGCACCACCGGTTCCGGCGCCGTCTTCTGCGGCCAGCCCGGCCTGCTGGCCGCCCGGCTCGACCCGGACTCCGGCCAGGTGGCATGGCGCAGCAAGGACCCCACCGGCACCGGCAAGGACGCGGCCAAGAAGGCCATCTCCCGGACCGCGCCGGTCCTCTCCGGCGGGCTGCTGTACGTCTTCTCCAACGACGGCAGCCACCTGCTGGCCCTCGACCCTTCGGCGGACGGCAAGGGCGCCACCCGCTGGACCAAGGACGTCTCCGGTTACGAGGGCGGGGCCAAGGTCGTCGGCGACCGCATCCTGCTGGCCGCGGCGGACGGCACGGTCACCGCACTGGACAGCACGACCCACCGGCAGCGCTGGCAGAAGCGCTTCCCGGGCCATCAGCTGCCGCTCTTCACGTCGTTCGGCGAGGCGCACACCGCGTACGCGGCCGAGCCCACCCCCGACGGGAACGCCACCCAGGTCACCGCCATCGACCCGGCCGACGGCAAGGTCCGCTGGGCCCGGCGGCTGCCCGGGATTCTCACCCCGGCGGGCACCGGCGCGTCCGGAACGCTCTATCTGACCGTCACCGACAAGACTCTCTCGTACCGCACCACCGCCGTCATCCGCTACGACCCGGCCACCGGGCACAGCCGCCGCTTCAAGGTGACCGCGCCGCTGGACGGTGCGTCCGCCGTGGTGCACGGCGGCTCGGTGTATCTGCTGGCCGAGGGCGGCGCCCTGCAAGCCGTCGGTCGGCACACCTGGGACACCGAGACCTCGGTCAGCCGCGGCTCGGCGCCGGTGGTGAGCGGCGGACGGCTCTACTTCACCGCGGCGGACGGACGGCTCCTCGCCGTCGACACCAGGTCGGGTGAGCTGCTGGGCCAGACCCCACCTCGGATGTCCGGCCGCCACAACGGCTTCGTGGAGACGCTCCCGGCGCCGCGTACGGACGGCCCCCGCGGCCGGATCTACGCGGCGGCCCCGGACGGCACGGTGTTTTCAGCCGCGACGAAGGACCCGGCGGACTGGTGACGGTACGGCCCGGCGCCCGTATGGCAGCGGCAGGCACAGATCTCCCTCCGGACGCCGGGCACGGTGACGGCCTCGGCGACGGGAATGCCCTTGTCACACGCCGGATGTCTGCCGACATGGCACGCCGGGGAGACGTACGGAGCGGACCCGCTCACGGGGCGGCCGTCTTCAGCACCGCGATGAGCTTGCGCGTCGTCTCCACGTTGCAGCGCCCCAACTCGACCAGCACATACAGCAACCCGGACGGCGGCCAGTGCATCGAGGTCTCCGACGACCTCCCGGGCCTCACCCCCGTGCGTGACAGCAAGGCTCCGCATACCCTCCCCTTTCGCTGCCCCTACTCCGGGAGGTTCTCTCCGTAGGTGACGTCCAGCTCGGCTGCAAGCGCCTCGGCGAGCTGGAGCGTCTGCGCCTGGTCGATGGCGGTCTTCTTGAGCGAGGAGAGGCCACGGAGCTGTGAGAGGTCGTTGCCCCGGAGGTCGAGGCCGATGTACTTGCCGCCGTCGGACTCGGTCAGCCGAAGGTCGCAGTCGTCAATCAGGGCGGCACTCAGGTCGGCGGCAACGAACGTGGTCTCGCGCAGCGAGCACTTGGAGAAGATCACGGATCCGGCGGCCCTGAGCCGGGTGAAGGTGCTGTAGTCGAGCTTGCAGCTCTCGAACAGGACGTTGTCGAGCGTGACGTCTTCGAGCACGGCGCCCATCAGCTTGCAGTCGCGGAAGACGGCACGGGAGACCTTGCTGTCGGTCCACCGCAGGGAGGACAGGTCACAGCCGGAGAATTCCACGGAGTCGACGCGGAGCTTGTCGAAGTGGGTGCGCTGGGTCTTGAGTGCGGTGACCCGTCCGTGCATCAGGTGCGACTCGGCAAGGTCAAGGTCGCGCAGGTCGGCGTCGGCGTAGTGGAACTCTGCCACCCGGCCGCGGCCCCCCTCCAGCGAGGTGACGTTGGAGAGGTAGAGGCCCGGCTCGGTCAGGGCGGGAAGCGTGACGCTCGTGCGGCGGATCCTGCGGGTGTCCATCAACAGCCTTTCAGCGCGGTCGTTCGGTCGCCGTCGCTGCCGGCACGCCGTGGGCATGGGCGCGCCAGCAGCGGCAGGGCTACCTCTTGTTCCAGTTGTCCCAGGTAGGGCGGTTGTCAAAGGGAGCCGGACTCTTAGCCCAGTTGTCCCATGTGGGCCGGTTGTCCCATCTTGCTTCAACGACCGTCTGAGGTTGAGCGTCGTGTGTAGCCGTCAGCTCCATCACGATGGGGGCATCGGAGGTGGTGAGTGTGTCCAGGACCGTCATGCAGTTGCCTCCTTCGTTGCGAGGGCGGACAGGGCCGAGACCAGGGCCTGCCGGGAGGCCCGGCAGTAGTTGGTCTCGGTGGTGGCGAGGCTGCCTTTCGAAGAAGCGGTTGGAAGCCTGAGCGCCACGGCAGAAGTCGAAGAATTCGCACTCGGCCTGGCAGCGGTCCAGGCCGGTGAGGAAATCGCGCACGTAGCGCAGCCGGTAGGCGCCGTGGACGATCTCGGCCAGGGGCTGGTCCCAGTCGGCCTTCTGTCCGGTGCGGATCAGCTGGAGGTACTCGGCCAGCCGTTGGACTTCCCGTACGGTGAAGGTGCCGCCGTGTTCGCGGGTCCAGGCAAGGGTGCGGCGCCAGAATTCCTCAGCCTGGACGGGGGTGGGGGTCGGCCGGTCGGTGTTAGCCCCTTCGATTTCCTCGATGTTGAAGCCCGCCGAGCGGCATCCCAGGGTGGCCAGGAACTCCAGCAGCTCCTCCGGCATGGTGATGCCGTCGGTGCCGACCACGGAGATCACGGAGAAGGGGATACCGTGCTCGCGCAGGTGCTTGATGCCGCGCAAGGTCCGGTCGAACGCCGGCTTGCCCCGAAGGTCGACGCGGGCACTGTTCACGGCGGCCGGGCCGTCGATGCTCACCCCGACGCGGACGTCGTAGGCGGCCAGCAGGTCGCACCAGGTATCGGTGAGGGTCGTTGCGTTGGTCTGCACGTAGTGGCGGATCCGTCCTTCGCGGCGCAGCGCCTCGAACGGCGCGAGCAGGGCCGCGAACTTCTGCTGACCCACGGCGAGCGGTTCGCCACCGTGCCAAACGATGCCGATCGGGTGATCGTTGTCCTCGAACTGGGCCACCTGCTGCGCCAAGGCGTGGGCTAACTCCTCGGGCATCTGGTGCTTGAGTTTGCGGAAGGGCAGGTAGCAGTACCGGCAGTCCAGGTTGCACCAGGTCGTGGGCTGTACCACGACGGTCTGCGGGGAAGCGAAACGCTGCTGGTACCGGGAACGCCACTGGAGCGAATGAGAGAGCATCGTGGTCCTCTCTGCAACGGACAGGGGCACCGCCGCCCCGGCACGAGGGCCGGCGAGCGGGATGGCACCACCATCCAGCCCACCCTGACGTGCAGGCGATGACATCTCGCTGTCAGTGCCGATGACATGTCATCGGCCAGGCAATGACATTGCTTGGAAGTCGCCCTATTTGCGCGCGAGTTCAAGAAGAGCCCGTGGGCTATCGTGGCGGACGTGTCTCGCTCGATTCTGATCCACGACGGCCACACCTCCCGCGATGTCGGTCTGGTGTACATCTGCTCGGGCTACCTCGTCGAGCAGGGCAAAGTCCTGCTCGTGCACCACAACCGCTTCGACAAATGGGTGCCACCGGGGGGCCACATTGAGCCCGGCGAGTCCTTTGCCGGAACGGCGGTGCGGGAATTCAAGGAGGAGACAGGGCTGTTGGTGGAGGCGATCTCCAGCCAGCCGGAGATCCACCCCGCGGATGCCAACGCCACTCCCGAGCCTGTGCCGTTCTACGTCGACGTGGAACGCGAAGGGTTCGCCACCCCCGCGCTGGTCCAGTTCTTCTTCATCCAGCGCCGGCCCGGCACCCAGGGGCAGGCCGTGGAAGCGCAGCTCGAAGAGGTACACGGGGCCGCGTGGTTCGGCCTGGAGGACCTGGATGACCTCAAGACGTTCGACCAGGTCCGCTCCCTGGCGCGGTTCGCGCTGCTCAACTACCCGGTAGCCGGCGAACGTGCCCAGCCGTAGGCGGCGGCTCTACCGCCCCGCGAGCCGGTAGCCGCCGGCGCCATCCACCGTGCCGGCCAGCAGCAGCCGGACCGGAGCACCGCCGAAGGCTGCGGACACCGCCTGGTTCAGTCGCTGGACGTACTTGGGAACCGAGGACGGGGCAACGTAGAGCGTCCCCGCAATCCGCTCGGTCGACAGCCAGCCCTCGGGAGCGTCGTACGCGACCTTGACCAGGTCGAAGAGGCGCTCCGACAGCACGCACTCCACCCGTGCTTCACAAGATCGGGCTTTGGCAAGGATCATCCGGCCCGAACCGAGTACCACGCTCTCGACGAGCACTTCGGCCGAAGCCTCGCTCGCTTCCTCCGGGGTGCTGTCATCGAATCCCATACGCGTCAGCCGACGCAGCGCTTCCTCGTAGGCCGACACCGTGTAGTACGCGGCCCGGATGGTGGCACGCTTGCCGGAGGCTCCCGGCTCGTTCCACAGTCCGGCCTCCGGATCCCACAGGTCATTCATCAACTTCCACGCCTTGGCGAACCGGGGGTCACCCGGATTGGCGCCGGCCCGGACGGCGGCCTGCGAACACAGCGCGTAGGCCATGTGCTCCCACGCGGTGCCCTGCACGTCCTTGTCATCCTCGACGAAGGTCTCCCAGCGGTGATGGTTGTGCAGCAGCCACTGCCCAGCGTCGGCGACCACCTCGGACAGCTGCTTCAACTGCTCTGCGCCATGTACGCCTCCGGTCTCCCGCGGATCGTCCCGGTAGGCGGGCGCGCCGTCCGGCCCGGTTCCCGAACAGACGGCTGACAGGGCGAGCAGGCACAGCGCGGTCTTGCTCGGGCTCGGATCGGTATCGACGTAGGTGCGCCACCCCCATGCCCCGCTGGCACGTCGGTGGTAGAGCAGACCGCCCACGCCGTGCTCGATCAGGGGCTCGACGCGCTCCAGCAGGCTGCTGGTATCCACCCCGCCGGGCAGGCGGAGCCGGGGGCCCAGGTCGTGAAGCGCACCTCTGAGCTGAGCAAGCCCGTGAACGGTGAGGGCGGTCTGGTGCAGCGAGGTGTCATCAAGCCCGAGTACTTCCGGCCAGCCGTGGTCGACATGGTGATTCTCAAGCCAGCCGACGCACCAGGCCGCGACTTCCGCAACACCATCGTGGTGGAAGAACCGCGGGTGGGACAGCAGTCCGGCCAGCCCGAAGGCGATGAACCGGGTGTGCTCACCACGGCCGCCCTTGTGACGAGGCCGGCAGTGCTCCACGATGGCGCAGGTCAGAAAATCGAGCGCCCGACGTACCGGTTCGCCCGCGATACCAGCGGCGCGCAGGATCGGCAGAACCTCGCTGGTATTGACGATCGACGAGACCGACGTGAGCGTTAAGCCCCACCCTCCGTCGTAGCCCTGGTTCTGCAGAAGTGTCCGGGCAGCCTGGCCCGCTCTTCCCTCGAAGGCCGCGAGCCCCACACGCACCGACTTCATGGTCCCCCTCCGCCGTCGGATACGGATCGCCCGGCGAATGTACCCAACTCACCTTTCAGAGAAGCGCGTTCGACGCCAACGCGATCATGGGTCCCGACGAGGAACTCCCCGAGGGCAACGAACTGGCTCGCATCAGCGAGGCGCGACTGGGCGCCCAGAGGTGTGGCGCCGGTGCTGCCTGTCCGTCCGCCGAGGCAGTACGGCATCCCGGCCGACTGGCCGTAGCCATAAGGAAAAACCGTGCCGGCGGCCGCATCCCGCGACCGCCGGCACCGTGTTGCGCCTGCTGCGTGCGCCCCTACGCCCGCCTCACCCCAGCAAGTTCACATCCCGCACCGCACCCTTGTCCGCGCTGGTGGCCATCGCCGCGTACGCCCGGAGGGCCTGGGAGACCTTGCGTTCGCGCTGCTTGGGCGCGTAGACGCCGCCCAGGGCCTCCCGCCGGGCCGCCAACTCCTCTTCGCTGACGAGGAGTTCGATGCCACGGTTGGGGATGTCGATACGGATGCGGTCGCCGTCCTCGACGAGGGCGATGGTGCCGCCGGCCGCCGCCTCGGGGGAGGCGTGGCCGATGGACAGGCCGGATGTGCCGCCGGAGAAGCGGCCGTCGGTGACCAGGGCGCAGGTCTTGCCCAGGCCGCGGCCCTTGAGGAACGACGTCGGGTAGAGCATCTCCTGCATGCCGGGGCCGCCCTTGGGGCCCTCGTAGCGGATGACGACGACGTCGCCCTCCTTGACCTGCTTCTTGAGGATCTTGTCGACGGCCTCCTCCTGCGACTCGCAGACCACCGCGGGGCCCTCGAAGGTCCAGATGGACTCGTCGACGCCGGCGGTCTTCACGACGCAGCCGTCCTCGGCGATGTTGCCCTTGAGGACCGCCAGGCCGCCGTCGACGGAGTAGGCGTGCGCCATGTCGCGGATGCAGCCGCCGGCCGCGTCCACATCGAGCGAGTCCCAGCGCTCGGACTGCGAGAAGGCGGTCGCGGAGCGCTTGCATCCGGGGGCCGCGTGCCACAGCTCGACGGCCTCGTCGGAGGGGGAGCCGCCGCGCACGTCCCAGGTCTTGAGCCACTCCTCGATGGAGGCGCTGTGGACGGTGTGCACGTCCTCGTTGAGCAGGCCGCCGCGGTAGAGCTCACCGAGGATGGCGGGGATGCCGCCGGCGCGGTGCACGTCCTCCATGTAGTACGTGCCGCCGGGGGCGACGTTCGGGGCGACCTTCGCCAGGCAGGGCACCCGGCGGGAGACGGCGTTGATGTCGTCCAGGTCGAAGCTCAGTCCGGCCTCCTGCGCCGCGGCGAGCAGATGCAGGATCGTGTTCGTCGAACCGCCCATGGCGATGTCCAGGGCCATGGCGTTCTCGAAGGCGGCGCGGCTGCCGATGGTGCGCGGCAGGACGGTGTGGTCGTCCTCGTCGTAGTGCCGCTTGGTGATCTCGACGACCGTACGGCCCGCGTTCTCGTACAGCGCCCTGCGGGCGGTGTGGGTGGCCAGCGTCGAGCCGTTGCCGGGCAGCGAGAGGCCGATGGCCTCGGTCAGGCAGTTCATCGAGTTGGCGGTGAACATGCCCGAACAGGAGCCGCAGGTCGGGCAGGCGTTCTCCTCGATGCGGAGGATGTCCTCGTCCGAGATCTTGTCGTTGACGGCGTCGGAGATCGCGTCGACCAGGTCGAGGGTGCGGACGGTGCCGTCGACCAGGGTCGTCTTGCCGGACTCCATCGGGCCGCCGGAGACGAAGACGGTCGGGATGTTGAGGCGCATCGCGGCCATCAGCATGCCGGGGGTGATCTTGTCGCAGTTGGAGATGCAGATCAGCGCGTCCGCGCAGTGCGCCTCCACCATGTACTCGACGGAGTCGGCGATCAGGTCGCGGGAGGGCAGGCTGTAGAGCATGCCGCCGTGGCCCATGGCGATGCCGTCGTCGACCGCGATGGTGTTGAACTCGCGCGGGATGCCGCCCGCGGCGTGGATCGCCTCGGAGACGATCCGGCCGACCGGCTGGAGGTGGGTGTGGCCGGGCACGAACTCGGTGAAGCTGTTGGCCACCGCGACGATCGGCTTGCCGAAGTCCTCGCGCGCTACACCGGATGCCTGCATAAGGGCTCGGGCGCCGGCCATGTTGCGGCCATGGGTAACGGTGCGGGACCTCAGATCGGGCACGATGGGTCACTCCCTCGGGATCGTCCGTACGACCGCCGCTGCCGGTACCTGGCCCCCTGGCCGCGCACCGGGCGGCGTCATATATCAGCTCCTGTCGAGATTACGCTCCTGATCCAAGATCTGGACAGCCTCTCCGGGATGTGAGACGGCTGACCGCAGTACGGACAGCGGCTCGGGAGGGCTTCTCGCAGGTCGGGGGCGTTGGCGGGGCGGCGGGGCACCTCGGGGGGCGCTTGTCAGGGGCGCGTCGCTTGCCCGGGGCTGGGGCGTTTGTCAGGGCTGGGTCAGGTACCGCTGGAGGGCCGGTGCCACCATCGCGATGATCTCCTCCGGGTCCGCGGAGGCGACCGGGTCCATCTTGATCACATAGCGCAGCATGGCGATCCCGATGAGGTGCCCGGCGGCCATCTGTACCCGGAACTCCGGGTCGGGGACGTCCAGTTCGCCCGCCACCCGCTGGAGCATCCGGCGCTCGATGAGGCCGCGCAGCACCGCAGCGGCGGTCTCGTTGGTCAGTGCCGAGCGCATGATCGCCAGTAGTGGCTGGCGGCTGACCGGGTTCTCCCAGACACCGAACATGAAGCGGGCCATCCGCTCCCCCACGTCCGCACCGCCGCCCGCGAGGGCGTCCGGCATGGTCAGCGCGGGCGCGACGGTCAGCTCGATGGCCGCCGCGAAGACCTGCTCCTTGGTGCCGAAGTAGTGGTGGACCAGCGCCGCGTCCACCCCGGCCGCCTTGGCGATACCACGCACCGAGGTCTTGTCGTAGCCGCGCGCCGCGAACTCCGTACGGGCCGCGGCCAGGATGCGCTCACGGGCGCCGGGGCCCTCCTCGGCGGCGGCGCGGGCCGGGCGGCCACGGCGGCGGGCCGGTGCGGGCGTACCGGGCCCGGAGGACGCCTCGTCCCGGCCGGCGCTCACGAGCCGGGGACCCAGGTCGGCGAGGCTAGATGCAGCCGGGTGAAGGCCAGCGCCTCGGCCAGGTCGGCCTCGCGTTCGGCGGCGGACATCGCCCGGCGGGTGTTGACCTCGACGACCACATGGCCGTCGAAACCGCGCGCGGCCAGGCGCTCCAGCACCGCGGCGCAGGGCTGGCTGCCGCGGCCCGGCACCAGATGCTCGTCCTTGGCGGAGCCGTTGCCGTCGGCGAGGTGGACGTGCCCCAGCCGGTCGCCCATCCGCTCCACCATCTCCAGCGCGTCGTTGCGCGCGGTGGCGGTGTGCGACAGATCGACGGTGAAGTGCCGGTAGTCGTCGTTGGTGGGGTCCCAGTCGGGGGCGTACGCGAGCATCTCGCGGTCCCGGTAGCGCCACGGGTACATGTTCTCGACGGCGAACTTCACATCCGTCTCGCCCGCCATCCGCCACACCCCGCGGACGAACTCCCGTGCGTAGTTGCGCTGCCAGCGGAAGGGCGGGTGCACGACGACCGTCGAGGCGCCCAGCTTCTCCGCGGCGTTACGGGCGCGCTGGAGCTTGACCCAGGGATCGGTGGACCAGACCCGCTGGGTGATCAGCAGACACGGTGCGTGGACGGCCAGCACCGGCACCCCGTGGTAGTCCGAGAGCCGGCGCAGCGCGTCGATGTCCTGGCTGACCGGATCGGTCCACACCATGACCTCGACGCCGTCGTAGCCGAGGCGCGCGGCGATCTCGAAGGCCGTCGCCGTCGACTCCGGATACACCGAGGCCGTGGACAGCGCGACCTTCGCATCCGGGATGCGCACCACTGGCTCTGTCACGAGGGACAGCGTACGGGCCGGGACTGCGCACGGGGCAGGAGGTCCGGGCCGCCCCGGCCCGCCGCCCGGGGCCCGTCCCCTGGAAGGGGAGGCCAGGGCGGGCGGTACCGGGGCGGCGCGGCCGGCAGGGGCGTGACGAGTCTCACGCCCCGCCGGTCGCACCGCGGCGCCGCCGTGCGCCCGTTACGGCAGGTGGTCCAGCCGCCGCCTGGCTACGGCCGGCAGCACTACGGCAGGTGATCCAGCCGCCGCAGAATGACGCCCTCGCGCAGCGCCCACGGGCAGATCTCCAGCGTCTCGACCCCGAACAGGTCCATCGCCGCCTCGGCGACCAGCGCCCCGGCGAGCAGCTGCCGTGAGCGCCCCTCGGACACCCCGGGCAGCGTCACCCGCTCCTCCGCGGGCATCCCGGCCAGCCGCGGCACCCACTCCTCCAGCTTCTTGTGGGTCAGCTCGCGCTGGACGTACAGGCCCTCGGCGGAGCGCGCGGCACCCGCGATCCGGGCCAGCTGCTTGAAGGTCTTGGACGTGCCGACGACCCGGTCGGGCGTGCCGTAACGGGTGAACTCGCTCACCACCTTGGCGATCTCGGCCCGCACCCGGCGGCGCAGCGTACGCACGTCCTCCGCGTCCGGCGGGTCGCCGGGCAGATCGCCCGCGGTCAGCCGGCCCGCGCCCAGCGGCAGCGACACCGCCACGTCCGGGTCCTCGTCCAGGCCGTAGGCGATCTCCAGCGAGCCGCCGCCGATGTCCAGGACCAGCAGCCGGCCCGCCGACCAGCCCAGCCACCGGCGGGCGGCGAGGAAGGTGAGCCGCGCCTCGTCCTCCCCGGAGAGCACCTGCAGCGCGGCATCGGTCTCCTGGGCGACCCGCCGCAGCACCTCCTCGCCGTTGGTGGCCTCCCGGATCGCCGACGTGGCGAACGGCAGCACGCTCTCGACGCCCTTGTCCTCGGCCACCTGGAGCGCCTCACGGATGGTCGCCACCAGGCGCTCCACCCCGCCCTCGCTTATCGCGCCGCCCTCATCGAGGAGTTCGGCAAGGCGCAGCTCCGCCTTGTGCGAATAGGCGGGCAGCGGGCGCGCGCCCGGGTGTGCGTCCACCACCAGGAGATGGACCGTATTCGAACCCACATCGAGGACACCGAGTCTCATACGGGGAAACCTAACGCGCGCACCGCCCGCTCCTGTCGGCGCGGTGCGCACCTGTCGCTCCCCCTTACGCTGGAGTCGTGGCAAAGACGAAAAAGGCGAAGCACGAAAAAGCGCTGAAGAAGGAACAAAAGCGGCGCGCACAGGCGGCTGAAGGGGCCCCGGCCGACGAGGTCGGCCTCGACTTCGCCCGTGCCTGGGTCACCTTCCCGGACCCGGCCGACGACGAACAGCTCTTCCGCTGCGACCTGACCTGGCTGACCTCCCGCTGGACCTGCATCTTCGGCAGCGGCTGCCAGGGCATCCAGGCCGGCCGCGCGGACGACGGCTGCTGCACGCTCGGCGCGCACTTCTCGGACGAGGACGACGAGAAGCGGGTGGCCGAGCATGTGGCACGGCTCACGCCCGAGGTGTGGCAGCACCACGACGTGGGCACCACGACCGGCTGGACCGAGGAGGACGAGGACGGCGAGCGGCAGACGCGCCGCTGGGAGGGCTCCTGCATCTTCCAGAACCGCCCTGGCTTCCCGGCCGGCGCGGGCTGCTCGCTGCACATCCTCGCGCTGCGCGAGGGCCGCGAGCCGCTGGAGACCAAGCCGGACGTCTGCTGGCAGCTGCCGGTCCGGCGCACGTACGACTGGATCGACCGGCCGGACGACACCCAGATCCTCCAGGTGACGATCGGCGAGTACGACCGCCGCGGCTGGGGCCCCGGCGGCCATGACCTCCACTGGTGGTGCACCTCCGCGACCTCGGCACACGGGGCGGGCGATCCGGTCTATGTCTCGTACAAGCCCGAGCTGACCGAGCTGATGGGCGAGGAGGGCTACGCCAAGCTCGCCGAGCTGTGCGAGGAGCGGCTGGCGGCGACGCTGCCGATGGCGCCGCATCCGGCGGACCCCAAGCCGCTGCCGCTGCTGCCGAAGCCGGAGGCGTAGGCGGCCTGCGGGCCCGGCGGCCCGCGGGCGCGCTCAGCGGGCCGGGTGTGTCGTGTTCGACGGGGTCGAGGACGGGGCCGGGCCGGTCGGCTTCGGCGTCGGGCTCGTCGGCGTCGGGCTGGGCGACGGGGCCGTCCGGGTCGGCGTGGGCGTCGGCTTCTGGCGCGTATGGGTCGGTTTCGGATGCGGCCGTCCCGGGCGCTGCGGACCGGCGGCCGGACCGGTCGCCCCGTAGCCCTTCATCGTGACGACGGTGCCACCGGGCTCGATGGCGATCCTGGCCCGCCAGGGGCCCGGCGGCTCCCGGTCGTGGTCGATGTCGACGGTGATCGTGGTGGTCTCGTCCGGCCGCAGCGTGCCCGCCGTATGACTCATCTGCAGCCAGGCCGCGCCCGCCGACGCGCGCCAGCGCACCGGGGTGCCGCCCGCGGCGCGGAGCCTGAGGACCGTGGTCCGGCCGCGGGGCTCGGCGGCCACCGCCAGCCGGGCGGGGCCTGCCTCCCGCTTGCTGCCCGGCGTGTCCGGCCGCTGCGGGGTGCCGTCCGCGCCGACCACCTCGACCGACACATCGGGCGTCCCGCCGCGCGCCGTGAAGCCGGGCTCGGGCGTCGTCCTGGCGTTGCCCGCGTTCTCGTACGGGCTGCGGCCCAGCCGCGGGCCGGGCTCCGTGTCGCTGGCCGTCACCGAGGGCGAACCGTCGGCCGCCACATCCGTGGGAGGGGCGCCCCGGTACGCCGCCCACAGGGCCAGCACCGGTGCCGCGACGACCGTGGCCACCACGGTGGTGGTCAGCGCCCGGTTGCGCAGCCGGCGACGCCGGGCCACCCGGTCCTTCGGCGGACCCACCGGGAAACCACTGCGGTCATAGCGAGGAGAACCGTTTGCCCCACCCGCCCGTCCGGCAGCTCCCGCACCGGCCACCCCTTCCGCACGGCCCGACTTGGTGCTCCGGGCCGCCGCCAGCGCACCGAGCACGGCGTCCCGGGGCGCGGTGACCAGCGGCAGGCTGCCCTGGGCCACCGGCGCGGTACCCGGCCAGGTCCCCGGGGCGGTGGCCCGCTCGGCGGTCCGCCGGCACTCGGCACAGTCGTCGACATGGCGCACCAGCTCCCGGCTCAGCGCCGCCCCCAGCAGCACCTGGGTGTCGCCCGCCAGCTGCGCGACCTCCCGGCAGCGCCCGGACTCGACGACGGCCAGCGCCGCCCGGGTCCGTTCGACCTCGCAGGAGGCGGTGGCCAGCAGCGTGCGGGTGGCGACCGGGTCCGCGCCGAGCACCGCGGCGACCTCCTCCGCCGAGAGGTGATGGCGCACCGAGAGCTCCAGCGCCTCCCGCTGCTCGGGGCTGGTGCCCGCGGCCTCCGGCCAGGCCAGCGCGGCCAGTTCACGCTGCCGGCGCTCGGCCTCGCGGGCCGCTCCGGGGCCCGGATTCCCGGCGGGCGGCGCGGTCCGCTCGGCGAGCCGGCGCAGACAGGCCCAGCGGGCCAGGGCGTAGAGCCAGGAGCGGTACAGCGCCGGGTCGGCGGGGCGGCGGCCGCGGTGCCGCTCGGCGAGCGCGAGCGTCTCGCCCAGCACCGCGGTGGCGGCGTCGTGTTCGCACAGCACGGACAGGCAGTAGGTGAACAGCCCGTCCAGAGGGGGCTGGTAGCCGTCCCGTTCCCGGTCCGGGGGGCGCGCGGCGTCCGGGCCGGGCCGCTCTGACGGCTGCGGCCGGCTCCGGCGCCGCGCGTCGCCGCGCGACCGGTGTGCGCCGGTGGAGTGCGTGGGGTGCTCGGGCCTGCTGCTCATCACCCCGGCGACGGTAGGCGGATGATGCCGCCCTGCTTGCTCGCGTTGGACACTTTTAACCCTTACGGGTGACCATCTCCCTCAAAAGAGGACACGAATAGCTCTTTACACGGGCGGCGCGCTCCGTATGCGCCACTCGGTCGGTGCAACCGCCGGTGGCCGCGCCCCGGTCGCGCCCCCGCCCCGGACGATCGTGGACGGGGCGCCCGCCGCGACAGCTCGCGGCGGCGTTGTCAGACCCCACCGCTACGGTGACCCCATGGCAACGCGTAAATCGTCGGGCAAGGAGCGTCCCTCCTACCGCTGCACCGAATGCGGCTGGACCACCGCCAAATGGCTCGGCCGCTGCCCCGAATGCCAGGCATGGGGCACGGTCGAGGAGTTCGGCGGCGCCCCCGCGGTGCGCACCACCGCCCCCGGCCGGGTCACCACCGCCGCCGTGCCCATCGGCCAGGTCGACGGCAAGCAGGCCACCGCCCGCTCCACCGGCGTGCCCGAGCTCGACCGCGTCCTCGGCGGCGGACTCGTCCCCGGCGCCGTCGCCCTGCTGGCCGGCGAACCAGGCGTCGGCAAATCCACCCTGCTGCTCGACGTCGCCGCCAAGGCCGCCTCCGACGCCCACCGCACGCTGTATGTCACCGGCGAGGAATCCGCCAGCCAGGTACGGCTCCGCGCCGACCGCATCGGCGCCCTCGACGACCATCTGTACCTCGCCGCCGAAACGGACCTGTCCGCCGTCCTCGGCCACCTCGACACGGTCAAACCGTCCCTGCTCATCCTCGACTCGGTGCAGACCGTCGCCTCCCCAGAGATCGAAGGGGCCCCCGGCGGCATGGCCCAGGTCCGCGAAGTCGCCGGCGCACTCATCCGCGCCTCCAAGGAACGCGGCATGGCCACCCTCCTCGTCGGCCATGTCACCAAGGACGGCGCCATCGCCGGACCCCGCCTCCTGGAGCATCTCGTCGATGTCGTCCTCCACTTCGAAGGCGACCGGCACGCCCGGCTCCGCCTCGTCCGCGGCGTCAAGAACCGCTACGGCACCACCGACGAGGTCGGCTGCTTCGAACTGCACGACGAAGGCATCATCGGCCTCGCCGACCCCTCCGGCCTCTTCCTGACCCGCCGCGCCGAACCGGTCCCCGGCACCTGCCTGACCGTGACCCTGGAGGGCCGCCGCCCCCTCGTCGCCGAGGTCCAGGCCCTCACCGTCGACTCCCAGATCCCCTCCCCCCGGCGCACCACCTCCGGCCTGGAGACCTCCCGCGTCTCGATGATGCTCGCCGTCCTGGAACAGCGTGGCCGGATCAGCGCCCTGGGCAAACGCGACATCTACAGCGCCACCGTCGGCGGCGTGAAGCTGACCGAACCCGCCGCCGACCTCGCCGTCGCGCTCGCCCTGGCCAGCGCCGCCAGCGACACCCCCCTGCCGAAAAACCTGGTCGCCATCGGCGAAGTCGGCCTCGCGGGCGAGGTCAGACGCGTCACGGGCGTCCAGCGGCGGCTGTCCGAAGCGGCCCGGCTCGGCTTCACCCACGCCCTCGTCCCCTCCGACCCCGGCAAGATCCCCGACGGAATGCGGGTCCTGGAGGTCGCCGACGTCGGACAGGCACTCAGCGTGCTGCCCAAGCGGGTGCGCCGGGAGGCCCCACAGGAAGAGGGCGCACGCCGGTAGACTTTGCCCTGGTCTCGCCCGTCACCGCAGAATTGCCTGTCGGCCACGTACGCTCCGCTGGTACGTCAACCACAGCATGGGCCGGGCGGCCTGCGGACCGACAGACCTTGCGACGGAGGAGTGCAGTGGCAGCCAACGACCGGGCATCGACTTCCGGCAGGTCCGGTGGAAGCTCCGGCACCGAAAGCCTGATGCGCGCCACGCTGAGCGCCGTCGCGCCCGGTACCGCCCTGCGCGACGGCCTGGAGCGCATCCTCCGCGGCAACACCGGCGGACTGATCGTCCTCGGCTTCGACAAAACCGTCGAGTCCATGTGCACCGGCGGCTTCGTCCTCGACGTGGAATTCACCGCGACCCGGCTGCGCGAACTGTGCAAGCTCGACGGCGCCCTCGTCCTCGACAAGGACATCAGCAAAATCCTGCGGGCCGGAGTCCAGCTCGTCCCCGACGCCTCCATCCCGACGGAGGAGACCGGCACCCGCCACCGCACCGCCCAGCGCGTCTCCATCCAGGCCGGCTTCCCCGTCGTCTCCGTCAGCCAGTCGATGCGCCTGATCGCCCTCTACGTCGACGGCGAGCGCCGCGTCCTGGAGGAATCCGCCGCGATCCTCTCCCGCGCCAACCAGGCCCTCGCCACCCTGGAGCGCTACAAGCTCCGCCTCGACGAGGTCGCCGGCACCCTCTCCGCCCTGGAAATCGAGGACTTGGTGACCGTCCGCGACGTCACCGCCGTCGCCCAGCGCCTGGAAATGGTCCGCCGCATCGCCACCGAAATCGCCGAATACGTCGTCGAACTCGGCACCGACGGCCGCCTGCTCGCCCTCCAGCTGGAGGAGCTGATCGCCGGCGTCGAGCCCGAACGCGAACTGGTCGTCCGCGACTACGTCCCCGAACCGACCGCCAAGCGCTCCCGCACGGTCGCCGAGGCCCTCGCCGAACTGGACGCCCTCAGCCACACCGAACTCCTCGAACTCCCCACCGTGGCCCGCGCACTGGGCTACAGCGGCGCCCCCGAAACCCTGGACTCCGCCGTCTCCCCCCGCGGCTTCCGCCTCCTGGCCAAGGTCCCCCGCCTCCCCGGCACCGTCATCGACCGCCTCGTCGACCACTTCGGCGGCCTCCAGAAACTCCTCGCCGCCAGCGTCGACGACCTCCAAACCGTCGACGGCGTCGGCGAGGCCCGCGCCCGCTCGGTCCGCGAGGGGCTGTCACGGCTGGCGGAGTCGTCGATTCTGGAGCGGTATGTGTGAGGGGGAGGTCGCGGCGCCGTGACCCGTGCGCCGCACGCTGAGTGGTCGGCTCCGTAAATCCTTCGGGGGTCGACTGTGGAGCCTGTGTTGTGTGTGGTGCGGGGTCAGCGCCGGCTGGGGTCGGTGAGATGGCAGTCGTTCAGGCTTCCTTGTCAGCGAACCTGGTCGCTCTTCGGCCCGATGCCTTTGAGCCTGGTCGGAGTTCCGTCCGGGGCGAATGAGTGGTGGAAGGTGAAGGCGGCCGGCGCGGAGCCGTGGTCGTGGAGGTGCTCCAGCCTGGAAACCCCGTCCTGCCAGGTGGGTATCACGCCGTCGGAGACCCACCAGCACACGTAATTCGGCTGCCCTGTCCTCTCGAACCAGTCGTAACGCCTGTTCAGCGCCTCACGGTGCAGACCGGTGTAGACGGCGTCGACGGCGGAGCGCAGGTCGGTCCAGAGTGAGAGCGTCGCGTCCAGGGCGGTGGTTTCCACCGTACGGCCCTTGCCGTACCACGTCGGTACGGCGAACTCTCCCCATGCACCCCAGTCCAAGTCGAAGTGTGTGCCCCGATCGCCGTCTGCCGCTTGAGCACGAGCGAGGTACCCGGGGTGCTGGCTGATCTTCCGGTAGATGGCCTCGCCGCTGGCGTGGAGTTCGCGCGTGAGAGGTCCGGGATCGGCGAGAGATGACTTCAGGACGCCGAATGTGTACAGCGCAAGATGGGGCATGCGTCTCTCCCTGGTTGGGGGGCCTGGTGCGGACCCGGTTCGGTGGCTTACGCATGGGGGCGAGGATTCGTGGGGCGTGACCAACTCATCCCGTCGCGGGTGGCTCAGCCCGAAGGAACTCCTGCGCGCCCGTGGGCGACCGTGGGCGACCGCCGAAGACCAGGTGAAGGTAGCTGCCTCTGCGGGCCATGTCGAAGTTGCGTTTTCCCTGTCCAAGTGGCCTCTTGCACCGGTCATTTCGGGGGCTGGGCGGTGACGGGCGGGGCAGGCTGCGGGGTACCAGTGATCCACTTCGCCGATCGGTTCGCCCGCCGTGCCCCGTTCATTGACCGGCCTTGGGACCGCTCGGGGTCTTGACCGGCACCGAGGCGCGCTCGATTGCCTTGGGCCGTGTCTGATGGGTCGGTGATGCACTCACGAGTGCGTCGTTCCTGGCGTGTCGATGGCGTGTCGAGGCTGCAGTCAGTAGATGACCGACACGATCTGACAGGCGGCTTCGCCCAGTTCACGGTCGCCCTCGATGCGGGCACGGGCCAGGGCGGTGTCCGGCTGGATGCCACGGGTACACAGCCGCCAGGCGGTCTCCGTATCCAGGCGGACAGCCGCGGCGGGGCGTGCGGAGTCCGGTTCGGCGAGAGACCAGCGGGATCCGGTGGCCGTCACGGTCCAGACACCCCCGGCCGGGCCGTCGATCCGCACCTGGATCTGTGTACCGGACGGCGCGGCGACCTCGCGCAGAGTGTGCGGCAGGGCTCGCATGAAGGTGTCCAGGACCATGGACAGGGGCCGCGGATCGGGGTCGGTGTCCTGGCCCGCCGCGTGGCGGATCTGCTGACGGTGGGCCCAGAACTCGGTGAAGTCACGGGCGCTGTCCAGCCACATCGGCGCCGGATCGATCCCGGCCCAGGACACCCCCAGCGACGGGCTGTTGGGGTCGGTGGTCTCGAAGAACCGGGCGACCTGCCCGCCCACCGCATCGAGCGTGTCACTGAGCGCGGCCGGGCTCACCCGGCGGTGGGCCTCGACCCATTCCTGATTGATGCGGTGGATGAAAGCCTCCAGGCCTTCGTCCGGCGCGAAGGCGGGACCGCCACGGTGGCCGTCGCGGTCCCGGGCCAGGCGTCCGTAGAAGTCACCCAGAACGTGCGCGGCGAGATCCCGCACCGTCCAGCCCGGCACCGCCTCCTGGCCCCAGTCGGCGGGCGTCAGGCCGCGCAACGTGGCCATCAGCGCTTCCTGCTCAGGCACGAACAGGGGGCGGGCATCGATCGGAGCACCGAGCCACGAAGGGCTCACCACGTGGTTGAACTCGGAGTTCATGACTCAAGCCTGCCAACCGAAAGGTGCGGTCACCACCGAATACCCGTCCCAGTCGATCGTGCCGTGCCGAATGCCCGGCGGAATCCGACAGGGCGCCACCGGACCATGATTCACCAGACACTTCTCAGGACCGCCGGGCGCCTCGCCGGGCGGTCCTGAGACCGGGCGCCTCGCCCGGCCTCAGGTTCCTGAGGCCGGGCGCCTCGACCGGCCTCAGGAACCGCTCAGCGTCAAGATCGGCCTTGAGGCCGGCTCATGACCGGCTCAAGGAACGGTGTCAGACGGCCCGGCCCAACACCGCCGCCTCCTTTTCCGCGCTCAGGCCGACCGCCGGCCGGTCCGGGCGCTGCGGAGCCACCCCGCCGAGGGACTGCAGCCAGGCCCAGGTGTCGGTGACGGTCTCACCGATAGGGCGGCAACGCAGTCCGGCCGCCAGGGCCTTGGACACATCGGCGCCGAAGAACGCGTCCCGCCACTCACCGGGCGGCAGCCAGACCGGCAGCTCACTCCAGGGCTCGATACCGGCGGCAAGAACATCCTCCGGAGCGGTCCAGCGCAGCTCCGCGTCCGCCCCGGTGGCCGTCACACAGCTCTCCAGGAACTCCCCCATCGTGGCGTGCCCGGCCTCACACACCATGCTGTACGCACCCCCGAGCCCGGCCTCCAGCGCGTCTAGCGTCCATACGGCGAGATCCCGGACATCGATGTACTGCAGCGCCAACTCCCGCGGCCCCGGCGCGAGAACCGGTCCACCACGGGCGATCCGGCCCAGCCACCACGGCAACCGCCCGATGTTCTCGTACGGCCCGAGGATCAGCCCCGCACGCACCAGCAGCGCCCGCTCCCCGAACGCCTCGATCGCAGCCAGCTCACCGCCCCGCTTGGCCTGCGCATAGTCCTCGGCATCCGTGGCGTCGGGGGAGCCCGTCACCACCGGGGCCTGCTCGCCATACGGGGGCGGAGGCGGCGGAAACGCGTACACCGAGCAGCTGGAGACATAGGCGTACCTCCCGACCCGCCCGGCCAACAGCCGCGCCGTATCCCGCACCGCCGCCGGCGCACCACTCCAGGTATCGACCACGGCATCCCACTCCCCCTCCTCCAACGCCGCGAGCCCCGCCGCATCCCCACGGTCGCCGTGCAGCGTGGTCACCCCCTCCGGCGCCGCATGCTTCCCACGGTGAAACACCGTCACCTGCCACCCCCGCGCCACCGCCGCCTCAGCAACGGCCCGCCCGACAAACTCCGTCCCACCCAGCATCAGTAGCCTCATACCACCGACTGTGCCGCACCCCGAGCCCCCACAACCAGCAACGCACGCTCACAGCAGAATCCCCCAGAGCGAAACAAACGGAGGCCCAGCGTCCACGCCTCAGGGTGACGAGCGGGCATGCGGGGGGGCAACCGGCCCTGGCGCATCAGACGACGGCAGGCGTCCGGCGGCGGTAGGCGTCCGGCAGCGACAGGGATCCCGCACCAGTCGGCATCCGGCCCCGGGTGGCACGATCCCCGGCATCGTCTCGCTGCCCGGCCCCCAGCCCCAGCCCCAGCTCACGGACTCAACTCCGGCCTCAGGCCCACGCCCTGGCCATGCCTCGTGCGCGCCGTGGCCCACGCCCTGCCCCACACCCTCGACCAGCGGCGGGGGCCCGCCGGGGCTTGCCGGGGCCTGCCGGGGCCTGTCGATGCCTGCCGGGGGACACACCGGTTGCCTCAGCCGTCAGCCATCAGCCATCAGCCATCAGCCAGGACGAACGTCGTGCTGGCCGCGTCCAGCCCCGGCACCTTCGCCTCGATCTCATACTTGCCGGCGGGCACCTTGGCCGAACTCGGCGTGGCACACTGCGGGCCGCTGGCACGACGGTCCCACTCGATGATCCGCTCCACAGTCCCCTTGGCCGGCACCTGCAACAGCGCGGGCTCGGTGCCCGACGGGCAGTCGTTCGAGGCCCACACCCGTTCGTCACCCGCGGCATCGCTGATGGTGAGCACCGTGGCCTTCTGCCCGAGGTCCACCTTGCAGGCCTCCCCGGCCGCGTTCTCAACCGTCAGCTCGAACTTCGGCCGCACATCCGGCGCATAGGAGTGCTTCACACTACGCAGCCCCAACTCCGCCTTACCGGACACACAGTTGGGGAGTGACGAGCCGGCCGCAACAGCGTTCTTCCCGGAGCCCCGACCGATCGGCCCGCCCCCAGAACCGGAACCACCCGCTCCGGCCCCGTCACCGGAACCCCCGCCACCGCCCGCGCCCCCCGAGCCACCGGAACCGGACTCCGACCCCTCGTCGTCACCCGACTCATCGCGCCCGCCCGCCTTTTGGTCGTCCACCGGCCCGCTGCCGGACGGCCCTGGCGTGATGGACGTCGCGGGGCCCTCGCCGCGCGAGCCCTTACCCTCATCGCCGCCCTTGCCCCCGCCCAAGCTGACGGCCCACACCACCAGGAGGGCGAGCAGGACGACGATGGCCAGCGCAACGGCCCTCCGCCGCCAGTAGATGGAGGAGGGAAGCGGCCCGATCGGATTGCGCAGTGATCCCACGCGGAAACTCTACGAGAGATCGCCACCCACACAGGCCAGTACCCGCCGTATCCGACTGCATCTTTTCCCATGATCAGCCCAGCACCGCCCCCTACCCGCGTCGACACAGCCCCCTGCCCGCGCTCCATCCCCAACTAGCCAGACGCCCCGCCAGCTCTCGGCCCGCTCCCCTCCGGCCCCACTTCCGCCAGTCGCACCCGTCCGATCACCAACTGCGACGCAACCGGTCCGTCCTGCACGGTCGTTGATCTTCCACGCACGGTCGCTGATCTTCCACGGAGACACGCACCCTCCCACGGGGGGGCAAGGCTTTGCGGTGACCCGGCACAACACCGCACGGCCACCGCGACAGCGGGGGCTCACTGCCCTGCCATCGGGGCATGGCTCCGCAGGGGCCGACCCCAGGGCATCGGGGCCCACCGTCGCCGAGCCTCTCCCCCGCACCGCCCCCAGGGCCTCACCCCGGGGCCGTACGGCCTCACGGGGCTCACACCCCCAGCCTCAGCGCCCCGACCACTCCTCCTTGTGGCCGAAGCCCTGCCCGTTGTCGATCAGCCGCAGCCAGTCGGGGCGCAGTTCCCAGAGCGTGGTCCGCTCCAAGGCGGCGCGCAGGCGGTCGCCCGACGCGACGAACGGAAAGCGCTCGACATAGACCTGCCAGCCCGCCGCGCGTTCCTCACCGGTCAGCGGGCGGCAGCGGCCCCGGCCCTGGATCCCCGTCAGGCCGCTCCACTCCTGGCCGTCCCGCTGCGCCGTGAACGCGACCCGCGCGCCGGGCTCCGCCAGCGCCCGCCCGTGTCGCGTCGTGGTCGCCGTGACGAAGTACAACGCGGGCCCGGCACCGGCCGCCTGGCCGCGCCCCTCGCCAGACGCCCCGCCGACCTCCCCGCCACCCGCACCTCGCACACCGCTCCCGCCTCGCGCGCCGCTCGCACCACTCGCCTCGGGCGACGCCTCGGGCGCCTGGCCCACCTCGGTCGCGTACAGCACCGCGCAGGCCTGCGGCCCGTCCTCGTCCGCATACGCGAGTGTCAGCGTCGTATGCGCGGCCAGCGCGCGCCGGATCGCCGCCGGGCAGACCGGCCCGGCCGACACCGACCTGGCCGACACGGACCCGGCCCGCTCCGCTCCGTCGCCACGCCCGGCATCCCCGCCACGCCACGCATCGCCGCCACGCCCGGCGCCCCCGACGCGCCCGGCGGCGCCGCCCGCCACGCCGTTCGTGCCGCGCTCGCCTTCTGATTCGCTCATCTCCGCCATGCCCGCATCCTCGCTTGCCGCCTCCTTCTATTCCAGCAACGATTACGGAGAGTAGTCAGTTCCCGTCGGGGCGTGATCGTCACCGCCCCACGCCGGGGCACCGCCCCACACGCCCCGGGCCACCGCGCCAGCCCCGGACCGGGCGCCGCGGGCCGAACCCCAGGCCCAGCCCCAGCTCCGCCCCCGGCTCCGCCCCCGGCTTCGGCTTCGGCTTCGGCTTCGGCTCCAAGCCCAGCCTCGCATCCGGCCCCTGCCCCAGAGCCGGCCCCGGACGCGGCCCCAGACCCAGGCGCGCCCTCGCCCCAGCCCCAGCCTCAACCCCGGCACCCGGCCCCAAACCGGCCCCGCCCCGCAGTCGCCGCACCCGGCTCCGGCAACGCCCCCAAGCCGCCACACCCCACCCCGCTCCCCGCCCCGCGCCCCCGCCCCTCCCCCATTCCCGCCCCGCCCCCTCCGTACCCCCCAGTAACCGGCGTCTGCGGGCAGCCGGCCGTCCTGCGTGTGGGTGGGCGTGCGGCGGGGCGGGCCCGGTGCGTTTCCTGGGCGAGGTCGGACGTGCCAGGATCGGCACTGCCATGACTTCGACGCCTGTCACCACCACTGCCACGACCGCCGCCGCCGAGACCGCTTCTGCCGCCGACGCGGCCGCGGAAGCCGCCGACGGGACCGCGCTGCACGGCCCGGTCACCGACTGGTTCGACGAGCACGCCCGCGATCTGCCCTGGCGCCGCCCCGAAGCGGGCGCCTGGGGTGTGATGGTGAGCGAGTTCATGCTGCAGCAGACCCCGGTCAGCAGAGTGCTGCCGGTGTACGAGCAGTGGCTCGCCCGCTGGCCGCGCCCCGCCGACCTGGCCGCCGAGGCACCGGGCGAGGCGGTCCGTGCCTGGGGCCGGCTCGGCTATCCGCGGCGCGCCCTGCGCCTGCACGCCGCCGCGTCCGCGATACAGGAGCGGCACGGCGGTGACGTGCCGCGGGAGCACGGCCAGTTGCTGGCGCTGCCCGGCGTCGGTGAGTACACGGCCGCGGCGGTCGCGTCCTTCGCGTACGGGCAGCGGCATGCGGTGCTGGACACCAATGTGCGCCGGGTGTTCGCCCGTGCGGTGGCCGGCCGCCAGTACCCGCCGAACGCCACCACCGCGGCGGAGCGCAAGCTCGCCCGTGCACTGCTGCCCGAGGACGAGCAGCTGGCGGCGCGCTGGGCGGCGGCCACGATGGAGCTGGGTGCGCTGCTGTGCACGGCGCGTGCGCCGGAGTGTCACCGTTGTCCGATCGCCGCGCAGTGCGCGTGGCGGCAGGCCGGGTCCCCGGTGCATGACGGTCCGCCGCGTCGCACGCAGACCTATGCCGGTACCGACCGCCAGGTGCGCGGCAAGCTACTGGCCGTGCTGCGTGAGGCGGTGGCGCCGGTGCCGCAGCAGGTGTTGGACGCGGTGTGGGACGAGCCGGTGCAGCGGGCGCGGGCGCTGGACGGCCTGGTCTCGGACGGTCTGGTGGAGCCGCTGGGCGGCGGCCGGTACCGGCTGCCCCTGACGTAACGCGACCCTGACGTAGCGCGACCCTGACGTACCGCGACCGTCGCCGGTACGGCGAGCGTCACCGAGACCCTCACCTATACGGCGACCGTCCGCCCCTGCACGGCGACCGTCCCCTGCACGGCGGTCGTCATCTATACGGCGGTCGTCATCTGTCCGGAATACGGTTAGCGGAGGCGCGGCTGCATCGGCGGCCGCGCCTCCGCCATGCCGTCCCCGGCTCCCGCCCTCGCCCGCCTCCTCCCGGCGCGACGGTCATCCGCCTGATGCGGTGTCACTTTTCAGGCAGCATGACCGAAAGGTGGCCCGATACGGCCTGAAGAAGGCCCTCGTTGGGCGTGGTTGTCGGCGTGTGACGGGCGATAGGTCTTGTGGCGGGGGTGCTTCTCCCCCCGGAGTATGACGTCCGGGGGGCTGTTGTCCGTCCGAGGTATGACCCCTGGTCGGCTGTTACACAACCGAGGGTTTTCCGTGCACTCCCTGTGGGGCCGACGCACATTACGTCGCAACACCCCCTCCGTAGCGTCTTCCTCGTGCTGGAGATGTCCACCGGCACGGTCAACGTGGGGAAACGCAAGCGGATCGGAGGCGTCGAGATGGCGACCAGCGGCGGCAAGGTACTGGACTTCGAAGAGTACGTTCGTACGCGGCAGGAGGCCCTGCTGCGGAGCGCCCGGCGCCTTGTGCCCGATCCTGTCGATGCTCAGGACCTGCTGCAGACGGCGCTGGTCCGCACGTACGGCCGCTGGGACGGCATCGCGGACAAGTCGCTGGCGGACGCCTACCTCCGCCGCGTCATGATCAACACGCGGACCGAGTGGTGGCGGGCGCGCAAGCTGGAGGAGGTGCCCACCGAGCAGCTTCCGGACGCGAGTGTGGACGACGGCACCGAGCAGCGCGCGGACCGTGCTCTGCTGATGGACATTCTCGGGGTGCTGGCTCCCAAGCAGCGCAGCGTCGTGGTGCTGCGGCACTGGGAGCAGATGAGCACGGAGGAGACCGCGGCGGCGCTCGGCATGTCGACGGGTACGGTCAAGAGCACGCTGCACCGTGCGCTGGCGCGGCTGCGTCAGGAACTGCAGATGCGGGATATCGACGCGCGGATACTGGAGCGCGGCGAGCGGGGGCGGGAGCGGTGCGCGGCCTGAGGGTCGGCGCACGGCACGCGGCACCCGGCACGGCGTACGACACCACACCAGATATCACAAGAAAACTATCCTTACCGGTGAAAACGGGCAGAACGACAGGTGCCTTACGGCTCCGGGCTCGACGCGCGACAATCACTTCAGGAACAGCAGCGGGATCAGCGGCTGTGCGAGCAGCACGGTGAGCGGGAGCGGATTGTCCAGGAACAGGTTGACCGGGTTCGGGTTGACCAGAGGCGGAGCGGCCACGGCAGGAGTGGCCGCCGTCGGCCTTTTGCTGGCCGGATGCAATCCGGGGGGCGAGGGCGTGCGCAGCGAGGGCTCCGCCAGCAGCACCCCCGTACCCCCCAAGGGTCCCGTACGCAGCACCCCCAGCCCGGCCTCGACCCCGAAGCACAAGAAGGTCGACGCGGTCCAGCTGCTGAAGGACGACCCGAAGGTCGGCGCGTTCGTGAAGAAGTCGCTCGGGAAACCGTGCGCCGCCGATGAGTACCCGGTCGAGGTGACCTATGCGTCGCTGACCGGCAGCACGTCCCCCGATGTCATCGTCAACGTAATGACCTGCGCGGATTCCGTCGGCATCGGCTCGTATGTGTACCGGAAGCACAGCGGTACGAAGCTCGGGTATGACAACGTGTACACGAACGAGCAGCCGTCGGTCTCCGCCGCGGTCAACAAGGGCGAGCTGGAAGTGTCCCGGCAGACCTATGAGCGCGACGACAAGGTGTGCTGCCCCTCCGGTGAGGATGTGACGCCGCTCCGCTGGAAGGACGGCCGCTTCATCGAGCACGACGGCTATCACACGGACTACAGCAAGACCACCGTCGACGGCGCCACGTCGGGCGACGGTACGGGATCGGAGGGTTGAGACAACCGCATGGCCGAGACCCATGTGCTCTTTGTCGAGGACGACGATGTCATTCGCGAGGCGACGCAGCTCGCGCTGGAGCGGGACGGTTTCGAGGTCACCGCGATGCCTGACGGGCTCGCGGGGCTGGAGGCGTTCCGCGCGAACCGTCCCGATATCGCGCTGCTCGATGTGATGGTGCCGGGGCTCGACGGGGTCAGCCTGTGCCGGCGGATTCGTGATGAGTCGACGGTGCCCGTCATCATGCTGTCGGCGCGTGCCGATTCCATCGATGTGGTGCTCGGTCTGGAGGCCGGCGCCGATGACTATGTCACCAAGCCGTTCGACGGTGCGGTGCTGGTCGCCCGGATCCGTGCCGTGCTGCGCCGTTTCGGCCATGCCAGTGGCCCGGAGCGGGGCGGTGCCGCGGCGGCCGACGCGGACGATCCCGCCGAGGCGGTGCTGCGCTTCGGTGATCTGGAGGTCGACACCGAGGGCATGGAGGTGCGCAAGGGCGGCCGGAATGTCGCGCTGACGCCCACCGAGATGCGGCTGCTGCTGGAGTTCTCGAACGCGCCGGGCACGGTCCTGTCGCGTGACCGGCTGCTGGAGCGGGTCTGGGACTACGGCTGGGGTGGTGACACCCGGGTGGTGGACGTCCATGTCCAGCGGCTGCGCGGCAAGATCGGCCAGGACCGGATCGAGACGGTCCGCGGCTTCGGTTACAAGCTGAGAGGCTGACACCTCCGGTGGTCAGACTGGCCCTGCGTACGGGGCTGAGATGGAAGCTCAGCGCCGCGATCGCGCTCGTCGGAGCCCTGGTCGCGATCGCGCTGAGCCTTGTCGTGCACAACGCCGCCCGGCATTCCATGCTCGACAACAGCCGGGATGTGCAGATCGAGCGGCTCAACTTCACGCAGAAGATCTTCGAGTCCACGAACCGGCTGCAGTTCGGCGCGAAGATCGATGATCCGGCGCTGCCGCGGCCGCTGCGGGACGAGGTCGCCAAGAACAAGCGCGCCACGTACCTCCAGGACACCGGGCAGACCGTCCCCGAGGTGTGGGCGGCGTCCCCGCTCAGCAACGGGCGGGTGCTGTCCATGCACGATCGTTTCCCGGACCGCTTCGCCGTCCTGGACGATCTGGATCAGGCGCTGGTGATCGGCTCGACCGCGGTGGTGGTCGGCGGGTGTGCGCTGGGGGTGCTGGTCGGCGGGCGGCTCTCCAAGCGGCTGCGCAAGGCGGCCGCGGCGGCCGGGAAGCTCGCCGACGGCGATACCGCGGTCCGTATCCGCGACGAGGTCGGCAGCGGCCGGGTGCGGGACGAGACCGATGATCTGGCGTGGGCCGTGGATGCCATGTCGGACGCGCTGCAGGAACGTATCGAGGCCGAGCGGCGGGTCACCGCTGATATCGCGCATGAGCTGCGCACCCCGGTCACCGGTCTGCTGACCGCCGCCGAACTGCTGCCGCCGGGCCGCCCGTCCGAGCTGGTGCGCGACCGGGCGCAGGCGCTGCGCACGCTGGTCGAGGATGTGCTGGAGGTGGCGCGGCTCGACGGCCATGCGGAGCGCGCCGAGCTGCAGGACGTGGTGCTCGGGGAGTTCGTGACCCGCCGGGTGCGTGCCCTGGGCCCGGACATCGTTATCGACGTCGTACGGGATGCCGAGGTCACCACCGATCCGCGGCGGCTGGAGCGGATTCTCGGCAATCTCATCGCCAATGCCGCCCGGCACGGCCGGCCGCCGATCGAGGTCACCGTCGAGGGCCGGGTGCTGCGGGTGCGCGACCACGGTGCGGGTTTCCCCGAGGCGTTGTTGCGGGAGGGCCCGAGCCGCTTCCGTACGGGCAGCAGCGACCGGGCCGGCCGGGGCCACGGTCTGGGGCTGACGATCGCGGCCGGCCAGGCCCGGGTGCTGGGCGCCCGGCTCACCTTCCGTAACGCGGATGAGCTCACGGACGGGTCGACGGGTGCGGTGTCTGTCCTGTGGCTGCCGGAGAACGCGCCTACCAATACGGGGAGCTTTCCGGTGATCCAGCTTCCGGATCGTTAGCCACGGCCGGAGCGGCTGCCCTCCCCCGTTGTGGGTGAAAAGCCGGTGGGGGTGCACGTGATCGCTCACGTGCACCCCCACCGGCCGGTCCGACGGATCAGACGGTCTCCGGTACCGCTATGCGGTCCGTGGGAGCGTCCTCGCTCTTCGAGCTCTCGGCCGGGGTGGCCGGGCCGCCGCGTAGCGGGACCTCCTTGAGGAACCAGGCCGCGGCGAAGCCGGCGATGCTGATCACCGCGCCCCACAGGAAGACCTGGTGGGTGCCGGTGGCGACCGCGTGCGCGTAGGCGTCCTTGATCATCGGCGGCAGCGCGGCCAGGCCCTTCGGGTCCATCTGGGCGCCGCCGCTGGTCATCTTCTCGCCGGCCTTGCCGATCCGTTCGACCATGGTGGCCTGCACCTGGTGGGTGAAGATCGCGCCGAGGATCGCGACGCCGAAGGAGCCGCCGATCGTACGGAAGAGGGTGGCCGAGGACGAGCCGACGCCCATGTCCTTCATTTCGACGCTGTTCTGCGCGATCAGCATCGTGGTCTGCATCAGGAAGCCCATTCCGGCACCGAGCACCGCCATATAGGCGCCCGAGGTGAAGCGGGTGGTGTCGGTGTCCATGAGGGACAGCAGGGTCAGGCCGAGGGTGATCAGCCCGCCGCCGACCACGACGAAGATCTTGTACTTGCCGGTCCGGGTGGTGACCCGGCCCGCGAACAGCGACACCGCCATCATGGCCAGCAGCATCGGCAGCAGCAGCAGACCGGAGTTGGTGGCCGAGGCGCCCTGCACGGTCTGCTGGAACAGCGGCAGGAACGTCATCGACCCGAACATCACAAAGCCGACCAGGAAGCCGATGACCGTGACGAGCGAGAAGTTGCCGTTGCGGAAGATGTGCAGCGGCAGCACCGGCTCGCTGACCTTGCGCTCGACGAACACGAAGAGGACGAGCGCGACCACACCGGTGACGGCGAGGCCGACGATCTGCGCGGACAGCCAGTCGTACTCGGTGCCGCCCCAGGTGGTGATCAGCACCAGCGCGGTGATGCCGATGGTGAGCAGCGCGGCTCCGACGTAGTCGATACGGGTCTGCGACCGCTTCTTCGGCAGATGCAGCACCGCGGTGACCATGATCAGCGCGATCGCGCCGAGCGGCAGGTTGATGTAGAAGCTCCAGCGCCAGCCCAGGTGGTCGGTGATGCTGCCGCCGACCAGCGGTCCGCCGATCATGGCGACGGCCATCACGCCGGCCATCATGCCCTGGTACTTGCCGCGCTCCCGCGGCGGAATCAGATCGCCGATGATCGCCATGACGCCGACCATCAGACCGCCCGCGCCCAGGCCCTGGACGGCGCGGAAGCCGATCAGCTGCCCCATGTCCTGCGCCATGCCGGAGAGGGCGGAGCCGATCAGGAAGATCACGATGGAGGTCAGGAAGACGCCCTTGCGTCCGTACATGTCGCCGAGCTTGCCCCAGATCGGTGTCGAGGCGGCGGTCGCGAGCGTGTACGCGGTGACGACCCAGGACAGATGTTCCAGTCCGCCCAGTTCACCGACGATGGTCGGCATCGCGGTGCCGACGATCATGTTGTCCAGCATCGCGAGCAGCATCGCGATCATCAGCGCGAAGAGCACCATCCGTACGCTGGCGGGCTGCTTCGCCTCCCCCTTGGCCGGTGCTGCGTCCGGTCTTCCCTTCACGGCCGAGGTCTTTCCGTCCCCCGTCGGGGTCGCATTGTGCGACTTCCCCATCACTCACTCCCACTTACTTGCCGCCCGGCTAGTTCAGTACAGTGAGGAAGGTAGGCGGCCAACTAGCCGGGCGTCAAGTAAGTTTCTCCGGTGCCCGACTGGGCAAGCCCTCTGACCAGTACCGACGACGCAGGAGAGCAGCATGAGCACACAGGCGCGCAGGGGAAACACCCGCCAGCGCATCCAGGACGTCGCTCTGGAGCTGTTCTCCGAGCAGGGCTATGACAAGACCTCGCTGCGGGAGATCGCCGAGAAGCTCGATGTCACCAAGGCGGCGCTCTACTACCACTTCAAGACCAAGGAAGACATCGTCATCGGCCTGTTCCAGGACCTGAGCCGGCCCATCGACGAGCTGATCGTCTGGGCCGAGGGGCAGCCGCGGACCCTGGAGACCAAACAGGAACTGATCCGCCGCTACAGCGAGTCGCTGCGCTCGGCCGAGCCGCTCTTCCGCTTTCTGCAGGAGAACCAGGCCGCGGTGCGCGATCTGAGCATCGGCGAGAGCTTCAAATCGCGGATGCTGACCCTCTTCGGCCTGCTCAGGGAGCCCGGCTCGGAGCTGACGGATCAGGTGCGCTGCATGACGGCACTGTTCTCGATGCACGCGGGCATGTTCGCGATGCAGAACCTGGAGGGCGACCCCGAGGAGAAGCGCAGTGCTCTCCTCGAGGTCGCCACTGAACTGGTCACGGCGGCAAACCCGCCGAACCGCCGGCCAGCCCGGCCGGATTCAGCTCAGACGGTGTCGCCGTGAGCCCGCAGGAATCCGGTCGGCTCGATGCCCGTCCCGTAGTCAGGACCGGTGCGGACCTCGAAGTGCAGGTGGGGGCCGGAGGAGTTGCCGGTGCTGCCGGACAGACCGATCTTCTCGCCGGTGCCGACCTGCTGGCCGACGCTCACGTTGATCTGTGACAGGTGCGCGTACTGGGTGTACATGCCGTTGTCGTGCTTGATCACGATGGCGTTGCCGTAGGCGGGGCCGTCGCCGCCACCGTTGGGGCCGGCCTTGACGACGGTGCCGGCGTGCGCGGCCTTGACCGCGGTGCCGCTCGGCACGACGAAGTCCTGGCCACTGTGGCTGTGCGCCCACATGTTGCCGGCCAGACCGAAGGTCGAGCCCAGGGTGTACTTGTCGACCGGGGTCACCCAGGCGTTGGCCTTCTTGGCGGCGGCCTGCTTCGCCTTGGCCGCGGCGGCCTTGGCGTCGGCGACGGACTTGGCCTGTGCGTCGGCCTGTGCGGAGACGGTCGAACCGACACCCGAGGTGAGGTTCTGCAGACCCGCGTCGGCGGCGGTGGCTATACCGGCGCCCAGGGCGGCGGTAACGCCGACGCCGGCGGCGACAACGGCGACGCGATTGCGCAGCGCGGACTTCTTCGAATTGCGGAGAGCGGCGAACTTCGACATGCGGGTTTTTCCTCCAGTGAATTGATTGGTTTCCCGGCTGCGGACCGGGATCGCCATTCCTTGGTAACCCGCCTTCGCCGCCCCGCCAAGGGGCCTTTCTACTAACCCGGCCCGTACGGGAACGGGGGTGACGGAGGCCCTTGCGGGCCCGCCAACCATCCGCACGAAACCCCCAAATTCGGACATCTTGCCGCGTGAAGTGAGCCTGCCGCACGCCTTTTGAACAGGGGTTTTCCCCAGGTGTCGCATGGGGCTCGCCCCTCCCTGGCCGCTCGCCGGTCACTGGCACCCCGCTCGGCCCGGGAAACCCTTACGCCCCCGCCTTCCCATTCCCCTAATATCTTTAGTAGGCCCCGAATCGGCTGTGTGCCATGTCACCGATAATCAAGATCCAAGGGCTTTTCCGGTCCCCTTCGGGTGCCCGATTCGGGGTTTTCGATCTTCGCGGGGCGGGCGACTCAGGTATTTGTGACGTGGCTTACCCGGCTTTTGTGACCCGGATTACGCGGCTTTTGTGACCGGGGTTACCCGGGCTTTGTGACCCGGGTTACCCGGGTCACAAAGCCCGGGCACTCTTCTGCGCCTCTCCGCACCACTGCGCGACTCTGCGTCCCCCGCGTGAACCTGGCCGATCCCCACCCGCCGTCCCGTACGGCCGATCTAGCCTGGCCCGACGGCAGCAGCACCGGCCACGGGGGAGGGCGGACCGCACGATGGACCCGTCAGCAGTGGGTGTCCGACTCGCCTCCGGCGTGGTCGCACCGCTCGTCAGGAAGCTCTTCGTCAAGGAGGGGCCCGGCGCCGGCCTGGTGGCGAAGCCGGTACGGATCTCCGGGCTGGTCTCCTTCAAGGGCGAGCAGCGGACCCTGACCGACAAGGACCTGCACAAGCTCGCCGCGGAGCTGGTCGACCGGGCCGTACGGACCGCCGGGGCCGGGGAGCGCCCGCTGGCCGTGGACGAGGAGCGGGCGGTGGCCGATGCCCTGGCCACCACGCTGCGCGGGCTGGGCGAGCTCGACATGGACGACGTACAGGCCGTGCGCCTGGGCGCCACCGCCCTCGCCGAGCGTCTGGAGGCGGCCAGCCCGCACGCCGTCCGCGGCCTCTCCCGGGACGCCGAGCTGCTGCACGCCACCCTGCTCGGCACGGCCTGCCTGCACATCGTGCACTTCTTCACCCAGCGGTCGGCCTTCGTCGCCCGCACCCTGGTCCAGCAGAGCAGGAGCCTGGACAGCCTGATCACGGTGATCGACGAGTTCCTCGAACGGCATCCGTCCCCGCGGGCCGCGGACGCCGCGTTCGAGCGCGGCTATCTCGCGTACCTCGCCCGTAAGCACGGCCGGCTGACCATCTACGGCATCGATCTCGCCGACTCCCCGGACCGGTGGCCGCTGGACGCGGCGTATATGAGCCTGGAGGCGACGGCCCCGGCCGCCCGCGAGGTGACCGCCGTCGGCCCCTTCGACGGGGAGGCGGGCCCCCGGGGCGCGCCGCCGGCCCCGGTGCCCGTCCCCGCGGACCAGGCCCTGGCCGGGCGCGACCGGGTGCTGCTGCGCGGTGTCGCCGGCTCCGGCAAGAGCACCCTCGTCCAGTGGCTGGCCGTCTCCTGCACCAAGGCCCCCGGAGAGACCGCCCTCCCCCACCTCTACGGCCGGATCCCGTTCGTCCTCCCGCTGCGCACCCTCGCCCGCGACGGGGCGCCGCTGCCCACCCCCGACCGGTTCCTGGCGGCCGTCGGCTGCCCGGTGTCCGGTGCGCAGCCCGAGGGCTGGGCGAATCGCGTGCTGACCTCCGGGCGGGCGCTGCTGCTGATCGACGGCCTGGACGAGATCCCCGAGCGCGAGCGGGAGCTGACCCGCCGCTGGCTGCGCGACCTCACCGACGCCTTCCCGGACAACCTGTGGCTGGTCACGTCCCGCCCCTCCGCCGTACGCGACGACTGGCTGGCCGCCGACGGCTTCGGCGAGCTGACACTCTCCGCCATGAGCCGCACCGAGGTCGCCGCCTTCATCGGCCGCTGGCACGACGCGGCCCGCTGCGACGCCGAGGACCCCGAACGCCTCGACGCCTATGAGCAGTCCCTGCTGGCCGCCGTCCACACCAAACAGGACCTCGCCCGGCTCGCCACCAACCCCCTCATGTGCGGCCTGATCTGCGCACTGCACCGGGACCGCCGCGGCTATCTGCCCACCGGCCGCAAGGAGCTGTACGACGCCGCCCTCGGCATGCTGCTCTCCCGCCGCGACCGGGAACGCGATATGGCCGCCCCCACGGGCATCGAGCTGAGCGACGAGCCGCAGATCCAGCTGCTCCAGCGGCTCGCCTACTGGCTGATCCGCAACGGGCGCAGCGAACTCGACCGGGACCGCGCGGAACGCATCCTCGCCGAGGCACTGCCCGCCGTCCCGGCTGCGGCGGACCAGGGCGACGCAACGGCCATTTTCCGCCATCTGCTGCTGCGCAGCGGCCTGCTCCGCGAACCGGCCCCCGGCGCCGTCGACTTCGTCCACCGCACCTTCCAGGACTACCTGGGCGCCAAGGCGGCCGTGGAGGACGGCGAACTTCGGGCTGCTGGTCGCGCATGCGGAGGACTCCCAGTGGGAGGACGTGATCCGGATGGCGGTGGCGCATGCGCGGCCGCGGGAGAGGGTGGAGATTCTGCGGGGAGTGATGGCGCGCGGAGACGAGGACGAGATCCACGACGGCCCCAAGTGGCTGCGGGTAACCCTTCTTGCGCTGGCCTGTCTGGAGCATGCGACGGAGATCGATCCGCGGGTGCGGGACGAGGTGAACGAGCAAGCGTGGGGGATTCTGCCGCCGCGCAGCCGCGAGGAGTCGGAACTGCTCGCCGAGGTGGGGCCGCTCGTGCTGGAACTGCTGCCCGGTCCGGAAGGGCTGGCGGACGACGAGGCGCAGGAGGTGGTGGCGACCGCCGGGCTCATCGGGTCGGATGCGGCGCTGGAGGTCATGAAGCGGTTCCGGGATCATCCGGCGGAGGGCGTTGGGCACCAACTCGCGTTTTCATGGCCGCAATTCGATACCCACGCCTACGCCCGGGAAATCATCCAGTACCTCGATGCCAAGGTGACCGTCCCTGCCACGTCCCCGGCCGAACTGCGCGCGGTCCAGGCGCTCGGCCGGCGACGTGTCTCGGTGCGCGGCCCCTTCACGGCTGCCGAACTGCTGGAAGCATTGCCGCTCGACCTGACCGAGAGCCTGTACATCACAGAGAACCCGGAGATCGCTGATCTCACCTTCCTCCGGGAGTTCCCCGCTCTGGAATGGCTGTCGCTCTGGGACTGCCCGGCCGTCGAAAGCGTCGCCCCGCTCGCGGACCATTGCCTCCAGACTTTGAGTATTGACGGGCCGCCCGAGAAGAACGTGGCGCTTCCGCGCGGACTTAACCGGCTGCACAGCCTTCGTTCGCTGGTGCTCCGCTGCACGCTTCCGCCAGAGGGCTTGGCAGTCCTCCCCCAGGATGCCCCGTTGAGCCACTTGTCCCTCATCGGATCTGTGGGCGCCGAATTCACCGGCATCACGCGCTGGCCCGGCATCACCAACATCCAGCTGACGTGCCTTGCCCATGACTTCGGGACGGACCAATGGAGTGCGCTGACCTCACTGAGCCAACTGGAGTACTGCTCCTTCGGCCTGGCGGAAGAAGGCGTCCCCTTGAAGCTGCCGACCGGTCTCCGGATTCCGCAAGTGAAGACGCTCAGCATCCTCAATATGGCGCGCCTGCCGCTGTCCGAAATGAGCCGCGTACTGCGCGCCGCCCTCCCCGCTTTCCCCGGTGTCCGCGAACTCCAGCTCTACGGCGCCATTGACGGCTTCATCGACCTCTCCCCCACGGCACTCCTACCGGAACTCCAGGAGGTCTTTCTCCACTACGTCCACCCGGAACCTGGCCACCCCCTCCCTCCCCACATCAAACTCACCCGCTATCCCCGCCCCCGCACATAGGCTGACCAACAGCGCAGCCCCCAGCCCCAATCCCCCTCTCCAGCACCGCAGTTACGGGGAATCCATGGATCCCACGAACATCGTTGCCCGCCTCACGCCCCAAGCCGTCGATCCGCTGATCCGCAGGCTCTTCGCTCCTGACGGGGCGGTCGCCGAGCCCGTCGACCGGCCCGTACGCCTCTCCCGGCTGCTCTCCTTCACCGGCGAGAAACCGACCCTCAGCGACAGTGAGCTGCACGGTCTCGCCGCGGCCCTCGTCGAGCAGGCGTCGGCCGGCCGGACGGATGCCGAGAGCGAGGCCGTCGCCACCGCCCTGGCCCGCACCCTGCGCGCGCTCGCCGAGATCGAGATGGACGACCTCGATGCCGCCCGCCTCCTCCCGGCCGAGTTCGCCCGGCGCCTTTGCGCAGCCGTGCCCGGCGCCACCCGGCAGCTGACGCACGACGGGGCCCGGCTGCACGGCCTGCTGCTGGACGTCGCCGCCCTGCACCTGCTGCACCGCTTCACCCAGCGGTCGCCCTTCGTCGCCGGGACGCTCGTGGAGCAGACCCGCACCCTCACCGAGCTGATCCACGGGCAGCGCGCCGCCTTCTCCACCGCCGCGCAGCCGTCCCGTACCGCCGGAGCCTCCCCCACCACCGACACCGTCCAGGACGCCGCCCCGTTAGCCACCGCTCCCGCCCCCCAAACCCCCCAAGACGCCACCTTCGAAGCCCGCTACGCCCGCGACACCGCCGCTCTCCACAACCACCTGACGATCTTCGGGATCGATCTGACGCACTCCCCCGACAGCTGGCCGCTGGACGCCGCCTATCTGGGGCTGCAGTGCGAGCCCGGTCCCCAGGACGCCGAGGGCGCGCCGGACGGTGCCGGGCAGGACGATCCGCCGCTTCCGGCGGAGCAGGCGCTGTCCGGCCGCGGGCGGGTGCTGGTGCGCGGGGTGGCCGGGTCGGGCAAGACGACCTTGTTGCAGTGGCTGGCCGTCGCCGCCGCCCGTGATGAGCTGCCGGAGGCGCTGGCGGGGCTGCGCGGCCGGGTGCCGTTTCTGCTGCCCGTACGCCGCTTCGCCCGTGAGGGGCTCCCCTCGCCCGGCGCGTTTCTGAGCGCCGTCGGTCACCGGGACGCCGCGGCGGCGCCGCCCGGCTGGACGGAGCGGGTCCTGGCGGCGGGGCGCGCGCTGCTGCTGATCGACGGGATCGACGAGGCCCCGGAGAGCGCGCGGGAGCAGGTGCGCCGCAAGCTCGGCGAGTGGACCGCGCGCTACCCGGACAACGTCTGGATCGTCACCTCGCGGCCGTCCGCGGTGCCCGGCAACTGGCTCGCCGGGGAAGGGTTCAGCGAGCTGTCGCTGGCCCCGATGGGCCGCGAGGACGTCGCCGCGTTCATCCAGCGCTGGCACCGTGCCGCGGCCCAGCGGTGCCCGGCCGACCTGGACCGGCTCGGTCATTACGAGCGCACGCTGCTCAACGCCGTACGGATCACCCGGGATCTGGGGCGGCTGGCGACCAATCCGCTGATGTGCGGGCTGCTGTGCGCGCTGCACCGCGACCGCCGGGGCTATCTGCCGCACGGCCGGAAGGAGCTCTATGACGCGGCGCTGTCGATGCTGCTGGAGCGCCGGGACCGGGAGCGGGCCATGGTGCCCACCGACGGGGTGGAGCTGACCCGGCAGCCCAAGATCCAGCTGTTGCAGAAGCTCGCCCACTGGATGCTGGTCAACGGCCGCTCGGAAATGGACCAGGCCACCGCGGTCGACACCCTCGCGCAGTATCTGCCCGCGATACCGGACGCGGCCCGCCAGGGCGGCCCCGAGGACGTGTTCCGGCATCTGCTGAACCGCACGGGGCTGCTGCGCGAGCCCACTCCCGGCGCCGTCGACTTCGTCCACCGCACCTTCCAGGACTATCTGGCCGCCCGCGCGATCGTGCAGCGGCACGATTTCCGGCTGCTGCTGGACCATGCCCACCACGACGATTGGGAGGACGTCATCCGGATGGCGGTGGCGCTGGCCCGGCCCGATGAGTGTGCGGCGCTGCTGGACGGCCTGCTCGCCCCGCACCCCGGTATGCGGGCCGCCGAGGCGCGGCACCGCAAGCTTCTCGCGGCGGCCTGTCTGGAGCATGCCACCGAGCTGGATCCGGAGGTCCGGGCGCGGGTGCAGCGCTTCACCCGCGCCATGGTGCGGCCCAGCACGCCGTCGGCGGCCCGTGCGCTGGGCTGGATCGGGCCGATCGTGCTGGAGATGCTGCCCGATCCGGCCGAGGTCTCCGATCATGAGGCGTATCTGCTGGCGATCACGGCCACCTCGATCGCCGATGACATGGCGATCGACTATCTGACGGGCCTGCGTGACCGGGCGCACCACGAGGTACGGGCGCAGCTGGCCGGGGCCTGGCGGCGCCATGACACCGCCCGCTACGCCCGCGAGATCATCGCCCACCTGGAACCGGCCGAGCTGTACTTCCCGGTCTCCGATCTGGAGGAGCTGCATACGCTGCGCCGGCTGGGCGGCCGCCCGCATCTGCGGATCGCCGGGTCTTTCACACCGGACCAGCTGCTGGAGGGCATCGCTCCGGCCGAGGGCCTGACGCGCTTGTGGCTCGCCTATGACCTGGGCGTTTCGATGGAGTGGCTGGCCGCCTTTCCGCATCTGGACACGTTGCGGATCGGCCGTCGTATTCCGCCGGTGAGCGGTGTTCCGGAGGGCATTCGTGTGGTGCAGATGTAGCGTGCGGATGCCCGCCGTGCACGGTCTCTGCACAAACGGCCGAAAATGATCCTGACAAAATGCGCGTGGTATTTCCGCGCCGTTTAAGAACGGGCCCTTACGGAGCCCTTACGGAGCTCCTACAAGGCGCATACAGAACTGCCCCGGAACCGTGAGAAACGATTCCGGGGCAGTGCCGCTTGCGGTTATCCGCGTGCCGTTCAGGCGTCCTTGCTGAGGTTCGGACCCGAACCGCCGGTCGCGGACTCGATCGGCGGGGCGTCGGGCAGGGCCGACTTCTCCTCGCCGCGGAAGGTGAACTTGGCGGTTTCACCCTCACCCTCGACGTCGACGACCACGATGTGGCCCGGACGCAGCTCGCTGAAGAGGATCTTCTCCGAGAGGGCGTCCTCGATCTCGCGCTGGATCGTGCGGCGCAGTGGACGGGCGCCGAGCACCGGGTCGTACCCGCGCTTGGCCAGCAGCGACTTGGCCTCGCTGCTGAGCTCGATGCCCATGTCGCGGTCCTTGAGCCGCTCGTCCACCTTGGCGATCATGAGGTCGACGATCTGGATGATGTCTTCCTCGGTCAGCTGGTGGAAAACGACGGTGTCGTCGACACGGTTGAGGAACTCGGGGCGGAAGTGCTGCTTGAGCTCTTCGTTGACCTTGTTCTTCATCCGCTCGTAGCTGGACTTGGTGTCGCCCTGGGCGGCGAAGCCCAGGTTGAAGCCCTTGGAGATGTCCCGGGTGCCGAGGTTGGTCGTCATGATGATGACCGTGTTCTTGAAGTCCACGACCCGGCCCTGGGAGTCGGTCAGCCGACCGTCCTCCAGGATCTGCAGCAGCGAGTTGAAGATGTCCGGGTGGGCCTTCTCGACCTCGTCGAAGAGCACGACGGAGAACGGCTTGCGGCGCACCTTCTCGGTGAGCTGGCCGCCCTCTTCGTAGCCGACGTAGCCGGGAGGCGAACCGAACAGCCGCGAGACCGTGTGCTTCTCGCTGAACTCCGACATATCGAGGGAGATCAGCGCGTCCTCGTCGCCGAAGAGGAACTCCGCGAGCGTCTTGGACAGCTCGGTCTTACCGACACCGGACGGGCCGGCGAAGATGAACGAGCCACCGGGACGCTTGGGGTCCTTCAGGCCGGCACGCGTACGGCGGATGGCCTGGGAGAGCGCCTTGATGGCGTCCTTCTGGCCGATGACGCGCTTGTGCAGCTCGTCTTCCATCCGCAGCAGCCGGGAGGACTCCTCCTCGGTGAGCTTGAAGACCGGGATGCCGGTGGCCGTCGCCAGGACCTCGGCGATCAGCTCCTCGTCCACCTCGGCGACGACGTCCATGTCGCCGGCCTTCCACTCCTTCTCCCGCTTCGCCTTGGCGGCCAGGAGCTGCTTCTCCTTGTCGCGCAGGCCCGCGGCCATCTCGAAGTCCTGCGAGTCGATCGCGGACTCCTTCTCCCGGCGCACATCGGCGATCTTCTCGTCGAATTCGCGCAGGTCCGGCGGTGCGGTCATCCGGCGGATGCGCATCCGGGAGCCGGCCTCGTCGATCAGGTCGATCGCCTTGTCCGGCAGGAAGCGGTCCGAGATGTAGCGGTCGGCCAGGGTGGCGGCGGCGACCAGGGCGGAGTCCGTGATGGAGACGCGGTGGTGCGCCTCGTAGCGGTCCCGCAGGCCCTTGAGGATCTCGATGGTGTGCGGCAGCGACGGCTCCGCGACCTGGATGGGCTGGAAGCGGCGCTCCAGGGCCGCGTCCTTCTCCAGGTGCTTGCGGTACTCGTCGAGCGTCGTGGCACCGATGGTCTGCAGCTCGCCTCGCGCCAGCATGGGCTTGAGGATGCTGGCGGCGTCGATCGCGCCCTCGGCGGCGCCCGCACCCACGAGGGTGTGGAGCTCGTCGATGAACAGGATGATGTCGCCGCGGGTGCGGATCTCCTTGAGCACCTTCTTGAGGCGCTCTTCGAAGTCACCCCGGTAGCGGGAGCCGGCGACCAGGGCACCGAGGTCCAGGGTGTAGAGGTGCTTGTCCTTGAGGGTCTCGGGCACCTCGCCCTTGACGATGGCCTGCGCCAGGCCCTCGACGACCGCCGTCTTGCCGACGCCGGGCTCGCCGATGAGGACCGGGTTGTTCTTGGTACGGCGGGACAGGACCTGCATGACCCGCTCGATTTCCTTCTCGCGCCCGATGACCGGGTCGAGCTTGGTTTCGCGAGCGGCCTGCGTCAGGTTGCGACCGAACTGGTCCAGGACGAGGGACGTCGAGGGCGTGCCCTCGGCGGGGCCGCCGGCGGTGGCGGCTTCCTTGCCCTGGTAGCCGGAGAGCAGCTGGATGACCTGCTGCCGCACCCGGTTGAGATCGGCGCCCAGCTTCACCAGGACCTGGGCGGCGACGCCCTCGCCCTCGCGGATCAGGCCGAGCAGGATGTGCTCCGTACCGATGTAGTTGTGGCCGAGCTGGAGGGCCTCGCGGAGCGAAAGCTCCAGGACCTTCTTGGCACGGGGGGTGAAGGGAATGTGCCCGGACGGGGCCTGCTGGCCCTGCCCGATGATCTCCTCCACCTGCTGGCGGACCGCCTCGAGCGAAATCCCGAGGCTCTCCAGGGCCTTAGCGGCGACACCCTCACCCTCATGGATCAGGCCCAGGAGGATGTGCTCGGTGCCGATGTAGTTGTGGTTGAGCATCCGGGCTTCTTCCTGAGCCAGGACGACAACCCGCCGCGCGCGGTCGGTGAACCTCTCGAACATCGTTAATCGCTCCTCAGAGCGGTCAGGCAGTTAGGGGTCGGTCCCCTCCCTGTCCTTCCGCATGCTAGTCCCGCGGGGCGGGACAGCTCATTCCAACTGCCGACACCCGTCCGGATCACCCCCGCTCCGGCGGGGAAATTTACTGCCGAACAGCTGACATCTGCTCCAACTCGATGGTGCGAGACGATGTTCCCGCAGGCCAGGCATATACGCCCTCTGCCACTACGCCCGTGGCGAACGCGCCCTGTACCGACACGCCGTCCGCGGCCGCTCATCGGCCGGGACGAAACGCCTCGGGCGCCGGTCACACCGTCTCTTCCCACTGAGACTGTCTTACCCGCTGCCACTGACACTCCATGCGGCGCGGGCGTCTTCCATCCGCTACGGGCGAACATCCGCACGCCATCGAGTACGCCCCCGCGCCCCACCTCCAGGCACCGTGCGCATCCACGCCAGCACCCAACGTAACTTCCAGGCTTTTCGGGAGTTTCTCCGGGCATGGCCCGTGTGCTTCCGCGCCCCCGTAGTCCCCTCGCCGCCGTCCGACGGTGGTACGAGGAAGAGCTGGGCTGGCCGACCGCCGAAACGGAGCCGGTGGAGCTGCTGACGGGCCTGCGCTTCGATGTCCTGGAGATGCCGGCCGGGGCGGGAAGTGCCGTACTACGGAGATTGCCGCGCACCGGCCCGGTGGCGCTCGTTCGGGCCGGATGCGACGGTAATCACGCCATTGATCGGCCGAAATTGCTCATGCTCATCGCGGCCGGCGGCGCCGAGGAACTCCCGGGAATCCTGGAATGGCTGGAGTGGGGCGCGCTCGTCCCGGATCTCACGGCGCGTGGGACCGGAGACCGGATGCCCGCGCCGGTGTTCCCCACTGGCGCAGCTCCGTCATACGGATTCGGTTCCCGGGAGGCCGCGCGATGGGTGCGACCTCCCCGGCCCGGGTACGAAGCGGCGAATTCCCTGCCCACCACGGGGTTCGGGGCAGGAAACGGGGACGACAGGGGCGGCCCCGACCTCGTACGACTCGTGAGCGCGGCGGCGACGGAGTGCCACCGTGCCCGGTTGCTGCGTGCTCGTAATGCCCAATCGGATCGCGCGTACGGCGATCAGCCGTTGGCCTTCTCAAATGCCTCGCGAATGTCCGCGGGGACACGGCCGCGGTCATTGACGTTGTAGCCGTTCTCCTTGGCCCAGGCGCGGATCTTCGCGGTGTCCTGGCTGCCGCCGGAAGAAGCACCACGCGCCTTGCCGCGACCCGAAGAAGCGCGGCCACCGGTACGGCGGCCCGCCTTCACGAAGTCGGCGAGGGAGTCGCGCAGCTTCTGGGCGTTGCTGTCGGAGAGGTCGATCTCGTAGGACTTGCCGTCGAGAGCGAACGTCACCGTCTCGTCCGCCTCGCCACCGTTGAGGTCATCGACAAGAAGAACCTGAACCTTCTGTGCCACCGGTTTCCCTTTCATCGAATGCGGATTACGACGGAAAGCAAACCGCTTTTCCGGGAAAAACACAAACCCTTGGGTAGGGTTCACTTGCCCACAGAGCGGGGAACGCATGCTTCCGCACCCATGAGATAGGGGAGCGATTCGGACATAGAACACTCATCACAGGTGCAGAAGCATCCGGCTGTTACCCAGGGTGTTGGGCTTCACTCGTTCGAGGCCCAGGAACTCCGCAACGCCCTCGTCATAGGAACGCAGCAGCTCACTGTAGACATCACCGTCTACCGGCGCTTCGCCGATCTCTACGAAGCCGTGCTTGGTGAAGAAGTCGACTTCGAAGGTGAGACAGAAAATGCGCCGCACTCCGAGCCAGCTCGCGGTGCGCAGCAGCTTGTCGAGGACTTGGTGGCCGACTCCGGCCCCCTTGAGGCGCGGATCCACGGCCAGGGTGCGGACCTCCGCCAGGTCTTCCCACATGACGTGGAGTGCCCCGCAGCCGACGACCTCGGCGTCTTCGTCGCGTTCGGCCACCCAGAACTCCTGGATGTCCTCGTAAAGCGTGACGGTGGCTTTGTCGAGCAGGATCCCGTCGCGTGAGTAGGCGTCGATGAGGTGGCGTACGGCCGGTACATCGCTGGTCCTGGCGCGGCGGACGGTCAGGCCATTTGAATGCGGGGGCATGGCGGGACGCTATCGCCCCTTGCCGGTGGCACTCGCCCCGGGTTCATCCCCTTCGGCGGAACCGGCTTCATCGGCCTCTTCCGGTGCCGCTTGTGCGGTGCGTTCTTCCGCGGGCGCGGTCTCTTCGGTCTCTTGTGCCGGTTGTTCCGCGGCTTCCGCCGGTTCGTCGATCTGCACCATCCGTACGGCATCGCGCAGGGCCTGTCGCTGTTCCGGCGACATCATGCCGAAGAAGGCGACAAGGGCGGCCGCGGGGTTGTCGCTGGCGGACCATGCCTCGTTCATCAGTGCGGCCGCGTAGGCGGCGCGGGTGGAGACGGCCTCATATCGATAGGCGCGGCCTTCTGCTTCGCGGCGCACCCAGCCCTTCTGGTGAAGGTTGTCCAATACGGTCATGACCGTGGTGTAGGCGATGGACCGTTCCTTCTGCAGGTCTTCCAGGACTTCTCGAACGGTGACCGGGCGGTTCCACTCCCAGACCCGCGTCATGACCGCGTCTTCCAGATCACCCAAGCGTCTCGGCACACAAGAACAATAGTGGGAGTTGTCGCGAATGCCCGTTGATCTCGTTGCGTTTGGGTCGGAAAAAGGAGGGACGGCCCGGGACGGTCTCTCCCGGGCCGACGGTGCGCGCGGGCCGCCTGAGGGGCGGCGGGCGGCTCAGGAGCCGTGCGCGGTGGGCTCCTGGCGGGCGGTTTCGGCGCGCGCCAGGGCGGCGTCCACGGCGGCGTCTTCCTTGGCCTTGTTCTCCCCGCCCTGGTTCTTGATGATCACCACGATCAGAGCGGTGAAGGCCACGGCCATCACTACGGGCGGGAGCAGCGCTGCGACGTAATCCATGGCGTATGGCCTCCTTTGGGGCGTGAGATACCAGAGTACGCAGCGCTCAGGCGGTGCGGCTCTCGGGGGGCGGGGCGGGCTTGCGGCGGGGCGGGAAGACCTCGCCGGGGGTGGGGATGGGGCGGTCCCGCCGCGGGCCCTTGGGCTGTGGCGCGGGTGCGGGCTCGGGTTTGCGCTCCGGCTTCGGCTCCCGCTCGGGCTCCGGCTCCCGCCCGCCGCGGGTGGCCGAGCGGCCGCCTGGCAGCGCGCGCAGCCGGGTCCGTACGGAATGCTCGGCGAGCTGCTCGCAGTGGCGCAGCAGGGCGCTGCGGCGCTCGTTCTCGGCCGTTCCGCGGGCCCGGGGCAGCGCGCGGAGAGCGGCGAGATCGTCGGGGCCGGGGACATGGCCCGCTGCCAGCGCCTCCTTGAGCTGCGCGAGGTAGCCGGCGACCGAGCCGGGCAGGGCCGCGCGGTAGCGGGCGAGGTCGGCGAGGAGGAAGGCGCGCAGCCGGCCGCCTTCGCGGACCGCCTCGTCGACCGCCTCGGCCAGCCGGAGGTATTCCTGGATGTCCTGGGTCCACTCGGGGCCGAGGGCGCCGAGCGGGGCGGACGGGGACGTCGTCTGCAGGGCATGGGCGAGGGCGCGACGGAGCACACGCAACTCATCGGCGCTGAACGCCATGCCGCCGCGGGTTCCGTTTGGCATTGGCATGTGGCGACTTTACGACCGTTTCCGACAAAAGCCGCTTAATTCGTGAACGGTGGCGCGGCCGCGAGCCGCACCACCGGTCATCCGGCGCGGAAATACCTACGGCGAACCGCGGGTCTCCCTAGGAGCGGGCGATATTCCGCTCGTAGACCAGGCGCAGGCCGATCAGGGTGAGCCACGGCTCGTGCTCGTCGATCTCCGACGATTCGCCGAGCACCATCGGCGCCAGCCCGCCGGTGGCGATCACGGTCACCTCGTCCGGGTCGTCGGCCAGCTCCCGCGCCATGCGCTGCACCACACCGTCGACCTGGCCCGCGAAGCCGTAGAGGATGCCGGACTGCATGGCCTCCACGGTGTTCTTGCCGATGACGCTGCGCGGCCGGGCCAGTTCGATCTTGCGGAGCTGGGCGCCCTTGACGCCCAGCGCCTCCACGGAGATCTCGATGCCCGGGGCGATCACGCCGCCCACGTACTCGCCGCGCGCACTGACCGCGTCGAAGGTGGTGGCCGTACCGAAGTCCACGACCACCGCGGGGCCCCCGTAGAGTTCGACGGCCGCCAGGGCGTTGATGATCCGGTCGGCGCCGACCTCCTTGGGGTTGTCCATGAGGATCGGCACGCCCGTTTTGACGCCCGGCTCCACCAGGACGGCCGGGACGTCGCCGTAGTAGCGCCGGGTGACCTCGCGCAGCTCATGCAGGACGGAGGGCACCGTGGCGCAGATGGAGATGCCCTCGATGCCGTCGCCCAGGTCGTCGCCGAGCAGCGGGTGCATCCCCATCAGGCCCTGGAGGAGGACGGCCAGCTCGTCGGCGGTGCGCCGGGCGTCGGTGGAGATCCGCCAGTGCTCGACGATCTCCTCGCCGTCGAAGAGGCCGAGGACGGTGTGGGTGTTGCCCACGTCGATGGTCAGGAGCATGGCGGTCAGCGGTCCTCACGCACATCGTCGGCGGCGCCCCGGTCGCCCTGCCCGTCGTCCTCGCGCAGGTCGAGGCCGATGTCCAGGATCGGGGAGGAGTGGGTGAGCGCGCCCACGGCGAGGTAGTCGACGCCGGTCTCGGCGTAGGAGCGGGCGTTGTCGAGGGTCAGCCGGCCCGAGGACTCCAGCATCGCCCGGCCGTCCACCAGGGCCACGGCCTCCCGGGTCTGCTCGGGGGTGAAGTTGTCCAGCAGGATCAGATCGGCGCCCTCGGCGAGGATCGGCGGGATCTGGTCGATGCGGTCGACCTCCACCTCGATCGGTACGCCGGGGAACTCGGTCCGTACGGCCGTGAAGGCCTCGGCCACGCCGCCCGCCGCGACCACGTGGTTGTCCTTGATCAGCGCCGCGTCGGACAGCGACATCCGGTGGTTGACGCCGCCACCGCAGCGCACCGCGAACTTCTCCAGGGCGCGCAGGCCCGGCGTCGTCTTACGGGTGTCGCGGACCCTGGCCCCGGTGCCGTCGAGCACATCCGCCCAGGCCCGGGTCGCGGTCGCGATACCGGACAGCCGGCACAGCAGGTTGAGGGCGCTGCGCTCGGCGGTGAGCAGGTCACGGGTGTGGGTGGTGACGCTCAGCAGCGGGGTGCCGGCCGCGACCCGGTCGCCGTCCTCGACGTGCCGCTCGACCTCGAACTCGGCGGTGCAGACGAGGGAGAGCACCGCCTCGGCGATCCGCAGCCCGGCGACCGTGCCGGCCTCGCGGGCCGTGAAGTCGCCGGTGGCGACGGCGTCTTCGGGGACGGTCGCCACGGTCGTGACGTCCACGCCCTGGTCGAGGTCCTCTTCGAGGGCGAGCTGGGCGATGGCCTCCACCTGGACGGGGTCGAGCCCGGCGGCCACCAGGAGCACGGCCAGGTCGGGGTCGAGTCCACAGGTCAGCGGGTCGATCTCGTACGGGTTCTCGTCGCCGCCGCAGCCGCAGGCGTCGCCGCAGCCCCCGGCGGGGGCGCCGGCGGTCGGCCCGCCGATCTGGAGGAGGGGGAGGTCGTCGGGGGTGCTGCTCACGGGGTGGCTCCGTATTCGGGGAGGTGGGGTGGGCGCGGTCTGTCTTGGCGGGCGGTGGGATCGGTGGCTACGGGGTGACCGTCGGCGGGAAATCGGCGGTCGCCGTCGTATGGAGGGTCAGCGCGCGGTCCGCATCCAGGGTGATGCGGAAATGACGGCGCCAGGAGGCATCGTCCCGGTCCGGGTGGTCCTCGCGCCAATGGCAGCCGCGGGTCTCCTCCCGGCGCTGCGCCGCGGCGACCAGCACCCGGGCGACGCAGAGGAGGTTGGTGGCCTCCCAGGCTTCTACGCCGGGTTCCGGGGCCTTGGGGTCGGCGGGGGCGGTCGGGGTGGCGGTCCCGGTGGCGGTCGCGCCGGCCGGTTCGGCGCGGCCCGGCCGGCCGGCCGCGGCGGTCGCCTCCCGGTGGAGGCGGTCCAGTTCGGCGGCCGCCCGTGCGAGGCTCTCCGCGCTGCGCAGCACCCCGGCGCCGGTGGTCATGATCCGCTGCACGGCGGTGCGGGTATCGGGGGCGAGAAGGGGGAGGGCGGTGCGGGGGGCGGACGGGGCGGTTGCGCGCGCCGGGTTCGGCCCGTCTGCCGGTGTGCTGTTCGGCGCGGCCTCCGGGGCAGGGGTCCCGGCGATGTCCGCGACGATCCGCTCCGCGAAAACCAGGCCCTCCAGGAGGGAGTTGGAGGCGAGGCGGTTGGCACCGTGCACGCCGGTGCAGGCGACCTCGCCGCAGGCGTACAGGCCGGGGACCGTCGTGCGCCCGCGCAGATCGGTGCGTACGCCGCCGGAGGCGTAGTGGGCGGCCGGGGCGACCGGTATCGGCTCGGTGACCGGGTCGATGCCGTGGCTGCGGCAGGCGGCGAGGATGGTCGGGAAACGGGACTCCCACATCTGGGCGCCGAAGTGCCGGCCGTCCAAATACATGTGCGCGACGCCCTGTTCGTGCGCCTGGCGCATGATCGCCTTGGCGACGATATCGCGCGGCGCCAGCTCGGCGAGTTCATGCTGCCCGACCATGAAGCGGGTGCCGTCGGCGTCGACGAGGTGGGCGCCCTCGCCCCGTACGGCCTCGGAGATCAGCGGCTGCTGGCCTTCCGCTTCCGCCCCCAAATACAGGACGGTGGGGTGGAATTGGACGAATTCCAGGTCGGAGACCTCGGCGCCGGCGCGCAGCGCCAGGGCCACCCCGTCGCCGGTGGAGACCGCCGGGTTGGTGGTCGCGGAGAAGACCTGCCCCATGCCCCCGGTGGCGAGCACCACCGCCGGGGCGTGTACGGCCCCGACGCCGTCGTGCTGGCCCTCCCCCATGACGTGCAGGGTGACCCCGGCCGTACGGCCGTCGGCGTCCGTGAGCAGGTCCAGGACGAGTGCGTTCTCGATGGTGCGCAGTCCGGCGGCGCGGACCGCCCCGACGAGCGCGCGGGAGATCTCGGCCCCGGTGGCGTCGCCGCCGGCGTGCGCGATACGACGGCGGTGGTGGCCGCCCTCCCGGGTGAGCGCTATCTCGTCGCTGCCCGGGGCGGTGTCGAAGCGGGCTCCGGTACCGATGAGCCGGTGGACGGCGTCCGGGCCCTCGGTCACCAGGGTCCGTACGGCGGCCTCGTCGCAGAGTCCGGCGCCCGCGACGAGGGTGTCGGCCAGATGCTGCTCCGGGGTGTCGCCGTCGCCGAGCGCGGCCGCGATCCCGCCCTGTGCCCAGCGTGTGGAGCCGTCGTCCAGCCGGGCCTTGGTGACGACGACGGTCCGGCGGCCGGCCGCGGCGCAGCGCAGCGCGGCGGTCAGTCCGGCCACCCCGGAGCCCACCACGACGACGTCCGCTGCGATGGACCAGCCGGGGGCGGGGGCGGTCAGGCGTATTCCGGTGCCTGCGGCGGGGCCGGGGCCGGTGCCTGTTCCGGTGGCGGTCATCGGGTCGCTCCGAGGGGGCCTTGGGGGGTGGGGGGAGGTGTGGTGGGTGTGGTGGGTGAACCGGAAGCGGGGGCGTCCGACGAGGTGGTCGCCGAAGGGGCGGCGTCCGAAGAGGCCGTCTCCGAAGTAGCGGCGCCGGTGAGGGTTCCGCCCTGGTGGGTGGCGGTCGTCGGGCCGGAGCGCCCGGCGCGGAAGACGAGCCGGATGTTGTCGATCAGCCGGGTGGTGCCGACCTTGGCGGCGACCGCGAGGATGGCTTCGCCCTCGTAATTGTCCGGGATCTCGGTGAAGTCGGACGGGTCGACCAGCGCAAGGTAGTCGAGCGCGAGCGGCGGTTCCAGACGGGCGGCGTCGTCCAGTACGGCCTGGGCCGCGGCACGTGCCACGGACGGGCCGTGCGGGGGGCCCGCCGCGGCGTAGGCGACGGCGTGGGCGTCGGCGGCGGCCCGGTCCTCGCCGAGGGCGGCCAGCGCCGCGGCACGGTCCTGCGCCGCGTGGCCCGTGGAGGCGGCGCGGGCGCGCAGCGCCTCCTCGGCGGCGAGCCGGTCGCGGGCCGCGAACAGCGCCGCCGACAGCGCGAGCGCGGTGCGCCGCTCCGGGTGGGAGAGGTAGCGGTTGCGGCTGGAGAGGGCGAGCCCGTCTTCCTCGCGCACCGTGGGGACGCCGACGATCTCGACGGGGAAGTTGAGGTCGGCGGCCATCCGTGTGATGACGGCGAGCTGCTGGGCGTCCTTCTGCCCGTAGAAGGCGATGTCCGGCGCGGTCAGATGCAGCAGCTTGGCGACGACGGTCAGCACCCCGTCGAAGTGCCCGGGGCGGCTGGCGCCTTCCAGGAGGGTGCCCATGGGGCCCGCGGCGACCCGGATCTGCGGCTCTCCGCCCGGGTAGACCTCGTCGGCGGACGGGGCGAAGACGACATCCGCGCCCGCGGCGGCCGCCAGCTCCGTATCGGCGTCCAGGGTGCGCGGGTAGCGGTCCAGGTCCTCGCCCGCCCCGAATTGCAGCGGATTGACGAAGACCGTGACGACGACCTGGCCCTGCGGTCCGACCCGGCGGCGGGCGGCGCGGATCAAGGTGGCGTGGCCCTCGTGGAGCGCGCCCATGGTCATGACGACGACGCGGGCTCCGGTGCCACGGGGCAGCTCGCGGAGGGCGGCGGCGGTGTGGAGGAGGTGCACGGGGTGGGTGGGGCGGACGGGCCGGGTGGGGTTCTCGTCCATGGGCTGGTCCGGCTCCTGGTTCACGGGCACCTCCGGTGCCGGAGTGGTGTCCGAGTGGCGGCCCGGTTCGGGGGACGGGCTCAGGGGCGAGGAGGTCATCGGCCGCCTCCCCCGGGGCCGTGGCCGGGGGCGTCGGGGTCCGGGCCGGGCGTGCCGGGGGTGCCCGGGGTGGTGCCGGGGCCGTCGTCGGCGTCGGCGAGCACCTCCAGCAGGTCCTCGGCCAGCTCCGGCTTCAGCAGTCCGTGGGCCAGCGCCCGGTCCGCGGTCGTACGGGCCATGGCGAGATACCCGGCGACGCTCTGTGGCGCGTGCCGGCGCAGCTCGGTGACATGGGCGGCGACGGTGCCGGCGTCGCCCCGTGCGACCGGGCCGGTCAGCGCCGCGTCACCGGAGCGGAGCGCATTGTCCAGGGCGGCGCCGAGCAGCGGTCCCAGCATCCGGTCCGGGGCCTGCACCCCGGCGTCGTGCAGCAGCTCCATCGACTGGGCGACGAGGGTGACCAGGTGATTGGCGCCGATGGCCAGTGCCGCGTGGTAGAGCGGACGGGCGGATTCCGCGATCCACTCGGGCTCCCCGCCCATCTCGATGACCAGCGCCTCGGCGGCCATCCGCAGCTCGTCGGGCGAAGTCACGCCGAACGAGCAGCCGGCCAGCCGCTGGACGTCCACGGAGGTGCCGGTGAACGTCATGGCCGGGTGCAGTGCGAGCGGCAGGGCGCCGGCGCGGGTGGCCGGGTCCAGGACCCCGGTTCCGTACCGCCCCGAGGTGTGCACCAGCAGCTGGCCGGGCCGTACAGCGCCGGTCTCCGCGAGGCCGCTCACCAGGCCGGCCAGGGCGTCGTCGGGGACGGTCAGCAGGACCAGGTCGGCGCGGGCGAGGACCTCGGCGGGGGCGACCAGCGGAACGTCGGGCAGCAGCTCGGCGGCGCGGCGTACGGAGGTGTCGGAGACACCCGACACGGCAACCGGGCGATGCCCTGCGAGCTGCAGCGCGGCGGCGAGAGCGGGCCCGACACGGCCCGCGCCGACGACCCCGACGGTCAGCCGTGCGGGTCGGTCCTGGGCCTCGAAGGGTGGGGTGGGATTCACGCGGCGATGGCCTTCCGTTCCAGTCCGCGGGGGGTACCGGACGATTCCTCGCCATGCTACGCGAGTGTTTCCGGTGGCTTTCAGGGCTCCGCGGAAGGTGAGACGGGGGTCTCCCCCGAACTCTCCCGAGAGTTATCCACAGGGGTCGCGGAGCCGCGCGGGGCTGCGCGACGATCGATGCGACGCCGCGCGAGGGCGCGGGCACGGACGGTATGGGGGTGTGAGGCGGATGCGGGAAACCGGCGGACGCGGCACGGGCGGGGAGGCGGACGCGGCCTCGGGCTCGGGCTCGGGCTCGGGCTCGGGCTCGGGCTCGGGCTCGGGCTCGGGCTCGCGGGGAGCATCGGGCGGGGCGCCGGACGGATTTCCTCCCGTCCGGCGGGGGCGGATGCGTGCGGCGTTCCGTGGTGCGCGGCGCGTGCTGCCGGACGGCGTCGGGCGGGAGACGCTCCGCGAGCGGCTGGACCGCCTGGTGGTCGACGCCCCGGCGGCTCACGACCTGGACGACTGGGTCGACATCTACGGCAACGACGACGGCATCATCGGCGAGCTGGAGCGCCGGACCGCCGCCGCCCTGGGCACCGAGGCCGCCGCCTTCTTCCCGACCGGCACGATGGCGCAGCAGGTGGCGCTGCGCTGCTGGGCGGGGCGTACGGGCAATGCAACGGTCGCCGGCCATCCGCTGTCGCATATGGAGGGCCACGAGCGCGATGCCTGGGCGGTGGTCAGCGGGCTGCGCATGGTGCATCCGACGAACGCACCGCGGCCCCCGACCGCCGCGGAGATCTACGACCTGGCGGAACCGTTCGGGACCCTCGCCCTCGAACTGCCGCTGCGGGACGCCGGGTTCGTGCTGCCGACGTGGGACGAGCTGACCGCGACGGTGGCGGCGGCGCGGGACCGTGAGGCAGTGGTGCACTTCGACGGCGCGCGCCTGTGGGAGTGCGGCCCGCACTTCGGCCGCCCGCTCCCGGAGATCGCGGCCCTCGCGGACAGCGTCTATGTCTCCTTCTACAAGTCGCTGGGCGGGATATCGGGGGCGGCGCTCGCGGGCACCGAGGACTTCGTCGACGAGGCGCGGGCCTGGCGGCACCGGTACGGCGGCCGGCTGTTCCAGCAGTGGCCGGCCGCGCTGGCCGCCCTGGCCGGGCTGGACCGTGAGCTGCCGCGGCTGCCGGAGTACGTGGCCCAGGCGAAGGTCGTGGCCGGTGCGCTGGGCGAGCACCTGGCCGAGGCCGGTGTGCCGTGGTTCCGGGTGCACCCCGCGGTGCCGCACACCCACCAGTTCTACCTGTGGCTGCCGCACCCGCCCGAGCTGCTGAACGAGGCCGCCGTGCGCCAGGCGGAGGAGACCGGCACCATGCTGTTCGGCCGCTGGGGCGAGCCGGGCCCGGCCGGCCCGCCCGGGGTGGCCCTGACAGAGATCACGGTCGGCGCGAACGCCCTGGACTGGACGGACGGGGACATCCGGTCGGCGACTGCGGAGTTCGTGGAGTTCGTGCGGCGCGTGGGGGGGGTGATGCCAGCGGGCGCGGCAAGGGCTGAGGCGGCTCGTCGGAGCTGAGGCGGGTCATCAGCGCCCCAGGTAGGTCGTCAGACCCCAGGTGGGTCGTCCGACCCCAGGTGGGTCGTCCGGGCCCAGGCTGCTCGCCAGAAGCCGAGGCGCGCCCTCAGGAACCAGAAGTGGGCCGTCAGAGCTCAGGCGGCTCGTCAGGAATCGAGCTGGCTCGTCAGGAATCGAGCCTGCTCGCCAGGAGCTGCGGCGGGCTGCCAGGAACCGAGGCGCGCCCTCAGGAACCGAAGCGGGCAGGTGTGCCGCCGTGGGCCCCGGCATCGTCGGGCTCCCGGTGGAGCAGGGGCGCGGCGGCTGCGCGTGCAGCGCGGCGGAGGCGGGCCGTCAGGCGGTCGGCGAGGGACGGGGAGGGGGTGGGGGTGGGGGCCCGGGAGGGGGAGGGGGCCGGGGCGGAGCTTTGGAAGGGGTGCCGTTGTTGGGGCTCGCGGGCCGTGTGGCCTCCCGGGGCGGGCGGGGCGGCTTCGCCTCGTTGGGCGGCGCGGTAGGTGTCGAGGAGGTGCTGCTGAGTGGCGTTCATGTCGGTCACTGTGCGGTGGGCCGGCCGGTCCCCGCGCGTCGATTGACGAGAGCCGTCAATCGGGGTCCGTGCAGGTCGGAGCCTCGCGCATGATGGGCGCATGGCCAACGTCATCGACATCACCGGGCTGTCGCCGGAGCGCATCGTGTTCTCCCCGTCGCCCTTGGCGGAGTTGGGTGCCGCGCTGCACGCGCTGTCCGAGCCGGGGCACCATCCCGGGCTGCACGGCTGGGTCACCGCCACCCACGCGGCGCTGAAGACCGACCTCGCCGACCGGTTGTGCGAGGCGGATTTCCTGTGGCGGTCCTCCCGTTCCGACATCCTGCTGCCCACCCGCCCCGGGGCGACGCTGGCCGAGGACCTGGACGAGCTGGACAAGATCGACGACGAGCGGTTCGTGGCCGCCGCGTTCGAGATCACCTGCTCGGCGCGGTACACCCGGCCCACCCCGTCGCCCCTGGTCGACGCGGACGAGCGGGCGCGGGTACGGGAGATGGCCGCCGCGCGCGGCCCGCGGCAGGCGGCGTTCACCGACCGGATGCTGACCGATCCCGACGGCCTGCGGGTGTGGCTGCGGCGGCTGTTCGAGGACTGCGAGGAGGCGTTCTTCGGGGACGTCTGGCGGCGGGTGAGCATCCAGCTGACGGCCGATGCCCGGCACAAGACCGAGGTGCTGCGCCGCAAGGGCCTCGCCGAGACGCTGTCCGCGACCTCCCGGGCGCTGCGCCTGGAGGACGGGCAGGACGGCAGCGCCGGCGGGGTCGGCCCCAGCGGCGGCAGCGGCGGCAGCGGCGGCAGCGGCGGCAGCGGCGGCAGCGGCGGCACCCGGATCGTCCTCGACAAGCTCGCCCAGGGCCGTACGACGGCGTTCGCGGATCCCGCGGATCCGGGCGTCACCTTCCTGCCGACGTCGTTCGGCTGGCCGCATCTGGTGTTCAGCCACGCCCCCGGCTGGCGTCCGGTGCTCCAATACCCCGTCGCCGGAACGGAGTTGCCGGCGCCCGCCGCGCTGGAACTCGTCCAGCAGCGGCTGGAGGCGCTGGCCCACCCGATGCGGATGCAGCTGTGCCGGACGCTGTCGCGGGGGCCGCACACCACGGGGGAGCTGGCGGTCGCGTTCGGCATCACGTCACCGGAGGTGTCCCGGCATATCGCCACGCTGAAGAAGGCCGGGCTGATCCAGACACGGCGCCGTGGGCGCTATGTGCTGCATCAGCTGGACCTCCAGGTGGTGGCCCGGCTGGGCAGCGACTTCCTGGAGGGCGTGCTGCGCTGAGGGCGTGGTGCGCTGAGGGCCAGACCCCTGGGGGCGCCACACCGCCCCTGAGGGCCAGGCCCCTGGGGCCGCCACACCCCCCGCCTACGCCCCCGTTTCCCGGCCGACGGGCCCTGCCTCAAGCCACCCTCCGCGGCCGCCTTACGCCCCCGCTCCCCCCGCCCGCACCAGCCCCGTCTCGTACGCCAGCACCACCGCCTGGACCCGGTCGCGGAGGCTGAGCTTGGTGAGGATGCGGCCCACATGAGTCTTGACCGTGGCCTCGGAGAGCACCAGCCGGGCCGCGATCTCACCGTTCGACAGCCCCTGGGCGACCAGCAGCAGCACCTCCCGCTCGCGCTCGGTCAGCCGCTCCAGCTCGGGCCGGGACGGTTCGGCGGAGGTGGCGGGCAGCATCGGCGTGAAACGGTCGAGGAGCCGGCGGGTGGTGGACGGTGCCACGACCGCGTCGCCGCTCTCCACCGCCCGGATCGCGGCGAGCAGTTCACCCGGCGGCACGTCCTTGAGCATGAAGCCGCTGGCCCCGGCCTTGAGCGCGGAGAAGGCGTACTCGTCCAGGTCGAAGGTGGTCAGGATGAGCACCTTCGGCGCGTCCTCCTTGCGCCCGCCCTCGCAGATCCGGCGGGTGGTCTCCACACCGTCCAGATGCGGCATCCGTACGTCCATGAGGATCACATCGACCTGGACGCCGCGCAGTACCTCCAGGGCCTCCACACCGTTGCCCGCCTCCGCGACGACTTCCATGTCGGGCTGCGCGGCCAGCACCATCCGGAAACCGGTGCGCAGCAGCACCTGGTCGTCGACGAGCATCACGCGGATGGTCATGAGTGGGGGTCCCTTCGAGCAGGAGTGGAGCTGAGCGTACGGGGTGGGGGGAGTGCGGGTGGCGGCCCGCACCCATAGGACGCCATCCCGGCCGGAGCGGTTCGCACGCTCACCGGGCCGGTTTCAGCGGGAGCACGGCGCTGATCCGGAAGCCGCCGCCCGGCCGCGGCCCCGCGGCCAGGGTGCCGCCGACCATGCCGACCCGCTCGCGCATCCCGATGAGGCCGTGGCCGAGGCCGTCCGCCCCGCCGTCCTCGTAGAGCTCGCGCTGCGCGCCGCGTCCGTCGTCCTCGACGAGCAGATCGAGTGCGTCGTCCCGGTAGGCGAGCCGGACGGTCGCCCCGACATCGGGGCCGCCATGTTTGCGGCTGTTGGTGAGCGCTTCCTGGACGATGCGGTACACGGTCAGTTCGACGCTGCTGGGCACCTCGCGGGGTTCGCCCACCCGCCGGAAGTCGACCGGCAGTCCCGCGCTGCGTACCTGGTCGATGAGGTCGGCGAGCTGCTCGACGCCCGGCTGGGGGACGTAGTCGCCGCTCTCGGGCTGCTCGCCAGTACGGAGCACGCCCAGCAGGCGGCGCATTTCGGCCAGCGCCTGGCGTCCCGTGCCGGAGATCGTCGCCAGCGCCTGCCGGGTCTGTTCGGGCGCGGTGTCGAGGACATAGGCGGCGCCGTCGGCCTGGACGACCATCACCGAGACGTTGTGGGCGACGACATCGTGCAGTTCGCGGGCGATACGGGCGCGCTCGGCCGCGACCGCGATCCGGGACTGCGTCTCGCGCTCCTTCTCCAACCGGGCGGCCCGCTCCTCCAGCTGCGCCCAGTAGGCGCGGCGGGTGCGCATGGAGTCGCCGAGCACCCAGGCCAGGACGAAGGGCACGGTGAGCAGCACGGTGGCGAAGAGGTTCTGCCCCACCCGCACGCCGCCGACGCTCTCGTTGAAGCGCCAGTAGGAGAGCGCGGGGCCGAAGACGGCTCCGACGAGCGCACAGCGGGAGGCCCAGCGGGGCACGGTGGGCCCGGACGCGACGGTGTAGGTGATCACGAACATCGCGGCGTCGCCGGGGTTGCTCTCGACGGCGAAGATCAATTGGCCGACGCCGATGGCGGCCGTCAGCAGCAGCATCTTCACGGGGGCCCTGCGGCGCAGCGCGACCACCAGGCACAGCCCGATCGTGAAGAGCGCGGCGATGGGCTGCTGGACGCCATCGACCTGGGACGCGACCCACAGGCTGGTGATCCCGAAGAGGGGGACGGCCCAGAAGGTGTCCACCGCTGTCGGGTGCCTGCGGATGAAGTCGTAGAGGCGCTGCACGTAACCCAGCGTAGGCACCCTGCATACGTGTACGAGTCAACCGCACGAGCGATCCTGTACGCCCGGCCTACTCCCCAAGGTGGAGAATTCCTGCACCCCATGTGGGGGGCCACTGGAGGGCGGGCACCTCGTGCCGCCGTCCGGTGCGGCGCCCGCCCGTACCGTGGGGCAGATGACGAACGAGTGGTGCGGGTGGCGCGAGGCCACGGAGCGGGCGCTGTACGGCCCGGAGAGCGGCTTCTACACCCGGCCCGGCGGCCCCGGCCCGGCCGGTCACTTCCGCACCTCCGTGCATGCCTCCCCGCTCTTCGCGGGCGCCGTCGCCACCCTGCTCTGCCGCGTCGACGGCGCGCTCGGCCATCCGGACGAGCTGGCGCTGGTCGACGTGGGCGCGGGGCGCGGCGAACTGCTCACGGGCGTGCTGGCCGCGCTGCCCGCGGAGATGTCCGCGCGGGTGCGCCCGTACGCGGTCGAGCGCGCCGCGCGCCCCCAGGGCCTCGATCCGCGGATCGGCTGGCGGGACGAGCTGCCCGCGCCGGGCTCGGTCACCGGGCTGCTGTTCGCGAACGAATGGCTCGACAATGTGCCGGTCGATGTCGTCGAGACGGATGAGGACGGGGTGCCGCGCCGGGTCCTGGTCCGCGCCGACGGCACGGAGCGGCTGGGCGGGCCGGTGGACGGCGCGGACGCGGAGTGGCTCCGCCGCTGGTGGACCCCGCCCCTGGCCGCGGGCGCCCCCGAAGGCGGCACCACGGGAAGCCGCGCCCCCGGAGACGGCACCACCGAAGGCGACTCCCCCGTATGCGACTCCCCCGTATACGGCACCCCCGGCCTGCGCGCCGAAATCGGCCGTCCCCGGGACGCGGCCTGGGCACAGGCCGTCCGGACGCTGCGCGCCGGTCTGGCCGTCGCCGCCGACTATGCGCACGAACGGGGCGACCGTCCGCTGTTCGGCACCCTCACCGGCTTCCGCGACGGCCGCGAGGTGCCCCCCGTCCCGGACGGCAGCTGCGACATCACGGCGCATGTGGCGCTGGACGCCTGCGCCGGGCCGTCCGCCGAGCGGCTGCCCCAGCGCGCGGCGCTGCGCGCCCTGGGGGTGGAAGGACGGCGCCCGCCGCTCACCCTGGCGTCCACGGACCCGGCGGCCTACGTACGGGCGCTCGGCGCGGCGGGGTCGGCGGCGGAGTTGACCGACCCTGCGGGCCTGGGCGGCTTCGGCTGGCTCCTGGAGCCGGTGGGCGGGGCGTGCGCGGGGCTGCTCAAGGGATGGGACGCCTGAGGGCCAGGGCTTTCCCTGGGGCGGCAGGCTGCAAGACTGTTCCCATGACGGAGACGACGGTCGGCATCGGCGGCGCGGCGGAGAGCACCGACATGGTGCTGAACATCGGCCCGCAGCATCCCTCGACGCATGGCGTGCTGCGGCTGCGCCTCGTCCTGGACGGCGAGCGCATCCAGCACGCCGAGCCGGTGATCGGCTATATGCACCGCGGCGCCGAGAAGCTCTTCGAGGCGCGCGACTACCGCCAGATCATCATGCTCGCGAACCGGCACGACTGGCTGTCGGCGTTCTCCAACGAGCTGGGCGTGGTGATGGCCGTCGAGCGGATGCTGGGCATGGAGGTGCCCGAGCGTGCCGTCTGGCTGCGGACCCTGCTCGCCGAGCTGAACCGCGTGCTGAACCATCTGATGTTCCTCGGCTCGTACCCCCTGGAGCTCGGCGGCATCACGCCCGTCTTCCACGCCTTCCGGGAGCGGGAGGAACTCCAGACCGTCATGGAGGAGATCTCCGGCGGCCGGATGCACTACATGTTCAACCGCGTCGGCGGCCTCAAGGAGGACCTGCCGGCCGGCTGGCTCGGCCGGGCGCGGCACGCGGTGGCCGAGGTGCGCTCCCGTATGCACGTCTTCGACAACCTGGTCCTGGGCAACGAGATCTTCCGCGGCCGGACCCGCGGGGTCGGTGTCCTCGCGCCGGAGGCGGTGCATGCGTACGGCGTCTCCGGGCCGATCGCCCGCGCCTCCGGTGTCGACTTCGACCTGCGGCGCGACGAGCCGTATCTGGCGTACGGGGAGCTGCAGTCCACCCTGGAGGTCGTCACCCGGGAGGAGGGCGACTGCCTGGCCCGCTTCGAGTGCCTGCTGGCGCAGAGCCACAATGCGCTCGATCTGGCCGATGCCTGCCTGGACCGGCTGGCGGAGCTGCCGCCGGGGCCGGTCAACCAGCGGCTGCCGAAGGTGCTGAAGGCCCCCGAGGGCGCGACGTACGCCTGGACCGAGAACCCGCTCGGCATCAACGGCTACTACCTCGTCTCCAAGGGCGACAAGACCCCCTACCGCCTCAAGCTGCGCTCGGCGTCGTTCAACAACATCCAGGCGCTGGTGGAGCTGCTGCCGGGCACGCTGGTCGCCGACATGGTGGCGATTCTCGGCTCGCTGTTCTTCGTGGTCGGGGACATCGACAAGTAGGCGGCCCGTGGGCGGGCGCCGGAGCCACCGGCCCTTCGGTGCCCGTACGCGCGGCAGTTCATCCACACCCTGTGGACAACGAGGCGCCGCCACCCCACGCGGGAGCGGCCCGTACGGACAGCCGCCCACGCGAAGATCCACCGCCCCGGAAACACTCCGGCCCCGGAGCTGAGAAGCGCTCCGGAGCCGGGTGGTGCGGGTCGTGGGTGCCGGCCGTTCGGCCCGTCAGGAAATGGCCGTGCGCAGGGTGCCGAGGTCGAGCTGTTCGGTCTCGTCGTGCACGGTCAGGTCGATGACCTCGCCGCTGCCGCTGGTCGTCTCCCCGTCGGTCCGGGCTCCCCCGTCCGCCGCGGGCTCCGCGGACGGCTCCGTACGGGCCGACTGTTCGGCGACGGCCTCGTCCCCGACGACGTCCGCCAGATCCTCCTCCAGCGGCCCGGCCAGCTGCCGGGGGCCGTCGGCGGTCGCATTGCCGAAGAAGTCGAAACCGCCCGTCGCCCGGGACGCGGCGGGGCGGGACGGGGCGACGGCGGTGGCCGGCACCGGGCGCAGCGCGGGTCCGTCGGCGGTGGCCGTACGGGCGGGGTCCTGCTCGCCCGTGCGCTGTGCGGCTGCCGCCGGGGCCTTCCCCGGGGCCTTCTCACCGTCCCGGCTGCCCTGGGCGTCCCGGCCGGCGGGCGGCCCGGAACGGGCGGCTCCGTCCGCCGCGGCGCCCTCCCTCGCCAGCCGCGCGGCCTTCTGGACAGCGCGCTGCCGGGCGGCGTTACGGGCCAGTCGGCGCAGTGCCTGGTCGGCCTGGGCGAAGGTGGCGGCGGCCGGGTCCGTGGCGGGCTCGCGCCGGGCGGGGACGGTGGACTTCCCTGCGCGGGGCGCCTCCCCCGCCGCGGGGCCGTCCGCCCTCTTCGGGCGCAGCGGGGAACTGGGGTGCTGGACCGGGAGTTTGGGGGACGCGTGCAGCGCCAGGGAGAGTCCGGCGACGGCCGGCAGCGCCTTGGCGGGGGCGGCGGCCTCGATGGCGAGCAGCCGACGGCCCTCCAGTGCGCTGGCCCGCTCGGTCTCGGCGGTGGCGTATCGGCGCAGCAGATCGGCGTGTTCGCTGCGCAGCCGGGCCAATTCGGCGCGCTTGGCGCGGAGTTTGCCCTCCAGCCCGGCCCGGATCTCGCGGGCTTCCTCGACGTCCGTTTCGAGTTCGGCTATCCGCTCCTCGGTACGCCACTCGTCGCGCACCCGGACGCGGTGGAGTTCGGCGACCTGTCGGCCTGCCTTGCGGTCCCAGGTCCGCAGAAGGACGGCGCCGGTCAGTGCGGCGGCCGCCGCGCCCGCGGCGAGCACCCGTTGCACCAGATCGTCGCCGGCAAACCACGCGCCCGCGGCGCAGGCGATTGACGCACCGGCGACCGTCGAGGGAGGAAGCAGCCGGTGGAGGGGTGGTGATTGGCGGTGGCGTCCTCGTGGCATGGCCAGAAACTTACCGTGCGTGCGGGATCTATGGGGCCCCGCACACCGATCCGTTTCACGCTGGTTACTTCTTGACCAAATCCCTAGAACTTCACCTCGAACGGCGCGCCGTAGGGGAGCCTGCGCGCCGTGACGGGACCCTGCGCCCCGTCACACCGCCGCGTCCGCCCCGCCGTTCCCGTTGCCGTCATCGTCGGGCAGCTTGCACACCCGCTCCAGGAATATCGCCGCGGCGACCACCGCCACTCCGGCGACCACCGACAGCGCGGCGTAGATCGCCTGGTCCCGGCGCGGTGCGACCTCCAGCCCGGTGCTCAGCAGAAAGACGCCGACGCCGCCGTACAGCCCGGCGACCAGCGCCGCCACCAGCGCGCTGGCCTGCCCGAAGACCACCGCACGGGCGGCCACCAGCGGTTCGACGCCCTTGGCGCCCGGCCGGCGCTCGCGCTGGGCGCGCAGCCGCGACCGGAACGAGAACGCGGTGGCCGCGAGCACCGCGGCGATCAGCCCCAGCACGACCGGGGCGGCCACCGGAACGCTGGGCAGGGTGCCGAACGAGTCCCACAGCCGGGCGCCGCCCCAGGCCAGCACCCCGGCCGCCAGAAACAGCCCGACCAGCACCTTGATGTGTAGCTGCTTCACCGAGCGATCGCCCTTCGCGCCGTCATGACCTTCCCTGCCGTCACGGCCGTCCGTCTCGTCCGGGCCGCCCTGTCCGCTCCGTACGGATGCACCCCACTCCGTACAGATGCATCCCGCTCCGTACGGATGCATCCCGCGGGGAGCCGACCCGCAACCTTAACGACTACTCCGGCAGCCGCAGTTCCAGGTCCGCCCGCGGTTCCACACCGTCGCGGCCGACCGCGGACAGCAGTTCGGCCACCGCGCCGACCCCGGGAACCACGGCCTCCGGGTCGATGTCATGCCACGGCACCAGCACGAACGCCCGCTCATGGGCGCGCGGGTGCGGCAGCGTCAGCCGCGGGTCCGCGGAGACCACGTCCTGATACGCCAGGATGTCGACGTCGATCGTGCGCGGGCCCCAGCGCTCGTCGCGGACCCGCTCGAAGGCTTCCTCGATCGCCTGCCCGCGCTCCAGGAGGGAGTCCGGCGGCAGCGTCGTCTTGATCAGCACCACGGCGTTGAAGTACGTCGGCTGGGAACCGGGGGCCACGCCCCACGGCGCCGTCTCGTAGACCGGGGAGACCGCCTTGACCCGCAGCCCGGGGGTGTCCTCCAGCGCGTCGACGGCGCCCTGGAGGGTCTCCAGGCGGTTGCCGAGATTGCTGCCGAGGGAGATCACGGCGCGTTTGGGGTTGGAGAGCGTCACATCGGCGGCGTCCACCTGCTCCACTACGGAGGCGGGCACCGGCTGCACGGTCGGGTCGGCCATGGCGGGACGCGCCGCGGAGGCTCCGTGCGGAGCGGTGGTCGGGTGGCGGGTGGGCTTCATACTCGGCTCCGAGTGATGGTGATGGTCACGTCGTCAAAGGGGACGGTGATCGGTGCGTCCGGCTTGTGCACCACCACCTCCACCTCGTGCACGCCCTCGTGCGTGAGGCACTGGTCGGCGATGCGCTGAGCCAGGGTCTCGATGAGGTCGACGGGCTCGCCCTGTACGACGGCCACCACCTCCTCGGCCACGACGCCGTAGTGCACGGTCTTCGCGAGATCGTCGCCTGCCGCGGCCTGCCGGGTGTCCAGGCCGAGCACCACGTCGACGATGAAGGTCTGGCCTTCCTCGCGCTCCCGGGGAAACACCCCGTGGTGGCCTCGGGCCTTCAGCCCACGCAGCGCGACACGATCCACGCGAATCACTCCCACTGGTCCACGGCACCTCTGGCGCCACTGTTCGTCGGATCCCGGGCAGCGCACCGGAGCGATCCGGCAACACTGCCCCGCCGTCGAATCTACCTTCGAGTACCGACAGTCCTCGCCCACGGGGGCTATGGACAAGACCCCGTCCTGCTGCTAAGCGCTGCCTCGCGGGACAGCAGCCAGCGGGCCGGGAGATCGTCCGCGCGGCCCTCTTACCCCCCTGCCCACGCCCCACCCCTACCCGTGCCGCACTTGGCTCGAACGGGTGCGCCCTCACCCGGATGGCTGACGTCCGCCCCTGACGAGCGTGCAGCACGCCGCCCAGGACGCAAGGGCGGACGGCATGGCAAGGCTCACACCCGCCCGCGCCCGGAACCGCGCCGTCCGGCGCCCGCCCCCGGCAACGCGCTCAGAGCGTGTCCTCGCCGCCCTCGCCGGCGCCCCCGCCCTCGTCGTCCTCGTCCTCGTCGTCGCGGTCCGCCAGCACCGGCGAGCCGTGGTGCGACCACACCCGCCAGCCGTCGTCCGTACGCCGGAAGACATTGGTCGCCACGACCAGCTGGCCGATCAGCGGCCCCACCGAGCCGTCGTCCTCGGCGGGGCCGCCGCTGAGGATGTTCTCCGTGCAGGTCACCAGCGCGGTGTCACCGACGACGTCGATCTCCACATCCGTGAGGAAGAACTGGATGTACTCGGTGTTCGCCATGATCAGGGCGTACGAGCGCAGCACCTCGCCGCGTCCCCGCAACACCGGCCACCCCGGGTGCACCACACTCACCTGGCCGTCCAGCCAAAGCTCGGACAGCGCCTCGTGGTCGCCGCGCTCGATGGTCTCGTACAGGGTGGTGTTCGCCTGCTCGACCAGCTCGATGTCCGTCTGCGGGCCCAAGCCGCTCACACCGTTCCCGTCGTGTTCGCCGTCGTGTTCGCCGTCGTCCCGTTCGCCGCGCTGCCGTCGGCCGGCACCGCCGCCGCGCCCTCCACGGCGCGGGCCACCCGTACCGCATCCGCGCTCGCCCTGACCTCGTGCACCCGCACCGCCCAGGCCCCCTCTCGCGCCACGATCGCCGACACCGCCGCCGTCGCGGCATCCCGCTCCCGGGCCGGCGGTGGGGCGGCTCCCTCGCCGCCCGCCAGCACCCTGCCCAGGAACCGTTTCCGCGATGCGGCCACCAGCAGTGGACGGCCCAGCGCCCGCAGCCGCGCCAGCCGGGCGACCAGCGCGAGATCGTGCCCGGCCTCCTTGGCGAAACCCAGTCCCGGGTCGATGACGATCCGGTCCGGGTCGATGCCGCCGGACACCGCGCGCTCCATGCTCCGCCCGAGCTCGTCGACGACCTCGGCGACCACGTCCCCGTAGACGGCGCGGTTGTTCATGTCGATGGACTGGCCGCGCCAGTGCATCACGACGAACGGGACGTGGTGCGCGGCCACCACCGGCACCATCGCCGGGTCGGCTGCGCCCCCGCTGACGTCGTTGACCAGCCGCGCACCGGCCGCCACGGCCTGCTCGGCGACCGAGGCCCGCATGGTGTCCACGGAGACCACGACACCGGCCGCGGCCAGCTCCCGGACGACCGGGACGACCCGGCGCAGCTCCTCGGCCTCGTCCACCCGCGCCGCGCCCGGCCGGGTCGACTCACCGCCCACGTCCACCATGTCGGCGCCCTGCGCCACCAGGTCGAGACCGTGTTTGACGGCGAGTTCGGTATCGAACCAGTCGCCGCCGTCGGAGAACGAATCGGGCGTCACATTGACGACGCCCATCACCGCGCAGCGTTCCCAGTCCGGCAGTCCGGCCACCCGGCCACGCAAGGTACTCATGGCACCAGCGTAGGCCGTGTGCCGACCGGCCGGATTGCGGCCACCGCGTGCGGGGACTTCAGTGGCGCGGGCCTGCCGGAGGCCGTACGGGACGGCCGCTCGGAAGCCGTACGGGACGGCCCGCCAGGAGGTCCGGCCATGCCTGCGTCAGGCGGCCCGCTCGACCGCGCCCTGCGAGGCGGCCGGCCGCGGCATATGCGCACACGGCCGCGGCGGAGCGGCCTTCCGGCGCCGCAGCATGCGCGGCAGGCCCAGCTCCAGATAGCCCTCGGCCTGCAGCGCCGCCAGACCGATACGGGGAATGTCGCGGCTGTTGCGGAACACCACGAAACGGGGCTCCCAGCGTGGCCGGAACTTGTCGTTGAACTTGTACAGCGACTCGATCTGGTACCAGCGGGACAGGAAGATCAGCATCCCCCGCCAGACCCGGATGACCGGCCCGGCGCCCAGCTTCTCGCCGCGCTCCAGCGAGGAGCGGAAGACCGCGAAGTTCAGCGACACCTGCTTGATCCGGAGGTCCGGGGCGGCCTGCAGCGTGGCGACGATCAGCAGCTCGTTCATCCCGGGGTCGGCGCTGCGGTCGCGCCGCATCAGCTCCAGGGAGATCCCGCTGTCGCCCCACGGCACGAAGTGCTGCATCGCCTTCAGGTCGCCGTACGGGCCGGGCTCCTCGCCCTCGGCCGGCGCCTGATGCGCGGTGGCGATCACCGCGTCCCCGTCGGCCACCGCGTCGATCCGGCCCAGCGCCATGGAGAAGCCGCGCTCGGTGTCGGTGTCCCGCCAGGCGTCCGCGGCCCGCTGGATCCGCGCCAGCTCGTCCGGCGCCAGGTCGCGCACCCGCCGCACCCGCGTCTCGTAGCCGTTGCGCTCGATGCGCTTGACCATCTGCCGTACGTTGCGCATCGCGCGGCCGGTGAGGGTGAAGTCGGCGACGTCCACGATCGCCTCGTCGCCCAGCTCCAGCGCGTCCATCCCGGTCTCCCGGGTCCACACCTGGCCGCCGGTCTCGCTGCAGCCGGTGACCGCCGGGGTCCAGGAGTGCGCCTTCGCCTCCGCCATGAAGCGCTCGATGGCGCCCGGCCACGCCTCGACATCGCCGATCGGGTCGCCGCTGGCGAGCATCACCCCGGAGATCACCCGGTAGCAGACCGCGGCCTTGCCGGTCGGGGAGAAGACCACGCCCTTGTCGCGGCGCAGCGCGAAGTAGCCGAGGGAGTCCCGGGCGCCGTGCCGGTCGAGCAGGGCGCGCAGCTGCTGCTCGTCGTCGTCGGTCAGCCGGGCCGCCGGGTGTTCGGGGCGGAAGGCGAGGTACGCGGTGGTGGCGACGGTCAGCAGGCCGAGCGCGCCCAGCGAGTAGCCGACGGTGTAGTCGACGTGGTGGGTGTAGCCGACCGGGCCCTCGAAGCCGAACAGGCCCCACAGGACGTGCTGGGCGCGCTCCCAGAGGGAGGGCGAGCCGATGGTCTTGTGGGGGTGGGAGCTGACGACGACCATGCCGATGGCGAAGCTCACACCGCCGAGCACGATCAGGTTCGCCACCGCCTTCCAGCGGCTGCGCGGGTCGGGCAGGGCCGCGAACTCCCGCCGGTGCCACACCAGGAACACCAGCAGCGCCAGCGAGAGCGCCGCCCCGAAGACGGAGTGGCGGTAGACGAGCTGGGCGGCGATCCCCACCGGCAGCAGCGCCACGGCCGCTCCCCAGGCCCGCCGCTTACGCCGCTTGAGCCCGTGGGCCAGCAGGAGCAGCAGGATGCCGACGACGATGGAGGCGGCGGCCGCCAGCGGGCTCACCGCGCCCGGCAGCACCTCCGCCAGGGCGTGCACCCGGCTGTGCCGGAACCGGGGGAAGACCCCGGCGAGGAGGTTCAGCAGGCCGACGACCACGCCGGCCGTACCGACGACGCCCGGCACCGCTTCGGGACGCGGGCCGCGGAGCCAGCGTGGTGTTCGCCACGCAACCGTCTCCGACGATTCGCCATCTAGCCTGTCAGACATCACTTTCCCGTCGCCCCGGTCGAGAGAACGTGCGAGCCTAGTCGCAGCATCTGGACTTTTTGCGCCCTGTATGACGGCGTTTCAGGGCTCGGGGTTCCATCAGCGGTACGGATGGCCGGGCCGCCCGGAAGAAAGCACCACATGGGTCTCACCAGTAAGAAAGTGCTGCTTCTTGCCGTCCTTGTCGCGGTGGCACTTTTTGTCCTCACCATTTGGCTCTGGCCACGCCTCTCCAGGGGGAACTGGCGCGCCGTGCTCGGGCGCATCGGCCTCCTGGTGGCGACGCAGCTCTCCCTTTTCGCCGCCATCGGTCTCTACGCCAACAGTTCCTTCGGCTTCTACGCGTCCTGGGCCGACCTCTTCGGCCAGGAACAGGAGCCGGGCGTGGTCACCGATTACAAGACCGGGCCGCACGGCACCGAGCTGCGGATGCTGGGCACCGAGCGGGTGAGCGTACGGAACGGCTCCCGGCCGGCGACCGGCGGCCGGATCGACAAGGTGCTGGTGCAGGGCGAACACTCGCAGATCGCCAGCCCCGCGTTCGTCTATCTGCCGCCGCAGTACTTCCAGAAGAAATACGCGCACAAGAAGTTCCCGGCGGCCCTGGTACTCACCGGCTACCCCGGCACCGCCCAGGCGCTCTACAAGAAGCTGCATTTCCCGCAGACCCAGCACGAACTGCTCAAGCAGCGCAAGATGCGGCCGACCGTTCTGGTCATGATGCGCCCGACCGTGGCACCGCCGCGCGACACGGAGTGCATGGACATACCGAAGGGCCCGCAGACCGAGACCTTCTTCACCAAGGACCTGCGCGCGGATATCTCGGCCCACTACCGAATAGGGAACGAGGCCAAGAGCTGGGGTGTCGTCGGTGACTCCACCGGCGGCTACTGCGCGCTGAAGATGACCATGCGCCACCCCGAGGCGTACTCCAGCGCCGTCGCCCTCTCCGGCGCCTACAAGGCCCCGCGCGACGCCACCACCGGTGACCTCTTCGGCGGCAGCAAGCAGCTGGAGCGCGAGAACAATCTGCTGTGGCGTCAGCGGAATCTGCCCGCGCCCCCGGTGAACCTGCTGGTCACCAGCAGCAGGCAGGGCGAGGCGAATTACCGGCAGACGCTGCGGTTCATCGAGCAGACGAAGTCGCCGAGCAAGGTCTCGTCGATCCTCCTCGACAGCGGCGGCCACAACTTCAACACCTGGCGCCGGGAGATCCCCGCCGCCCTCCAGTGGCTCGGCAACCACCTCAAGGTCTGACGGGCAGGCACCTGCACGTACCGGCACCGGCCACGGCCGGGTCCCTCCTGCGAGGGACCCGGCCGTTGCGTCGTCCCGGCGCCTCAGCGGGCCGGTAGGTGCCTCAGCGGGCCAGTATCAGGCTCATCGCCTCGGCGCGGGTGGCGGCGTCCCGCAGCTGGCCGCGCACGGCCGAGGTCGTCGTCTTGGCGCCCGGCTTGCGCACCCCGCGCATCGTCATGCACATGTGCTCGCACTCGATGACGACGATCACGCCGCGCGGCTCCAGGATCTGCATCAGCGAGTCCGCGATCTGCGTGGTCAGCCGCTCCTGGACCTGCGGGCGCCGGGCGAACACATCGACCAGCCGGGCCAGCTTGGACAGCCCGGTGATCTTGCCGTCGGTGGACGGGATGTAGCCGACATGGGCCACCCCGACGAACGGGACCAGGTGATGCTCACAGTTGGAGACCACCTCGATGTCCTTGACCAGCACCATCTCGTCATGGCCCAGGTCGAACGTGGTCGTCAGCACGTCCTCCGGCTTCTGCCACAGCCCGGCGAAGATCTCCCGGTACGCCCGAGCCACCCGCGCCGGCGTCTCCAGCAGGCCCTCGCGGTCCGGGTCCTCGCCCACCGCGATGAGCAGCTCGCGTACGGCGTTCTCGGCGCGCTTCTCGTCGAATGTGCCGATCTTGCCGTCGACGTCCAGCGTCACAGGGTCCGTCATGGGTACCTCGTTCCTTCTAGGCCCGCTCGGATCGCGGTGGCGGCGCCGTGGAATCGCGGAATGCCGCGCCCCCCAGGTTAAGCCTGGGGGGCGCGGCATTTATTCCGGGGCCGGAGGCCGTCGGGGATCAGCTCTCGGGACGCTGCTCCTCGGGTGCTTCCGCCTTCTCCGTGGAGACCGTGGCGGTCGTGGTCACCGAGCCGTTGGCCGGGGCCAGCTCCTTCGGCGACAGCACCGGCGGGCGGCTGGAGGGCGTACGGCGCGACGAGCCGGTCCACGCCGGGCGGGCCGGGCGCTTGACCACGTGCTTGAAGAGCTCGGCGATCTCCTCCTTGCCGAGGGTCTCCTTCTCCAGGAGCGTCAGCACGAGGTTGTCGAGCACATCGCGGTTCTCGACCAGGATCTCCCACGCCTCGTTGTGCGCGGTCTCGATGAGCTTCTTGACTTCCTCATCGACCAGCGCGGCGACCTCTTCCGAGTAGTCGCGCTGGTGACCCATCTCACGGCCCAGGAAGGGCTCGGAGTTGTCGGTGCCGAACTTGATCGCGCCGAGCCGCTCGGTCATGCCGTACTGCGTGACCATCGCGCGGGCCGTGGCGGTGGCCTTCTCGATGTCGTTCGCGGCGCCCGTGGTCGGGTCGTGGAAGACCAGCTCCTCCGCCGCGCGGCCGCCCAGCATGTACGCCAGCTGGTCGAGCATCTCGTTGCGGGTGGTGGAGTACTTGTCCTCGTCCGGCAGGACCATGGTGTAACCCAGGGCCCGGCCTCGGGACAGGATCGTGATCTTGTGGACCGGGTCGGAGTTCGGTGAGGCCGCCGCGACCAGGGCGTGTCCGCCCTCGTGGTACGCGGTGATCTTCTTCTCCTTCTCGGACATGATCCGGGTCCGCTTCTGCGGTCCGGCCACGACGCGGTCGATCGCCTCGTCCAGGAAGTGGTTGTTGATCAGCTTCTCGTCGCTCCGGGCCGTCAGCAGCGCGGCCTCGTTGAGGACGTTGGACAGATCGGCACCGGTGAAGCCGGGGGTGCGCTTGGCGACGGCCGAGAGGTCGACGTCCGGCGCGACCGGCTTGCCCTTCTGGTGGACCTTGAGGATCTCCAGACGGCCCTGCAGGTCCGGACGGTCGACGGCGATCTGCCGGTCGAAACGGCCGGGGCGCAGCAGCGCCGGGTCGAGGATGTCCGGACGGTTCGTGGCGGCGATCAGGATCACACCGCCCTTGACGTCGAAGCCGTCCATCTCGACCAGCAGCTGGTTGAGGGTCTGCTCACGCTCGTCGTGGCCACCGCCCAGGCCCGCACCGCGGTGCCGGCCGACGGCGTCGATCTCGTCGACGAAGACGATCGCCGGGGCGTTCGCCTTGGCCTGCTCGAAGAGGTCACGGACCCGGGAGGCACCGACACCGACGAACATCTCGACGAAGTCGGAACCGGAGATCGAGTAGAACGGGACGCCCGCCTCGCCGGCGACGGCGCGCGCCAGCAGCGTCTTGCCCGTTCCGGGCGGGCCGTACAGCAGCACGCCCTTGGGAATCTTGGCGCCGACGGCCTGGAACTTCGCCGGCTCCTGGAGGAACTCCTTGATCTCGTGGAGCTCCTCGACGGCCTCGTCCGACCCCGCGACGTCCGTGAAGGTCGTCTTGGGGGTGTCCTTGGTGATGAGCTTCGCCTTGGACTTCCCGAAGTTCATCACCCGGGAGCCGCCGCCCTGCATCTGATTCATCAGGAACAGGAAGACGACCACGATGAGGACGAAGGGGAGCAGCGAGAGCAGCACACCGACGAACGGGTTCTGCTTCGACGGGGAGACGGTGTACCCGTCCTTGATCTCGCCGGTCTGGTACTTGGCCTGCAGGTTCTTGGCGACGTCGACGCCCTGGTCGCCGATGTAGCTCGCCTGGAGCTTGTTGGAGCCGTCGATCTTGTAGGAGCCCGACAGCTCAATCTTGATCTTGTTCTCGTCACCGGTCGTCAGCTCGGCGGATTTCACCTTGTTGTCAGCGATCGCCTTGACGACCTGACCGGTGTCCACCGTCTTGTAGCCGCCGGACGAGCCGACGACCTGCATCAACACGACCACGGCGAGGACGGCCAGCACGATCCACATGACCGGCCCACGGAAGTATCGCTTCACGTCCATCCATACGGAGCCGCTGAGGCCCCGTCCCTCCTGCCACAGTGAGGCACAACGCCCTTGGGAGGGCTGGTCGTGCGTACGGTGTATTACTGGCCCGAAAAAGAACTGCCTTCGGACGGTACCCCAGCATTGTCACCCGGCGCCTGCGCCGAGGGTGAACATGAAGCCGGGGATTCCGCTCTCCCTGCTCCAACGGCGGGCGGCCCCAAAGGGTTCCCGCCGGGCCGCAGCGGACGGTCCGGGGCCCGCCCGGCCACCGCGGCCGGACGAGCGCGGGACGCCCTCAGCCGCCGTAGACGTGCGGCGCGAGAGTACCGACGAACGGCAGATTGCGGTACTTCTCCGCGAAGTCGAGGCCGTAGCCGACGACGAACTCGTTGGGAATGTCGAAGCCGATCCACTTCACGTCGATGGCGACCTTGGCCGCGTCCGGCTTGCGCAGCAGGGTGCAGACCTCCAGCGAGGCCGGCTCCCGCGAGCCGAGGTTCGACAGCAGCCACGACAGCGTCAGACCGGAGTCGATGATGTCCTCGACGATCAGGACGTGCTTGCCCTTGATGTCGGTGTCGAGGTCCTTGAGGATGCGGACCACGCCGGAGGACTGGGTGCCCGCGCCGTACGACGACACGGCCATCCAGTCCATCGTGACGGGGGTGGACAGCGCGCGCGCCAGGTCCGCCATCACCATCACGGCGCCCTTGAGGACGCCGACGATGAGCAGGTCCTTGCCCGCGTACTCCGCGTCGATCTTCGCGGCCAGCTCCGCCAGCTTCGCGTCGATCTCTTCCTTGCTGATGAGTACCGACTGAAGGTCGGAGCCCATGTCCTTGTCGTCCACCCGTGCCACTCTCGCTCTGTTCGGTGTTCGCGTCAGTCGTGAGACTTCGGATGCGGGGCAGCGTCTGCGGCTCAGCCCTGCCGAATCACCAGTCTGCCACCCTGCCGTCGCACACCCACTCGCCCGGGGAGGTTGATGGCCCCCTGCCCCCTCCAGGCGGTGATCAGCCGGTCCACCTCTTCGATGTGGCGGGCGAAGAGCGAACCGGCCGGGGAACCGGCGCCGATGACGGCCCGGCGCAGCACCCGGCGGCGCACCGCGGGGGGCAGCGCGAACAGGGCGGCGATGTCGAGGGAGCCGCTGTCGTCGAGCACCGAGTCCTCGGCGTCGGCGGCCCAGGCGTCCAGGGCGTCGGCGTCGTCACGGGAGAGCTGCGCCGTACGGGCCAGCGCCTCGACGACGCCCTTGCCGAGCGCTTTCTCCAGGGCGGGCAGACCTTCGTGGCGCAGCCGGGAGCGGGTGTAGGCGGGGTCGGCGTTGTGTGGATCGTCCCAGACGGGCAGCGCCTGGATCAGACAGGCCTTACGGGCGGTCTGGCGGTCCACGTCGAGGAAGGGCCGGCGATAGCGCCCGTCGCGGCCGCTGGTCGCGGCCATACCGGAGAGCGAGCGGGTCCCGGAGCCGCGGGCGAGACCGAGCAGCACCGTCTCCGCCTGGTCGTCGCGGGTATGGCCGAGGAGAACGGCGGTGGCGCCGTGGCGCTCGGCGGTGGCGTCCAGGGCGGCGTAGCGGGCGTCACGGGCGGCGGCTTCCGGTCCGCCGGCCGGCCGGGTGCCGCTCCCCCGGTACGCGGTGCCGTGCGCCACCTTGTTCGGTTCGGCCACGTCGACGGCGACGGCCTCTACGGGGTCGAGCCCCAGGGCCCGCAGCCGCAGGGCGACCTCGGCGGCGCGGAGGTCCGAGCCCTCCTGGAGGCCGTGGTCGATGGTGACGCCACCGGCGCGGACCCCCAGCTTGGGGGCCTCGAAGGCGAGGGCGGAGGCGAGCGCCATGGAATCGGCGCCGCCGGAGCACGCGACGAGCACGAGCGGGGGCTCGTGCCGGTCCTGCGCGCAGTGGTGGGTGAGCACGTCGTGGAGTACGCGGCGGACCGCCAGGCGTATCGCGGCGACCGCTGGATGGGGACCCATGTCCGTTTCCAATCGTTCAGCTGGGGAGCCTCGGGCCGTGGACGGCACTTCGTCACACAGAGTGCCTAGATGGTGACAGAGGCGAGCGGTTCCCCGAGCATTGCACGCCTATCCCTCGCTATCGGTCCCTCAGACGGGTGATTGAAGGGGCGCTCTACTGCCACGTGGCGTGCCCAGCTCACGCCATTCGCTTACGGTGCCCCGTCCGCTTTGCGGTGCACCCGCGCGATCCAGTCCGCCGGTTTGGCGATCTCTTGTTTGGTCGGGAGGGTGTTCGGCGAGGTCCACACCCGGTTGAAGCCGTCCATGCCCACCTCCTCGACGACCGCGCTGACGAACCGCTCGCCGTCGCGGTACTGCCGCAGTTTGGCGTCCAGGCCGAGCAGCTTGCGCAGCGCCTGGTCCAGGCGTCCGGCACCGCTGGCCCGGCGCTTTTGGAACTTCTCCCGGATCTCCGCGACCGACGGCACGACATCGGGCCCCACACCGTCCATCACGAAATCCGCGTGCCCCTCCAGCAGCGACATCACCGCGGTCAGCCGGCCGAGGATCTCGCGCTGCGCGGGCGTCTGGACGAGATCGACGAGCGAGCGCTCCTCGTCCTCGCCCTCCTCGCCCTCGGGCTTGGCACCGGCCAGCGACTGGGCGGCCTCGCGCAGCCGCTCCAGGAGGGCGCCCGGGTCGATGTCCGTCTCACCGAGGAATGACTGGATCTCGCCCTCGATGTGGTCCCGCAGCCACGGCACGGCCGTGAACTGGGTGCGGTGGGTCTCCTCATGGAGGCACACCCACAGCCGGAAGTCGTGCGGGGCCACTTCGAGCTCGCGCTCCACGTGCACGATGTTCGGCGCGACCAGCAGCAGCCTGCCGCCCTGGGCCGCGGCCGGCAGATCCCGGGAGGCCGGCGCGAACGTCTCGTACTGGCCGAGGACCCGCGAGGCCAGGAACGACAGCAGCATGCCCAGCTCCACACCGGTCACCTTGCCGCCGACCGCGCCGAGCACCGCGCCCCCGGGGACCGTCGAGCGGCGGTCCTCCATCTTGGCCAGCAGCGGCTTGAGCACGGCCCGGAACCCGGCGACATTCGCCTTGATCCAGCCGGGCCGGTCCACGACCAGGACCGGCGTGTCATGCGGCGCCTCGCCTGTCGCGTCGGGCTGTGCCATCCGCGTGAAGGCGCGGACATGCGCCTCGGAGGACTTGGCGTGCTTGCGCAGCTCGGCGACGATCGCGCGCGCCTCGTCCCGGCTCACCTCTGGGCCCGGCCGCACGAACCGGGTCGCGGTCGCGACCGCGAGGTTCCAGTCGACCATCTCGGTTCCACCGATGCTCGTCATGGGTTCACCGTACGTGGGGGTTTGGTGCGGGGGTAGCGGACTGGGGCCCTCCCACGACTTCGGCTCTCCCGCCGTGGGGGTTGCTCGGCGTTTGTTGCCCGCTTCGCGGTGCCCTCGCCGCGGCGCCTGCGGCGGGCCGGGTCCGCTGCGCGGGGCTGTGGGTGCGGTGACGGACCTCCGGGGCCTGGTGTGTGGACTGCTTCGCTTTACGTCCACACACCAGGCCCCTCCGGCCCGTCCCCTCCCGTGGGTGGAGTGAGTGACGGGTGAGTGGGGGTGGGCGTGGCGGGTTTGGTTTTGGGTCAGCGGCAGCCGCAATTGGCCACTGCTGACGCGAGTTTGTCCAGGGCCTCTTGGGCGCCTTGGGGGTCGGTGGTGCCGGTGGTCATGAAGGAGAAGACGAGGAGGCGGCCGTCGGCGTCCACGACGGTGCCGGCCAGGGTGTTCACGCCGGTGAGGGTGCCGGTCTTGGCGCGTACGGCGCCGGCGCCGGCGCTCTGGCCCCGGTAGCGGTTGCTGAGGGTGCCGGTGAAGGCGGCCACCGGGAGGCCCGTGACGACGGGGCGCAGGGCCGGGTGGTCGGGGGACGAGGCGTGCAGCAGGAGGCGGGAGAGCAGGGCGGCGGTGACCTTGTCGTCGCGGTCCAGGCCGCTGCCGTCCTCGAAGACGGCGCCGGACAGCGGGAGGTGCTCGCGCTGGAGGGCGGTGCGGACGGCCTTTCCGGCGCCGGTGAAGCTGGCCGGCCGGCGGGTGGCGAGGGCGGTCTGGCGGGCCAGTGCCTCGGCGATGTCGTTGTCGCTGTAGGTGAGCATCCGCTCGACGAGCGCGGACAGGGGGAGGGAGTGGACGGCGGCGATCCGGTCGGGCTTCTTGGGGGCCTTGGCGCCGGAGGGGTCACCGTCGACGGTGATGCCGCGGTCGTGGAGCAGATCGGCGAAGGTGTGGGCGGCGGTGCGGGCCGGGTCGGCGTCGCGGGGGGCGGTGCCGTGCTCGGAGTCGTCGAGGCGGGCCTCGTCGGTCATCAGCGCGGTGACCGGGGCGATGTTCTCGTTCGGGCCGATGGGGTGCTCGGTGGGGCCCGTGTAGGCGGAGGTGTCGTAACCCAGGCTGATCTTGGCGAGGTGGCGCTTCTTGAGGGCGCGGGCGGTGGCGTCGGCGAGGGTGCGCAGGTTCGCGGGCTGCTCCCCGGCGCCGGGGCGCGGGGCGCGGGCGGTGAGGGTGGGGTCGCCGCCGCCGACCAGGATGAGGCGGTTCTTTCCGGCCAGGACGACGGTGGTGTCGATGCGGTGGTCGGGGCCGCGGGCGGAGAGCGCGGCGACGGCGGTGGCGAGCTTGACTGTGGAGGCGGGGGTGGCGGCCTTTCCCTGTCCGTCGCCGAAGACCTCCCGGCCCGCGGCCACGTCCAGGACGGACGCGGTCCGCAGCGGGCCGAGTGCCGGGTCCTTCAGCAGCGGGGCGAGCGCGTCGGCCAGCCCCGCGTCGGTGGGTGCGGGCGCCGCGCCACGGCCCGCGGGACCGGGTACGCGGCCGCCGAGCGCGGGCAGTACGGGCGGTGCGCTGGGCGCCGGCCGGGGGGCCTGCGCGTGATGCTCGCCACTGGCGCCGTCCATGGCGGCCGCCTCCGCCCGCTCCGCCGTACGCTGACCCGAGTCCCACGGGCCGGACGCCGCCACCGCGACGATCGCGACCGCGAGGCCGGTGGCTGCGGAGACCGCCGTCAGCCGCCAGGTCTGCTGGGTATGGCGCGGTGTGGCGTGCCATGCCTGCTGCGTGGCGTCGACCGCCGTCTGTGCCGACCGGACCGCCGCGCGGGAAGCCGACCGCGCGGACCGCACCGCCGACTGCCATCTGACCTGCCACTTTCCGGTCTCCGGCACCTCGGACCAGCCCCTTTCGCCACCACACACCTGCGTGGGGGACACTTAATCACCAGACGTATGTGTTGATCATGGAGGAGCCACCCGTGGAGTTCGACGTCACCATCGAGATCCCGAAGGGTTCGCGGAACAAGTACGAGGTGGACCACGAGACCGGTCGGATCCGCCTGGACCGTCGACTCTTCACCTCGACCAGCTACCCGGCCGACTACGGCTTTGTCGAGAACACCCTGGGCGAGGACGGCGACCCGCTGGACGCGCTGGTCATCCTGGACGAGCCGACCTTCCCCGGCTGCCTCATCAAGTGCCGCGCCATCGGCATGTTCCGGATGACGGACGAGGCCGGCGGCGACGACAAGCTGCTGTGCGTGCCCGCGTCCGACCCGCGTGTGGAGCACCTGCGGGACATCCACCACGTGTCGGAGTTCGACCGCCTGGAGATCCAGCACTTCTTCGAGGTCTACAAGGACCTGGAGCCCGGTAAGTCCGTCGAGGGCGCCAACTGGGTCGGCCGCACCGAGGCCGAGGCGGAGATCGAGGCCTCGTTCAAGCGCCTTGAGGCGCAGGGCGGCGCGCACTGACCCAGGGTCAGGTCCCCGGCGTCCGGCCCGGTTCTTCCGGCCCCCGCACGCCGGGACAGGCACTCTGATTTTCGTACGCGAACGGGCGGCACCCAGTCGGGTGCCGCCCGTTCGTCCGTGTCACGGCGTCACCGGCGGAAGTATGGGCCCCACGTCAGGGGCGGGGGCGTGGCCGGCTGACGGGCCCCACGTCAGGGGCGGCCGTCACGCAGCGGCGAGGGCTGGAGCCGCGGCGGCCTTTTCGACCGGGGCCGCGCGCTTTTCGTTCCGCCGGAGGACGTAGAGAAGTGCCGGGTGCGTGGCACCGAAGGCCGGCACGAAGCGGTTGAGGCCCATGAGCTGCCCAATTCCCAGGTGGAACAGGGTCATTGAGCCGAGATACGCCGTGGCCGCGGGCTTGGGCAGCACGAAAACCAGCGGGAAGCCGACCTCGGCGGCAACCGTCGTCCAGGTCACCAGCTTTCCCAGCACCGGGTACGTGTGCACGAGCGGGAAGACACGCGGGTCCCCGTAGTTCTGCGTGCGGATGACTCCGCTGAACGCCTCCCCGCTGAGCCACACCGGGGACACCAGCTTGACCACGCCGGAGGCGACGTACGCGAGGGTCGTCTCCAGAGCCAGAGCGCGCATGGCCAGGTCACGGGCCTTCTCGTCGTCCTTGAGGGTCCCGGTCGAGGCGAGCACCACGTTGACCACCTGCTGCAGCTGGTCGGCGCCGTCCCTGCCGAAGGGGGTGTACTCCCGGCCGGCCACGCCCGTCGCCGCCAGCACCGCGCTGCCCACCGCACGGACCCCGCGCCGGTGCGCCCAGATCAGCGTGGCAGCGGAAGCACCGGCCTGCACTCCGTACAGGGCGACCGCTGCCTTCTTGGAGCTGAGGGCCCGGGTCAGCCGCGGAAAGCGCTTGGCGAACCGGGGGCGGGTGCTCGCCAGCTGGCCGCTCAGCAGCTCACCGTCCTCGAACGTGCGATGCCGGCTCAGCATTTCCAGTGCGGAGACCAGCGTGCCCAGCGAAGCCACTCGGCGTGCCGTGACCTCGGGAGGAGCGCTGAGAAACATGGGTGAGTGCTCCCTGTGAGTGGAGTGGAAGAGAGGGGCGTCAAAGGGCGGGGGCGCGGCACATATGCGGTACATGTGTGATACATGTATTGGCGCGCACCGCGCCCCGTCCTCATTGATCAGTCGGCCGGACGGCTCAGCCGATGATGTCCGTGGTCGCGTTGTGCACCAGGACCATGGTCGGGGTCGCGTCGGCACCGATACGCCCCGGCTCCACGTCGACCAGCTCGGCGTTGGCGAAGTCAGCCAGCTCAGACATTGCTGTCCTCTTTCTCTCGGTTTCTCTCGGTTCTCACCGTGAACACTCCGGCCATTCGGCAGGAGGGCACGGACTCACGCGGTGGTGGAACTGCCGAGTGAGTGCGCGGCTTCCGGCCGAGAGGCCCACAAAAAACTGCTAGGCGGCTATCGGAAAGGTCTGTGGACGGGGCGTGCCGGCGGTCGGCAGCGGAAATTCCCCGGAGACGAAGAACGGCTCGATCCGCCGGTCCTCCGGGGCGGCGAGGTAGGAGTGCATCAGCAGGAACTGGCTGTGCGAGGCGCCTTCGGTGTGCGGCAGGTGGTGCTGGATATAGCGGGAGAGCAGCAGGTATCCGGGCGACCGGACCACGGGGCCCATCTCCGATCCGGCGGCCGCCAGGCGGACGCGGATGCCCTGGATGGCGTCGATCAGGGCCTTGGGGGAACGGTTGCGGGCGTTCCAGACGAGGGCGTACCAGGGCCTGTCGCGGGTGACCGGGATGTCCTTCCACTCACCGGGCTTGCCGTCCGTGAGATCCCGGTAGAGCAAATGGCTGTCCTTGACTCCCGGATTCGGCCCGAAGAAGCGCCAGTTGGGGGTCGGTATCCGCAGCTTCCCGCACCACAGGAGACTGTCGAAGCGCGTATCGGGCAGCTGCGCCGCAGCCGTCACGATGAGCCAGGCGGTGAGTGAGGCCGTGACCGCGACCGACTTCACGCGTTCGGTGTTCACGCTCAGGTTCACATCAACTCCTGTTCGCGCCCGCGGCGGTCGTGGCGGCGGGGCGGTCCCCGGCGGACTGCCGCCGTTCCGATCCGGTCCGCTCGGCCGGGGGTTCGCCGGCGATCACCTCTGCCACCATCTGGGCGTACGCCTGGACGGTGAGCAGCGACTCGTGATCGGCGCCGTCGATGATGAGGTGCCGGGAACTCTTCGACAGGGCGGCCATCTTGGCCTGAACCGCGTGGTGCACGGCGTTGTCCCCGTGGTTGTTCTCCGCGGTGATCACGCTCAGCGGGACGTCCAGGGCGGTGAGGGCCGGATAGGTCATCGCGTCCCGGTAGTCCCGGTAGGCCATCGCCCAGGTGCGGGGCTCCGCCAGGAACGCCGTGACACTCCGGTTGATGTCCGGGCGGTAGGTCTTGTTCTTGTTCAGGGCGGGACGGAAGGCCGACAGGCCGGCCAGGGCGTAGGCCCGCTCCATGAGCATCGAGTGCCGGGACCAGCGGTCGACCTCGCTGCGCCGGGAATTGCGCAGCTGGGCCACGTCGGTGGCGTCGGCCATGACCACCGCGCTCACGCCCTCCGCCGCGCCGGGATGGAGCGACGCATAGGCGGCGACGAAGTATCCGCCGAGGGAGTGGCCGGCCAGCACCAGCGGAAGGCCGGCGGTGTACGTCTCGCGCAATTCCCGCAACAGCGCGAAGTGCCGCTCCAGACCGTAATGCGTGGTCGGCGTGCTGAGCCCGTAGCCGGGAGCGTTGAACCGCACATATCCCATATCCGCGGGAAGCGCGCCACAGACCCAGTCCCAGTATTCGTGCGGCATCCCCATACCGTTATCGAGCAGGACGACTCGCCGGGCCCGAGGAGGAATATCGACGGTCACCTCGATACGGCTGCCATCCGGCCGCTCGTGCAGCATGAAGCGGCGCGCACGTTCACGCCTGCCGGTGCGTCGCATTACTGCGCCGGACAGCAGACTTGCGCCGGCCAGTCCGGAAATTCCTACGGCAAAATGGCGCTCCAAAGACGCCATATTCCCTCCACCGTGATTCGACGTGGCTGTTGGCCGGGAATCTAACACGCGATGCCGGACTCAATTAATGAGTTAGTTGAGCCTCCGGCCGGGGCGAGGATACCCCTGGGGCATCGGAACACGGCCGATCGCACTCCGGCCGTACTTCCGGAGTTCTATGAACATCTCGCCTATCGTGGCCTTCAGCGTGGCGTTTTCTTTGACCAGTTCCGCTATCCGCGACGCGCTCTCGGAGTCCCTGCCGCCCTCACCGGCCAGACCACTACGGCCTCCCTCGATGAACTGTCGACGCCAGTTGGATACGGACTGTTCGGAGACCGCTGCCTCCCGCGCGGCTTCCGCTGCGGTCAGTTCGCCGGACACCACTCTGAGCACGAGGGCGAATTTCTCGTCGGTCGGCAATATCGGAGGACGTCCCACGGCAACCCTCTTCCGTCATCTGCGATGCGGGCCCCAGCCCGGCCGCTCGGGCCTTTGACATCGTTGTCATCCACACAGCCGGTTATGTCGGCCCTAGAATTGCCGCCCATAGCCAATGCCTTCGACCCCGCATTGCACCCGAGCCTCCTCCCGTTATCCCCACTGTCGATCCAGTGGTGACGCCTCAATGGAGCGTCTGGGGGGATGCGTGCATTTGAGACAATATCAGGTGGCTGTGGCCTGTCAATGAATTCTCCGCGGCGCACTCCACGCCGCCGAGCGGGCCCTGGAAGAGAGTTGACGAATCATCTGATATCGCCTCCCCGCATTAGCCGGGCGCCCGTATTCGAATGGCGCGAGTGCGGGCGGTGCCAGGTGCCGATTCGCCCCGCCGGATTGCCCGGCGGGGCGCCCTGGGCGGTGTCTTTCCTAGAACCCGCGGGTGCGCTTGGCGGCGCGGCGGCCGCCGGCGGCCTCCTCGATACCGGGCGTACGCAGGAAGAGCCGGGCGACCTCGGCACCGAGGTTGACTCCCACGGCGATGGCGAGCGCCAGCGAGGCGGCCTGCACCAGCGAGGTGAGGCCCTCCGGCAGGTGGCCCTGGGCGAAGTTGAGCAGCCCGAAGTACGTGGCACTACCGGGCAGCAGCGGGCCGATGGCCGCGGTGACGTACGGCAGGGCCGACGCATAGCGGTAACGGGAGAGCAACTGGCCGAAGAGACCGACCAGTCCGGCCCCGATCGCGGTGGCGGGCACCGGGTTTATGCCGGCGACGTAGCGCAGGGCGCCGTAGACCACCCAGGCGACGCCGCCGTTCAGGGTCGCAAACGCCACGGTGTGACGTTCCTGCTGGAGCAGCACACAGAACGCCAGCGCCAGCAGCATGGACGCGGTGATCTGGACCACCGGCTCGTTGTACGCCCCCAGCGACTCCTCGGGGTTGAGCGTCCGGAGGCCGGGTTTCAGCTGGAGTCCGATGTAGAGCACGCTGAGGACGCCGACGACGATGCCGACGATGAGGTAGCCGACCTCCAGCAGACGGGCGGCGGCGGTGATGTAGTAGCCGGTCAGCCCGTCGTGGACACCGGCGACCAGCGCCCGCCCCGGGATCAGCGCGAACAGTCCACCGGTGATCACCGCGGACGCCTGCACATCGGCGTGCGCCAGAGCGAAAGCGAGCCCCACCGCGGCGGGCGGCATCGCGGCGACCACGAACTGGTAGAACTCCGGCAGCCCGCGCCCGGACGCGAGCCAGGCCAGCCGGTCGCCGAGCATCGAGCCCACCGCGGCCGCGACGAACACCAGCATCCCGCCGCCGACCAGCATCGATGCGGCACCGGACAGCAGCCCGGAGGCAACCGTCAGCGCCCAGCTCGGGTACGGGTGGCGGTTACGGCGGATCTCGGCGAGGCCGCGGTAGGCCTCTTCGAGAGTGATGCCTTCGGAGGCGATGTCGTCGACGAGCCGGAAGACCGCGGACAGCCGGGTGTAGTCGACGCCGCGGCGCCGTACCGTCCGGCTGGCCGTGACCGGGTCGTCGACCAGCGACGGCTGGTAGGAGATCGACAGCAGGGTGAAGGTGACGGTCGGCTCGACCCGCTCCAGCCCGTAGGCGTGCGCGACACCGAACATCGCGGCCTCGACGTCCTCGGCGCCCTCACCGCCGGCGAGCAGGATCTCGCCGATACGCAGCGTCAGGTCGAGTACGCGGGGGACGGCCGGGCCGGTCTCCTCGTCACCGCGGTCCGGGCGCTCTGGGACCGGGCGCTCGTGGACCGGCATCCGCAGCATGGTCCGCATCCGGTCCTGCCAAGGGGCTTCCTTGGTGAGGCTGACGGCGGGGATGCCGTGCGGCGGGGTGAAGGCGACGCTCAGCGCCGTCGCGCCGACGGGAGCGGGCAGCGGGGTCTGGCCGGTGGTACCGCTCGGCGTGGTGAACGCCGAGCCCTCCTGGTCGGCCGGCGACTCCGGGCGCAGGCCCGCGGGCAGCGCGAACTCGGAGGTGGGGTGCTCGTCCTCGGGAAGCGGCGGGTAGGGCACGCCCAAGGGCGGCGTGAAGGCGCTATGGGCCTCGTCCGACTGAGGCTTGCGGTCCTCGGGACCGGTCTGGTCCGAGGAACCGCTGCTGCCACTGCCGCTCGTGCCGCGCTGGCCGCGGTGTGGGTCCGACGCCACGGGTCTTCGCTCTCCTCGTTCGCCTCCTGACGGATGTCAAGGACACGATGCCTGATGGGGGCGGGAGGCGCGTGCTCGGGGGCGCCGTTTTCGGCTATCGGTTCGGTTGCGCCGATGAGGTGGTGGGGGTGCCGGTGGCCGGGTGGCTGTCCGTGGTGGTCAGCGCTTGGCGTGGCGGCCGCGGCGGGTGTCGGCGGCGGGGCTGTGGGGGCGGTCCACGGGCGGGGCGGGCTGCTCCTTCTTGGCCTTGCCGCGGGCGCGGAGGTACTCGATGGCGATCGGCACGACCGAGATCAGCACGATCGCGACCAGGATCATCTCGATGTTCTTGTGGACGAACTCGATCTTGCCCAGTGACGCCCCGAGGAGCGTGACCCCGGCGCCCCACAGGGCGCCGCCGATGAGGTTGAAGGTGATGAAGGAGCGGTAGTTCATCCGGCTCACACCGGCGATGATCGGCGTGAAAGTGCGCACGATCGGCACGAAGCGAGCCAGGATCAGCGACTTGGGGCCGTGCTTCTCGAAGAACTCATGCGCCTTCTCGACGTTCTCCTGCTTGAAGAGCCGGGAGTCGGGGCGCTTGAAGAGCGAGGGACCGACCTTGCGGCCGAAGAGATAGCCGGCCTGGTCGCCGAGGACCGCGGCCAGCACGATCAGCGAGCACACCAGCCACAGCGGCTTGTCGAGCTTGTCCGTCGTCACCAGCAGACCGGTGGTGAACAGCAGGGAGTCGCCCGGCAGGAAGAAGCCGATCAGCAGGCCGGACTCGGCGAAGACGATGACCAGGACGCCGATCAGGCCGAATGTCGCGATGAGATAGTCCGGGTCCAGCCACTGGGGGCCGAGCGCGAGAGTATTCACGGGGTGAAGGCTCCTGGGTCGAGGGCGCCGGATCGTGCGGTGCGAGGGGCGAAGCGACGGGATGAGGCGCGTGTGCGGCCCAAACTATCAACGCCGGGCGGCCCGCCTTGGTTCCAGGCGGGCCACAGCTCCTCCTCGCAGCTCCGCGCCACGCCCCCGCCACGCCCCCTCGCGACGGCCTCCTCCCCGACGGCCCCCGACCGCTGGCCGCCGCCGAGAGGCCGGGTGATGCTGGCCGTAAGGAGGTACGTGCCATGGGCATCGAGGAGTACGGCGGTGGGCAGCAGGCGCAGTCCGACGTCCTGGTGGTGACGACCAACGACGTCCCGGGGTTTCACGTGGAACGGGTGATCGGCGAGGTCTTCGGCCTGACGGTGCGCTCCCGGCACCTCGGCAGCCAGATCGGCGCGGGCCTGAAGTCGATGATCGGCGGCGAGCTGCGGGGCCTGACCAAGACCCTGGTGGAGACCCGTAACCAGGCGATGGAACGGCTGGTGGACCAGGCCCGCTCGCGCGGTGCGAACGCGGTGCTGATGTTCCGCTTCGATGTCACGGAGGCCGCTGACGTGGGCACCGAGGTGTGCGCCTACGGAACGGCCGTGGTGCTCTCCCCGCAGGGCTGAGCCCCGTCACGGGTTCTATACGGGCCCGGGCTCCATACGGGCACAGGCTCCGTACGGGCACGGTTCCGTACGGGCCGGGGGCGCGCTCCCCGGCCCGTACGGATCACTGGTGGCGAGCCGCGTTGGCCAGGATCGCGTCGCGCAGGTACACGGCGAGACCGGGCCGGATCGCCTCGTAGGTGGCGGTGAAGCGCTCGTCGGAGACGTACATCTCGCCGAGGCAGCTGTGCATCTCATAGGCGCAGTCGTAGTACGCACCGCAGATGAACTGCCGGTGCTCCTCGGCGACGTCCATGGGCGCCGCGGAGTCCGCGGGCACCCCCTGGGCGAGCAGGTCCGCCATCTTGCCGTGGACGGCGTCGAGCTCCGTCGTCAGCCGCTTCCAGTCCTCCTTGGTGTAGGCGGCCGTCCTGCGCACCGACTCCTTGTAGGCGTCGGTGTGGCCCCAGCGTTCCTCGACCTCCGCCGCGTGGTCGTCGGGGTCGAAGTCCCCGAAGACCTCGAACTTCTCTTCCGGTGTGAGCCGTACGTTCATCCTGCGTGCCTCCATTGCGTTCTCGACGGCGGCGGCCATCTTCTGGAGCTTGTCGATCCGTGCCGTCAGCAGGTCGTGCTGGCGCCGCAGATGCTGCTGCGGGTCGACATCCGGATCGTTCACAAGGGCCGCGACCTCATCGAGCGGAAATCCGAGCTCCCGGTAGAACAGGATCTGCTGCAGCCGGTCCAGGTCGTCGTCGCCGTAGCGCCGGTGACCTGCGTGGTTACGCTCGCCGGGCTGGAGCAGCCCGATCTCGTCGTAGTGGTGCAGGGTGCGCACCGTCACACCGGCGAAAGCCGCGACCTGTCCTACGGAATAACTCATATCCGCTCCCTTCTCGGTACGCGCTCCACGATGTGACCTCACGCCGCGTGAGGTGCAAGTCCGCATCCTGAAATCCCGGTGAGGCGGCGGATCGGCGGGTGAGATCCTGCCGCCCATGCTGGGGATAACGGATCTGCCGACGTATCTGGCGGGGCTCGCGCTGATCATTCTGCTGCCGGGTCCGAATTCGCTGTACGTCGTGTCGGTGGCGGCCCGCCGCGGTCCGCGGGTGGCGTACCGGGCGGCGGCCGGGGTGCTGTGCGGTGACACGGTGCTGATGACGCTGTCGGCGGGCGGTGTGGCCTCGCTGCTGCAGACCACCCCGGTGCTGTTCGCCGTGGTCAAGTTCGCCGGTGCGGGCTATCTGACGTGGCTGGCGGTGGGGATGCTGCGCGGCGCGTGGGCGCTGTGGCGCGGCCGGGAGGCCCGCCGGGCCGAGGAGCGGGGCGAGAGGGCGTCCGAGGCGCCGAAGGAGGCCGTGGAGCGGCCGTACCGCCGGGCGCTGGTGGTCAGTCTGCTCAACCCGAAGGCGATTCTGTTCTTCATCTCCTTCTTCGTGCAGTTCGTGGACCCGTCCTATGCCCATCCGGTGCTGTCGTTCCTGACGCTGGGCGCCTGGGCGCAGCTGTTCAGCTTCACGTATCTGTCGGTGCTGATCTTCAGCGGGACGTTTCTGGCGGCGACCTTCCGGCGCCGCAAGCGGCTGACCGCCGGGCTGTCCGCGGGCGCCGGTGCGGCGTTCCTCGGTTTCGCGGCGAAGCTGTCGCTGGCCAGTACGAGCTGACGGGAGCCCGGCGGCCGCAGCAGGTGCGGGCGGGTGGCGGTCCTTCGGGGCGGCCGCCCGCCCGTGGCGCTTCCACTGGGTGAACCCTGGAGGCTACCCACGCCTTATGCCCTTAATGTCGGGTTCGAGGAGGTGCGCCGATGCCCGTGCATGACGTCCATGTCGCCGTCATCTACTACTCGTCGACCGGCACGGTCGCCGAGCTCGCCCGGCTGATCGCGGACGCCGCCGAGCACGCCGGGGCCGACGTACGACTGCGCCGGGCCGCGGAACTCGCCCCGCAGACCGCGATCGACGCCAACCCGGCCTGGGCCGCCAACGCCGCGGCCACCGCCGACATCATGGAGGCCACCCACGAGGACGTCCTCTGGGCGGACGCGGTGATCTTCGGGAGCCCCACCCGCTTCGGCAATGTGACCTCGCAGCTCAAGCAGTACCTCGACACCCTGGGCGGCCTCTGGCAGCAGGGAAAACTGGCCGACAAGGTCTACAGCGGCTTCACCGCGAGCGCCACCAAGCACGGCGGCCAGGAATCCACCCTGCTGGCGCTCTACCACACCATCCACCACTTCGGCGGCATCCTCGTGACGCCGGGCTATACGGACCCGGCGAAGTTCGCCGACGGCAATCCCTACGGCACCTCCCATGTCGGCGGCCCCGATATCCCGCTCGACGACGAGGCGCGCACCGCCGCCCGTATCCAGGCGGAGCGCGTAGTGAAGTTCACCAAAGCCATCAAACACGGCCTTTCGCAAGGCAGTTGACGGGTAGGCGCGACAGATGACTCTGCACAAAGGCGCATCGCCATCCGACCGTAAGCAGTCCGGGCATCCGGTCAACCCCTTCTACGGCGAGGCCGATCCGATCGCCGGAATGGAGACCTCGCCACCACGGCACGCCCTGCCCGACGGCCCCCTCTCCCCGCACACCGCCTATCAGTTCGTGCACGACGAGCTGATGCTGGACGGCAACTCCCGGCTGAATCTGGCGACGTTCGTGACGACCTGGATGGAGCCCCAGGCCGCCGTGCTGATGGCGGAATGCCGGGACAAGAACATGATCGACAAGGACGAGTACCCGCGCACCGCCGAACTGGAGAAGCGCTGTGTGGCGATGCTCGCCGACCTGTGGCACGCCCCCGACCCGGCCGCCGCCGTGGGCTGCTCCACCACAGGGTCGAGCGAGGCGTGCATGCTCGCCGGGATGGCCCTCAAGCGCCGCTGGATGCAGAGAAACCAGGACCGGTATCCGGGAAAGGCCCGGCCGAACCTCATCATGGGCGCCAATGTCCAGGTCTGCTGGGAGAAGTTCTGCAACTTCTGGGAGGTCGAGGCCCGTACGGTCCCGATGGAGGGCGACCGCTTCCATCTGGACGCGCCCTCCGCCGCCGCACTGTGCGACGAGAACACCATCGGCGTGGTGGCGATCCTCGGCTCGACCTTCGACGGGTCGTACGAGCCGGTGGCCGAGATCTGCGCGGCGCTCGACGAGGTCCAGCGGCAGCACGGCTGGGACATCCCGGTCCATGTGGACGGCGCGTCCGGCGCCATGATCGCCCCGTTCCTCGACCCGGAGCTGGTCTGGGACTTCCGGCTCCCCCGGGTCGCCTCCATCAACACCTCGGGGCACAAATACGGCCTCGTCTACCCGGGCGTCGGCTGGGCGCTGTGGCGCGACACCGACGCACTACCGGAGGAGCTGGTCTTCCGGGTCAACTACCTGGGCGGCGATATGCCGACCTTCGCCCTCAACTTCTCCCGCCCCGGCGCACAGGTCGCCGCGCAGTACTACACCTTTCTGCGGCTCGGCCGGGCCGGCTTCCGCGCCGTACAGCAGGCCACCCGGGACGTGGCCCGCTCGATGGCCGAACGGATCGGCGCGCTGGACGACTTCACCCTGCTGACCCAGGGCGACCAGCTGCCGGTCTTCGCCTTCACCACCGCCGGCCATGTCACCGCCTTCGACGTCTTCGATGTCTCCCGGCGGCTGAAGGAGCGCGGCTGGCTGATCCCCGCCTACACCTTCCCGGAGAACCGCGAGGACCTCTCCGTCCTACGGGTGGTCTGCCGCAACGGCTTCTCCCTGGACCTCGCCGATCTGTTCCTCGCCGACCTGGAGGCACTGCTGCCCGAACTCCGGGACCAGCCCGGCCCGATGCAGCGCCCGGAGAGCGTCGCGACGGCCTTCCATCACTGACGGGGGGTCCCGTCCCCGCCGCCCGGCTCCGCCGCCCCACCCGTCGCGTACGGGTTCTCCTGCCCCTCCGCCAGTACGCCGACGAACGGCTCCCCCTCACCGACGAAGACATAGGCCCCGGCCTCGATCCGCTCGATCAGCCCCTGGGTCCAGGCGGCGCCGCTGTCCGCGGCATGCACCCACATATCCATGATCTCGCCGATGTGGCCGAGCTGTCCGGTCCCGCCCTTGGGGGTGTAGTAGCCGGTGACCGTGCCGCGCCACTCCTGGAGCCCGCGCACCCGCTCCTTGAGCAGCGCCACCGCCTCGGCCCGCGGCAGATCGACGACGAAGCCGATGCCCGCGCTGAGCACGTCGGCCTTCTCGTCGTACCGGGAGAGCGCGGCCCGCAGCAACGCGAAATACTCCGTCCCGCCCGCCGCGGTCAGCTCGTACTCGGTACGCGGCGGGCCGCCGACGGTGCTGGGCGCGATGTCATGGGCGCGCAGCAGCCCTTCCTTGGCCATCTGCTTGAGCGCGTGGTAGATCGAGCCGGGTTTGGCGTTGGACCACTCATGGGCGCCCCAGTACTCCAGGTCGTTGCGCACCTGATAGCCGTGCGCCCGGCCGTGCTGCCGCACGGCGCCCAGTACCAACAGCCGGATCGCCGACATCGTCTCCTCAATCCCTCGCGCGCCCCCTCCGCCAGCCTAGAGCGCGCAAGGAGAGGACCGGCCCTACCCCTGGGCCCGGCGCTCCTCGTCCACCAGCTCAAAGGCCGTCTTGCCGTCGAGGGACTCGCGGAGGATGTCGGCATGGCCGGCGTGCCGGGCGGTCTCCTCGACCAGATGCAGCAGCAGCCAGCGCATCGACTGCCGGGCCTGCGGCGGGTACCAGGGCGCCTCGGGCAGCGGGAAGGTGTCGTTCAGGCTGGGCACGGAGCGGATGAACTCCTCCGTCCGCTTCGCCACGCCGTCCCAGAACGCCAGCATCCCCGCCAGGGTCTCGTCCTCCCCCAGCTGGAAGCTCAGATGCCAGGTCTCCTGGGTCCGCGCGATGGAGTGCGGCAGCCCCTGCGCGGTCTCGACCCAGCCCTGCTCGGTCTCCGCGACATGCTTGACCAGTCCGGCCAGGGACAGCTCACTGGCGCTCGGCCGCTGGTTCGCCCGGTCATCGGTCAGTCCCAGGACCGCCCGGCGCAGCCCGCCGCGCTGGGCCTCCAGGAAGGCCAGCAGCGCCCCGGTCTCGTCGCCATGGGCCTCGGCAACAACGTGAGTGGGCATGGGCTCCGCCTTTCGTGACACCTTCGGCGGCCGGCCGTTCGCCGTCCCGCCTTCCGACAGCACTCAACGTAGGAGCCCTTGCGGTCAGCTACTGTCCGCAACTCGCGGCGGATCGTCCCGGATCCGCCCGCGCCGGAGAGCGGGATCACGGACAAGGGATCAGAACGGGAACTGCGACCGCCCGTGCTGGATGGAGATCCACTTGGTGGTGGTGAAGGCCTCCACCATCGCGTCGCCGTTCAGCCGCCCCACCCCGGAGTGCTTCTCGCCGCCGAACGGCACGATCGGCTCGTCGTGCACCGTGGCGTCGTTGACGTGGAACATCCCGGTGTCGATGCGCTTGGCGAACCGCACCCCGCGCTCGGTGTCCCCGGTGTGCACGGCACCGCTGAGCCCGAACGAGGTCGCGTTGGTCAGCCGCACCGCCTCCTCGTCCCCGTCGAACGGCACCAGCAGCACGACCGGCCCGAAGATCTCCTGCCGCAGCAGCGGGGAGTCCTCCGGCAGACCGCTCAGCACGCTCGGCGCGACCAGGGTGCCCCGGGTCTCGCCATGCAGGAGCGCCGAGGCGCCGTCCGCGACCGCACGGTCCACCAGCGCGGTGATCGCCTCGGCCTGGCCCTCGTTGATCAGCGGTCCGATATGGGTCTGCGGATCGGTCGGGTCACCCACCTTCAGCGAGGCGACCTTGGCCACGAACTTCTCGGTGAACTCCCGCTCCACGGCGCGGTCCACCAGCACCCGGTTCGCGGCCATACAGACCTGGCCCTGGTGGACGAAGCGGCTGAAGACGGCGGCGTCCACCGCGTAGTCGATATCCGCGTCGTCCAGGACGACCAGGGCGCTGTTGCCGCCCAGCTCCAGCACCGTGTGCTTGAAGTGGGCGGCGGCGACGGTCGCGACATGCCGGCCGACCTTCTCGGAGCCGGTGAAGGAGATGGTCTTGGGCACCGGGTGCTCGATCAGCGCATCACCGATCTCGGCGATGTCCGTGACGACCACGTTCAGCAGCCCGGCCGGCAGTCCGGCCTCCTCGAAGATCCTGGCGACCAGACCGCCGCCGCAGACCGGGGTGTTCTGGTGCGGCTTGAGGACGACGGCGTTGCCGAGCGCGAGGGCCGGCGCGACGGACTTGATCGACAGCAGGAAGGGGAAGTTGAACGGGCTGATGACGCCGACCACACCGACCGGCAGCCGGTAGAGGCGGTTCTCCTTGCCGTCGATGGGTGAGGGCAGGATGCGGCCCTCGGCGCGCAGCGCCAGCTGAATGGCCTCGCGCAGGAACTCCTTGGCCAGATGGAGCTCGAAGCCCACCTTGGCGAGCGTCCCGCCGACCTCCGCGGCGATCGCCTCGCTCAGCTCCGCCTCGCGGTCGTCGATGATCCGCAGCACGCGCTCGAAGACGAGCCGCCGGGTGTACGGATTGGTGGCGCCCCACTCCCGCTGTGCGCGCTCGGCGGCACGGTAGGCCAGATCGATCTCCTCTACCGTGGCGACGGGTATGGAGGTCAGTTTCTCGCCGTTGTACGGATTGAAATCGACGATGTCCCACGAGCCGCTGCCGGAGCGCCACTCACCGCCGATGAACTGATACGCCAACTCGTCGAAGTAGGACATGCCATCCCGATCTGGAGAACAGGGCGCTCAGGGCGCCGCATTGGGGGGTGCTGACTCCTGATGGTGCGCATCCTACCGACGCGTCACATCAGTTGAAGCAGCCCGCGCAAGAGGTCCCTGGTCTCGGCCGGATTCGGCCCCTCCTCCTGGAGGCGGTCCATCACCCGTGCGTACTGGGCGACTTCTTCGGGCTTGTCCACGTAGAGCGCGCTCGTCAGCTGCTCCAGGTAGACGACGTCCGGCAGACCCGACTCCTGGAAGCCGAGCATGGTGAACGCACCGCTCTCCCCGCGTGCCCGCCCAGACTGAAGGGCATCACCTGGAGCCGCACATTGGGGCGCTCGGACACCTCGATCAAATGCTTCAACTGCTCACGCATCACCGCGCGTTCGCCGTACGGGCGCCGTAGCGCGGCTTCGTCCAGCACACAGTGGAACTGCGCCGACCGCTCGGTGACCAGCAGCTTCTGGCGCTCCATGCGGAGCGCGACCCGTCTCTCGATCTCCGCGGGCCCGGCGTCGGGCATGCCCCGTCTGACGACGGCCTGCGCATAACTCTCCGTCTGCAACAGCCCGTGGACGAACTGGACTTCATAGACCCGGAGCAGCGATGTGGCGCCTTCCAGCCCCACATACGTCTGGAACCAGCCGGGCAGCACATCGCTGTAACTGTGCCACCAGCCGGCCACATTGGCCTCCCGCGCCAGGGAGAGCAGCGCCTCGCGCTCCTGGGCGTCACCGACCCCGTACAGGGTGAGCAGGTCCTCCACATCCCGTGCCTTGAAGCTCACGCGGCCCAACTCCATGCGGCTGATCTTCGATTCGGACGCACGGATCGAGTAGCCGGCCGCCTCGCGGGTTATCCCGCGCGATTCACGCAGCCGGCGGAGCTGCGACCCGAGCAGGATTCGCCGCACCACCGACCCGCTCGACTCACTTGCGGACACCTCTCAGACCCTCCTGTGACCCCACCCCGTCCAACAGTGGGCCGCAGTCTGCCATGTCCGGGCTTCGTTGAGTGCTCATCCGGTTACGGATACGTGAGGCCCCCGCAACCCCTCCACAAGAAGTGTGAGGGGAAATCCCCATCAAATCGGTGCGGGTCCCCGCAATCACGGCACGTGCACGTGCATCTGCCCTTGCATCTGCCTCGCGCTTTGGGAACCATAGGCGTCGCACGCATGCACGCTCGTGAAAGATCCGCCAGATCCGGCTGCCCGGCCAGGGTCATGACGTCCGCGAACGCCAGGAGTGCCTCGCATGGGGACCAAGGTTTTGACCATGCTCGAGCCGTTATGGCAGGGCTTTCCTCCCGTCGACCCGCCGGCCGTCTCCGGATCCGCCTCCCGCACGCTTCCGCCGCGCTATGAATCGGTGCGCAGCGCACGGGCGTTCACCCGCGAGACCCTGCAGGGCTGGGAGCTGGACGAGCTCTTCGACTCGGTCGCCCTGGTCGTCTCCGAACTCGTCACCAATGCCCTGCGGCATGCGATCCTCGCCGCCCCGGAGCACGCCGACGCCACACCGCCCGCCCGGCTCCATCTGATGCGCTGGTCCTCCCGGCTGATCTGCGCCGTACGGGACCCGAGCGATGACTCACCGGTCGCCGGTGAGGCGGACTCCGCCGCGGAATCGGGGCGCGGGCTGTACCTCGTGGACTCCTTCAGCGACAGCTGGGGCTGGCATCCGCTGGCCGGCGCCACACACGGCAAGATCGTGTGGGCGCTCTTCCGGCTCCCGTAGCCGTTGTGCACACCGGGCGTACCGCGATACGCGGTCGCCCGGTTGTCGTGTGCGGGCACTCAGTCCCGTACGAGATGGTCGAACTCGCCGTCCTTGATGCCGAGCAGCATCGCCTGCACCTCGGCGGGCGTGTAGATGAGCGCCGGGCCGTCCGGGAAGCGGGAGTTGCGCACCGCGATATCACCCCCGGGCAGCTTGGCGAACTCCACGCAGGAGCCCTGGGAATTGCTGTGCCGGCTCTTCTGCCATGCCACATCACGGAGATCTGTGGCGGCCATGCCGTTGTATGCGTGGGGCACAGGGGTCTCCCGGTGATAAATGGTGTCAACTGCCCGGGATCATAGCTGCGTTCACATGCGGATGCATGCGCAGATGCACGTGCACGACACCGGGTGCCGAGCCCGTCACAGCTCGTCGAGCACGGTCACCGGCCCCTCACAGACGGTCGACCACCGGCCACCGCCCCCTGACGCGATAGCCCGTCACCTGGTACGGATCGACCGAGCCGGGGCTCTCGGGCCCGAGGGAAAGACGTGTGCCACGCCCTCCGGGTTCCGCATCCGGGCACTCCGTCCGCCCGGCACGAGGGCGCCGCGGATCGGCCCGCCCCCGGACAAACGCAGGAGGCCCCCTACGCGTCGGACGTAGGGGGCCTCCTGCCTGTCACCGGACGACGGCCGTCACCGCGACGCGTAGGGCAGCAGCGCCATCTCCCGCGCGTTCTTGATCGCACGGGCCAGCCGGCGCTGCTGCTGGGCGCTGACGCGAGTGACCCGGCGGCTGCGGATCTTGCCGCGGTCCGAGATGAACTTCCGCAGCAGATCGGTGTCCTTGTAGTCGATGTAGGTGACGCCCGCCGCGTCCAGCGGATTGCGGCGGGGGGCGGGCGTCCGGCGCGGGTCGTGCCGTCGGGGCATGGGGAGCTTCCTTGTACGTGCTGGGGGCCGGTTCCGTGCGTACGGGCGCGGCCGGTCTTACGAAACGGGGTCGAGGAGTGCGTCGAAGGCGGGCGGCAGGCTCTTCCAGGCCGGCGGGCCGCCCGCGTACTCGGCATCGGTGAGGAGGCAGGAGTCCAGCAGGGTCCGCAGGCCGTCGCGGTCCAGGCCCGGCGAGGTGAAGACCAGATGCTGGGTGCGGTCACCGTGCTCGGGGTGCCAGTCCAGCGCGGCGGCGGCCCGGCGCACCGGCGGGACCATCTCCCAGGCGGCGTCCGGCAGCGAGGCCAGCCACGGCCCGGCGCTCTCCACACACAGCGCACCGCCGGCCGCGTCCCAGGACAGCAGCGTGTCCGGGCGGTCGGCCAGCCAGAACCGGCCCCGGCTGCGCGCGGCCGCACAGGTCAGGTCCTCCAGCGCGGTGTAGAGCCGCTCGGGGTGGAAGGGCCGGCTCTGCCGCCAGACCAGCGTGCCGATGCCCTCCGCGTCGGCCTCCTGCGGCAGCAGCGCACAGGCCGGATGCTGGCGGTCCGCGGCCGCGGCCACATCGAAACCGGCCAGCGCGGCGGCCGCCAACTCCCCGGATTCCACCGAGACCTGGTGGGCCATGGGGTGCAGCTGGTCGAGCAGCGCCAGGTCGGACGGCTCCGCCGGCTCCTCCCCCGTCGCGATCGCCAGCACCGGCGCGTACTCCAGCTGCCGCGCCCAGGTGTCGGCGACGGTGCGCTGGTCGGAGGCCGCGGCGGCGAGGCCCGCCTCCGCGAGGTCGTCACCGCAGCCCAGGTAGGCCAGCAGCAGCGCCGGATCGACGGCGGTGAGCACACCGGTCAGTTCGAGGTTCTCGCTGCCGCAGGCGCTGACCACCTCGGCCATCGCCTTGGGCTCGACGGAGTCCCACAGTTCGACGACCGCCAGCCGGCAGGTCCGGCCGGCGGCCAGCCGCTCCAGTTCGGGCACCAGGTCCTCGCGCAGCGCACAGCAGGCGCAGTCGTTGACCAGCGGTGCGTCACCGGTGTCGAGCGTGCCGCCGGAGTCCCGGACGGTGCGCCGCACGGTGCCTTCGGCGGCCGAGGCGAGGTCGTGATGGAGGGCGACACTGCCGGGCACGGTGTGCAGCAGCCGCTCGACGGCGGCCCGCCGCGCATCCGTGTGCAGGCCGCCCACCAGCACGACGCTGAGCCGCTCCATCAGCGGGCCCCGCCCTTGCCGTAGCGGCGCTCGAACCGCTCGACGCGGCCCGCGGTGTCCAGCACCCGGGCGGTGCCCGTGTAGAAGGGGTGGCTCGCCGAGGAGATCTCGACGTCGATGACGGGATAGGTCTGGCCGTCCTCCCACTCCACGGTCTTCTCACTCGTGGCGGTGGAACGGGTCAGGAAGGCGAAGTCGGCGGCCCGGTCGCGGAAGACGACCGGCCCGTAGGCGGGGTGGATTCCAGGCTTCACGGTGCTCAGCGCTCCTCTCGGAAGGCGACGTGCCGGCCGGCCACCGGGTCGTACTTGCGCAGTTCCAGGCGGTCGGGGTCGTTACGGCGGTTCTTGCGGGTCACGTAGGTGTAGCCGGTGCCGGCGGTGGACCGGAGCTTGACGACCGGGCGTAGTTCGTTGCGGGCCATGGGGTTAGTATACGGAAATGGTTTCCATTTTCAATAGGCCCTCACCTGGGCCGACGACCGAAGGGATCGCCCTGTGTCCGCCCACTGCCAGCTGACCGGCCGCTCACCCGGCTTCGGCAAGTCCATCTCCCACTCGCACCGCCGCACCCCCCGCCGCTTCGACCCCAACATCCAGCGCAAGCGCTACTGGCTGGCCAGTGAGGGCCGGCACATCCGGCTCACGCTGAGCGCCAAGGGCATCAGGACCGTGGACACGATCGGGATCGAGGCGGCCGTCGCCCGCATCCGCGCACGAGGAGGAAAGGTCTGATGGCCAAGCAGAGCAAGATCGCAAAGAACGAGAAGCGCCGCGCGACGGTCGCCCGCTACGCGGCACGGCGCGCCGTCCTCAAGGCCCTCATCCGCAGCCCGCACACCCCGGAGGAGGAGCGCACCGCCGCCCGCCGCGAGCTGTCCCGCCAGCCGCGGGACGCCAGCGCCACCCGGGTACGCAACCGCGACAGCGTCGACGGCCGCCCGCGCGGCTACCTCCGCGCCTTCGGCCTGTCCCGCGTACGGCTGCGCGAACAGGCACACGCGGGCTATCTGCCGGGCGTCCGCAAGTCCAGCTGGTAGCCGTCGCACCGGCCGTCCGGCCCCGGGTACCCCCTGGACCGGACGGCCGGACCGTTCGGGCCATACTGGACAGAACGTCCGCCGCCCCCGAGAAAGCGAGCACCGCCATGCTCCGCAACGCCTTCGAGCCCTGGCACCTGATCCTGATCATCGCGGTCCTGGTACTGCTCTTCGGCTCGCAGAAGCTGCCCGACATGGCGCGCGGCCTGGGCCGCTCGATGCGCATCCTCAAGTCCGAGGCGCGGGCCCTCAAGGACGACGAACGGACCACGGCGCCCACTACGGCCGAGGCGCCCCGTCAGGAATCCGCCGCCCGGCCCTGACGCCCGACACTGACACCGGGGCGCCGGCCCCTCAGTGGTCGCCGCCCTCGTCGATCAGCCGCCGCACCTCGCGGTCGATCAGACCCAGCCGGGCCTCCGCGACCAGCGGCACCGCACGCCGCTGCCGCCGCGCCTCGGCGAGATCGATCTCCACGGCGACCAGCGCGGGCTCCCACTTGGGCGCCTGCGCCACCACGGCACCCCGCGGATCCACCACCCGCGAGCCGCCCCAGAACGCCGCCCCGTGCTCATTGCCCACCCGGTTCACGAAGACCACCCAGCACTGGAGCATCTTCGCCGTATAGGACAGCAGGGTGTCCCAGTACAGACCGGTGTCCATCGCCTCCGGGTCCAGGCTCGCCGCGCTGTTGGTGGGGACGAACAGCACCTCGGCACCGTCCTGCACCGCCAGCCACGGCAGCGCCGGCTGCCAGGCGTCATTGCACACCAGCGTGGCCCCCCGGCCCCCGCTCCTGGCCCGCTTCAGCTCGTACGCCCGCAGCGACTGCCCCGGGCTGACGTGCTTACGCTCCTCCCAGGCCAGGTAGTTGGGCAGATAGAGCTTGCGGTGCGCATGCACCAGCTCACCGGCCGCGTAGTGGGCCGCGGTGTTGTACGCGCGCAGACTGGTGTGCTCATGGAAGCCGACCAGCACATCGGGGCCGCGGGTGCTGAGCTCCAGCAGCCGGGGGTCGTTCGCCCCCAGGGACTCATCGCGGCTGAGCGCGCCCAAGTGATAGCCGTGCAGGCTCAGTTCGGGGAAGACGACCAGGTCCGCGCCCTGCGCCGCCGCCTGCTCGATCTGCTCGCGGGCGACGGCGAGGTTCTCCCCCACGTCCCCCAGCACGCAATCGGTCTGCGCCAGCGCAATGAGCATGGCCCCACCTCATTTTTTGCGGCTTTCACCCCAATTTTGCCAGAGGCCGGAGGCAGCGGCACGGCCCAGCGGAACCACTGGTTCCGCCCCGCTTCAAACCCCCGGAAGACGGGTCCCCACCAATGAGCGAAAGAACGATCCTTCCCGTGCCGGACACGGGTTTCACCCGTTGATCCAGACGATCCGTCGTACCTCCCGCAGGGCCGCTTCCAGCCGCAGCTCCGCCCGGCGACAGCGGTACGACGGCCCACGGTCGAGCCGTCCGGCGATGCCGACGGCCGGCTCGACCGGGCGGCCGGGGCCGAGCGGCCCGCCGGACCCGCTCGGCCGGCCGCGGAACCCCCGGGGGCCGCCCGGCCGCCCGTACCCGGCCCGCCCGCTCACCGGCGTCGCGTATGGGCCCGGCGCAACAACAGCGCCCCGCCCACCAGCAGCCCGCCGCCGACCGCGGCCACCGCGCCCAGTTCCTCCGCCCCGGTGGCCGCCAGCAGCGCGGAACCCGCCGACGCCCCGGCCCGCGCCACCGCGCCCATCCGCTCCTCCTGCGCGGGCCGCGGGGCGGGCGCGGGAACGTGCCCGACCCCGTGCCTCGCCACATGCCCCGGCACGTGCTCCGCCGGCGCCGCAGCAGGGCGCCCGGCCCGCTCCGGGGCCGCCCGGTGCGCAGGGGCCGGTCGCCGCACCGGCTCCGCGCGGTGCTCCCGGTCCGGGGCCGTCCAGCGCACCCCAGGCGCCTGGTCCGCTCCCGGCGGCCGCTGGGCTCCCGGAGCCCCCTGCACCGGCGGCCGCGGAAACGCCCGCGCGGGCGGCGCACCGTTCCCGCACGCGTTGCCCATCGCCGGGTTGAGCGCCGCGCCCCCGTCCACCGAATTGCCACACGCGTTGACCGGGGTGTCCACGGTCACCTGGATGCTGTTCCCGGACAGCACCCCGGGAGAGTTCCTCGCTCCTCCCCCGGCTCCGGCGTCCGCGTACGCCGCGCTGCCGCTCGCGCCGAGCACACCCGACGCCGCCGCCACGAACACGTACGCCTTCAGGCTCTGTCGCATCTCTCATCCCTCATCTGCAGTCGTGGCGTACGGACCGCCGCCCGCACCCCACCCCCGTGCTGCTCGCACGACCGGGCGGCCGGCAGCGCATACGCGGCGCCGACCGCCCGGGGCGCAAGCGGTGGAACGGCCCGAGGCCGGTGGACGTCAGTGGTTGCCGACACCGTTCCCGGAGAGAACCGGGATGCCGTCGAGAATGTGCGACAGCGGCTCGTCGCCCTTGGCCTGCGTCGAGTTCTCGGTGCACTGCTGGTTCTGCGGGTTGGACAGGATGTTGATGTCCTGCGCCGCGAGCACGTGGAACACGTGGAAGAGGTGCTGGACGCCCACCTTGCCCAGCGCGAGGCAGGGCTGGTTCAGCGAGCCCTGGACCAGCCCGAGCTGGGGGCTCATCTTGCCGCGCGTGGTGGAGTTGCCGTAGACCGAGCGCGCCCCGTTTCCGTTGACCGTCTTGGTGCCCTCATGGTCACCGATCGCCATGGCCTGCGGAGCGGCCGCAGCGGAAATGCCGACCAACGACGCCGCCACAGCCGCGCCCGCGATCATCTTCTTCATCACGAAACCCTTCAGGAGAAGGAACTCCCGATACAGGAGCCCTATTTGAACAACCCACAGCACCGGATTGAGTTCTGCATCATCACCCGAATAGCGGCGCCGCTTCTCACCAATTGCCCAGACGACCACACGACTTGCCGTGCCGGACGACGCGGCACCCGTTACACGAATCAGGGCCTGCGATCCGACAAACGGTTCACAGGCCCTGATTCGTTACGGACGGCGTGCCAATGCCCTGGCAGCCCCATCAAACCCACAAGGGCATTGGCACGCTTCCCTCCACACATCATTCCTAACGATCCGGCCCACCGGAGTTCAGTCACGAGCGAATAACACTTCCGCCCCGGGGCCGGACAGCAGAAACCCGGGCCGCCCGGAAGAAGGAGGGCCGGGCGGCCCGGGTCGCACTCAGCCGGTCAGTGGTTTCCGGCGCCGTTGCCGGAAAGGATCGGAATGTTGTCGAGGATGTGCGACAGCGCCTCGTCACCCTTCGCCTGGGTGGAGTTCTCGGTGCACTGCTGGTTCTGCGGCGACGAGAGAACGTTGATGTCCTGCAGCCCGGCCAGGCCCCCTCCCAGGAGACTCTGGGCGGCCAGCTTGCCCAGGGCGATGCAGGGCTTGTTGAACGAGCCCTGAATCAGGCCGATCTGCGGGCTCATGTACCCATACGTGGTCGAGTTCCCGTAGAACTGCGCGGCGCCGTTGCCGTTGACGGAAGACGTTCCGTGGTGGTTTCCGACCGCCATCGCCTGGGGGGCAGCAGCGGCGCCCGCGCCGACAATGGACACAGCCGCGGCTGTGGTCGCCAGAACCTTCTTGATCATTTTGGTCCTTCGTGTTTCGGGATGCCCTTGGGCCGGGCAGCCTGCCCAACTCACAAGGATGTTTTTGGTTGTTCTCATTCACTCAAACAGCCGTGCGCCCTGCACCGAGTTTCCCGATCGGCGTTCCATCGCACCCGGCACCCGGAATGAGAAATGACCGAGGTGGACTGCCGTTCCAGGAATTACCGCCGGCGGACAAGTCCACGCCTCTCGCAACTACTTGAGCGGCAGCCCGCCGAGCAACGAGGACTTCTTTGCCACCCCGGAGACACCACGGAGCAGCTTCTTCGCGTTGGTCGACTTGACCTTGCCCGACGCGGCCTTGACCGTGTTGATCAGCGGCACGATCTGGTGGCCGTCCAGCTGCTTGTTGCTCAGCGCATCGGTCAGCCCGCCATTGAGACTCATGGACGGAGCGCCGGGCTGGGCGGCGAAAGCGGGGGCGCCGGCCGCCAGTGCCATGACGGAACCGGCAACAACCGCAGCAGACTTTGCGTACTTCACTTCAACTGTCCCTTCTCGGGCGGTGCTTTACGGTCCCGCGACATCAGCGCCGCGCGAGCAATCGCTTCACTGCTCGGATCACCGCTTTCAGCGTGACTAACGATTGCCTTCGTCCGGAGAAACCCTGAAGTGGTGCCCTTCTCGGCCAATCCGCCCTAAAACTCAGCGCGTTATGCGCGTGTCCATCGAAGGCGAAGGCGACCGGCCCCGGTGCACAGTCCGCGCACCAGGGCCGGGTCACATGGACACAGCTCGAATTCCTTCGAGTCAGTGGTTCAGGCAGGTGTTGCCGAACGCCGGGTTCAGCAGAGCAACGATGTTGATGGTGTTGCCGCACAGGTTCACCGGGATGTGCACCGGAACCTGAATGGCGTTTCCGGAGAGGACACCGGGGGAGTTCTTGGCACCGCCCGCGGCACCCGCGTCGGCGAACGCAGGCGCTGCCGAGCCCACCGCCATGAGCGTTCCGGCAGTGATCGCTGCGACCTTTGCGTACTTCACTTTCAGCCCTTCCTTGCAGCGGGTCCGTAGCGAACACGACCATCGTGTCGCTCGGGCGCTGAGCTGCTCGCCCGTAACGCCGCTGACGATATTGGTAACGAGTTGCCCTCAGGGACGAAACTCTCGCCCGGAGGTTTTCGGAGGAATCGCCCGATGGGTGCATGACCGTTTCGGGAGATTGCCACCATGCATACGACGCGGAAAAAACACCGGAGTTCGAACGGACGAGGCACCCGCCGAATGCGAATTCCTGCCCGCAGGGGGAACGCGAAATTCCGTCCCTACGGTTCGTGACGGGGTGCCGCAGGCCCCGGACCGCCCTTGGAACGAGAGCCGGCGGTCCGGGCCTGCGGCCGACGGCCGGCTCAGTGGTTGCCGACGCCGTTGCCCGACAGGATCGGGATCTCGCTGAGGATGTGCGACAGCGGCTCGTCGCCCTTCGCCTGCGTCGAGTTCTCGGTGCACTGCTGGTTCTGCGGGTTGGACAGCACGTTGATGTCCTGCACGGCGAGCGCGCCCCACACCCAGGCGAGACTCTGGGCGCCCACCTTGCCCACAGCGAGGCAGGGCTTGTTCAGCGAGCCCTGGATGAGCTCCAGCTGCGGGCTCATGTGGCCCACGGTGGTGGAGTTTCCGAACGCGCTCTTGGCGCCATTGCCGTTGACCGTGGACGTGCCGTGGTGGTTCCCGATCGCCAGCGCCTGGGGCGCGGCCGTCGCCGAGATTCCGACGACGGACGCGGCTACAGCCGTCGTGGCCAGGACCTTCTTGATCACGATTTACCCTTCTCGAAGCGGAGTGCCCGTATCCGGAGCGCACTGGTCAACTCGCTTCTGGGAGTGCGGTTTCGCCGTTTCACCCGAATGCCACGAAACCATAGATACATATCACTGCGGCCGGACAACAACATTGCACGGTGCAGCGCACTTTGCACGGCAAAGGCCGGTACGAATTGTTCGTACCGGCCTTTGCCGTGGGGCGGGCCGACCGAATGCGGCCGGACCTCAAGAGCTCTACGCTGATCAGGCGTTGAGGCAGGTGTTGCCGAACGCCGGGTTCAGCAGAGCAACGATGTTGACGGTGTTACCGCAGACGTTGACCGGCACATCGACCGGCACCTGGATGAGGTTGCCGGAGAGGACGCCGGGCGAGTTCTGAGCAGCTCCCGCCGAACCGGCGCCGTACGCGCTGGCCACACCGGCTCCGCCCACTACGGCGACGCCCGCGGCAGCGGACAGGACGGCGGCCTTGGAAACAAACTTCACGGTGAACCTCTTCACTGAGCAGCAAGCGGAAATCCATACGCGCCGCTTAGAGCGACAAGCTGCTCAACTCATCAACAGGCGCAAAAGTAGCGGTTCATTCGGGTGAATGGGCGGGGGTGGATCCGGGGTGGAACGGCCTCTTGGGGAGAGGGGTTTATCCGTGCACGCGTGGCCTCAATCTGCCGTCCTGCAAAGCAGATTGTCGGTTGTGTGTGTGGGGGGGGTGGGTGCGTTGCGGGCGGCGGGCGGTGGACTTCTGAAGGTGCCGCGTGCATAGATGCGGGTCCCGCAGGTGGCGCCTTGGTGAACTCGCAGATTTTATAGGGAAGTTGAGGATTCTTGAGTATTCTTACCGAATAGCCCTCCTTGTAGAGGGCGTTCGGGGCGGGACAGTGATCGTCGGCACGGCGACCGGGGCTCAGCGGGGGTGCGGCGGTGTGGCACGGCCGGGTTTAGCGGGCGGCAGCGGCCGATACGGCAAGGGTCATCGGGCGGCTACGCAGTGTCGTTTGTGCTGGTCAGGGCGATTGTCAGACCCTGGTGCGAGACTCATGAGCATGAGATGGGCGGTGGTGGAGACGGGCGACGGGGGTGCGCGTCTCTGCCCGCTCGCCCAGGACGGCCGGCCCGCCGGGCCGGTGTTGCAGGAGTCCTCGCTTGCGGAGGCGGTGCGCTCTCGGCCCGAGGTCGAGCGGTGGGTGTGGCGGTCCACGGCGGAGATCTACCGGCGGCTGCTGGCGGTGGGGGTGCGGGTCGAGCGCTGCTATGACGTGGAGGCCGCGGAGGCGCTGCTGATCGGCCATGAGGAGGGCCAGTCCGGCCAGCCGCGTTCGCTGGCCGCCGCCTGGGCGCGGCTCCACGGGCTCCCCGTTCCCATGGACGCGCCCGTCCGTACGGCCGAGACCCAGCCGTCGCTGTTCGACCCGGGCCCGGTGCCGCTGCCGCCCGGCGCGGACGAACTGACGGCGCTGCTGGAGGTGTACGCCGGCCAGGTGGCGCGTGCGGAGCAGGCCGAACACCCGGACCGGATGCGGCTGCTGCTGGCTTCGGAGTCCGCGGGCATGCTGGTCGCCACGGAGATGGGGCGGGCCGGGGTGCCCTGGCGGGCGGATGTGCACCGTGAGCTGCTCGACGGGCTGCTGGGCGGGCGCTATCCGGGCGGGCTGGAGCCGCGCCGGATGGCGGAGCTGGCCGATGAGGTGTCCCGGGCGTTCGGGGAGGGTGCGCGGGTGCGCCCGGATCTGCCGAACGACATCATCAGGGCCTTTGCCCGCGCCGGGATTTCCCTCACCTCGACCCGCAAATGGGAGCTGCAACAGATCGATCACCCCGCGGTGGCGCCCCTGCTGGAGTACAAGAAGCTCTACCGTCTGCACACCGCCCATGGGTGGGCCTGGCTGCAGCAGTGGGTGCACGACGGCCGCTTCCGCCCCGAGTATCTGCCCGGCGGCACGGTCTCCGGCCGCTGGACCGCCAACGGCGGCGGCGCGCTGCAGATCCCCAAGGTGATCCGGCAGGCCGTGCGCGCCGATCCGGGGTGGCGCCTGGTGGTGGCCGACGCCGACCAGATGGAGCCGCGGGTGCTGGCGGCGGTCTCCCGGGACCGGGGGCTGATGGAGGTGGCCGGCAGCGGTGAGGATCTGTACGCGGATCTGGCGGCCCGTGCGTTCGGCGGGGACCGCGCGCGGGCCAAGCTCGGTCTGCTGGGCGCCATTTACGGCCAGACGTCCGGCGACGCCCTCAAGCACATGGCCGATCTGCGCCGCCGCTATCCGGCCGCGGTGGCGTATGTGGACGACGCGGCGCGCGCGGGCGAGGAGGGCCGGCTGGTGCGCACCTGGATGGGCCGCACCTGCCCGCCCGCGTCCGTGGTGCCGCCCGATGATGCGGGCCTGCCCCAGGAGGAGCCCACGGGGTACGGCAGCAGCTCGGCGGCCGCCCGTGCCCGCGGCCGGTTCACCCGGAACTTCGTCGTCCAGGGCAGCGCCGCCGACTGGGCGTTGCTGATGCTGGCCGCGCTGCGCCACGCCCTGTGGGAGGGCGGACTCCGCGCCGAGCTGGTCTTCTTCCAGCACGACGAGGTGATCGTGCACTGCCCCGCGGAGGAGGCGGCGACAGTCTCCGGCGCGATCACGGCGGCCGCCGATACGGCGGGGCGGATCGCCTTCGGCGAGACTCCGGTCCGCTTCCCGTTCACCACGGCGGTGGTGGAGTGCTATGCGGAGGCGAAGTGAGGGGCGGTGGGGCGGGGCGTCCCCACTGCCTGTCTTTCTGCCTCTCTGCCTGTCCGGCGGCCCGGCGGCCCGCCAGTCTGTGTCCCCCCGCCTGTCCCAGTGCCTGCCTGTCCCTACCTGCCCGTCTCTCCGCCTGCCCACCTGCCCGTCCGTCGTGAATGAGGAGTGCCCCGTATGAGCGTTCAGCCCGAGATGCAGCGCCGGATGGCGATGGCGATGCGGGTGCATCCCGAACTCCGGGCAGCCTTTGAGTCGTTGCCGCAGTTCTCCGATCCGTACGAGGACATCGAGGGCACGCGCAGGGGGTTCCACGAGATGCTGGCCGCGTTTCCGGCCGACCGTACGGGCGTGGACAGCGAACGGTTCGAGATCCCGCGGGCGGACGGCAGTGCGTTGACGGTCGAGGTCTACCGTCCGGAGGGCGGGGCGGGCACCGGCTCGGGAGGGGACGCCGTACCGGGGCAGGGTGCCGCATCGGGGCAGGACATCGCGCGGGACGGGGAGGCCGCCGCGCCTGATGGGGGTGGCCACGCCTTGCCCGCCGTACTGCACTTCCACGGTGGCGGGTACGCCCTCGGCCGGTCGCTGCCGGGGCAGGACCGCGCGGCGATCGCGCTCTGCCGAGAGCTGCCCGCCGTCGTCATCACCGTCGAATACCGCCTCGCGCCGGAGCACCGCTATCCAGCCGGGGTGGAGGACTGCTATCTCGCGTTGGAATGGGCGGCGGGGCGAGCCGGCGAGCTGGGCATCGATCCCGCACGGATCGCTCTCACCGGCAAGTCGGCGGGCGCGGGGCTCAGCGCCGCGGTCGCCCTGATGGCCCGGGACCGCGGTGGCCCGGCGATCGTCCATCAGTCGCTGTGCGTCCCGGATTTGGACGACCGGGTCGGGGCGGACGAGGCGGCGGAGGCCGAGGGGGCCGTGACGGCACGGGGGACCACCGGGCGGAGCGTCCAGCGGGCGTGGAAGCACTATCTGCCGGAGGGGACGGGCGTGGCGGATGCGTATGCCGCGGCGGCGCGCGCCACCGACCTGTCGGGGCTGCCGCCGGCCTATGTGCTGGTCTGCGATCTCGATCCGATGCGCGATGCCGGGCTGGCGTATGCCCGGCGGCTGATGGACGCCGGGGTGCCGGTCACGGTCCGCAATGTGCCGGGTGCCTGGCACGGGTTCGAGCTGTACGCGCCGGAGACCCGGGTGGCGAAGGAGATGACGGCTCACTGGACGGGGCAGTTGAGGGCGGCGCTGTATCCGGTGATGGGGTGAGACGGGTGTGGGCCGTGGGCTGAGCCGGGTGCGGGCCGTGGGTCTGAGGCGGGTGTCGGCACCCGGCCCGAGCGGAGCGCCGAGGTTCAGTCCGTGGCGCCCGGCCCCTCGGAGCGCGGGGCCGCGACGCCCGGTGCCTCGGCATCCGGTGGCTCGGCGCCCGAGGCCCCGCCGCCCGGTGGCTCGACGGTGGAGATCAAGCCACGGGTGATCCGTGTCATCGCCGCTACGAGCGGCTCACGTGGCTGGTCGGGGCGATCCAGCCACCACAGGGCGAGCCCGTAGAGCGCGCTGCGGATCGCCTCACCGAGGGGCTCCAGCTCGGCCTCGGGGATACCGGGCACGAATTCGCGGAGCAGCGCCATGTCCGTCTCGCGCTGCCGGCGCTGCAGCTCACGGTGGAACGCCTCCACCTGAGCGTCCCCGGTGGTGTCGCGGAACATCATCCGCCAGGTGTACGGATGGCTCTCCACATACCCGAACCAGGCGTCGTACATCGCGATCATCCGCGTGCCCAGATCGCCCTCGCCGTGCAGGAGTTCGCGGACCGGGGCGGCGGCCAGCTCATCGCGGTGCCGCTCCAGCAGGGCGAGGTGCAGCTCCTGCTTGGAGTCGAAGTGGCGGTAGAGCATCGGCTTGCTCAGGCCCGCCCCGGCGGCGATCTCCCCGATGGTCGTGCCCGCGAAGCCGCGCTCGGCGAACAGCCGGGCCGCGGTGTCCTCGATACGGGTCCGGGCCTCCGCGCGCGCTACGCGGCTCCGGTCGATCTCGCTCATGGGTCCCCTCCCTGCGGTCTGGCTTATTTCGGTGGTGAATTCGGCTCGCCATTGTCCTTGCGATGAAGGATACTAGGTCGTGTACCGCTTGGTATACGCATAAGTAACGTTCGGGAGCGGGGGCTCATCGTGATCTTTTCCGTACACATCGCCGACGTCGGCGTGCGCGCCGTGCGCACCGTCCTTCGTGAGCGGCCACGGCCGGGCGAGATCCCCGGCCTCCGGTATGCCGAGACCGCGCTCACCGGCGCCATCGCGGCCGGACCGCCGAAGGTGCGCCCCGGCCGCGCCGCTCTGCTCGCCTCGTGGGACGACGATGCCGCGCTCGACCGCTTTCTCGCCGAGGCTCCGCTGGCGCGGCGGCTGGCCGGTGGCTGGCATGTGCGGTTGCGGCCACTGCGGTTCTCCGGTTCCTGGGGGCCGATGCCGGTCGAAATCGAGCCCGGCGCCGCGGGGGACGCGACGGACGGGCCGGTCGCCGTGATCACCCTGGGGCGGCTACGACTGCGCCGCGCACTGCCGTTCCTGCGCGCCAATTCCCGAGCCGCCGGCCGCGCCGCCGCCGACCCCTCAATGACCGCTTCGCTCGCGCTGGCCCGACCACCCCGCTTCGTCGGCACCTTCTCCCTGTGGCAGAGCACATCGGCAATGCAGCACTACGCCTATGGCTCCGCCCTGCCCGAGCACAAGGACGCGATCAGAGACCACCAGACAAAGCCGTTCCACCATGAGGCCGGTTTCCTTCGATGCCGCCCCTACGGCGCCCAGGGCAGGCTGAAGGGGTGGGAGCCGGTATCCGCGGCCGCCAGGGGCCCATGCATACCTTGAGCCGCGTCTGCGGGGGCGGCATGTGGCCGATGGGCGGTACGGGTTCGAGGGACGGCACGGGTCCGACGGGCGCACGGCCCCACGGGCGGCCCTGGGCTCGCGGGGTGCCCTGAGCCCGCGGGGTGCACGGGGCCCACGGGGATGCATAGGGCCAATGGGCGAAGGGGGTCCCACGGGGGTGGGCCCGCTTCGCCCGTGGCCCGCGCCGCGGGTCCGTGGCCGGCATGGACCAGCCCGGCCGCTTGTGCGGCGCCGTCCCCAGCCATGTCGTGCCGTCTCGGCGCCGTGCAGTGCCGTCCCGGCCGTGCAATGTTGTCCGGGCCGTGCCAGCCGCGCCGTGCTGTGCCGTCCCCTGGAGTTCCCTCTGGTACGCCCTAAACTCCCCGGCAGGCCAGCGACGAGCCACGGTCGGCGGTCGGCGGTCGGCGGTCGGCGGTCGGCGGTCGGCGGTCGGCGGTCGGCGGTCGGCGGGGCAACGTCCGTGCCGCAAGGGGGCCACTGGGGTCCGTACCCGGGGCCAGGGCTCGTCCTCTCGGGGAGGGGCTTTCCCAGGAGGAGCGGAACGCGCTTCAATCCCTGGACGGGCGAGAAGAGTTGGCGGCGGAGGGAGTCGGCCGGATGAGTGCCGGGACCGGGATGAGCGCAGGGTCGGATCGGCCGGCCGAGGATGGCGCGGGCGCAGGGGCGGGCCTAGGGGCGGACGCTGACGCGGACACGAGCCCAGGCGCTGGCACAAGCGCTGACGCGGACGCAGGCGCAGGTGCCAAGGCAGGCGCCGGCAGGGAGGCAAGCCCTGGTGCCGAGGCAAGCAATGCCGGGGAGGCAAGCAATGCCGGGGAAACAGGCGTTGGCGGGGAGGCCGGAGTGGGCGTAAGCGGTGGTGGGGTGGAGCGGGTTAATCCGGGGCATCTTGCGCCGCCGACGGGGTTCAGTCATGCGGTGCGGGCCGCCCCGGGCACTTTGGTCTTTCTCGCCGGGCAGACCGCTCTCGACGGGGCGGGCCGGATCGTCGGTGACGGCATCGTGGAGCAGTTCGAGCGGGCGCTGACGAATCTGCTGGATGTCGCGGCGGCGTCCGGCGCAGGCCCCTCCGACCTCGCCAAGCTCACCGTCTTCGCCGTCGATGTCGCGGACTACCGTCGGCATGCCCGCGAGATCGGGCGGGTGTGGAAGCGTCTGGCCGGCGGCGACTATCCGGCGATGGCCGTGATCGGTGCCACCCGCCTTTGGGATGAGACCGCCCTGGTCGAGATCGAAGGAATCGCCGTCGTCCGCTAGGAGCATGTCTCAGGAGCAGGCAATCGGCGGCTGGGCATGGTCACCGCGATCAGCATTGCGTAATTCGAGTGTGGTTCGGTCGTCCCGCGTGGTCTCCTCGCTGCCATGGGTGATCTTGTGACAGCGCGGCTCGTGCTTCATCCGATGACCGTTGGCGAAGCGGAGCGAGTGCTGGCGGGTGGGTCGGATGGGAGCGCCCGGTGGGGGCCTGGATACCCCACCGATGGGGACAGATCGGCTGCCAGGCGCTTCCTGGGAAATTGCGCGAGCATCGGTGATCCCCAGCCGTTCGGCACCTATGAGATCCGGCGCCGCGAGGACGGTCAGGCGATCGGCGGCATCGACTTTCACGGGCCCGTGGACGAGGACGGCAGTGTCACCATCGGCTACGGCCTCATCCCGTCGGCGCGAGGCAAGGGGTATGCCTCCGAAGCCCTCGGCGGACTGCTGCGGTTCGCGCGGGCACACGGCGTCGCCCGTGTGAAAGGCGACGCCGACCACGACAACATCGCGTCCCAACGGGTCATGATGGCGGCCGGCATGCGGCCGGTCGGACAGGACGAACGCGTCAGGTACTTCGCGATCGCTTGGAGCGATGCGACGGCGACGGCGACGGCGACGGCGACGGCGACGGCGACGGCGGATGCTGACCCATCCTGCTAGCTCCCCTCCCCCCGCACACCAAAGGCGCCCGCCCCGCCGGTCTCCCGGTGGGACGAGCGCCCTTGGTGCTGTTCGTGGACGTAGGCCCAGTACGCCCAGTACGCCCAGTACGCCCGTACACCCCGTACGCCCCGTACGCCCTGTCCTGGCGCGTTGGTGGTGTTACCCCGTTGGGTGTGGAGCGTGGCCGGTTAGGTGCGGGTGCGGGCCATTCCTACCGGGTCCTTCTTGAAGGCCCAGGTCATCTTGGGTTCCATCGCCCAGCGGAAGGTGCGCTGGATCGGTGGTGTGCACAAGAGGGTGACGACGGTGCCGGCGATCAGGGTCAGCAGGACGGCGCCCCACGGGGTGTGCATCCATGGGTTGTCGTACCAGTCCCAGAAGCGGGAACCCTTGGCGAGGAAGCCGTGCAGCAGGTAGCCGTAGAGGGTGCCCGCGCCCAGTGCCGTGCACCACATCGTGCGGCCCGGAATCCAGGCGAAGAAGCAGGCGACCAGCACGAGGGAGCAGCCGAACATCGCCAGCGTCATCACCGCGCCGCTCCACCACGGGGCGGCGAGTTCCTGGGCGGCGTCGCGGTGGTAGAACCACGCGGCGTTCATCCTCGGGGCCGCCCAGTACGCGAAGACCAGCGCGGCCGCGAAGACCGGTACGGCCAGGATGCGCGCCTTCTTGCGGCGTACGAGCTTGAAGTGCTCTGGCCGCAGCGACAGGCCGATCACGAAGAACGGCAGGAACTGCAGCACCCGTTGGAGGTCCATGTCGTCGCCGATGTCCGGGGACAGTGACGCGAGGACGGCGATGGACAGCGCCAGGGGGACCGGCCAGCGCACGATCTTCCACAGCGGGGTGGTCAGCCGCCAGACGAACAGCGCCAGCAGGAACCAGGTCAGATACCAGGGGTCCGTCAGGCTTATCGGGTAACCCGGATCGTCGTCCGCCCACTTCTTGAAGAGCGTGTAGGCGACTTCGAAGAGGATGTACGGGACGGCGACGCCGGTAATCAGCCGCTGCAGCCGGTCCTTGCGCATATCGAAACTGCGCGAGAAATAGCCGGAGATGATGATGAACGCCGGCATATGGAAGGCGTAGACGGTGATGTAGAGCGCCGCGGCGGTGCGGCTGCCGTCGCGGAGCGGCTCCCAGGAATGGCCCATTGCCACCAGCACGATGGCCAGATACTTCGCGTTGTCGAAGAACGCGTCGCGTGGCTTCGCCTTGGCATCGGCCTTGGCGTCGCTCTTGGCGTCGGCCTTGGCGTCGGTCTTGGTGCCGGTCTGGGCATGGCTGTTGGCGTGGCCGCTGGGCTTGGCGGGGGAGCCGGTGCCCGGGGCCGGTCGGCCGGACGTCGCCACGTCAGGAGCCGGCGCCGCCGGTGCCATCGTTGCCGTCGCCGTGGCTCCGCCGGTCTCCGGGCGCGCCGGTGTGGCCGTCCGGTTCAGCGTGTCGTGCGACATCTGCCGCGGCGGGGGAAGCGGCACCCGTCGATCGCCGTACGCCGGAAATTCGTTGTTCAAGGAGCCTCCCGAAAGGATCCCAGGGGAGGAGCTGGACGCTGGCCCGCGCCGGGCCGCAAATCGGAACCCAAAAGCCAAATCCTGCGTCTTAGTTCTTTTACGGGGAGTGTGGCGGCGTCGAACATCTCAGGCACCTTAGCCCCGCGGCGGGAATCACGTAAATCCCCGCCGGTCGCGGCCACACACGGAGCATCCGCCCTCCACAGCTCCTTCACGCGCCGCGGACGGCGGGACGGGCCGCCGCCCGGCCCGGCACCCCGGGAGATCTGGACAATGCTGCCTCAATCTCCGGCCGTTGCCCGCTATTCAATAACACCTTCGACCCCTCTGGCCCGCACGGACCGGGCGGTCGTGTTCTTCGCCACGTCCCACGCATAGACCTCCAACCGGCGGCCGTGCGGCCCGCGCAGCCGGTGGACGGCCGCCAGCCAGCGTGAACTGAGCGCGGAGACACGGGGGTTGATCTGGTCGGCGAACCGCGCATAGCGCGCCAGTTTCCGCACATCGGGCGCCCCGAGAATCCCGGTACGCACCTGCGGCGCCAGCTCATGGACGGTTTTTACGCACCGCACACAGAAGCTCTGGACCACCAGCCGGCTCCGGACATGGGCGCGATCCAGCCACCCCCGTGCCCGTAGTTCCCGGAGGACCTGCGCCTCGATTCCGGGGTACTTCTCGGGGGCCTTGATCTCCAGCAGAAGGCGTTGCCCGTTATGGTCCAAACGACGCAAGTAGGCGGCGAGGGTGGGCACCCGCTCCCCCTTGAAGCGCCTGCCGAACCAGCTGCCGGCGTCCAGGCGCGCAATCTCGGCGGCGGTGAAATCCCCGACCCGCCACGGTGCGCGCCCGGGGAACAGCCTGGCGGCGTCCGTCGTCCGCCGCAGGGTGGTGTCGTGGAGCACCACCAGGCGGCCGTCCTTGCTCCGCTGTACATCGTTCTCGACCCATATGAATCCGCGGCGGTGGGCGGCGTCGACGGCGGCGAGCGTGTTCTCGGGGGCGTAGCGGGAGGCGCCGCGGTGGGCGATCACCCGGGTCGCGGCGGTGCCGGGGCCCGCCCGCGCCCCGCTGATCAGGGCGACATCCGCGAACTCGTCCGGCCCGGACGTCAGCGCGGACGACGCCACCGCGGCCGTCAGCAGGAAGGCGATACCGGCAGCGGGGATCCGCAGTGATCTCCGGTGCATGCGGCAGCCTCCCGGTCCGCTCACCCGACGGCGCCGAGCGCGCCGGGCATGCCGATGCCCCCTGAGGCCCTTCCTCCCGTTCAGGAATGCCGCTGTCTCCTCAACATGCCGGGGTCCTGTGTGCCCCGCCAGGTGAGCGGGCGGCGGGCAGGCGGGCTCCCGTGATCGCCTGCGGGCGCCTGGGGTCGCGTTTTCGCAGGTCAGGGGGTCGGGGCGAGATGCGGGGCGGGGCGGGGCGGCGAGTTTCCGGGCGGCCCGCCATCCGGGCGGTGGGCGGCCGTGCCTTGCGGCAGAATTCCTGTTCGTGACGATTCGCTTATTGATCGCCGACGACCAGGAGATGGTCCGCCGGGGGATGCGCCGCATTGTGGAGAGCCAGCCGGACATGGAAGTGGTCGGTGAGGCGGCGAACGGTCTGGACGCCGTGGCGATGGGGCGTGCGCTGAAGCCGGATGTGGCGCTGGTGGACATCCGGATGCCGCGGATGGACGGCCTGGAGGTGACCCGGCGGCTGGCCGACCCCGCGCTGGCCGACCCCGTCCGGATCGTCGTCGTCACCACCTTCGACCTCGATGAATATGTCTATCCCGCGCTGCGCTTCGGTGCCTCGGGGTTTCTGCTCAAGCGCTCGGGGCCGACGCTGCTGATCGAGGCGGTCCGGGCGGCGATGGCCGGGGACAGTCTGATCAGCCCGTCGATCACCGTGCGGCTGCTGGAGCATGTCACCGGCCCGACGGGCGGCCGCCGGGCCCGCCGTCGCGAGGGGGTGCTGACCGAGCGGGAGGTGGAGATCGCCGGGAAGGTCGCCGAGGGCAAGACCAATGCCGATATCGCCCGGGAGTTGTTCATCTCCGCGGGCACCGTGAAGACCCATGTGGCGAGCGTCCAGCGCAAACTTCAGGTGCGTAACAGGGTCGGAGTCGCGGTGCGGGCCTGGGAGTTGGGATATGCCACGGGGCGGACACCGGGGTGAGGGGCGAGGAAAGCGGGGCGGGCGGGGAGGGCGGCCGTCCGGTGTGGCGTGGATGGCGGCGGCGGGGGTGGTGTGGTGCGGCCGCGGCGGCGATGCTGCTGCCTGCGCTCGTCTCGCCACCTGGGGCCTGGCTTCCGGCAGTTGTGGCGGCGCTGGCGCTGGGCGTGGCGATATCAGGGTGGCCGGTGGGCCGGGTCTCGCTCGGGCGGGCGGCGGGCGGGGTCGCGGTGCTGTCGCTGGTCGCGGACGGCGTCTCCTTCGGGAAGGCCGGTCTGGCGCTGCTCTGGCTTCCGTTCGAGGCCGTCGCTCTGCTCGTCCTCCTGGAGCGGGTGGTACGCCACGTGCCGGGGGCGCGGGTGGGCCTGGTCGGCGGGCTGACCGGGGCCGCCGCGGTACTGCTGCCGCTGCGCTTCACCCTGCACGCCCCGCAGACCGGGATCCGGGAATCGGTCTTCCTGGCCGCGCTGGCCTTCGTCCCGGCCGCCGTTGCGACGGGCGTCGGGCTGTATCTGCGGTCGCTGGACCGTCGGCGGGCGGATGCGGTGGCGCTGGCGCGGCGCGAGCAGCGGCTCGAAGTCGCCCGCGATCTGCATGACTTCGTGGCGCATGAGGTGACCGGGATCGTTCTGGAGGCCCAGGCGGGCCAGTTGGACGGCGAGGACGGCGGGCCCGTGGAGCAGCGCGCGCTGTTGCAGCGCATCGAGCAGGCCGGGCTGCGGGCGCTGGACTCCATGGACCGGACGGTGGCGACGCTCCGGGAGGCGGAGGGCCGCGCCTGGGAGGAGCCACCGCCCACCCGGCTGTACGGGCCCGCCGATCTGCCGGAACTCCTCGACCGCTTCGGCGCGATGACGGCGGCCGAGGTGACGCTGTCCCTGGAGGACGAGGTGGCCGGCGCGCTCTCACGGGAGGCCGGGGACACCGCGTACCGCGTGGTGCTGGAGGCGCTGACCAACGTACGGCGGCATGCGCCGCGGGCGGGGCGGGTCGAGGTGTGCGGGGTCCGGTGCGCCGACGGGGGCGTGGAGGTCTCGGTCACGGACGGTGTGGAGCTGTCGGTCACCGGTGGCGCGGGGCCCGACGCGCCCGCCGCCCCCTTCCCCGTCCCCCTCCCCCACGCCCTCCAGGAGCCGGGCGGACGGCCGGGCGGCGGCACCGGCCTTGCGGGCCTCGCCGAGCGGGTGAGCGCCGTCGGGGGCGTCCTGGAGGCGGGCCCGTACGGGCAGGGATGGCGGGTCAGTTGCCGGCTGCCGGGGCCCGCCGTTCGGTGACGGGTCGGTGACGCCCTCCACACCCCGCTCCGCGTCATCCCCCAATCTCTCCCGATCGGCAGATGTGCCGCCCGTCCGGGCCCGGGATCCTCCAGGGAACGCACCACCCGTACCTCTGGAGGAATCGATGTTCTCAGGCACCGGATCGAAGCGGTCGCTCACTCTCGTCACGACGGCGGCGGCGGCCGTCGTCGCCGCGCTCGGTCTCACCGGCTGTTCGGCGGATGCCTCGACGGCGGAGCCGGAGTCGAAGAGGTTCGCGTACGGGGGCAGTTCGCTGAAGTTGACGACGCATGAGGTGGCCACCGAACTGGTCGCCGCCGACCGCAAGGACATCAAGGTCACCCGCTGGTTCGATCACGCCGCGGGCAGTGAGCGGCTGATCTGGTCCCTCAAGGGCGACACCCTCGACATCGACGCCGGATGCAGCGGGATCGCCTTCTGTGACGCCAAGTTCAAGGTCGAGGTGCCCAGGGGCCTCGCGGTGGTCCGGGACGGCAAGACCACCGATCTGCCGGGCGCACCGAGTCCACGCCACTGACCACCGGGGCCAACCTGCTGACCTGGTCTTTTCATTGACCGGGCGGCTTCGGTGCCGTCGCGCTCGCCCGTGTCTCGATCAGGTTACAAGGGTCGATGGACGGCTGTTACGCCGCTGTAAGACCCCCGGGAAACACCACTCATAGCTTCAGTCCTGCCCCAAACGATCAACACGATGGAGCGAGAATCATGAAGCGCACCACGAGCATCGCCCGGCGTCACAAGACGGCCGTCAGCGCGGCACTGGCCTGTGTCGCCGTCCTCGGTACGGTCGCCACCGCCACCGGGGCGCAGGCCGCCACGGCCTCGGAGCAGGGCTCGGGCGTCGTCCGCACCGACAACACCCCCTACGTCATGAACCACATCGGCGAGGACCACGCGGACAAGGGCAAGGCCGAGCGCAGCCCCAAGGCGCTGGTGCTCTCCGAGTTCACCTCGGCGGGCAACCTCGACTGGAAGGAGTGGGGCACGAAGAAGGCCGTCGCCACCGGCGAGATCACCGGCATGTGGTGCCTTGAGACCTGCCAGGACAAGCCGCTGAAGGGCACCCTCACGCTCTCCGACCCCAAGACCGTGAACGGCAAGAAGGTCTTCTCGTCCTTCACCCTGAAGCTGGCCGACGGCAAGGGCTCGTACGATGATGTCGAGGACCTCCAGGGCAAGCGCCACCTCGCCACCACCTGACGAAGAAGAGCTCCGATGAACAAGCCCACGGCCCTGGCCACCGTCTGCGTACTGGTGCTGGCGGCCGTGGGCTGCTCGGGGTGCGGCAATCCGGAAAAGCCCCGGGTCGAGGGCCCGGCCCCCAGCCCCACCCACCCCGTCGGCCCGGTCTATGTCCCCGACTCCCTGGGGCATCCGCTGACCCGCCCCACGGGATTCGGTCTCACCGAGTTCTCCTCGGTCTCCCGGCTGAGCTGGCGCTCCTGGGGACAGGAGAAGGCCGTGGCCACCGGCAGGCTGCGCGGCATGTGGTGCATCCCCCACTGCCCCGCCAATGGATATCCGGCCACCGTCGAGCTCAGCCACCTGGAGCGCCGGGAGAATGTCTCGTACTACACTCGCGCCACCGTACGGTCCTCCCACCTCCCGCCCGACGGCGCGGACGACCTGAGCGCGGTACGGCTGCCTCTCCCCGAGGCATAGCCCCCTAGGAGCCTCGACCGATGACCGACGTGCTGCTGGTGGAGGACGACTCGCTGTTGCGGGAGGCCACTCAGCTGTCCCTGGAGCACTACGGATACCAGGTGCGTGCGGCCGCCGACGGGCAGGCCGGGCTGGCGGCGTTCCGTGACCGGGTGCCCGATGTCGCCGTGCTGGACGTCATGCTGCCCCGCCTGGACGGGGTCGGTCTGGTGCGGCTCCTCCGGGCGGAGAGCCGGCTGCCGGTGCTGATGGTGTCGGCGCGCACCGACCCGGTGGATGTCGTCCTCGGGCTGGAGGCGGGCGCCGATGACTATCTCACCAAGCCGTATGACATCCCGGTGCTGGTCGCCCGGATCCGCTCGGCGCTGCGGCGTGCCGCGGACTCCGCCCGGCACGAGCCGCAACAGGACGACCCGGTGCGGCGGTTCGGGGACCTGAGCGTGAACACCGCCTCCAAGGTGGTCCGCCGGGCGGGGCGGCCGCTCGATCTCACCCCCACCGAGCGGCGGCTGCTGCTGGAGTTCGCGGCCGAGCCCGGGGTGGTGCTGTCGCGGGTCACCCTGCTGGAACGGGTGTGGGACTACACCTGCGGCGGTGACACCCGGGTCGTCGATGTCCATGTGCTGCGTCTGCGCAACAAGATCGGCCACGATCGCATCCGGACCGTCCGCGGTTTCGGCTACAAGCTCGCGCCCTGACCGGCATGGGACTGCGTACCAAGACCGCCCTGGTCATCGCCGGAACCGCGGCGCTCGTCGCCACCCTCATAGGGCTGCTGGTGCACCAGCTCACCGCCGAGGACCAGCGGAAGAACGCGGCTCATGTGATCGATGCGCAGCTCGTGGAGGCGGTGAGCGAATACGCCTCCGGAGTGGACAACGGTGCGCTGGTGAATCCGCCGGGGCTGCCGGACGCGCTGCGCAGGACCGTCACCGACCGCCCCGTGCGGGCCACCGGACTCCAGGGCGCCGACGGCCCCGCACCGGTGCTGTGGGCCGCGACCCGCAGCGGCCGGGACATCGTCGCGGTCCGGCGGTCGTACGCGCCACAGGTCCGTGCGCTGGCCGATCTGGACCGGGTGCTGGTGGGCTCCGGCGCGGCCGTCACCGCGCTCGGCTGTGTGCTGGGTGTCGTCGCGGCGGCCGGTGCGGGGCGGCGGATCTCCGCGTCGGCGCGTACCGCGCAGCGGATCGCGGACGGGGATCTGACGGACCGGGTGGAGCCCCGGGGGAAGGACGAGATCGCCCGGCTCGGCGCCGCCGTGAACACCATGGCTGACGCGCTCAGCGCCCGGCTGGAGGCGGAGCGACGGGTCACCGCGGATATCGCCCATGAGCTCCGTACGCCGGTGGCGGGCCTGGTGACGGCTGTCGGACTGTTGCCGCCCGGCCGCCCGACCGAGCTGGTCAGCAGCGGGGTGGACACCCTGCGCAGCGTGGTGGAGAACGTCCTGGAGGTGGCCCGGCTCGATGTGCCGGGCGTCGAACAGGCGGACTGCGAGGAGGTGCTCCCGAGCACACTGGCGCACCGGGCGGCGGCCCTGGCGGGCGGGGAGGCCGAGGTGCTGGTGCGGGATGAGACGGTCGTGACGACCGACCACCGCCGGGTCGAACGGATCCTGGCCAACCTGGTCACCAACGCCCGGCGGCACGGGGCCCCGCCGGTGACGCTGGAGGTGGCGGGGTCGGTGGTGCGGGTACGCGATCACGGCCCCGGCTTTCCCGCGGAGCTGCTGACGCACGGCCCGCAGCGTTTCCGTACCGGCGCCCGGGAGCGCGGTGGCGGGATCGGGCTGGGACTGACCATCGTCGCCGGGCAGGCGCGGGTGCTGGGCGCCCGGGTGACGTATGAGAATCCGGCGGAGGGCGGGGCGCTGGCCACGGTGGAGCTGGCGCCTGAGGGCTGACGGGGCCGACGGCTGACGGGCCTCGGGCGCCTGCGCCCGCCCGTAAGCCGATCGGCCGTAGCCGGCGCCCTACTGCGGTACGGGTGCCAAGACACCGCCGGGGAGTGACGCGGGGAGCGCGGGGCGTACCTACGGTCCTGGCATGACGAACCGACACCCTGCCGCCGCGCGGCCCCCGGACAGCGCGTCGGGCCCGCCCCGGCCGGCCGAGGCGGCCCGGCACGCCGGTCTCGCGGTGACCCTGTTCCCCGCCGGGGCCCTGGCGCTCTGCTCCACCCTCACCGGTCACCGGGAAGCCGCCCGGCGGCGGTGGCTGCGCGCCGGGCCGCTGCCGCTCGGCACGCCCTCCCCAGGCGTTGCCCGGCTGGTGTTCCACGGCGCGCTGACCATACTTCTCGGCGTCGTCGCCCTGCTGCTGGCCGGTGCGCTCGCCCTGGCCATCGCGCGGGGGCCGCTGTACGGGTTCGTCGACCAAACTCCGCACGTCAACGACTGGGGCGGTCCCTCGCTGGCCGGTGCCTGGCTGGCGCACTTCGCCGTATCGCTGCCCTGTGTCGCCCTCGCGCTGGTCATACTGACCGGCCTCACCCGGCTGAACCGCCATGCGACGGCCCCGCTGCGCGGCGAGCGCCGCCCCGCCTGGGCGCTGCCCACCGCGGCCTTGGCCTGTCTCCTCGGCCTGCTCTTCGTGATCGCCTTCGTGCACCAGCTCCCGTAGCCCCACCGGCTCCGCAGCCCCGGGCCCGGCAATACCAAAGTCCCCCACCTCCGCCGAGATGGGGGACTTCGTGAGGTACCGCTACGGCCTCAGCCCTGCGGAAGGTTGAAGTAGATCATCGGGTTGTGGCGGCTCTCGCGGACCGGCTCGCTGAGGTTCAGTTCCTTCTTCACCTCGGCCAGGCGCGCCGTCACGTCGGGGGCCTTCGCCACCGACGGGGTGAAGAATTCGACGTTCTGCTCGGCCAGCCACTTGATCACGACCGAGCCCTCGCTCATCGGCTTCGGGCGGCGGCCGTGGAAGACGTCGTGGACGCTGGTGGGGGTCCCGGGGCGGACCACCGGGAAGAGGTTCTCGATGTACCAGCGCGCGAAGCGGGCGCCGTGGTCAGCGTCGATGAAGAGGTAGTCGGTCTCCGCGGGGACCTTGGCGATGTTGTCGCGCAGATCGCCCTTGGTGAACGTCCAGCGGCCCTCGGAGAGTTCGGCCGGCACGTTCTTCACGACGTTGTCGACGATGTCGAAGGAGTACAGGTGGCCGGTGCCGTTGTCGCGCAGCGCGCTCAGGATCCAGGTGGTGGACCAGCCGCGGAAGGTGCCGATCTCCACGACGACCTCGGGAGCGAGGTCACGCAGCAGCAGGTAGGTGATCTCCGCCTCGTAGTCGTCGAGTTGGGCCTTCACCGTGTCCTTGTTGTCCAGCAGGAACTTCCGCTGTGCGTCGCGCACCGCCCGCAAGTCGTCCGCGTACTTGACGTAGAGCGCGCTTATGGATTCGAGCGTGAGGGTGGACATCAATCCTCCGGAGGGGAGACGAGTGCGGTGGTGCTGACGTGCGGACAGCGGGGCTTCCACGGGCCGACGCGGCGGCGAACTACCTTCTCATATCTCGTTATTGTTCAGTTATTGGTTTGGTTCGCGCGACGGGCATCCCGGTCGCGGACTGCCGTCACCAGTACGGCGAGGACCGGCGCGAACACCGCGAGCCATCCGCATCGCGCCGCGATCCAGCCCGGGGAATCGGGGCTGGTGTGCAGGCCGGTGAGGATGTGCCCCAGGCCCAGGGGGATGAGGGTGGTGGTGAGCATCGCGGTCTGGTGCCAGAGGAAGACCGTGACGGCCGAGAGGTTGAGCAGCGCCACGGCCGCCCAGAGGAACTGGGCCGGGGTCGCGCGGCTCCGGGGCGTCGCCGCCGGTCCCGTGGCGGCCGGAGCGGTCACCGCCCGGCGCAGCGGGGCGCGCAGCAGCAGGGCCGCGCCCGCCTGGGCCAGGCCGAAGGCGACCGCCGCGAGGGTGGGCGGGCTGAGGTTGGAGAGCGTGGAGCCCGGGACGCCGACCATGCTCGCGGGGTAGCCGCCCCAGAGGACCAGGGCCGCCATGGCACCGCCGCCGCCGAGCAGCAGCGCCAGCGCGGACCGGCGCCGGGTGAACCCGCCGGCCGCCCAGACCGCGCCGAGGCAGTACGGGACCAGCCAGCCCGCCGGGATGTTCAGCAGGCGGAGGGTGTCGGTCCAGCCGCTGTCCGCGGACAGCAGCCGCGAGGCGTCCAGCGCGGCCACGACCAGACAGGCCGCCACGGCGATACGGGCTCCAGCCTTGTGCACCAGTGGAGTTGCGGCGAGCAGCAGCGCGTAGACGCCGAGGAACCAGAAGGGGGAGTACGCCAGCCACATCAGCGTGTGGATCGTCTCGTGCGCCGTGCCGGCGAGCACCAGGCCCAGCCACACCAGCCCCCAGGTGAGGGCGAACGCCGTCGCGGGGCGGAGCAGGCCGGCCAGCCGCTGGGTCAGCCAAGTCCGGTAGCCGGTTCCAAGGGCCAGCGCCGCCGTGTAGCCGCGGGCGCTGACCCGGCCGCCCACCAGGAAGAACACGGCCAGGGACTGGAGTATCCAGGTCGCCGGGGCGAGTTCGGGCCGGCGCCCGAGCGGGCTGCCCCCGACCAGATGGCCGCCCGCCTGGAGGACGACGCCGCTCACCAGCCAATGGCCCAGGACCACTCCCGTGATGGCCAGTGCGCGCAGCACATCCGCCGCCCGGTCGCGGTCCGCCGGGGTCTCCGCGTCGATGCGCAGCACCGCCGTGTGGACGGCCTGCCAGGGGGTGCGCCGTACGGGAAGGGGGCGCAGCGGGGCGGTGGGCAGCGGTGGCTGCCGGACCGGGGACGGCGGGCGCAGTTCCAGGTCAGTCATCGGAGACCTCCGTGCCCCGGCCGAGCGCGATCAGGGATATGTTGCGCAGCGGGAGTCCGCCGGGGCGGAGATAGTCGCTGTGGCTGCCGGGGCCCGCGGGGAAGATCCGCGCGCCGAACGCTTCGGTGACGGGGTCGGTGCCGAACCCGACCTGTTCGCCCAGCAGATCGAGGCTGACGTGGGGGACGCCCTCGATCCAGTCGGTCGCTCCCCGGCCCGCCCAGACCGGGACGCGGGTGCGGAGTCCGGCCCGGGAGCGTACGCCCGTGCCGGGGCTGCCGAAGAGCACCACATCCGCGAGGGAGGACTCCTCCGGCGCGTCCATACGGCGCAGGGCGGTCGCGCACACCACGGAGCCGTAGGAGTGACAGAGCAGGGACACCGGGGCCGAGGCGTTCACCTTCCGCAAGTCCCCGACCAGCCCGGCCAGTCGGCGTCCGCCGTCCAGTGCGCGGTCGGTGGAGACGATGTCCCGGCTCATCGTGCGGGGCGCCGGGTAGCCGTACCAGGCCACCACCGCGGTCTTCCGGTCCGGCTGGAGCTTCGTCATCTCGGCGTGCAGCGCACCGGCGCCGCCGTGCAACGAGGCGTAGACGGTGCCCAGTTGATCGAAGGTGTCGACGGTGGTGTCCGAGCCGGGCACCACGACGGCGATCCGGTCGGCGTGGGCCAGGTCGCCGAGCACCTCGACGACCTGGCCGTCGCCACGCGGACTGAAGGAGAGGAAGTGCCGGTCCTTCCGGGCCAGCCGGCCGAGGACTCCGGCCCGGCCGTCGTCACCCATGTCGTGGGCCGCGCGCCGGGACGCGGTGATGAAGCGGTGGTTGGCCGCGTACCGCGCCGCCAGGGTGTCCGGCCGCAGCGCTGGGAGCCGGGACTGCACCGGCGTACCCGGCACGGTGGACCGTGCCGCGGCGGCGACCGTCACCACGATGGAGCACGCGGTGAGAGCCATCGCCAGTCCACGCCTGAGACGTGCAGCGCGCATCGCCGGTCGTCCTTCCTGTTCGTTCCGGGAACCCAGAAGGAGGTTAGTGACGGGACGGGCCGAATAAATCACGCCGCGGGGCGGACTTGGCGGTAGCTCTCAGGTAGGGGGTCGGCTACGTGGCGCGGGCGGCAAGGCCGGCCCGGCGAGCGGGTCTTGGGCTCCCCGCCGTCCTGCCGTCCTGGCGTCCTGGCGTCCTGGCGTCCTGGCGCCCCGCCCTCCCGCCATCCTGCCGCCCCGCCGTCCTGCGTCAGACCCAGTCCTGGTTGCCCAAGTGGTGGGCGAATACGGGCCGGTGAGCTAGGTGGGTAGCGGCGGGGAACTCTAAAGCGGTGCGGGCGATAAGGGCCGGCGCGGGAGCGGGAATGGCAGGGTGGGTGGTGGCGCCGGATTTCAACGAGTTGAACCCGGACGCCTCCCCTCAAGCGGCCTACGGAGCGCGCTTACGCAGTCTGCGAGAGGCGGGCGGACTCAAGAGGAGCTGGCCGAACGCGCGGACCAGCCCTCGCCAAGCGGCGGGGGCCGTCGTCGTCACTCGCCCGCCTCTGCGTCACGAGTACCGCATGTCCAACATCGCGCGAGAGGAAGCCATGGGATCGAGTGACAACACCGCGTCGCCCACCGGGGGAACAGCCGAGACCTCTAGCGTCAGGGCGGTGAATACCGACGCAATCGCCATCCCCGAGGCCGACGCCGAACGACTGCGCAACGCCCTGGTCGACCAGATCCGCGCGGACGGACATGCCCGTACGCCCGATGTGGAGAGGGCACTGCGCACCGTGCCCCGTCACAAGTTCGTGCCCGGCGCTTCGCTTGAAGATGCCTACGCAAACTCGCCGGTGCCCATCAAGTACGACTCCGACGGCACATCGATCTCCTGTGCCTCCCAGCCGGTCGTCGTCGCCCTCATGCTGGACCAGCTTCAGGCACAGCCAGGCGAGCGCATCCTCGAAATCGGCGCCGGCACCGGCTACAACGCCGCTCTGCTCGCTCACTTGGTCGGCGACAGCGGCCACGTCACCACCATCGACGTCGACGACGACCTCGTGCAGGGAGCCCGCGCGCACCTGTCGGCCGCCGGCTGCACCAATGTCGAGGCACTGACCCGTGACGGGGCCCTCGGCCACGCCGAGGGTGCACCGTACGACCGCATCATCGCCACTGTTGGCGCGCACGGCGTCCCGCGCGCCTGGCTCGATCAGCTCGCTCCCGGGGGTCGGCTCCTCGTTCCGCAGCGCCTCAAAGGTTCTGTGGCTCGCTCCGTCGCCTATGAGCAGCGCGATGGCCGGTGGGTGTCCCTCGGCAGCGAGATGAACACCTTCATGCCGCTGCGGCGCGGCATTGCCGACGATGGCCGTCGTGTCATCCCGCTCAGTGCGGACGGAACCGTACGGCTCCAGGCTCACGCCGGGCAGCACATCGACGCCGGCGCCCTCTCCGGAGTCCTCGGTCAACCGCGTACGGAGGAGTGGACCGGGATGACGGTCCACGCCATGGAGTCGCCGGAGTGGATGGAGTTGTTCGTCAGCTGCTCCGTGCCGTCCGGGCTGATTCGGATGCTGTTCCCGCAGAGCGCCAAGGGCACACTCCTCAGCGACGACCCCTATCCCTCGTCGGCCGCGGCTGTCGACAAGGGGGCCGTCGCCTACCTTGCGCGCCGCCTGTCGGAGAAGAAGACCCCCGAGGGTGGCAGGCTCTGGGAGTTCGGCGTCATCGGTCACGGCCCCGGCAGTGACGAGTTGGCTGCGACGGTCGCGGACGCCATCCGCACCTGGGACCGCGACTACCGCGGTCGTGCGGCGACGTTCGAGCTTCAGCCCCTCGACGCCCCTGCGATTGAGCAGCGCCCCGGCCTCTTCGCTCTCGACACCCCGTTGAACCGCATCGTCGTCGACTGGCAGTGACGCCCTGCGGGGCGGTGCCCGCGCGGCCTCATGGCACGGCGCTTCCCGCTCGTTGCCCGGTTCCGGACCGGGTATGCGCCTCATTGCGGAGGAGCACGTCATACGAGCAGGGCTCCTCCCTCACGTGACGTGCTGGAGGGAGAAGGCTGCCGTGTAGCCCGCGCCGCTTTCCACGCAGGCCCAGGCGACCGAGCCCAGGGCGCTGTACGGGGCGATGTGGCGGTACGTCAGGCCAGTGACGCCGGCCATGTGCGGGGCAACGGTCCGCATCACAGGGATGAAGCGGAAGATCAGGAGGGTTTGGCCGGCGCGCTTGTTCATGAGGGTTTCGGCTCGCTGCCAGGCCGAGGCGGGTATGCGGCGGCCGAGCTGCGCGGTCCGGAGGCGCTTGCCCAGCAGGTGGCCGGTTCGGTGGCCGAGAGCGTCCCCGATCATGACGGCGCCGGCGGCAACCGCGATGACCCCGCACAGGTTCAAGCTGCCGGTACGGGCCAGGGCTCCCGCGGTGAGCATGAGAACGAGGGTGGGAATGAAGGCACCCACCAGCAATATGGATTCTCCAATAATTGCTGCGGCCAGCACCGCATACGCGGCGGCAGGGGGAATGGTGCTGAGCAGGGCGGCGAGGCTGTCCATTGCGCTAAATCGCGATAGGCGGCCGGGCGGTCAGCACCTCGGACTGGTTGACGGCATCGAGCGGCCGGCGCAGTTGCCACACCATCGCGGGTGGCAGATTTCCCCACACGGTCCAGCAACCGACCGCGTAACGGCGGTGATAGTGGTGCAGCAGGTCTTTGACCTCGCGTTGACGGCGAGCCTCCGGGCGGGATGTCAGCAAGGCGCGGACCCAGCGACTGCCGCAATAGGAGAAGTAGGTGAGTGTGCCCCCGGGACGGAGCAGATCGAAGTAGCGGCCCATGATGTCGTCCACCTGCCGGGGGGAGAAGTTGGAGAACGGCAGGCCGGAGACGATCACGTCATAGCGGCGGTCGGTGGCGAGCTGTTCGACACCGATGTCGTGGACGCGTATGCGCTCCTGCTGTTCCCCCAGGTTCGGGTACCCGCGAACCAGCTCACGCAGATGCTCGGCGAACTGGGCGTTGGCTTCCACGATGTCCAGCCGGCTTCCCCGGGGTATTCGGGGCAGCAGAACTCGTGTGACCGAGCCGGTACCTGCGCCGACTTCCAGGACGTTCGAACTGCGCGGCGCTCGTTCCAGCAACGGGTTGGCCAGCAGGTTGGACAGCGACTTACTGCTGGGGGCGACGGAGCCGACCGTGCGGTGGTGCCGTATCGATTCCACCAAGAAGGTCCAGCCTTCGGTCGCACGCCGAGTCCGGAGGCGGTGGTGAGCAGTGTTCTCGTTCATAAGGAAAGGGAATTTCTGTGAGGAGGAGGCGGCGAAGCCGTCATATGCGGTAAACCGCCCTTTTTTGCGGGCAAGGGGTCTCCTGGAAGAAGGGGTTCCTGGAAGAGGGACGGAGGATTCGATGTCCCCATCCTCGAATGCGCGGCTCATAGCCGTCCTCCCCCAGAGGACCCCAAAGCCGGACGGTCCTGGAGTGCCATGACTGGCCCCGGCGTCATCCTCTGGATGGACGGGCACCCGCCCTGAGAGCTAGGTGTTCTGTCCGGGAAGGTTCACCGGGGTGGGCCGTGGTGGTGGATGACGTCGCGGGGTGGCTGCGGGCGGCTTCGAAATCGTTGGACGCCCTTTGGGTTGGTGGGCGAGCATCCGCAGGTGACAGATGAAGCCGACTGCTGGGGGCCGTTCACGCGGAGCCCGAAACGTGTGCATTTTGTCGAGCTGCCCGGCGGGGCGATGTCCGCATTGCTCGATGGAGACCTGTCCGAAGCCAGCAGGGTGGCCGGGGTCTCGCTGACCGAGTACTTCGTGACCGATGGAGCACGGTGGCTGTGGCAGTTCCGGCTCGACCAGATGGCCGCCGATCCCGTCCATGCGCGGTGGATGGTGCGGCAGGCGGTCGTCGGCGACAAGGGTCTCGTCGTCGGACATGCCGGGTTCCACGGACCGCCTGATGAGGTCGGCATGGTCGAGATCGGCTACTCCATTGCTCCCGACTTCCGTCGCCAGGGATACGCCCGATCCGCGCTGATCGAGTTGCTCCGCCGGGCAGCAGCCGATACCGCAGTCACAACTGTGCGGGCGACGATCAGCCCCGACAACGTGGCATCCCTGGCCACGATCTCGGGCTTCGGCTTCGTTGAGGTCGGAGAGCAGTGGGACGAGGAGGATGGTCTCGAACTCGTCTTCGAGGTTCCTGCCCGCCGGGTTCCACCCGCCTGAGGGTCCAGACAGGCCGGGCAACCCGGCGAACCTACGCGGTCAGAGCGCTAGCCGCCGGCGAGCAGCCTGCCCACCTCGCCCACCAGAGAGGGCGCCTGCGCCAGCAGGTAGAAGTGGTCACCGGGCAGGATCCGCAGCCCGAAGTCCCCCTCGGTCACCTCGGCCCAGGCCCGCATGTCCGCCTCCTGGACATGCGGGTCACGGTCGCCGAGCAGCGCGGTCACCGGCACCGCGATCCGGGGCGGCGGATCGGCCGGACGGTAGTCGTCGATCAGCCGGTAGTCGGCGCGGATGGCAGGCAGCAGCAGCTCCCGCAGATCGGGGTGGTCCAGGGCGCCGGAGGACGTACCGCCGAGCCCCTTCACATTCCGCACCAGCACCTCATCGCTCTCCCGGGAGATCCCGGACGGCCGCAGCCGGGACGGTGCGCCGCGGCTGGAGACCAGCAGCCGCCGCAGCACCCGCCCGTGGCGCCGCTCGATCCGCATCGCCACCTCATGCGCGACCGAGGCGCCCATGCTGTGCCCGAAGAACGCGAGTGGCCGGTCCAGGGCGGGCACCAGCTCCTCGGCGATGCGGTCGGCGAGCACGTCCATCGTCTCGACGGCGGGCAGCGCTATCCGGTCCTCCCGGCCGGGATAACAGACCGCGGCCACCTCGATATCCGCCGGCAGCCACTGCGGCCAGTCCCGGAAAAAGCTGGCCGCGCCCCCCGCGTGCGGAAAGCAGACCAGCCGCAGCCGGGGGTCGGCCACCGGCCGGGGACGGCGGAACCACTCCTGGTCCAGGGCGCGATACGAGCCCTTCACGGCTCGGGAAACAGTCATGTTCAACCCTTCGGGAGAGACAGCGCCGGGAGAGACGGCACCGGGAGGTACGACCGGGGCCGGACGCGGCCGGAAACGGTACCGGGCGCCCCTATCGACGCCGTATCAGCCGCCGTATCAGGGCACCGTCGCCCGCCTCCGCCCCCGCGAACCGGGCGGTAATGACGACACAATGACGCCCCGATTGCCGCTCTCCCTAGCGTGCTTGAGCAGGTAGACGGCCCGCCCGGCGGGTCACGAGCGGGGGGCAGGGAGTCGACTCCGTCCGGCGATGCCGACGGCCGGCTCGACCGGGCGGCCGGGGCCCGGGGTGGCCCTGCTGCGGCGCTGGGGCGTGCTCGACAAGGTGATCGCCACCGGCTGCCCGCCGCTGGACCGGGCCGTCTACCGGATCGCGGACATCCGTATCGAGGGCTGCTCGATCCCGGTCGACGGCCACCGCGCCGCGTACGCCCCGCGCCGCTATCTGCTGGACGAGATCCTCGCGGACGCCGCGGACGCCGCGGTCGCCTCGGGCATGGAGTTCCGCCAGGGCCGCACCGTGACCGAGGTGCTGTCCGACGACGAGGGCCAGGCCACCGGGGTGCGCTGCCGTACCTCCGACGGCGCGACCACGGAGGAGCACGCCCGCCTGATGGTCGGCGCTGACGGCATGCGCTTGGAGGTCCGACGATGCCCCTGCGCCTGCACCCTGACGTGGTTGCCACCGACATCGACGACGGCACGGTCCTGCTCAACGAACGCACCGGCCGCTACTGGCAGCTCAAACCTCACCCGAAGGGGCACTACAAGACCCTGATGTCTATTCCTCCGGTGGGGGCCGGGGGGGAGGACCGGGTGAGCAGGGGGACGTTTCGCCAAACACACCCACCCGTCTCCCGCCACCTCGTTAAAGTGACCCTCCGCCATGACGGCGGCCACAGAACGGGGAACGACGATGCAGGTCGCTTATCTCGCGGAACAGAGCTCCCACGCCCTCCCTGGGTGGGCACCCCCGGCACTCGTGGGTTCGGCGATCACCGCTTGCGTCACCCTGCTCGTCTGGTACTTGAATTCCCGGCGCGAACCGGTCAAGCGCATCACCTGGGAAGCCCGCACCCAGTCCAGCATCGTCTCCATTGACCGGGACTTCCAGCAGAAGGTGGGCATATCTTACGGCGGCCGGAATGTCAGCGATCTGTGCGCCATCAAGGTCAAGCTCAAGAACACCGGCAACAAGGTCATCAAGGACCATAAGATCCGGTTCCGCTTTCCCGGCGATTCAGAAGTCCTGGAATCCCACTTCTCCCCGGAACCCGAAGAGGAACTCGGCGCCTCCCTGCTGCCTCACGACACCGGGGACACCAGCGCCGGCCTGCTCTGCCACATCGCCCACCTTGAGGTTGACCAGGAAGTATCCATCGAGCTCCTGGTAGCCGGAAACGAGGCCAAGAACTGGAAGCGTCCGCACTCGCACAATGACGAGGGCGACGTACAGTTCCGCGAAAAGTCCCCCGAGGGCACCACGAGCGACGCCCAGCGCGTCACAGCGTTTCTCGCACTCGCTCTCTCCCTCATCTCAGCTCCACCGATCCTCTCCGTATTCGGAGGTATCGGAGCCTTGGCGGGATCCCTCATCCAGCTCCTGCTGCTTGCCGCCACTCTGCTGATTCTCCCCGCCGCCATCCGCGCCATCATCAGGGAATTCAGGAAATCCCTCACCGGCGATTCCACGACCATGCACCTGCACGGCTCACACAGCTCGGTGTTCTACAGCACCCGCTCGGGCTCCATCGGAACCCCTCGGCCCCACCGGGACACATCGGCGTCCGAAGACACCGCCAGCGTCTAACTGCGGCGGGCACGGAGGCTGTTGACGCCGCTGTGGGGGCGGGTCAGCTCCCGTTGATCAGGCCCGTCGATCAGGCCCGTCGATCAGCCCCAGATAGCGGCTGAGATGAGTGGCGGCGTCGAGCATGGCCAGCCCCCGCTCCGTGAGCTTTTGTCGCCAGTCGTCCAGGGCCTGCGACAGGCTGTCGGTGCCGCCGGCCGTGCGGATCTGCTGGACCACGGTGGCGATGTGTTCCAGCGGATAGCCGCCGCGTCGGAGCAGATGGGCAAGCTCGGCATCACGGATATCGCTCGCGCGGAAAACGCGGTACCCGGTGACGGGGTCGCGCGCGGGCACGACGATCCCGACGGCTTCCCAGTTGCGCAAGGTCGCCGGAGTGACACCGAGCTGATGGGCAAGCTCACCTACGGTACGGGTGGCACGCTCCGCCGAAGGCGCCGAACCGGCCTCGGACTCCACCGTCAGGTGATCCACCGCCCTGCGCACCGCCTCCAGGGTCTCCCGGTCACGGAGCAACTGACCATGCCCCCGATCGATGATCGTCAAAGCCTCGTCGATCTCACCCCGGTGCACCGCGTTCATGATCTGGCCGCCGGCCGCATAGCCATACCCCGGGACGAGCGAGAGATAGGCACGCAGCGCTTCCGCATGCGCCTCGGTATAGATCCGGTACCCACTACGCGTCCGCTCCGCAGGCGGAAGGCACCCATCCCGCTCGTAGTTGCGCACCGCCTGAGTGGAAATACCGTGCTCACGTGCAAGATCGGCCGGCCGCACAACCATCCCCCCATCTATCCCCGCTTTGAAACTCTACCCCCACCCCAACCCCCCACAACCCCAAATCATCCCCGCCCAAACCCCCAACCCACCCCCACCCACATCGCAAAACCCTCAACCGTACTTTCAAAGATACGCTTGAGGCCCATGATGACCATGACTCAGGACATCCGGAACTTCGTGACCGCGTCATGCGAACTGTTGGCGCTCGGTGAACCCACCCACCAGGAACCGGCCTTCGGACAGGTCCGCAACGAACTCTTCGCCCAACTCGTCGACCTCGGCTTCCGCTCGATCGCCCTCGAAACCGATCGCGTCGCCGCACTCGCCGTGAACGACTACGTCCAGGAGGGCACCGGAACCCTCGACACGGTGATGGCCGACGGCTTCTCCCACGGCTTCGGAAAGCTGGCCGCCAACCGCGAACTGGTCACCTGGATCCGCGAGTACAACCGGACCCGCCCCCCAGCAGAACGACTCACCTTCCACGGCTTCGACGCCCCACTGGAGAACACTCAGGCCCCCAGCCCCCGCCCCTACCTCGAATACGCCGCCAACTACCTGGCCCTTGACCTCACCTTCGACACCGGCTTCGACAGCGACTTCGACCTCGCCGGCCTCACAGGCGACGACGAACGCTGGAGCCGCACCGAAGCCATCACCGACCCCTCCATGTCCCCCGGCGCAACGCCCGAGGCCGAAAAACTGCGCACCCTCGCGGACGACCTGCTCACCTCGCTCCACACCCGCGCCCCGAGGCTGATCGCCACCACCTCCCTCGCCGAGTGGCACCGGGCCAAGACCCACCTCACCGCCGGCCTCGGCCTGCTGCGCTATCACAAGCAGTCAGCCCAGCCCCTGGAGGAGAGCGCCCGGGTCTCCCGCCTGCTCGCCACCCGCGACGCCCTCATGGCCCAAAACCTCCTCGACATCCGCGACACCGAGGCCCAACGGGGCCCGACCCTGGTCTTCGCCCACAACCTCCACCTACAACGCACCCCGAGCCACTGGTCCCTGGGAGCGCTGGACACCACCTGGTTCGGCGCCGGCGCCATCCTCGCCTCACTACGGGGCGACCACTACACCGTCATCGCCGGCAGCCTCGGCCGCAGCCAAGCCCTCGGCCTCCAAGCCCCCGCCCCCCACACCTACGAGTCCTACCTCCAACACCACACCACCACCTGGGGCCTCACCCCCACCACCACACTCCCTCCCGCCCACCCCCGCACCGACACCACCCCCCAACAGGGCTACTTCCCCCTCGACCAACCAACCCTCGACACCGCCGACGCCCTCCTCCACATCAACACCGGCACCGCCGCACAGAGCACATGAAGAAGCACCGGCCGAGAGCGGCGCCCACCGGCCCGCGCCGGTGTCACTGCCGCAGATAGGCCAGAACAGCCAGGACGCGGCGGTGATCGGTGCCGCTCTCGGGCAGGCCGAGCTTGTCGAAGATGTTCCCGATGTGCTTCGACACCGCTGCCTGGCTGACGGACAGGGAGCGCGCGATGGAGGCGTTGGAGCGGCCCTCCGCCATCAGCGCCAGGACCTCCTTCTCCCGCCGCGTCAGACTCTGCACCGAGGACCGTCCCCTGCGACGGCCCAGCAGCCGGCGGACGATTTCCGTGTCCATGACGGTCTCGCCGTCGGCCACCCGCTGCACCGAGCCGAGGAATTCCGGGATATCGCCCACCCGGTCCTTGAGCAGGTATCCCACTCCGGAGGAATGCGTCTCCAGCAATTCCGCCGCGTAGTCCGCGTCCAGGTACTGCGAGAGCACCAGCACGCCGAGGCCGGGGCTCTCCGCGCGCAGGGCGATGGCCGCGCGCAGGCCCTCGTCCTTGAAGCCCGGCGGCAGCCGCACGTCCACCAGGGCGAGATCGGGACGGTGTTCCCGCACCGCGGCGATGAGGGACGGCGCATTGTCGACCGCGGCGACGACGTGATGGCCGAATTTACTGAGGATCTGTACCAGGCCCTCCCTGAGCAGGGAGGAGTCCTCCGCGATCACGATCCGCACGGAATCTCCACATGCAAGAGGGTCGGGCCGCCGGCCGGGCTCGACAGATGAACGGTGCCGCCGAAGACCGCGACCCGGTCCGCGAGCCCCAGCAGACCGGTCCCGGACTCCGCGTCGGCGCCACCGACGCCATTGTCGCGCACCTCCAGAACGAGCCCGGTGCCCGTGCGGCGCAGCGACAGCCGGCCTTCGGTGGCGGCGCTGTGCTTGGTGACGTTGGCCATCGCCTCGCAGGCCACGAAGTACGTTGCCGCCTCCACGGCCTCCGGCGGACGCTCGGCCAGCGCGACATCGGTCTCCACCGGCAGGACGGCGTCTTCCGCCAGCTCGACCAGCGCGGCGGACAGGCCCCGGTCGGTGAGCGTCGCGGGGTAGATGCCGTGGACGAGTTCCCGGAGTTCCCGGAGGGTCGTCCGCGCCTCCTCGGCAGCCTTGTCGACGAGTTCGCGGGCGGCGCTGTCGCCCTCGGCGAGCTCCAGCCGCGCGAGACCGAGCGTCATGATCAGGCCGGTGAGGCGCTGCTGGGCACCGTCGTGCAGATCGCGCTCGATCCGGCGGCGCTCCGCGTCGTAGGCGTCCAGGATGCGGGCCCGGGACCGGACAAGGTGGCCGATTCGCTCGTCCTGATCCTGATCGACTCCGGCGGCACTGTGGCGTTTCGTCAGAACACACGTGGCCAGTCGGGCACGGGCGGCCGCGTACCTGGTCAGCGTCAGATATGTCAGGGCGAGCAGGACGGTGCCGCACAGCACCAACACGAGGGCCTGCGTGTCCGAGTACGCCTGGAAGACCGCCATGTGCACCTGACCGTCCGGGGTGAAGCGGCGCAGAAGCGGTGCGGCGAGCAGTGCCAGGGACAGCGTCAGGCTTCCCGTCACCAGGACGAAGTCGCAGTACGACAGCGCGCAGTGGGCCACCGCGTAGGCCAGCTCCCACCACGTCGCAGGCTCGGTCGCCCGCTGCCGGAGCCAGGCGCGCGGACTGCGGCCGGAGGCCGGGGCGTGCGGTGAGGGAACGGCGGTGCCGGTGAACATCCGCAGCCGGGCCCGCTCGACCACACCCAGCGGGATGCCCGACAGCAGCACGGCGGCGATCAGCGGAATGCCCACGAGGAACAGCGCTGTCGCCAGGCCCAGCCCCAGCAGAACCACGCAGCAGACCAGCCACACCAGTCCCACGGGGAAGCCGCACGCCAGATAGAGCACCGACCGGGCCAGCCGCGCGCTCCCGCTGCGTAATCGTCCGCATGCCGCCTCGTACTGCTGCCGGACATCCATCCGTCCCCCACCCGCCCTCGCGGCCGTCTCTTCACCCTGCACCGGCAGAAGAGTGGAGCAAAGGTAGACCGCGCTCTACCCCGGCTGTCCAGCTCGCTCCACCGACATCGTGCCCCGGGAAAGCTTGACTCGCCCCATGAACACAACACAGCCGTCGCACACCGTCCACAGGCAGGTGCCCACCAGGAATCCCGCCGTCGACCTGCGGTCCCTGCACAAGGCGCACGGAACGGGCCGGCAGGCGGTCACCGCCCTGCACGGCATCAACCACACCATCCCCAGCGGCTCTTTCACGGCCGTGATGGGTCCTTCGGGCTCCGGGAAATCCACGCTGCTGCACTGTGCGGCGGGCCTGGAGCGGCCGTCCTCCGGCTCGGTGACGCTGGCCGGGCAGGAGCTCGCCGGGCTCTCCGAGCGGCAGTTGACGCTGCTGCGGCGGGACCGCATCGGGTTCGTCTTCCAGGACTTCCACCTGGTCCCCGCTCTGACCGTCGCCGCCAACGTGGCGCTGCCGCTGCGACTGGCGGGCCGCCGGCCGGACCCGCGCCGACTGGAGGAACTGCTCGCCGACGTGGGCTTGTTGGACAAGCGCCATCGCAGACCGGCCGAGTTATCGGGCGGACAGCAACAGCGTGCCGCCTTGGCACGGGCGCTGGTCACCCACCCCGAGGTGGTCTTCGCAGACGAGCCGACCGGCGCCCTGGACCGGGCCTCGGGCCGTGAAGTGCTCAACCTGCTACGGAAAGCGGTCGACGACCGGGGCACCACCGTGGTCATGGTGACGCACGACCCGCAGGCGGCCGCCTGGGCGGACGAGGTGCTGGTGCTCGCCGACGGCCGGCTCGTGGACCGTCTCACCGGAACCGAGATCACCGCCGAGACCATCGCGGCTCGCATGGCCGCTCTGGAGGTCTGACGGTGTTCTTCCTCGTGATGGGTTCCCTGCGCACCCGGCTGTGGCAGTACGCCGGAGTGCTCGTGGTGGTCGTGATGAGTTCGGCGCTGGTCACCACGCTGACGACGGTGCTGGACCGGGTGCACCACGTGAGCGCCGGCGGCGGCGCCGAGAAAGCGGCCGAGTCATTGCTGGGCTTGGTGGGCGGCACGTCCGGGCTGACCGCCTGGCTGCTCGTCGTCAACACGATGTCCCTGGTGGTGCAGCAGCGCCGCCGTGAGATCGGGGCACTGCGGACCATCGGGGCCACGCCCCGGCAACTGCGGCTGGAGATCGTCGGCGAGGCCATGGTGATCTCTCTCGCCGGAGCCGCGGCGGGCGCGGGCACCGGCCTGGCCGCGGCCGGGCCCGCGCTGTCCTGGCTCATCCGCAACGACATACTGGAGCCCGGCCCCACGGGCGGCCTGTCCCTGCCCGGCTTCGCCGCGGGCGTGTTGTGTACGACGGGCATCGCCGTGCTCGCCGCGTGGGCCGCGACGAACGGCCCGATGCGGATCTCGCCGATCGCCGCCCTGCGCGAGGCCGAGGTGGAGCGGCGCGCGATGCCGACCGGGCGCGCCATCGGCGCACTCGTCCTGCTCGGGCTCGCCTGGGCGGCCTGGGACCGGTACGGCCGCCGCAACGGCCCGCACGAAGCGCTCAACGGCGCCACGGCGCTGTGCCTGCTGCTGATCCTCTCCGTCTGGCTGCTCATCCCGCTCCTCGTACGCCCGATCGCCGCGCTGAGCTCCGGCCCCGGGCGACTGCTCTCCCGCTACTCCGGCACACTGGCTGCCGCGAACAGCGCGGCGGCAACGCGCCGCGTGGCCGCCATGGCCGGCCCCGTACTCATCGCAGCGGGCCTCAGCGCGATGCTGCTGTGCCACAACTCCGTGTCACAGACGACGAGTTCCCGGCCGAGCGTGGTGTCGGTGTCGGTGTCGGTGTCGAGCCGAAGCACAGAGCCGGCGGCCCTGGAAGCCGCGAAGGAACACCCCCTCAAGGAAACCCGGCTACAACAGGCGCGAGCCGACAAACGCCAACAGCGCAATGCCGTGGGCCTGCGCCTCCTCATGGCTCCCCTCATCACGTTCTCCGGCATCGGCATACTGAACACCTTGCTGCTCGCCACACGTCGGCGCCGGCAGGAGTTCGCCGTCCTGCGGCTCACCGGAAGCACGCGCGGTCAACTGCTGCGCATGCTCGGCTGGGAGTCCACGATCGTCGTACTCAGCGGACTCACCGCCGCAGCCGCAGTAGTGGCCGTGACCCTCACCGGCCTCGCCACACGACTGGCCCTGCCGACGGCGGATCTCCTGCCCCTCCTGCCGTGGAGCGCACTGACACAGGTGGCCCTCGGCTGCGCCGGCCTGGGACTGCTGGGAGTCCTCGTCCCCGGACTACTCGTCATGCGCGTACACCCCTCGCAGGTGGCCCGCACGGAGTGAGGCGCACCGGGGCGCCACCCGCGAGAAGGGGCCGATCCCCACGTGCGCGGATCGGCCACCCGCTTGAACACGGCCAGCAAGCCGAAACCAACCTTGAACTCGGTCAACAAGCCGACACGAACCCGTACTTGGCCATCAACACCACCGTTGCCGCCCTCCCGCAGCGAGGCGGGTTGATCACCGGGCGGCAGCCCAACCGCTGGCGGCTCACCTGCTCACCAGCCCAATGATCACGGGCACCGACATGGCGAGCGCGTTGTTGACGCCGTGGACGACGATGCCGGGCCACACCGAGCCGGTACGCCGCAGCAGCAGGGCGTTGATGACGCCGACCACGAACGCGACGGGCAGCACCGGGTTGAGGCCGTGCACGAGCGCGAAGACCGCGGCGCTGGCGAGCACACTGGCCCAGGCCCCGTAGCGGCCCAGGCCGTTGGCCAGTACACCGCGGAAGAGGAGCTCCTCACCGATCGGGGTGGCGACGAACCCGGCCACCGCGACCGCGAGGTACCAGAAGATGCCACCCGCGGCGGCCGCTTGATAGCCGACCTGAACATTCTGGTGATCGCCCGCCACCGCCTGGTAGAGCAGCGAGGCGATCGTGGCCAGCACGTAGGCGACGACGCCGAACCCGACAGCGGCGAGCAATGACCGCCCGCTCACGCGCCGCAGGCCGAACGGCGCGAGCCGGCGGATCCGTAGCAGGGCGGCGACCGCGAAGGCGCCGAGGCCCATCACCGCGGAGAGCACGAACCCTATGAGGCCGGCCACGGTGTCCGACAGGTCGGCCTGCCGCAGGCACACGACCACGCCCGCATAGAGGACCGCATAGGCGGCCACACCGGCGACTACCTCCGGCCAGCCAGGGCCGGACGACCTCTCGCCGGGCGCTTCGGCCGGGACAGGGCGGAGGGTCTCGTGCATTCAATGCTCCTGATCAGCGAAAATAGCACTAGCACAGCGTGCCAGCACGCTGTACCGTACACCGTACTAGCACACTGTGCTAGGGTCCCCTTCGTGAACAAGAGCAGGCAGGAAGAGATCCTCGCCGCAGCCCTCCGGCTGACGCACGAACAAGGCGTCGGAGCGTTGAGCGTCCGGTCCGTCGCGGCCGCGGCGGGCGTCGGGGCGACCACGTTGCGGCACTACTTCCCATCCCAGGCCGACCTCTATCAGGCGGTCGCGAGCCGGCTCGTCACCAACGTTCTCAGCGACCTCGACATCACCGATGACAGCCGCGACCCGGCCGCCCGCCTGTACGACTGCCTCGCGCAGTTCGTGCCGCAGTCCAACGAGCAGATGCAGGCACTGACCAGCTGGGCCGAACTGCACAGACTGGCCCTCGGCGGCGACGCGGGAGTCACGGAAATCCTCAAGAGCGGCCGCCGGGCCTCGAAGGAGGCACTGCTCCGCTGGTTCAACACGCTCGCCGACCAGGGCCATGTCGCGCCAACCGACATCGACGCCCACATCACGCACGCCCTCACCCTGATCGACGGCCTCAACCTCGACCTGCACCTCTTCCCCGACCACGTCGATCCGGCCGCAGCAAGAACAACCCTCCACTGGTTCGCCGCCCACACCATTTCCTGACCTCCACCCGCCTCCCACCACCGCGGCCACGACGGGAAAGCAGCCACTGGGAACTTCGACGCCCCAGACCCCAGGCCCCAGGGGCGCCATGGGCGACCTTCAGGGATTCCGACTTGACGGCCAGACCGGCCTCCTCGCATCTCGCGGAGACCCCACACACCAGGGCGAACTTGGCCTTCTGGCTGCGCTGGAGAAGAACCTTGCCCCCACGGCCACAGCCATCACACACAAGGCGGCGTGGAACAAGCAGCAAGCCCCTCCACGCACCAGAACTGAGACCGTCGCCCCCACACGGAACACTCCCCGCACCGACGCCGCATCCACTGAACGAGAAAACCCCAGGTCGGATTGGATCCGACCTGGGGTTTCGACTGAGCCGCCTTCGGGATTCGAACCCGAGACCTACGCATTACGAGGGGGTGCGGGATCGTCCCGAGCAGTGCCGCGTGATGCCGCAGAATCTTGTTTCCGCTGGTCAGGAGAGCGCAGCCGCGGTTCGCGTGACACCGAGTCCCCTCTAATGCCAGCCGGTCCGCTCACGCAGCGCTCACGCAACACAGGCCAGCTCCACGCCGAGTCGACGATCTGTACGCAACTAATCACCGGCCTCCCAGCCATGGTGCATTTGCCGCACGCGCTCGCCATGAGCCGGCTGCCCAGGCCGCTCCACGTTCCGCGTGTGCCGAGGTGACGGTTCGTGTCGACGAGGCGTACCCCTCGTGGAGACAGTCGACGAAGCTGTACCGCTCTACGTCGACACTGCTGCATCCCGCTAACGACCGCCGCCACCCGGACCGGACCCAAGCAGCGTCTCAATGCTTTCTGTTGCTAGGGAGTCCACCTGCGCGGCGACTGACTCATCAAGGTCTACGCCCGTGGACGCGAGGTAGGCCAGAAGCGCCCCGCGAACAACTGACCTGACGTCGCCTGCCCCGACATCGATTTGGGCATCTCGAAGGTCTGTTAGCTCCCTTGTCGCAGTCGCTAGGGCTTCCTCCACCGAAGAATTTGGATTCGTAGCTCCGTCCACGGCCCGGCGACACACCACAACGCTGTCGAGATTGGAGGGCTCACGGGCTCCAGCCTTGACGACACTGGTCGTCATCTCACCTTTCACCGGTTGGACGGCCATCACGATCCAACCAGAGCGGCGTAGCGACTCAACCACCTGCACCCACCCGCTGATCCGAGCCTGGTGGAACGTGAAGGCCAGCAGACCGCCCGGCTTCAAGACTCGCGCCGACTCGGTCCACACTGCCTCGATTGCCTTCCCAAACTCCGCCGGGTCAGCATGCTGGACCTCGCCCACTCGACGGGTCGTTGTCGCGTCGGAATAGCCGATGTACGGCTGCATGTGCTGGAGCCACGCGTGAAAGAAGTCCGCGAGCTCCGCGTAGTGGACGTTGTCCATGTAGGGCGGATCAGTAACGACTAGGTCAACCGACCCATCCGGAATATCCGTCTGTGCCGAGTTTCTGGTGGCGACATAGGCCGCCTGCCCTTCGATCGAGACGAAAGACTCCCATGAGTCCGCAATGCTCGCGCCCACTGGCTTTGACACTCCGGAGATCCGCTCGATCCCTGCACCCCGGTCAACGAGGTCTGCAGGTTTCGTCTTGTACTCGTGAGCACGCTGCAGACGACTCTTGAAGAGAGTGGAGAACGCACCGGAGGACTGCGACGTGCCCCAGGGGTGCGCCTCCAGTGGAGTCCGCTCCGGCTTGAGGATGTGATGACTGAACATATGCCGGACAGCCCCCGTCCCCTCGCCTTTGAACGATGTGAACAGGTTATTGAACTCAAGCGTTCCTGAAAACAGGGCACAAAGCGCTTCGCGTTCAGGCGATCCAGTCAGGTCACGGATCGCCGTCGCCATCAGCGAGAGGGAAACCAGCTGGCGCGCGTTGAAGAATTCGCGCCATTCCCGAAAATTCCACTTCAGAGCCTGGTCAGTATTATTGCCGGGAGCAAGCCGACCGCGTGGAAGCACGGCAGACTGCGATAGCCCTGCGAGCGCTGCAACGCACTCGTCGTAGAGTTCCCTGTCCCAGTCGGTGATGGCTTCGTAGCTCTTCGACCCGTCCGAGTTGGCCACCATCTTGGCATACATCTCGTATACCGGTGGCGACCCGTTCAGGGCGCCGAGGACCTTGAAGCTGTGACCGTTCCCGCATGTCGCCAACTGACCCCGCGCTGCACCGCGCTGCGTAATGACGTGGCCCTTCAAACACGTCTCCGTGACGAAGTCATACCGACTCTCCTTAACGGAGAGGCACTCGGGACAGACAATTTGGGCTTTGGGTACTCGCTTCGGGTAAGCGTTCTTAGAGAACACTGGCGAGTCGAACAAGCGAACTTCTTTGGAGCACTCGGGGCACCCGAGGGTCGCGACCCAGAAGTAGTAGAGAACAGTCCTCCCGTCCTCTGTACGGTGGAGTCGATCAACCTCTGACCGACAGGCCGACTCGACCTCTTTGTAGGCAGCTTCAAGAGACCCGAGGTCCCACGGTTGAACAGCTTGACGCTGAACGAGCGTTGCCACAGGGTTGATGTCGAAACAAACAGCCTTAGCCCCGAGTTTGAGGGCTTCCACGCCGGTCACACCCGAGCCAGAGAACGGGTCGAGCACAATGGCTCCCGCCAGATCGAGCGACGATCCGTAGGCTCCCACAGCATCGGCTCCATCGGGCGTCGTCGCCGACGTAATGATCCCCCGAAATACGGTGCCGAGGCGCTTCGCCCACCACTTGTGCGTGCTGGTGGCTGGGCGGTGGACTTCCTTGCGCCAGGATTCCTTCGTGCCGACGCCACTAAGCATCGCTGCCGGAAAGTTTGACTCCAGGCTGGTACGTTGCGGCACTTCGACCGTCACAGCCGACCCCCTGCGAGGGAAACCGGCTTAGAATCGCCCGCACCGCGCGAGCGATATGCTCGGAAACTGTGGACCTTACCTGCATTGAGATTCGGCGCCTTATGCGTCACCATCTCATTTGTCTGAAGGTTGAACTCGTACGACACGATGACCTCGTCAACCTCGGTCCGATCAAGTTCACCCACCTGAACGAGAGTATCCGACTGTGGCTCGAATTCAGTAGGCACGATCAGGGTCGCGAGCCCTGCGGTTCCGGAAGCTAGTGCGAACGGCGTTGGCACGACGTACATTTTGCGGTCGCGGACCAGGATGTCTCCGTACGAGCCAAAGCCACGGAACGACTTGTTCTTATGAACGTACTCACTATCGGCATTGAGGAAGCTGCCGTGGCACACCACCAGATCTACAACTGGATACTCATCGACGCCGCGCTCTGCCTTCGGGTAGCGACCGAACACGTAGAAGACCTCACGGCCGCCGTGGTTACCGGTGGGCACCTGGGAGTTTGAGTCGTAGTCCGCCTCGCGGCCGGGAAACTCCAGGCCCTTGACCTCATACCCTTCCGGGTGATGGATGAGCCGGAAGTCCGGATAGGTGTTCCGGCCAGGATCATCGTACGAAAGCCTGCATGCCTCTATGCGGGCCTGCACCCAATTCTGAAAGTGGTACTCCTTATCACTGGCGGAGACCCGCTGAATCAAGTCACCGTCTGCCCGAGCGCGCTCGCATTCCAAAAATACCTGTTCGACCGCACTCACTGACACCCTCTGTCACCCTCTATAGCTCAACGTCCACCCTCACCGCCGTTCGCGGCGATGATGCCCCGAGGTTACAGAACAAGCACCCATGCATGGACCCGTGCCAGCAGAATCCACTCTTCGAGCCACTGAAGGGGTGCGCGAGCCTATCGGGCGAGCCAAAGGGGAGTGTCAACGCCTGACGCTGGAGGAGGAGGGCACCTGCCTGGTCGACGGCGAGAGGGCTGCTGGCTGGGATGAGAGTATTGACCTTCGGGGGAATCGGTGTAGCGCTCCCGCCTTCGGTCGGCCGTCCTCTCCTGATCAGGTGCCCATGGTCGCGCGCAGGCTCAGACGGCTTCGAACCAGAGCGTAGTCACCCGAGCGGCTACAGCTCGCGAAGCGCGGTGAGGACCTGCCCCATCACGAGTGGGGTGATCTCCGGGCCACCAGCAGCAGGTCTGCTGAGCGCATCCCTCGGTTGTGTCGATACCTCGGCCCAGACGATCTTTGCTGGATGAGGCGGCTCGGGGTAATAGCCCCAGCGGGTGGCCATGGTTTGGGTCAGGAGCAGTCCTCGGCCTCCAGTGGCGTTGCTGTCGCTCGCCCGGGGCGCCGGTGGCCGAGGATCGCGGTCGCTGACCGCGACAAGAACGCCGCGGTCGGTGGGCCAGAGCCTGAGAACGATCGTTCCGAGGGTGGTGTGTCCGGCGCTGGCGGTCGCGGTCGACATCGGTGGACGCGCGTGCCGGATCGCGTTGGTGGCCAACTCTGATACGAGGAGTCGGGCAGGGCAGCGCGATCAGGGCCACAGGACGTCCCATTCTGCCTGAGGGCCATCGCCGCGATGATGTCTCGCCATAAAGGAATTCATTGTCGCCCTGGTGGCTGCCGTGTTCGGACTGGCCGGCACCGTCGTCGGTGCAGCTCTGTCCGCGCGGGCTGCGAAGAAGGGAGCCGTCCTCAGTGCACAAGCCACCTTGCAGCAAGTTCGCGATCAAGCCACAGTCGATCAAGCCCACTGGCTTCGGCAACAACGGCTTCAGGCGTACGAAGGCTTTTTAGCGGCCTGGGACGAGTGCCTTCGCCTCATTGACTCCGTGGGTCTGCCGGGAGACTCCGAGACGTCGGAAAACAACCCACTGAAGGAAACTGCCGGTCGCCTTACAGAACGTGCTCGAAGGATCGACATTCTAGGACCGGCCGAGGTGGCGCAGACGGCGGAAGAGCTCGCCGACAGCATTCGGCGTGACGTGACCATAGCTACCAAGCTGGAGGAACTCACAGAGGCAACGCTTCCGACAGCGACCGAAAGCATGACCAACGAGACAGCGCCAGCGATGGCTGCCGCCAGGGAAGCCATGCAGGAGACCAGGAGGCAGATGCGAGAGCTCGTGGCGGAGACAAACGAAAGCGGTCGACCGCTCCATGAAGACCCACGGACGGCAGAGATATTCGAGAACTTCCAAAGAGCCCAGGACGTCGCTGATGCTGCAATCGCTCGCGCGCATGGGGACGGTGACAGGATTTCCGCCTTCCTTGACCAAGCAACTGTGATCGTCGATGAACTGAAGCGCAACCAGGAAGCCCGCGCGTGCACTCGCGAGCGCTTCACGACCGCCGCGAGGCACACACTCGCCTCTGCGAGTCCACCCACTTCATAGCGAAGGTCCGCAGAGTTGAGGCCGTGGCCGTCTCCCCCGAGTTGGTCCCGGTCCAACGCCGTTCCCTGCGGCTTGCACCCGGACGCCCGCCAGCGATCTGCTCTTGCAGCTCGTCGCCCCAAGAGCGCACCTGCGGCACTAGAGGCTGGCCAGTCGTCAACAGCTACGTGACGCTCGAACCAAGTAGCCTCCCGGCTGCCCGTTCCCGTACGGCGCTGTCTGTGCTCAGTGCGGCGTCGGCGAGCAGGTGGATGCGCCAGTACAGATGGAGTCGGCCTTCGGCCGCGGCGTCGGCCCGACTGGCGAGTGCAAGTACGGGTGTGGGGTCGTCGAGGTCGAGGCGTACGGCGAGGCGAGCAAGGTCGGACCGCTGGTCGCCGAAGATGGCCAGCTCCCAGTCGATGAGCAGACGGGAACCCGCGGGTTCCCGAAGGAGGTGGCCCGGCTGCAGATCGTGATGGAGCAGCACTGGCTGGATCGGGGTGTCGCTGGCGTCGACTTCCTGGTGGAGGCATCGGGCCACGGCGCGTAGGGCTGGGGCGGCTGCCGCATAGGTGCGCAAGCGGTCGTGGAGGTAGCCGGTCCAGCTGCGGTGTTGTTGGGCGCCGGCGAGGCGGCCGAAGTGCGTGCCGGGGATGCGGTGGATGGCGGCCAGCGGTTCGGCGAGGTCTGCCAGGAACCGGTCGATGGGCACAGGCTTCGCGTGTAGTGCGGCCTGTGCGGTCCATGGAGGGGTGCTGCTGCCGCTGGACGCGGCGAGCAGCTGTGGACATGGGGCACGGTGGCTGGTCAGGAGCCGGAGAGCGGCGGCTTCGTTGGCGGCACGGCTCGGGTCGCCGTAGTGCTTGAGGATGTACGGCGTGGGTCCTTCCACCGACCAGACGCGGTTGGTCTGGCCGGTGGTGATTTCGCGGGCGCTGGGTGGGACGCAGCCATCGATGCCGTCCATAGCGCTGTCAGGCGACATCGCCGAGGTAAGTGCCGGGGGGCTTGGGCGCCTCCGTGAGCGAGGCGATTGGCTGGCGGATGGCCTGTGGCAGCAGGTTGAGGGCAGGGACTTTGCCCAGCGGCACCCATTCCAGGCCGGTCTGCACCTCGTCCTGGGCGTGGCCGCCGAGCTGGCCGGGATCGCTGGTGGGGGTGCACAGGAAGATCGCTTCGATGCGATGGGTGTCGGCTTCGCTTTCGGGGTGGTCGTGGTTGGCGCCGATGTATTCACGGAGCCACAGCAGCCGCTCGACGGTGACGGTCAGGCCGGTTTCCTCGTCGACTTCGCGGGCGACGGCGTCGCTGAGACTCTCTCCAGGATGTTGGCCGCCTCCAGGGAGGAAGTAGCACTCCTGGTCCTCCCAGACGGCACGCATGAGGAGGACCAGGTCGTCGTGGAGGACGACGGCTTTGGCGGAGGTGCGAATTTCGGCGGTGGAGGGCTCGGTCATGGTTCTGGTCCAACTTCCTCTTGCGGATTGGATGGTGCTTCAGCGTTCAGTCTTACCGAAGGTCGTCGCGTGTCCGGTGATGCGACGGAAGATCATCCGCCAGGGGCCGGCGAGGCGGATGAACGGTTGGGCGGGGCTGCTTGCGATCAACCCTGCACGGCGGCCACGTGTGGGGCATGGAGCGGCAGCGACGCGGCAGGTCGGGGGAACGACCGCACCATGAAGGGCCGGGGCCAGCTTGATGAGTCGTGCTGTCAGGACGGGACCATGGAACAGGACTCCCGTGAGGGCAAGCGCGAAGCACAGCGGACCGGCCCACAATGCGGAGATGACCGCGGCGGCGATCAGCGGGGCGCCGGTGATCCAGGCGATCTCGTCGGCCCATTCCCGGAGCACCAGGAGCGCCTTGCCGATGCGGGTGAGGGCGCTCGGCAAGTGAGCGACGGCCTTCGCATGGCGGTCCGGTCGGGCTGACGTGAGGAAGGCGAGGGCGTGGAGGTTGGTCAGGCCGCGTGGCTCGGTATAGGGCTCGTCCAGGACAGCGACGGTGGCGGGTGCGATGTCGGCACCGAGGAGGGAGAGACGGTGGCCGGTGCCGAGGTCCTCCATCGGTTCGGGGAATCCACCGAGGGTTCGCACGGTCGGTAAGTGGACGGTCATGCCACAGCCGACGCCGTAGATCATGGGCCGCAGCAGCGTCCTTACGAGGCACGGGACTTGGGTGGTGGTGAGCCAATGCGTCAGGCGGATGCGGGCGAGCTCGATACCGAGTGAGCGGCGGAGCTGGTAGAGCCATTCTCCCGCCAGGAACAGGCCAGTGGCGCAGGCTGGAAAGGGGCGGCGGCCGAGCAGTGGCAGGCGCTGCTGCTGGATCAGGGCCGGCGGCCGGCCGGTGAGCGCCCTGTGGCGAGTGGCCGTCTCGGCGAAGGCGGTCAGCGTACGGACGTCCGGGATGGCGTCGGCGTCGTAGACGCAGAGAAAGGTGTTGTCCGCGTCGTTCTCGTCGTGCCAGCCGAGGGGGCTGAGGATCTCGTCGAGGCGGTCGACGGCGTGGTTGAGCTGTCCGGCCTTGCGGCCGCCGGTGTCAGGTTGGTGCAGGTGCACCAGACGCAGCCCCACGGCTGGCTGGCCTACGGCCAGGGCGGCGACGGTTTCGCGGGTCGTGGGTTCTGCGTCGTACAACTCGGTGAGAAGGGGGAGGCGCCTCTCTTTAGGAGCAGCGTTGACCTCGTCAGCGACGTCGCCACAGCGGGCACGGGGAAATGTCCCGCGCAGTTGGGCCTCGGTGAGGCAGTTGGTGTCTGCCAGTTCCGGAAGGCGATCACGGTCGCGACGGCGGGCGTTCTCTTCTCGTTCGGTGGTGATGGCGACGACCACTGCACGTTCTCGTGGGTAGTCGAGGGCCGTGAAGGCGGCGATCGTCTCGGGGGCAAGGGTTTGCTCGCGGAGCATGGGCAGCAGGACCACCAGCCACGGCCGGTCCTCGTCGGTCGAGACGGGGTCTCGGCGTGCGTTGCCCAGCAGGCAACGGGCGCAGAGTTCGACTGCGACGAGTGCCCAGAGCCCGCGGGCCAGCAGGAGCACGAGCAGGACGGGAACGGCGTAGTGGAGCCACAGGTCGGCCAGCATCATCGTTCGTCCTCCAGCAGACGGTAGACGGAGCGAACTTGATCGGCGATGCGCGGCCAGGCGAAGAGCTCGGCGCGCTCCCGGGCCGCGGCACGTCGTGCAGCGTGGGCTGCGGTTCCGAGTTCGCCGATGAGGGTTTCGACGGCTTCGGCGGCGGCAGCTGCGTCACTGGGCGGTGTGAGCGAGGCGGCCGAGCCGTGGCCCGTGTAGTACGAGATGCCTCCGGTGTCGGTGGCGACTACCGGGGTTCCGCAGGCCAGGGCTTCCAGGAGGGCATTGTTGGCGGTCGCGTCCGTCAGGGGGAGGAAGACGGCCGTGGCCTGGCGGTAGAGCTGGGTGAGGGTGAGTTCGCTGATTCCTTCCAGCACGCGCACGGCCGGGTGCCAGGTGCGCTCGGCCTGGCGCGTGACGACAACCAGCTCGATGTCGTTGCCGTACCGTCGGTGGATCCGGTCGTGGGTCATGTCCAGGACGTCCCAATCGCGCAGCCACCAGCCCACGGTCAGGAGCATTGGCCGACAGCCGGTCTCTGGGCCCCCTGCCGGCGTGAAGACGGCGGTGTCGATGCCGTGCGGGATCAGGTGCACGCGCTCCTCGGACAGGTGGTTGGCAAAGAACGCCAGCTGGTCGGGGGCGAGGGCGATGATCTGGCTTGCGCGTGTGGCGAGCCGCCGCCAGTTCGTGGTCGGCATGAAGCCGGCCAGGCGGGCGGGCGGCTGGTGATAGGTGACGGCGGTGGGGCCCAGTCGGTGGCGGGAGAACCAGAACTGCTCGTCGCCGTAGAGGATGTGGGCGGGCCCGCGCCCGGCGAGGACGCGTGCATCCGTGGCGAAGTGCTCGGCCGGGTAGAACGGCAGAGGGCAGCGGCGGCGGAGCCAGTGATGGGTGGCAGTGGCGATCTTCTGGCCGGTGATCCCTCGTGGCGCGGTGATGCGCCTGGCTTCCGGCAGGTAATCAAGGAGCCGGTCGTAGCCCCCATGGTGACTGTGCCAGGGGACGCGGACGGCCGAGGCGATCACAGCGTGCGGCACGGTGCCACCGCCCTCGTAGCTGCGGGCAGCAGACGCATGTCTCGGAGCGTCGGCGCAACTGTGGTGGACCTGGTGAGGTGCAGGACGGGCAGCCCATGGGGCTTGTTGGGGCCGAGGTGGTGGTGCCAGCGACGGCGGTGCTGGCGGTGATGGGCCGGGCCCCAGAGGAGAATCGAGTCCCGGGCAACCAGATGCCGGAACGTCTCCTGGTTGCCGGCGAACAGCTCCTCGCCACGGGCAGCTCGCCGGAATGAGCGCTTGAGAAGCCGGGGCAGGCAGGTGCGCAAGGGGAGATCGAGCCAGATCGCCAGCTCGGCGTGGCCCAGCAGCATCTCGCCGACAGGCCCGCCGTAGTTGCCATCGGCGATCCAGGTCTCTGCGCTGAGCGCGTCCCTGGCCCGCTTCTGGAAGATCACGGTGTCGACGGGCGTCCAGCCCGCTCCCCAGAACAGGTTGTCGAGGTCCAGGTGAGGCAGTCCCATGTGTCCGGCAATCTCGGCAGCGAGGGTGGATTTCCCAGAGGCCACGGGACCTACAACGGCGATGCGTTTCGGTATCACGAGAGCCTCCTGGCAACGGTGTCGGCGAGGCGTTCCAGCAAGTGGGGAATGCGAACGCCGGCGGTGACCTTGAAAACCGGGACTTTCGCTACTAGGTCGTCCAGTACCTGACCGGCCTGAGCGCGCAGTCCCTCCACCGACCGGCTCTGACACGCGAACCACGGATGGAGCCAGTCCTCGTCATACGGGGTGCAGCACGCGGCGGCCAACTCGGCACGGGCGGTTTCGCCGTGCAGCCCCTGGATGCTGAGCGGGGTGTCATCGTCGCGAAGCCGTGGCAGAAGCACGAGGCGCAGTGGAGCGCCCTCGTGGACCTGGGCCGCGAAGGCGGCGGCGAAATCCCGCGGGGTGCAGCTCGCCTTCTGATCCGTACCGAACGTGCGAGGGAGCACCCGGTGCGGTGGCAGGGCCTCGCGCGGCGTCAGAGCGGACAGTGTGCCTCCCGCGATGCGGATGGACAGTGGGACACCGATGACGTCGGCCGCGTTCTGAGTGAGCATCGCGCGGTCGGAGGCCACCAGGTCCGCGCGGCGGTGGCAGGCGAGAGCGGCGAGCACGGTGGTCTTGCCGGCTGTGGTCGGTCCGGCGATGAGCACCCCGTTTCCGTCGATGGACGCCGCGGCGGCATGGAATGCGGTCCAGCCCCGGTCTTCGCCGCACCGCATCACGACTTCCCGGACGATGCGCAGCAGATAGCGCTCTCCGCGATGTGCATCAGGGTGGAGGACGATGTGCAGGCGCCCGGTGGAGTTGTGCGCATAGAGATGGTCCTGGCACAGGTGCGAGCGGGGATGAGGGCGCCACCAGTCCACGTCACCCACCCGCGACCGCAGGTACGGCTCGCCGCGGAACGGCTCGACGCACCGGCTTTGCAGCGTCTGAAGGCGGGCCGTCCGGTCTGCGAACAGCTCACGATTGTGGCGGATACGGATGCTGGTCAGCCGACCACAGGGTGGAGCCGGCGCGGCCTCGGGGACGAAGCTGTGCAGGTGAGTGCGCTGTTCGACGGCGAAGTCCTGGTCCACCTCGACATCGAAGACGTGTCCGGCGAAGGTGACCGACGTCGTCGTGGTGGTGGTCATGAGCGGCTCCCCGCGGGAACCGCGTCCTGGCTGCTGAGAAGCTCCTCGGTGGCCCCCGTGACCAGACGGCGTGCGATATCGACGCCCATCTTCACCGCGTGGTCCATGTTGCCGATCTCGTACCGCCAGGTACCGAACCGGCCGCGAGGGTAGATCGCTTGGCCTTCCAGCCACGGCACCGTCAACGCCAGCGCCTCGTCCCGGTCCAAAGTGGGGATCGGGTAGGCGTACGGGATCATCTCCACATGGGCTGTGGCCAGCTCGGCCAGCCCGGGGACCAGGCGATGTCGCCGCAGCGCAGCATCGGCGGCTTTCACCAGGGCACGCTGGTTGAGCCGAGTCCCGGGCATCACAGAGATCTCCGTCATCCATGAGCTGAAGGCGGTGGTGTCGGCGCCGGGGACGTTGGCAGGGGCGTACTTGCTGAAGTTGGTGGCGCGGTAGAACGGCACGTCGTCCTCCGGGAAGTAGAACCATGACCGCTCGTCCAGGGTGGGGGCTCGGTATCCGAGGCCGACCATGGCGACGGTGGTGTGCTTCAGCCGGCTGGCCGCCTCCCGTACGTCGGGTGGGCTCGTCGTCGTCATGGCGGCGAGTTGGTCCAGTGGCAGGGTGGCCACGACCTGGTCGTAAGGGACCGCCTCCCCGTTCTCCAGTCGCACGAGGCAGGCGCTCGGGTCGATCGACGTGGCTGGGGCTCGGGTGCGGACTCGGTTGCCCAGGCGGGCGCCCAGTCGTCGCCAGATCTCTCCAGTTCCCCCGATGGAGGGGAAAGCGAACGTGGAGTTCGGCCCCCACTTCGGTGCGGGGGCTTTGACGCCGTAGAAGGCCGCCAGGATCTCGTCGAGGTCGACCGGTGCCACTCGCTCCGCGACCCAGCTCGCGCTCATCTTCTCCGGCGAGGTCGCCCAGACCTTGGTGTTGTACGGGGCGAAGAAGCGCTCGACGAGGCCGCTTCCGTACTGGGCCTGGAGCCACGTCGCGAAGTCGGTGTCGGTCGGCAGGGTCTGTTCACGCTGCTGGCACGCGTGGGTCAGCGACCGCAGGCACGCTTCGGCGTCGGCCTGCGGCAAGCAGTGGAGGTGCTGCTGGAAGGGGTAGGGCACCCAACGGTCGCGGAATCGGATGTACGAGGACCGGTCGTGGTGCAACATTTCATGCGGGGCGAAGAGCTCGCCCAGGAGCCGGTCGAACTCTCCGAAGTGGGAGAAGACCACGTGGCCACCCAGGTCCCATGTGAAACCGGCGCGATCGACCACGGATGACGCCAGCCCTCCGACAGTGGGCGCCGCCTCCAGCAGGGTCCAGTTGCGGTGGCCGAGCCGGTCCAGTTCGCTCGCGCACGCCAGTCCGCAGGGGCCGGCACCGAGGATGACGATGCGGCCGGGTAAGGGATCTTGGGCTTTGGGCATGGATTCCTCTTTCCTGTAAAGGCGTTCGTGATCGGTGTGAACAGGTCGCATCCCCGTCAGATCTCGCCTTTGGGCGTGCGAGGGTTGGGAGGAGTGATCTTGAAGGTGATCCAGACGGTCTTGCCGATGCCGTGCTGCTCGTCCACGCCCCACCCATCGGACAGTTCGTCTACCAGGAGCAGGCCGCGACCCGAGGTGTCATCAAGGCGCGGATGCTTCCGATGCGGCCGGTCCGCATCCTGATCGTGAACCTCCAGCCGAACCACCGATCCGCTGATGGCTAGCCGTGCCCGAAATCCGAAGCTGGGCGGACCTGCATGTACGAGCGCGTTGGTAGCGACCTCTGACAGGCACAGACACACGTCATCGAGGCGGTCCCGGACTCCCCAAGACGACAGAGCCTCGACGGCGAACTTCCGTGCCTCACTCACGGACGAGCCGTGTGGAGAGAAGGTCCGCTCGCGCCGCAGGGGCGGGCCGCTGTCGCTCCAAATGGCCTCCGCGCTCCGAATCGCGGTACGGGGCTCTGCCTGTCGCCGCATCGCGCTGTCACCTGCTGCTGGCATTGCCGGAACACCACCTCGTCGCTCGCGTTCAGGGCGGGCATCGAGCCTGACGTCCAAGCGGCACGCCTCACCACGACATGAGTGCCGACGTCTGATTCGGGCTTGGCGAAGTGGACGACATGGGTACCGTCACGTTGCCGCCGTCTCCACCGTCATCTCCTCGCACACGGCAGCTCGCACTCCCGTATGCGGCATTGCAGGGCTACCGTCGAACCGACGAGCCGACCGGAACCCATCGGGGGATTGATGGCTCAAAGGCCCACTCTTCTGCGGACATTGATCACCAGGCGCCACTGGCAGGTATTCGAGACCTTCAAGCTTCACTTCGAGCGCACGGCCAACGAACTCGCCGAACAGGACCGTGATCCGACGCTTGTCGGCCTGACGGTGTCCAAGCGGCAGTTTGAGCGGTGGTACGGGGGCGAGGTGAAGACCCGCCCCTACCCGGCCTTGTGCCGGGTACTGGAGGCAATGTTCCGATACCCCGTCGACGTCCTGCTCGGTCCAGCGAGCGAGGGCGTTGGCGCAGTCGATGCCGCTCCCCAGCTTCGGCTCGTCATGCCGAAACCGTCGCCGTCGCCCTCGCTCGAACCCAGCGAAGGGGGCAGCGGCTTCGACGGCATCGAGTTCACCAGCAGACCCGTTCCAGGCGACAACGCCGGCCGGGACACGTTAGAGAGGCAGGTCGCCATGGCAGCTCGCCGTGCATTCCGCTTCAGCGCGATGGCAGAAGGCAGCAACGTAGGTCCCGAGACCCTGGACGAGCTCCACCAGGAGGTACGTCGTCTAGCCGCCGCCTACCCGCAGCTGCCGCTGGCCCCACTCCTCGGCGACCTCGTCGAAGTCCAGGACCTCTCCTTCCGCTTCCTCGAACACGGCCATGTCCGCCCCGGCCAGGCCCGCGAGTTGTACCTGCTCTCCGCCATCACCTCCGGCATGCTCGCCAAGGCCAGCCACGACCTCGGCGACCCGCGATCGGCCATGACACAGGCCCGCACCGCCTACGTATGCGCGGACAACGCCGACCACCACGCCATGCGCGCCTGGGTCCGCGGCCTGCAATCCCTGATCGCCTACTGGGACGGCCGACACCAGGAAGCCTCCAAATACGCTGCCCTCGGCATCTCGCAAGTGGCAGGCGTAACCGGCACCAGCGCCGTATGGCTGTCTTGCTTGCAAGCCCGTGCCGGAGCCGCGCTCGGCGATGTGGCAGCCATACGGGAATCCCTCACAGAAGCCGAACGGGCCCGCGATGCGGCGTCCCCCGACGACCTGGACGAGTTCGGCGGCATCATGACCTTCCCGGTACCACGCCAGCTCTACTACGCCGCCGACGCCACCGCCTGGCTGCCGAACGCCCCCGAGGCGGAGCATCAGGCTGAAGCGGCCGTCGCCGCCTACCGCCAAGCAGAACCCGAAGACTGGGCATTCGGTGACCAGGCCGGCGCCCACACCGACCTTGCCCTCGCCCGCATCCACGCCGGAAGCCTCGACGGTGTCGACGAGGCCATGCGGCCCGTTCTCGACCTGTCCGCCGATCAGCGCATCAACGGCATCGTTGCCTCGGTGCGGCAGGTCCACACCGCGCTTCGGGATCCCCGGTGGCTCACCGCACCCGAGGCTCGCACGACACGGGAGGAAATCGAGGCGTTCACCGCGGCCCCTGTCGCCGCCCTGCCCAGGTAACACCGCCCGCGAGTAGGGTCCCAACCATGCACCCGGTCGACATCGCAGGCCCCCGGCTCCAGTTGCGCGAACTCACCAGCGACGACGTGGACGCCGTACACGCCATCTACGGCGACGCCGAGGCCACCCGCCACCTGAGCTTCGAACCCCGAACCCATGAACAGGTCGGGGAGATCGTCGCCCGCTCCATCGCCTCCTCCGGCGAGCAACCCCGCACCGAATACGCCCTCGGTGTGGTCCGCCAGGAGGAAAGGGACCTGGTGGGCTTCGCCCGCCTGGCGCTCGACCCGCACGCCCAGAAAGCCGCCACCATCGGCTTTGCCCTGCACCCCCACACATGGGGCGCGGGCCTGGGCACCGAAACCATTCACCTCATGTGCGCCCTCGGCTTCAACCACCTTGGCCTGCACCGCATCTGGGCCGCCCGCGCACCGCTGAACTCTGCCTCCGCCAGGACCCTGCTACGCGCCGGCATGACGGAGGAAGGCCGCATTCGGGAGCACGTGTTCGCACGAGGAGCCTGGAGGGACTCGATCACGTACTCGGTTCTGGATCATGAATGGCGGGAGTCAGACGGATCCGCGACGGCCAACGGATGACTCCCGCCACACAGTGACCAATCGCAGAGCGCCCACCAGCCATGACCGCGGCATGCGGTCATGGCCGGTGCATCAGCACTGCATTCGGTCCGCCCCCTACCCGGTCAGATCCACGGAGGCGCTCGGCCTCATCCCTTAAACCAGGGCATGGGCTCGGGGCGGCGGTACCACCATCATGCCTTCTGTGCCGAACCCCCAAGTTGGGCAGCGATATCTCGAGTCGCGCAGCGGGTTCTTGAAGTTGCCCAAGCCATCCAGCTTCATCTTGCCGAAGGCGTTCTTGAAGCCACCGGCGTCGCCGACAGCCTTCGCTGCGAGGCCCGCGGTGCTTGACCGCGAAGCGGTTACGCTCGTCGCAGGTTGCGGCGAAGACCACGACGCCTCCGATCCGGGCACGTGCCCGGGTCGGAGGCGCGTTGCTGCACCCGCTAGATCCACGGGTTGCGCTCGTAGCCCGGTTCCTCATCGGGGAAGTCGTCCGGGAAGACCTCGCTCACGATGTCACCCCGGAGGATCCGCAGCAGATAGCTCTCCACCGGACCTTCGTACAGGTCGTACTCCCTGCCACGGCCGATGATGGTGAGGACGGCCCACTGCTCGGGGTCCTCGTGCGGGATCAGGAAGCACATGTCCGCGTTGTCCGTGCCGCCCCAGCAGATCAGCTGCGAGGGTTTCACACCCCGCTCTGCCAGCAGTTCCCGGATCGTGTCCCGCGTCACCTCCATGGTGTGCCGCGCCGTGACCGTGTTCGCCACCAGGTCGGCGTACTCGTTCTCGGCACCTGCCCGATACACACGCAGAAAGTCATCGAACTTCGCGCCGCCAAATGCTTCGAGAAACGATTTGAACGCAGGCGGAAAGGCTGTGCTCAGGGCCTCCTCAGCGGCCTTCCAGTCATTGATGACCGGTCCCGCTTCACCAGTTGCGCGAAACGATGCCAAGAGTTCGAGATCAGTCATGGCCGCCTACTTGTTGATGATGGTCTGGTCGATGTGCAGGCCAGGACCAATGGCCCTGACGTGCACGCCCGCAGGAATTATGTCGCCTGGATTTCGGTAGGCAGGTGCCGCTGAATACTCCACGCTCCCGCGCTGCTTCACGGTTTCATAGATTTGCTCTTCGAGCTTTTCCATCACCTCGTTGTTCGCCGTCTTGTGCATGATCACGATGTTGGCCTCAGAGCGGCCGTCTCCCCCGAGTGATCGGGCCAGGAGGTGTCCACGCGTGTGACCAGCCGGTTCGCCTCCCCAGCCCGGGGGCTGCATCCGCCGGGATGCCTTGGTGCCGGTGTCGAGCATGTCTTGCGTGATCCTCGTTTCGACGCCGGTGGCTCGGCCCATGCTGTCCAGCGGCTTGGCATACGGCGGAATTGGCTTTTGAGGTGCCCGGCCTCCCCCTCCACCGCGCTCGGCGCTGCGCATCAGCGGCTGGCCGGTCGGACCGACAGGCCCCTCGCCGGCCATCGCAAAGCGCGGGCCCCCCAAGTTGGGCAGCGATATCTCGAAGTCGCGCAGCGGGTTCTTGAAGTTGCCCAAGCCATCCAGCTTCATCTTGCCGAAGGCGTTCTTGAAGCCACCGGCGTCGCCGACAGCCTTCGCCGCGCGGCCTGCGCCGCCCAGGGCGCCCCCCAGCAAGACCCCGCTGACTCCGGCGTCCTTGATCTCAGCCAGGTTGATGCCTTTCTGGTCGCCGAGGAGGTTGCGGCCGCCCTGGGCGACGACCACGTCGACGGTGATGGCTTCGATGCCGCCGATGGCGGCGGTGGCGAGGACCGTTCCGGCGATCTCGGTGACGGTGGCGGAGACGGCGATGCCCGCCGTACTGGCTGCGGCGACGATCGCCTCGCTGGCACCGGCCGCCGCGGCTCCGCTGATGCCGCCTGTGAAGACGGCCAGCGCGGCTCCCGCGACCAGGACCGCGCCGGCGATCTCCAGCTCGTGCTCGATCTTCTTTTTGGCCTCGGCTACCTGGTCGGCGTATTTGTCGAGGGCCTTGGCCATGTCGCGGGCGGCGGTGGCCACGTCGTCGAGGTAGCCCTTGCCGCCGCCGTGGTACTTGCGCCAGAACTCCCCGAACGCCTCGATCGACTTGCCCTTGTTGTTATCGATGACGTCCTGGGCCTTCTTGTGGCAGGCGGCCGTACAGTCCTCGACGTCGTCGGCGAAGGTGCGCCAAGCCCGGGCGGCCTCCCGGAGTTCGTCCTCGTCGCCCTCCGGCCACCACATGCCGGTCAGGTCCTGGACGACCTCCTTGGCCTTGTCGGCAGCGCCCATCACTTACCACCCTCAAAGCCGGACTTGGCCGAGTGGTCAGCGTCTTCGTGGTTGGCGGCCATGTCGTTCATGGCCTTGGTGATGCTGGACAGGCCCTTGGCCAGGGCCCCGGCTGCCTTCGCGATCTGCGCCCGATGCGGGGCGTAGACGTGCTCGAACTTCTTGCCCTGCTCGTCACCACCCCAGGGCTCCCCCAGCCCGTCGAGCGCATGGCGAAGCTTGGCCGTCGCCCGTTCCAGGGCAACAGACTCCCGGTGGAACGTTGGAGCGGCGGACTTGAGTTGGTCGGTGTCTACGTCGAAGCCGTCGCCAGCCATGCTGTGCCTCCCCCTTGGCCGTGTACTCGTAACTCATCGCGAGCCGCCAACGATGCGTCGGCTCACAGATAGCGACCCTCGCATACGGCACTGACAACCGCCCTGGTGGGAGCGCATTTCAGCCACGGCACGACGCTGCCCGGCCAGTGGGCCCAGGGCAAGACCACAGCCCCTACCGCCTCGATCCCAGCAGGGAGCGATTCGCCTAGCGCACGTCCAACCGCTCGCTGCACGACCGCAGCTCCACTGCGGTCGTGCAGCGGCGTGTTGGGCAGCTAGCGACGCGGGCGGCGCTGCTTCACGGCTGGTGCTGTAGTTGCGGCCTTTGGCTGGGCGAAGTCAGGCCCGATGGGCGAGTGCGGGGCTGCGGTGGTGGTGCGGAGGCGGGCTGCTACGGCGCGACGGTTGGGGATGGGATTGCGCCCCGTGTGCTGGATGCGAGTGATCAGGACTCGGGCGGGTTGGCGAGCGGTGGCCAGTTCGCGCTGGGCGGCTGCTTCCTTGAGGAGTTGGTGGGGTTTGTGACCGCGGGCTTGGGCGTCGGCGAGGACGGTGGCGAGGGCCGGCCAGCCGGTGTCGGTGAGGATCCGCGCGGCGTGGTCGGGGATGGCGGCTCGTACGTCGCTGGCCAGGGTGCGGCGGGTCTCCTCCTTCGGCTGGCGTTGCACGAGGTCTGTGAGTTCCGGGGTGAGAGCGCGGTCGGCGGCGGTCCGAAGGTGCTGGAGGGCTTGGCGGGCGGCGTCGGCTTGGTGGGCGTGGCCCTTGGCCTCATGCCAGCGTCCCGCGACGATTGCGGCCCAGACGAGGGCTGCGACCAGGGCGGCGAGGGCGCTGCCGTCGGGGCCGGTGGCGGTGTGGGCGATGTCGCGTGCCGCGTTGCGCAGAGTGTGGGCGGCTCGGTCTTCTGCCCGGATCTGGGAGCGCTGGGCGCGTGCGAACGCCTTCGCGGCCGCTTGGAGTTCAGCGCGCAGGTCGGCAGGTGCCTTCTGGGCGGTGGCTTCGATCAGTTCACCGAGGGCGGTGATGTGTGCCTGGGCTCGTGCGTCGTCGGCGAGGTCGGTGTGGAGACTGTCGAGGGCGTCAGTTGCGCGGTGCCAGGGGGTGCTGGGCTGGGCGCGGCGGGCGGTGGGGTGCTCCTCGGGCTGGCTGGATTCGAGGCGGGCCTTGATCTTGGGAAGGGAGAGGTCGGGGGCGATCTTTCCGCCGGGGTGGAAGATCTGTTCGTCGTCCTTGTTGAGATCGCCGGGGCGTCCGACGGCGTAGCCGAGGAGGTCGCCGGACGGTCCCCGCTTGGCCTTGACTCGGATGCCCTCGGCTTCGAGGTAAGCGAGGAGTTCCTCGGCGCTTGTGGCGTGGGGGATAGCGGCGCGGATGCGGTCCTGGAGCCACTCCTTGCTGGTCTGTTCCCAGCCGAGGCGCTGGGCCTTGTGCATCTCGGCCTGGGTGGGACGTCGGGTGCCGGTGCGATCGCCCTTCTTCAGCCGGCGCAGACCGTAGTCCTTCTCGATCTCGCGGCATGCGTCGGCGACGCGCATGCCGCTGTCGTGGAGTTTGGGGCGTCGGCCGTCTTCGCGGACGGTGGTGGCGAGGATGTGGATGTGGTCGTCGGCGTGACGTACGGCGATCCAACGGCAGGCCAGGTCATCACCGGCAGGGGCGATGCCGGCCGCGGCGACGACGCGCTGGGCGATCTCGCTCCATTCGGTATCGGAGAGGTAGCGGTCTTCGGGTGCGGCGCGGACGGGGCAGTGCCAGACGTGGTCGGTGACGGGCTTGCCGAACTCGCTGTTGCGCAGGCGGACGGGCTCGTCGAGGTGGCGGGCGAGTTCGGTGAGGGTGGCCGTCTCGTCGCGGCCGGGGTCGGGCATGCCGAGCATCGCGAAGCCGGCCACGATGTGCGGATCGAAATGTTCGTCGTGGGATCCCCGGCCGTAGAGGTAGGCCAGCAGGCCGCGGGTGTTGGCGCCGGGCACCTTGATGGCGGCGATCATGCGGCGAGATCCTCCACCGTGTCGGCGGGCTGGCGCAGGGCCTCGGCGATCAGTTCCAGCAGGTGGTGGAGTTCGTCGAGGCGCTCGCGGATGTCGGGTGGGGTGAAGTCGCTGTTGAGGGCGCGGGCGACCTGGTTGACGTTGACGCCGATGCGGTTGAGCTGACGCAGGACCTGGGCGCGGAACATGTGCGTGCGGCGGCGGTCCTCGGACAGGGGCAGGTTGGCAGTGAACCGGCCGGCGATGAAGGCCAGGACGACGTCGGCGGCGAAGCCGGATTCCCCCTTGTAGCCGTGCTCGGCGGCAGTCTCCTGAAGGCAGGCGTGCTCGTCGTCGGTGAACCGCAGCGGGCCGACGCGGACGGTGCGCTTGTTGCCGCTGAAGCGACGGATCGTGGGCTGGGCGTTCTTCACGGAGGGCTCGCCGGTGGCGCTCTCGGCGGCACGGGCGGGGCGGAGGGTCTCGCGTTGGATGGCGTGGAGCGTGTCCGGGTCGGGGCCACCCTCGGCCCCGACCCCTTGGCCCGGCGTCCCCTGGCGCTGGGCCGTCTCCGCCACCCCTGGGGCGGAGATCCCCGAAGGCCGGCCTTGAGTCGGACTCGGGGTACTACTGGCTCCGCCAGGGGCAATCCATCCGAATGCCCGCCGCAAAAGGCCCATCGCTCCAGGGGACTTCGTCAGCAGCCGTGGCTCGTTGTGAGTGGCCTCGGCGTGGTGTGGGTCGTGCGTCATGGGTGGCTCTCCGGAAGGTGCGAGTGGGGCAGGCGGGCTGACGAGGAAGGGCAGGCAGAGTCCAGGCGGTCCACGGCCCCCTCCACAGGTGTGGATGACCAAGCGGTGAGGGGGCGGTGACCGGTGGCGGGGTGACCGGAAGGGTTCCGGTCACCCCATGGGGCGAGCGGTCAGTCCCTATCGGGACCGGTGCCGGAAGCGGCTTCGAGCTCGCGTCTAAGGACTTCCATCACCTCGGTCAGCCGTTCCCCGCTGACCGTCAGTCCCTTGGCCCGTATGGCCTTTTGGACAATGTCTCGGGTGGCTTTGCCCTGCTCTGCAGCGGCGATCCGACCGATCTCCACGAGTTCGTCGACCGTGGCCCCAGCTGGGCGGCCCCCACGTGGCTTGCTGTCCGATTCCCGGAGCTGAGGTTCCGACGACCGGGCGGAACTGCCAACCGGTGGCTCAGTGGCACGGACAGCAGCATTGGTCGCTGACTCCGGCCCCTCATCCAACGCCGGTCCCATTCGGCCGATCGGCCGGTCGACCAGCTGGTGGATCTGCCGCATCAGGACGCCGAAGGCCAGCAGCGCGGCGGTCGGGGGTACGGCAGCGACCACATAGTCGAGCAGGGGCTTCGCTCCGGGCCCGCCGGCCCCGCTGACCCCGGCTACGTTCAGCGCGATGGAACCGATCGATCCGGTGGCCGTGAGGGCGATGGCCCACCCATCGGTGAGCCGCCGCAGGCCCGCGCGGAGCATCAGCAACTCCCCCGCGACGATGAACGCATCCAACGTCGCGGGCCAGGCCCATTGGCGTACGGGGGAACTCTTGAGCCCGTGCTGCCCAGCGACCTCGGCAAGGTGCGCGTAGGAGAGCCAGAACCCACCGGCAGTCAGGGCGACGATGACGGTTCCCGCCGCGACGAGCGCATACTGCTCGGCGGTCTGTTTGGTCATCACCTGCTGCCCTCCTGGCCTAAAAGCGCGGCTCCCACCGGTGTCCTGATCGGTGTGGTCGGCGAGTGGTGCGAGGGTGGTCAAGCGGGGTTCTCCTGTGGTGGTGGCGTGGTCCGTCTTGGCCGTCTTGGCCGTTGAAACCGCAGGTCAGGGTGAGTACGGCACAGGTGCTGGCGTTCCGTCTCGGCGGCGGTGCCGACGTATTGCGGCACCGCCGCCCTCGGGTTGGAGCGTGGGGGTGGCAGTGGACGGGGCGGATCCGTCTTCCGTCTTGGCCGAAGCTCCTGTGACCTGCGGCGATACGGCAGGGACGCCTAGGACGGCACAAGACGGAGGTGGGAGACGTCCTGGCGGTCAGCGCGCCGTTGGTCATCGCGTTGCCGTCTTGAGCCTGGCTGCCGTCTTACCGACATGCCGTTTGACCTGCGGGATCACGGCAGGGACGGCAAGGACGGCAACCGGAGGGGCGGGGCTCAGCCCGAGCTGGGCGTGGGACCGGCGTCGACCGGGTGCACGGTGGGGCAGTAGCGCCGCCACGCGTCGAGGAACTTGTTGCGCATGTAGCCCTTGAGCTGCCTTCCGTCGGCCATGCGCACGTTGCCGGGCCGAATGTCGAAGTCGCGCAGCATCCTGCTGAGCTCTCGGGCCGTTAGGCCGTCACGTCCCCGCTCCGCCCACGGGGCTTCGGCGTCTTGGCGCAGGTGGTGGAGGAGGTCCCCTGTGGACAGGCTGTCCACCTCACGCTGGGCGAAGAAGACCCGGCGGATGTCGGCGAGGATTCGTGCACCACTGGGGTGGTCCTCCTCGGCCGCCACTTCGGCATTGACCATCCGCACGCAGGCGACCCGCGCCAGCCGGGGCCAGCGACCGCCTGCCAGATCGGCGACGATCACCAGGGGCTCCCACGTGTCTGCGGCGCGGTCTTCGACCGGCATGTCCGGCTCCAGGTTCGCGGCCTCCTCCAGCAGCGGCCTGGCCCACGCGTGGATGCGGTCGCGTATCTCGTGCAGGGCGGGGATGTCGCGGCGGGAGCGGAAGGGCCGGACCTTCTCGCCCTCGGCCCGGCGCCGCATGCGGATCACCACTGAACGGTCCATGACCGTGTCAGGCAGGTCACCGATTCCCGCGATGGCCGCCATGGCGAAGGTGGCGAACTTGTGCGGGGTGTGGTCGTTGCCGACGACTCGGGTGACGTACCGGCCGCGCTGATGACCGGCGTTGAGCAGGCCACGCGTCTCCTCGTTCTTCTCCGCCACCTTCGGGCCGAAGATGGTGTCGGCCTCGTCCACCAGCAGCGTCGGCGGCTCCTCCTCGCTGATCGAGCGGAAGATGGCCGCCGGTGTGGTGTTGATGGTCAGCATCGGCTCGTGGACCGTCTCGGTCAGCACGTCCAGCAGCCGCGACTTGCCGCAGCGCTTCGCCGGGCCCACCACCGCCAGGCGCGGGGCGTGCTGCCACGCGGGCTGGAGATGCGTCGCCGCCACCCACAGAGTGATCGCGTCCAGCGCCTCCGACGAGGGCGGGATCACGATCTGGGCTACCTGGGAGCGCAGTTCGTCCAGCAGATTCGAACCAGCTGTCGGCTCCGCGTCGGGTAGATCCTCCAGCTCGCTCGCGGCATCCGCCTCGTCTACGCTGCGTTCGACCGCACCCCCGCTCGGGTCTGCCTCGGCGCTGTCGGCCTGCACTGCGCGCATATGGGCGCCGGGCTGGCCGGGGATGGCCGTGGCGGGCCAGCCCGCTCGGGCGGGGGCGGAATAGGACTCGGGGTTCTCGGGTTGCACTGGGCGGCTCCTCGTCTGGCGGTGTCGGGCTTGCACGCCCCTGTCGCCGGGTCGGTTCTCATGGGATTGCTGGGGAGCCTTGGGGCCTCCGGCGTTGCACCGCCGGAGGCTCTCCCCCTTCTCGCGGGCGTCTCGGTACCGCGAGCGACCACGGACAGTACGTCCACGCCGCGCCGCAGTCCAGGGATTCTGTGTCAGCTCAGCGCAGAAGCGCCTGCTACGCATCAAATGCTTCACGCAGCCAGCCCCAGCAGGGCCAACAAGTCCGCGGTCACCACCCGATAGGCGTTCCCGAGCCGGAGCACCTTGCAGGGGTACTGACCACGCTTGGCGAGCTCGTACCCCTTACTCCGCCCGAGCCCCAGCGCCCGGTTGCCTGTCTCCAGGTCAACGGCGGCAGGGAGCACCAGAAGCTCCTCCCGGCTCATCCCCTTCGCTCGGCCGGCCTCTTCGCTCTCGCGCATGCGCGCTCCATCCACGACTGAGCCCTCGGCGAACGCGACCATCGCGCCCGTCTCCAGGTCACGAAATCAACGTTAGGCGAGCTAATGTGTCTGCATGACACAACGCCGTAGCGACCATGGATACGAGAAGGCCGACGACGAGGACGACGTCCTTGAGTGGGTGGACCAGGTCATGGCCACCGTGGCCGGCGAGGTCCGCAGACGACGGAAGGAACTGGGTTGGAGCGCACAGGACTTGGCCGACAAGTGCGAGGAGATCGGCCACCCGATCCCCCGCAACGTGATCGCCAATATGGAGTCCGGACGCCGCTCCAACCTGCCCCTGGTCGACGTCATGGTCCTGGCCCAGGCTCTGAACACCCCACCCATCTGCCTCATCTACCCCGTCGGCTACGTCGACGACGTCCAGCGGCTCCCGCTCCAGGACTCCACCTCCCCACTGGACGCACTGCGGTGGTTCACCGGGGAGGAGACCGATCTCGGCGCGGACGACGACATGCTCCGCTACTTCCGGGCCCACCACGCAGCCCAGGAGCGACTGCGAAGCGCGCGCCGTGACGAGGAGCACGCGCGCTACCACGCCCAGACCGCCCCGAACGCCGACCGCAAGGCCGAGGCCCTCCGCTCCCAGGCCCGTGCCGCCGAGACGGCCGATAACGCCGAAAACCGCCTGCGCAGAGTTCGCGCCTTCATCGAGGAAGAGGGCGTCACGCCTCCACTCCTGTGGCCCGACCTTGCCGCCGCAATCGATTCACCCGGGAGCGATCCCGACACCACCGAGGAGAATGATCTTTGAAGGGCTCCACCTATCGCCGCTGCTCCTGCCGCGACCCGAAGACCGGCAAGGAACTCGGCAGCTCCTGCCCCAAGCGCAACAGCAGGAACCACTGCACCTACTCCATACGCCAGGAGCTCTCACCCCGTGAGGACGGCAGCCGACGCTCGTTCGCCCGTGGCGGGTACAGCAGCCTCAAGTCGGCCCAGGCCGACCTCGACCACGTCCGCGCTCTCCTCGGGCTGGCCGAGTCGGACGACCCCGAGGGCACAGAACTCATCGCCGAGATGCTGGCGGAGGTCAGCCGCGAGCGGTCGCCTCTGCCTGACGTCGAGGAGACGAGGCGGCGCCTGAACGCCGGCCAGGACCTCATCGGCAGCCTGACAGTGAGCGAATGGCTCGACCGGTGGCTGGCCGGTAAGCGCATACGCAAGTCCGGCCTCAACCGCTACGAGACCGACATCCGCGTGCACTTGAAGCCGCGCATCGGAAACCGGCGGCTGGACCGGCTGCGCGTCAGCCACCTCAGCGAGATGTTCACGGACATCCGCGACGCCAACGCCCGGATCCTGGAGGACAACGCCCAGCGGCGAGCCGCGATCGACGAGCTGGCGACCGTACCGTGGAAGGGCGTGGAGAACCGTGCTCGTCGCAAGGCGATGAAGGCCGCAATCGACGAGATGCCGTGCTTCCGTCGCATCACCGGCCCCGCCACGCGTCAGCACGTCAAGGCCACTCTTCGCGCGGCCCTGAACGACGCGATCGGGCAGCAGATCATCACGTTCAACCCGGCCGCCTACGTCGAGATCGACCCCGCACGCAAGCCCAAGGCGCTCGTGTGGACGGACGAGCGGGTTGCCAAGTGGGAGCAGACGGGCGAGAAGCCGTCGCCGGTGATGGTCTGGACGCCCCAGCAGACCGGCGCCTTCCTCGACTTCGTCGCCGAGGACCGCCTGTACGCGATGTGGCACCTGATCGCCTTCCGCGGCCTGCGCCGTGGCGAGGCATGCGGGCAACCATGGTCGGAGACGAACCTCGACACCCACTCCCTCACCGTCTCCTCCCAACTCGTGCAGGACGGATGGGAGATCGAGGCATCCGGTCCCAAGACGGACAGCGGCTATCGCGTGGTCGCACTCGACGACGACACCATCGATGTCCTCAAGCGACACCGCGAGCGGCAGGAAGCGGACCGCGCGGAGTGGGGCTCAGCCTGGGTCGAGACGGGCCACGTCTTCACTCAGGAAGACGGCTCCTGGCTCCACCCGGGCAAGGTGACCGACCTCTTCGAGCGCCTCGTCGCCGCCTCCGGCCTCCCGCCGATCCGGCTGCACGACCTGCGCCACGGCGCAGCAACGCTCATGCTGGCCGCCGACATCGACATCAAGATCGTGTCGGACACCCTCGGGCACAGTGACACCCGCATCACGCGGGACATCTACCAGAGCGTCCTGCCCCAGGTCGGCAAGAGCGCCGCCGAGGCGACGGCGAAGCTGGTCCCGCTTCAGCGCAAGACCGAGGCGGAGAAGGCGGCCCGCAAGGCCGCGAAGAAGGAGAAGGCCAAGAAGGCCGCGGCGAAGAACGCCGGCAAGGGCAAGGGCGGCAAACCGAAGAACAAGGCGAAAGCCCAGCCCAAGGCCGACAAGAAAGCCAAGCTTCGGAAGCCCAAGAAGTAGGTCTCTGAGCGCCTCCGCTCACGCATCGCTCACGCAAGCCATCCCGCGGCACCCTGGCCGTGTGACGCGTCATGCCCCGAGCAACGCAAAAGGCCAGGTCACGGGCTGTGTGACCTGGCCTTTTTACGGAGCCGCCTTCGGGATTCGAACCCGAGACCTACGCATTACGAGTGCGTTGCTCTGGCCAACTGAGCTAAGGCGGCGTGGTGCGCGGCCCAGTCTACACATCGGGGAGGGGTGGTCTGTAACCGGTTTAGGGGCTGGTCAGAGGTTGGTGGGGCGGGAGGGGGGTGGGTGTGGTGTGGGTCACTTGCAGTGCTTGCCCTTTGGGGGGACGGTGCCGTTGAGGAGGTAGGCGTTGACCGCGTTGTCGATGCACTTGCTGCCGCGGCCGTAGGCGGTGTGGCCGTCGCCCTCGTAGGTGAGGAGGGTGGCGCTGGAGAGCTGGGCGGCGAGGGCCTTGGCCCAGACGTAGGGGGTGGCCGGGTCGCGGGTGGTGCCGACGACGAGGATCGGGGCGGCGCCCTTGGCCTCGATGCGGTGGGCCGTGCCGGTGGGCTTGACCGGCCAGTACGCGCAGTTCAGGGCGGACCAGGCGAAGTTGACGCCGAAGACCGGGGATGCCTTGCGGAAGCTGGGCAGGGCGGCGCGGACCTGGTCGGGGCTGGTGAAGGCGGTGGCGAGGTCGAGGCAGTTGACGGCGGGGTTGGCGTACATCTGGTTGGCGTAGGTGCCGTTCGGCTCGCGCTCGTAGTAGCTGTCGGAGAGGGAGAGCAGGCCGCGGCCGTTGCCGGACTTGGCCTGGGCGATGTACTCGCGCAGGACGGGCCAGGCGCGCTGGTCGTACATGGCGGCGAAGACGCCCGTGGTCGCGAGGGATTCCGTGAGCTTTCGCTGCTCGCCGGTGGCCACCGGGTGGGCGTCCAGCTTCTTGAAGAGGGCGGCGAGCTGGCGGCCGGCGTCGTCGACGCTCTTGGTGCCGAGCGGGCAGTCCTTGTGCTTGATGCAGTCCGCGGCGAACGCCCTGAAGGCGGTGTCGAAGCCGGCGGCCTGGTTGAGGTTGACGGTGCGGGAGTCGAGCGCCGGGTTCAGGGCGCCGTCCAGGACCATACGGCCGACGCGGGAGGGGTAGAGGCCGGCGTAGGTCGCGCCGAGGAAGGTGCCGTAGGAGGCGCCCACGTAGTAGGCCTTCTTGTCGCCCAGGACGGCGCGCAGCACGTCCATGTCGCGGGCGGCCTCGATGGTAGAGACGTGGCCGAGCAGCTTGCCGGCGCGGGAGGCGCAGCCCTTGGCGAAGCTGCGGTAGGCGCTGGTGAGCTTGTTGACCTCGGCAGGTGAGTCCGGGGTCACATCGGTCTGGGTGTAGCGGTCCATCTGCTTGTTGGACAGGCACTCGACCGGTGCGCTGCGGGCCACGCCGCGGGGGTCCATCGCCACCATGTCGTACCGGGCGCGGATCGCGGCGGGCTGGGGCGCGTACTGCTGGAGGTAGTCGATCGCCGAAGCGCCGGGGCCGCCCGGATTGACCTGGAGGGAGCCGATGCGGCGGCCGGGGCCGGTGGCCTTCTTGCGGGCCACCGCGAGCTTGAGATCGGTGTCCGCGCTGGGCTTGGCGTAGTCCAGGGGCGCCTTCATCGTGGCGCACTCGAAGCCCGCCACCCCGCAGGGATGCCAGCTCAGCTTCTGGTCGTAATACGGGCGGAGGCCGGACGGGGTGGCGGCCGGGAGGGGCGCGAGGGAGGCGGCCTCGGCGGGGCGCTGGACACCGGCCTCCGTTCGGCCACTCGGGGACGCCGCACTGTCGGGGGACGAACTCCCCGAGGAGCAGCCGGAGATCAGCAGAGCGGTGGCCGCGAAGGCGGCGGCAGAGGTGCGGAACAGGCGGCTGGTGGCCATGGGCGGTCCCTTGGTCTCGGTCCCTGGAGTGTGGAGGGCGGAGTGGAGTGGAGCGCGGTGTCGGTCCCTGGAGTGGAGTGGCGTGGGGTGGGGTGGGTGGTGGAGGGCTGTCGTCCTGGGAGGGGCGGCGGCCTGTGGTGGAGGGCGGCGGCCGGTCGGGTGGGGCGGGCCGCGCAGGGCGAGGAGTGGTGGACGGATGACTGGCGGTTACCCATCCCCACGGAGAGTATCTGGATAGGGGCGGGCTGTACGCGGCTCGCGAGGTAGGCAGGAGGGCTGCCGGCGCCGGTGCGGCCGGTCGCCCCGGGGTCAGCCCGCCCGGAGGGCCACCGTCATCGCCTCGACCGCGAGGAGGGGGGCCACATTGCGGTCCAGGGCCTCGCGGCAGGCGATGACGGCTTCTATCCGGCGGAGGGTGCGGTCGGGGGTGGAGGCGGTGGCGATGCGCTGGACGCTGTCGCGGACCTCGTCGTTGGCGAGGGGGACCGAGGCGCCCATCTGGAGGGCGAGGACGTCGCGGTAGAAACCGGTGAGGTCAACCAGCGCCAGATCGAGGCTGTCGCGCTGGGTACGGGTGGAGCGGCGCTTCTGCTTGTCCTGGAGTTCCTTCATGGCGCCGGCCGTCCCGCGCGGCAGCCGTCCGCCGGTGCCGGCGGCGGCCCCGAGCGCGGCGCGCAGCTCCTCGGTCTCCTTGGTGTCGACCTCCTCGGCGACCTGCTTGGCGTCCTCCCCCGCGGCGTCGATCAGCTCCTGGGCGGCCTTGAGGCAGCCGCCGATGTCGTCGACACGGAGCGGCAGTTTGAGTACGGCCGCCCGGCGGGACCGGGCGCGCTCGTCGGTGGCCAGGCGGCGGGCCCGGCCGATGTGCCCCTGGGTGGCGCGGGCGGCCCGGCCGGCGGCCTCCGGCTCGATGCCGTCCCGCCGGACGAGGACGTCGGCGACCGCGTCGACCGGCGGCGTACGCAGGGAGAGCAGACGGCAGCGCGAGCGGATGGTGGGGAGGACGTCCTCCACGGAGGGGGCGCAGAGCAGCCAGACCGTACGGGGCGCGGGCTCCTCGACGGCCTTGAGGAGGACATTGCCGGCGCCTTCGGTGAGGCGGTCGGCGTCCTCCAGGACGATCACCTGCCAGCGGCCGCCGGACGGGGAGAGCGAGGACCGGCGGACCAGGTCACGGGTCTCCTTGACGCCGATGGACAGCAGGTCCGTACGGACGATCTCGACGTCGGCATGGGTGCCGATCAGGGCGGTGTGGCAGCCGTCGCAGAAGCCGCAGCCGGGGGCGCCGCCGAGGGCGCGGTCCGGGCTGACGCACTGCAGCGCGGCGGCGAAGGCGCGTGCCGCGGTGGAGCGGCCGGAGCCGGGCGGGCCCGTGAACAGCCAGGCGTGCGTCATCTGGGAGGCGCCGCCGGGGTCAGCGGACGGCGGCGAAGGCGGCTCACCGAGCGCGGGATCCTGCCCCGACTGCCCCGCCGGCCCCGACTGCCCCGCCCGCTCCGCCGAGACGAGGGCATCCGCATCGCGCGCGGCCGCGGCCAGCTGCGCCGTCACCCGGTCCTGGCCGACCACGTCGTCCCATACCGCCATCGCTGTCCGCCGTTCCTGTTCCGTTCGTCCGGCCCGTGCCGCACGGGCTGCCTGTGCGTCCGGCCCCGCACGCCGCGCAGTGCCCCGCGCCCGACCCATTGTGGTGCAACCCACTGACAATCGAATCCCGAAGCCGGCGCCGGGCGGCCGGACGGGCCCCGTCCGGCCGCGGAAAACGGCCGTGGCCGCAGCCTTTCCGCTGCGGCCACGGCCGTCGTACGAGCCCCGTCTCCGTCGTCTAGCCGCGCCGTCCGCCGCCGCGACGCCGGTTCCCGCCCCTGCCGTCGTCCGCGTCCTCGTCCCGCGTGCCCAGGAGTTCGTCGGCGAGCGTGGGCAGATCGTCCAGCGGGGTCTCCTCCGCCCAGTCGGGGCGGGGGCGGCTGCGCTGGGGGGTTTCCACGGGGTGGCCCGTCTCGGGGTCGATCTGCGGGAGTTCGCGAGTGCGCTCGACGCGTGACTCCGCGGGGGCGGACGGCTGTCCCGGCGCCGCGCCGTTCCTCCCGGCCGCCGCGTCGGGCGTCTCCTTGCGGAACATCCACGGCGGCACCCGGTCGGCAGGGTCACCGCTCCGTCCGTCACCGGTTGCCCGGTTGCCCGGTACGGGCGGCAGCACGGCGGTCGCCTCCGGGTCCGCGCCGGTGTCCAGGCCGTGCCAGGGGTCCTGCGGGTCCCGCACCGGAGGCAGCACCGCCGTCTCGTCCGCCGCACGGGAGGCCCCGTCGCCCGGTGCTCCGGGCTGCGGCAGCGACTCCTCGGTCCGCTCGCTGTCCGAGCCGGAAGCGGACGGGGACGAGGACGACGGGGAAGCCGAGGACTCGTCGTCCGTGCCCCCCAGCCGCTTCCGCAGATCCGCGACGTAGGTCTCCGCCGTGGGCGCGTCGGCCGCCTCAGCCGCCTCGGCCGCTTCCGCAGCCGCCTTGGCCTCCGCCGCCGCGGCAGCCTCGGTCGCCGCCTTCCGCGCCTCCTCGGCGCGCACCAGTGCCGCCTCGGCCTTGCGCTGCTTCTCCAGGCGTCGCTCCTCGGCCTCCTTGCGCAGCCGCGCCTCTTCCTCGTGCTGCTTGCGCAGCCGCTCCTGCTCGGCCTGGCGGGCCCGCTCCTCGGCCTCGCGGCGCGCCTGCTCCGCCTCCGCGGCCAGCCGGGCCTCCTCGGCGCGCTTACGGGCCTCCTCGGCCTGCCGGGCCTCCTCGCGCGCCCTGGCCTCCTCGGCCTCGCGGCGCTTGCGCTCTTCCTCCTCGGCGCGCAGCTTGGCCAGCTGCTCCTGGCGCTCGCGCTCCAGGCGCTCCTCCTCCGCCTTGCGCGCCGCTTCCTCCTCGGCCTTGCGGCGGGCCTCTTCCTCGGCGGCCTTACGGGCCTCGACCTGCGCCTGGAGCTCGGCCTCGGACAGCGGGAGCACCTGGTCGAGACGGTGCCGTACGACGGTGGTGACGGCTTCCGGTTCCTGCCCGGCGTCGACGACCAGATAGCGCGCGGGGTCGGCGGCGGCCAGTGTGAGGAAGCCCGCCCGCACCCGCTGGTGGAAGGCGGCGGGCTCGGACTCCAGCCGGTCCGGTGCCTCGGTGAAGCGTTCCCGCGCGGTCTCCGGGGAGATGTCGAGCAGCACCGTCAGATGGGGCACCAGGCCGTCGGTGGCCCAACGGGAGATCCGGGCGATCTCCGTGGGGGCGAGATTGCGCCCGGCGCCCTGGTAGGCGACCGAGGAATCGATGTACCGGTCGGTGATGACGACCGCGCCGCGCTCCAGGGCCGGCCGGATGACGCTGTTGACGTGCTCGGCCCGGTCGGCGGCGAACATCAGCGCCTCGGCACGGTCCGAGAGCCCGGACGTCGAGACATCGAGGATGATCGAGCGCAGTCGCTTGCCGATGGCGGTGGCCCCCGGCTCGCGGGTCACCACGACCTCGTGGCCCTTCGCGCGGATCCACTCCGCGAGCGCCTCGACCTGGGTGGACTTCCCGGCGCCGTCGCCGCCTTCCAGGGCGATGAAGAAGCCGGTGGGGGCGGGCGTCTGCGCCGGGTCGCCGCCGCGCAGCGCCTCCCGCAGATCGTTGCGCAGCGGTACGCCCTGCCGGTCGTCGACCTTGCCGAGCAGCAGCGCGGCGACCGGCAGCAGCAGCGCACCGGTCAGCATCAGGGTGTAGGCGGCGCCGCCGTACGAGAAGTTGAAGGAGCCGCTGCCGAGGTGGTGCGGGCCGATGACGGCCGCGAGCAGCGGCGCGACGATGGCGGCCAGCGCGATGGCGAGCCGGACGACGGCGTGCAGATGCTCGGTCGTACGGGCGGTGCGGGATTCCTCGGACTCCTGGTCCAGCAGGACGTGTCCCGTATGGGCGGCGATTCCGGCGCTGACACCGGCCAGCAGCCCGAGCAGCAGCACCGTCGTCGGGTCCGGGACCAGGCCCATGGCCAGCAGCGCGAGGCCGGTGGCGGCCACCGCGAGGGCGAGCAGCCGGCGCCGGGGGAGCGTGGGCAGCACCCGCTGGGCGCCCCGGATGCCGACGGCCGTACCGCCGGTCAGCGCGAGCACCAGCAGCGCGAAGGTGGCCGGGCCGCCGGCCAGGTCGTAGCCGTGCAGGACGGCGAGCGAGACGGCCGCGGCGAGCGCTGCCGCCACCGCGGCGCAGGCCGTCACCAGCAGCGGGATCGCGCCCGTACGGCCCTTGTCGGGGGCCTGCCGGGCCGCGCCGTTCTCCGCCTTCTCGCCCTGGGCCTGCTGTCCGGATTTCGCTCCTGCGGCCTTGGGGCGGCGCAGCCCCTCCAGTGGGGAGCGCGGCCGCGGCGTCGGCACACCGGGGAGCTCGATGAAGTAGAGGAGCGACACGGAGGCGGCGAAGAGCCCGGCGGCGACATACGAGCCGAGCGCGGCCTGGTGGAGATGGAACCACTCGATGCCGGTGCCCAGCAGCTTGCTGACGAGCGTGACGACCACCAGTGCGGCGGCCGCGATCGGCAGCGAGACGAAGGTGGTGCGCAGCGAGAGGCGGCGCAGGGCGTCCATGTTGTCGGGCAGCGGGCGGACCGCGGCGCCCTCGGCGGGCGGGGCGGGCAGCAGGCCGGGGGCGGCGCTCTCCCGTGCGACGGTCCAGAAACGTTCGGCGACACCGGTGACGAAGACCGTGACCAGCAGCCAGGCCAGTGCGTTGTCCGGCGTCCAGTCGATCCAGAGGGGGGCGATGACCAGCAGCGCGAGCCGCAGCACATCCGCGCCGATCATCGTCCAGCGCCGGTCCAGCGGACCGCTGGGCGCCGTCAGCGCGGACAGCGGGCCCAGCAGGACGGCTCCGAAGACCAGCATCGCCAGCATCCGGGCCGCGAAGACCATCGTGACCGCGAGGGCGGCTCCCCGATAGCCGCCCCCGAAGACGGCCTCGCCGCCCACGGGGATGTACAGCGCCGCCTGCAGGGCGAGCAGTACGAGGACAAGCATGGACAGGGCATCGCCGATACCCCCGACAAATTGGGCGCTCCACAGTCGCTTCATTGGGGGGAAGCGGAGCAGGGCTCGCACGGCGCGCTCGCGGGAATCCGCCGCTAGGGCGCCTGATGTGGGGGTCACGACCGTTGGCTGCTCGGCACGCGTCATCCCGCCAGCCTAGCGGGATGGTGCCCGCCGTCGAGCGCCCACCCGAACAAATGGGCGGGTACATCGGATCACGTCCGTTGTACCCGCCCATTTGTTGCGCTCTTACCGGCGCCACCGGCAGACGCGAAGGCTCAGTCCTCGGCCGAGGCCGCCGTCTTCTTTGCCGCCGCGGTCTTCGCGGTGGCCTTGTTGGCGGTCGTCTTCTTCGCCGTGGTCGTCTTCTTCGCCGCGGTCTTCTTGGCGGCCGTCTTCTTGGCAGCGGTCTTCTTCGCTGCCGTCTTCTTGGCCGGTGCCTTCTTGGCCGCCTTCTTGGCGGTCTTCTTCGCCGGCCCCTTGGCGCGCTTCTCCGCCAGCAGCTCGTAGCCCCGCTCGGCGGTGACCGTCTCGACGTCGTCGTCCCGCCGCAGCGTCGCATTGGTCTCGCCGTCGGTGACATACGCACCGAACCGGCCGTCCTTGACCACCACCGGCTTACCGCTCACCGGGTCCGTACCCAGCTCCTTCAGCGGCGGCTTGGCGGCGGCCCGCCCGCGCTGCTTGGGCTGGGCGTAGATCGCCAGCGCCTCGTCGACGGTGATCGTGAAGAGCTGCTCCTCGGTCTCCAGGGAGCGCGAGTCGGTGCCCTTCTTCAGATACGGGCCGTAGCGGCCGTTCTGCGCGGTGATCTCCACGCCCTCGGGGTCCTTGCCGACGACGCGCGGCAGCGACATCAGCTTGAGCGCGTCCGCCAGTGTCACGGTGTCCAGGGACATCGACTTGAAGAGCGAGGCGGTGCGCGGCTTGACCGCGTTCTTGCCGGTCTTCGGGGTGCCCTCGGGCAGGATCTCGGTGACGTACGGGCCGTAGCGGCCGTCCTTGGCGACGATCTGGCGACCGGACTCCGGGTCCATACCCAGCTCGAAGTCGCCGCTCGGCTTGGCCAGCAGCTCCTCCGCGTACTCCACGGTCAGCTCGTCGGGCGCCAGGTCATCGGGGACGTCGGCGCGCTGGTGGCCCTCGGCGTCCTTCTCGCCGCGCTCCACATACGGGCCGTAGCGGCCGACCCGCAGCTTGATGTCGTCGCTGACCGGGAAGGACGAGATCTCCCGGGCGTCGATCGCGCCGAGGTCGGTGACCAGTTCCTTGAGCCCGCCGAGGTGGTCGCCGTCGCCGTTCCCGGCGTCCGCGGCACCGCCCTCGCCATGGCCCTCGCCGAAGTAGAAGCGCCGCAGCCACGGCACGGACTGGGCCTCACCACGGGCGATGCGGTCGAGGTCGTCCTCCATCTTGGCGGTGAAGCTGTAGTCGACCAGCCGGCCGAAGTGCTTCTCCAGGAGGTTGACCACCGCGAACGACAGGAAGGAGGGGACGAGCGCGGTGCCCTTCTTGAAGACATAGCCGCGGTCGAGGATCGTGCCGATGATCGACGCGTAGGTCGACGGGCGGCCGATCTCGCGCTCTTCCAGCTCCTTGACCAGCGTGGCCTCGGTGTAGCGGGCGGGCGGCTTGGTGGCGTGCCCGTCGGCGGTGATCTCCCGCGCGGCCAGCGCATCGCCCTCGGCGACCTGCGGCAGCCGGCGCTCGCGGTCGTCGAGCTCGGCGTTGGGGTCGTCGGCGCCCTCCACATAGGCCTTCAGGAAGCCGTGGAAGGTGATGGTCTTGCCGGACGCGCTGAACTCGGCGTCCCGGCCGTCGGCGGCCCGGCCACCGATCTTGACCGTGATGGAGTTACCGGTCGCGTCCTTCATCTGGGAGGCGACGGTCCGCTTCCAGATCAGCTCGTAGAGCTTGAACTGGTCGCCGGTCAGCCCCGTCTCTGCCGGGGTGCGGAAGCGGTCACCGGACGGGCGGATCGCCTCGTGCGCCTCCTGGGCGTTCTTGACCTTGCCGGCGTAGGTGCGCGGCTTGTCCGGCAGGTAGTTCGCGCCGTACAGATGCGTCACCTGGGCCCGCGCCGCGGCGACCGCGGTGTCCGAGAGCGTGGTGGAGTCCGTACGCATATAGGTGATGAAGCCGTTCTCGTACAGCTTCTGTGCCACCTGCATCGTGGACTTGGCGCCGAAGCCGAGCTTGCGGCTGGCCTCCTGCTGGAGGGTGGTCGTACGGAACGGGGCGTACGGGGAGCGCCGGTAGGGCTTGGACTCCACCGAGCGCACCGCGAAGTCGGTGTTTTCCAGGGCGGCGGCGAGCGCGCGGGCGTTCGCCTCGTCCAGATGGAGGACGTCGTTCTTGAGCTGCCCGTTGGAGCCGAAGTCCCGGCCCTGGGCGATACGGCGGCCGTCGACGGTGTTCAGCCGCGCGGTCAGCGTCGAGGGATCGCTGGCGTCACCCGCGCGCCCCGTGGCAAAGGTGCCGGTCAGGTCCCAGTACTCGGCGGAGCGGAAGGCGATGCGCTCGCGCTCCCGCTCGACGACGAGACGGGTCGCGACGGACTGCACCCGGCCGGCCGACAGCCGGGGCATGACCTTCTTCCACAGGACCGGCGAGACCTCGTAGCCGTAGAGGCGGTCGAGGATGCGGCGGGTCTCCTGGGCGTCGACCAGCTTCTGGTTCAGATCGCGCGGATTGGCGACGGCCTCACGGATCGCGTCCTTGGTGATCTCGTGGAAGACCATCCGGTGGACGGGGACCTTGGGCTTGAGGATCTCCTGGAGGTGCCAGGCGATGGCCTCGCCCTCCCGGTCCTCATCTGTGGCGAGATAGAGCTCGTCGGACTCGGCCAGCAGCTCCTTGAGCTTCTTGACCTGGTCCTTCTTGTCACTGTTGACGACGTAGATCGGCTGGAATTCGGCGTCGACATTCACGCCGAGCCGGGCCCAGGGCTCGCCCTTGTACTTCGCCGGGACCTCTGCGGCGCCGTTCGGCAGGTCGCGGATGTGTCCGACGCTGGCCTCGACCACGTAGCCAGGGCCGAGGTAGCCCTTGATCGTCTTCGCCTTGGCAGGCGACTCGACGATGACGAGTCGGCGGCGGCCGCCGTCTGTGGTCTCGCTGGTCGGGGACAACTTCGCTCTTCTCTCCGGTCGACGCTGGGATTGCTCCCCGGCCGGACGCCGGGACGCACTGCGGTGACGCTTGACGCTGCGGAGTGTGACGGTACCTCCCGGCCCCGTGTCAAACGGAAAAACCCCGCAACGCCACTCGAACGGTAACCCGACTACATGCCTTCATGCCGCCCGGACCGCATCAGGCGCTCGCCACGGGCCCCGGGGGCCGTCCGATGGATCATGGCGGGGCCGTCCCGCTCCCCGGTGTCCACGCCGGACGTTCCCCGCGTGCCGCAGCCCCGGCACCTTCGGTGATCTCACACAGTGACGGAACTCCGCCAGCCCCTCGCTCATCCGGGGCCGCACACCGCGCCATCCGCCGGCCCGGCGCCCGTCACAAGGCACCGCCGGATCCCGTCATTGCCTTGATACAGCACGTGAGGGGGCTGGCAGGATGGACACGGCACGGCTCGCCGTTCGAGCCGGGTCACGCCGTCATCACGCACTCTCGGGGGGAACATCACCCATGGCCAATCAGCACCCCGGACCGCCTCCGGAACAGCCGCCCGGCCAGCCCGGCCAGAACCCCTACGCCACCCCGGAGGGCAGCCGGCCCGCCGACACCGGTTACGGCCATCCGCAGGGCGGCCGCCCCGGGGAGCCCGGATACGGCTATCCGCAGGCCGGCGTACCGCAGCAGCCCGGTTACGGCTATCCCCAGGAGGCCGCGCAGCCGACGCCCCCGCCCGGTTTCCCGCCGGGCGCGCCGCCGCAGCCGGGGCCCGCCGGTTTCCCGCCCGCCGGCTTCCAGCCCGGGACCCAGCCCGGCGGGATGGCGCTGACGCTCGGCGACATAGCGGTGAACGGCGACACGATCATGACGCCGGCCGGGCCGATGCCGCTCAAGGGCGCGGTGTGGACGGCGACCGATATGTCGCGGACGGACGAGAAGATGCCGTCGCACGCGGTCGTGCTCGCCGTCATCTTCTTCTTTTTCTGTCTGCTCGGTCTGCTCTTCCTCCTGATGAAGGAGAAGGTGACGACCGGGTTCGTACAGGTCACGGTGAACAGCGGCGGCCGGCACCACTCCACGATGATCCCGGTGCAGTCCCGCGAGCAGGTGATGTTCTTGCTCAACCAGGTCAACTACGCCCGGTCGCTGAGCGTGTGAGCACCGGGGAATCCTGGGGTCCCGCCGAGCCCGCGGGACCCACGGGGGCATCGGTCCGGACGCGCACCCTCCGCCGGGCATCCCTCGTGCTCGGCGTCGGTGCCGCGGCCGCCGTCTACCTCTGGCACACCGATCCGCACCAACCGGGGCAGCTGCTGATCCCGTGCCCCTTCAAATGGACCACCGGGCTGCTGTGCCCGCTGTGCGGCGGGACCCGGATGGCATACGACCTGATGCACGGCGAGGTCGTGACGGCCTTCCACGACAACGCCCTGCTGCTCACCCTGGGCGGCCCGGCCGTGGCGTACGCCGTCGGGCGCTGGCTGGTCACCGGCCTCCGCGGCCGGGAATACCGGCCGCGGCTGTCGGGCCGCGGCAATGCCGTGGTGCTCGGCATCGCCGCGGTGTGGATGCTCGCCCGCAACCTCGTCGGCTAGGACGGCCCGGCGGCTGACGGTCCGGACTGCGGTCCGGACCGTCCGGTGCCAGGACGTCACCGCGCGCCGTCAGGGCGTCGCGTCAGCGCGTCCTCAGCGCCTCAGCGCACGGTGACCGTGACCACCGGCGAGAGGGTGCTGCCGGTGGCCATACGGAGCTGGTTGACGCCCTTGATGCCGAGCTTGACCCGCACCGAGTACGCACCGCTGGAGTTGACCGGCGTCTGCGCGGGCAGCGAGACCCACTTCGTGCCCTGCTTCTGCTGGACGGTGAGCTTGGTGCCGGCCTTGATGCCCTTGGCGACGCCGGTGATCCGGAACTGCTCCCAGGCCTTGACCGTCGTCGCACTGGCCTTGGCCGTCAGGGTGGCGGCGGCCGGTGCGGAGGCCACGACCTGCTTGGGCGAGTGGAGGTCCTGCGGCGCGGCGAAGGCCGCGGCGGAGCCGCCGGCCAGCAGGGAGACGGCGATGACGCCGACGGTGGCGTAGCGAAGTGCACGGTTCATTATGGGTTCCTCCCCTGAGGAGGCCGGCCCGTTGGCCCGGCCGGCCTGTTGGTGACCTTCACTGAGGAACATGCCCTGATGGCACCAGAAGTTCCCGCGTACCGGCACACACCGGCCATTTATGACAGAACTGGCCTGAAGTGAACGGATCGCCTTCCGGCGGCAGTTGAGGATGGCGCCCCGCCACGAGGGTGACGAACTCCAGGGCGCCGGTACAACGGTGCGACTCCGGCGGCTACAACGACAGCAGCAGCCAGCAGCCGGTGGCCAGGAACACCACCCCGGACAACAGCGCCGTCACTGCGGCGACCGGGCGGCTGACACCGTCGGCGACCGGGGTACCGGTCCGCGCGCACACCGCCGTCCACACCAGCAGTCCGGCGCCGAACAGCGCGAACGCCACACCGGCGAATGCCTCGGGTCCACTCTCCATGCGGGCAGCGTGGCACCCCGCGGCGGCATCCCGGCGAACGCCGGGTGAACGGCGCCGGTATGTCGCCCGCCGCTCACCCGCCCGCATCAGCCGCCCGTATCAGCCGTACGTACCGGCCTTCCGCACCGGCCGTCAGCCCTCCGCGGCCACCGGCTCCAGGAACCCCTGCTCGACCAGCATCCGGATCGAGGCCGGGGTACGGTCCCGCAGCAGGACCGGGTCCTCGCCGACGAGTTGGGCGATGGCGTCCAGAATCCGCCCGGCGGGCAGCGAGCCGTCACACACCCCGGCGAAGCCCGCGCCGACCGTGTCCACCTTCGTGGCGCGCCGCATACCGCGGTTCTGACGCAGCACCACATGCTCCGGGTCCTCCGCCCCGGGCAGCCCGACCTGCTCCTGGACCACCCCGTCGGCGAGCCGGAAGTGGGCGGCCAGCAGCGCCGCGTCGTCCGTGACCCGCAGATAGTCCTGGCGGTCGAAGTGCGCCACCACCGACTCCCCCAGCGGCTGCTCCACCGGATGCGGCCACTCCTCGACCGTGATGGACGGGGCGTTGGATCCGGACTTGCGCAGCGTGATCCAGCCGAAGCCGATGGCATGGGTCTTGCGAGCCTCGAACTCGTCGAGCCAGGCGTCGTACCGCGCGGCATACGTCTCGTCGTCCGCCCGGTGATCGCCCGCGTCGCGCAGCCACAGCTCGGCGTACTGGGTGATGTCCTGCACCTCGCGCTGCACGATCCAGGCGTCACAGCCACGCGGCACCCAGGACCGCAGCCGGTCCTGCCACTCCTCGCCCGCCACATGCTGCCAATTGGCCAGCAGCTGGCAGTAACCGCCGTCGTTGAGATGCGCGGCGGCCTGCTGGACGAGCGTCCGGCACAGGTCGTCGCCGCCCATGCCGCCGTCCCGGTAGGTGAGCCGGGCGCCCGGAGAGATCACGAACGGCGGGTTGGACACGATCAGGTCGTACGTCTCGTCACCGACCGGCTCGAACAGCGAGCCCTCCCGCAGGTCGGCAGCGCCCGCCCCGGAGAGCGCCAGCGTCAGCGCGGTGATCCGCAGCGCCCGGGGGTTGAGGTCGGTGGCCGTGACCCGCGTGGCGTGCTGTGCCGCGTGCAGCGCCTGGATGCCGGAGCCGGTACCGAGATCGAGCGCCTTGGCCACCGGGCGGCGCACGGTGATCCCGGCCAGGGTCGTGGACGCCCCGCCGACGCCGAGCACCAGCTCCGCGCGGTCCGCCTCCCCGGCGCCCCGGATACCGCCGGCCCCGCCGACCGCACAGCCCAGGTCGGAGACGATCCACCAGTCCTGCCCCTCGGGGCCGCCGTACGGCCGCACGTCCACACTGGCGCGCAGCTCGTCGCCGTCCTGCACCAGCCAGCCGTCGGCGAGGCAGTCCTCGACCGGCAGGGCGGCCTGCGCCCGCCGCGGCTCCACCGGGCGCTGCAGCAGGAACAGCCGCACCAGGGTCTCCAGCGGGCTGTCGCCGCGCGTCGCCCGCAGCGCGGGGACGGTCTCGCTGCGCGCCAGCGCGGCATAGGCGGGCGCGCCGAGCAGCTCCAGCAGCCCGTCGGCGGTGAAGGCGGCGGCCAGCAGCGCCTCGCGCAGCCGGGCCGTGCGGGCGTGGCTCTCGGGGTCCTGGGCATCTGCGATGGGGAGGTGCGTACTCACGCCCACCATTGTCGGCCCTGCCACTGACAATCGGCGACGGCCCGGCGCCGCACCCTTTCCGGGCGCGTCGCCGGGCCGTCGGAGCCCTTGCCGGTGCGCGGTTATCGCGGCTTCCCGGGCCGTCCGGCTCCCGTGACCGCTACGACTTCGCGGACTGCGTGGGCGCCGGGGCACCGGACGCGGCAGGGTTCTGGCAGCCCTTTTGGGCGGCCATCGCCGTGCCGACCTCACCGGCCTCCAGGTTCTTGAAGGCGGCCTCGCTCTGCTTGTTGAGCTTGTTGATGCCGCTGGACAGGTCGCGCAGGCCGTCCGCGAACTTGAGCTTGTCCGAGGTGTCGAGTTTGTCGACCTGCTTCTGCAGGTCCGCGTAGCCCTTGGAAAGCGAGTTGAGCTCCTTGACGGCGTTCTGCTGGGCCTGCTTGCCCTCATCGGTCGGCGGGGGCCCCGCCTTCTCCAGGGACTTGGCCAGCGAGGCGTAGGCACCGGAAATCTTCTGGAACGCGGCCGAGTCGGTCTGCTGGACCTTCTTGGAGTCCGTGCTGCCGTTGTCGGCCGTCTGCATGGCGGCGTTGGCGTCCTGGATCTTCTTGAACTGAGCCTGCGCAGGGTCGCAGAAACTCTTCGCCCAGTCATTGAGCTTCTTGTTGCTGTCGTCGCTGCAGCCGGTCAGCGCGAGCACCAGTGCGGCACCGCCGGACAGTGCAGCCACAAGCTTCTTGTTCACCGGATTGGTCCCTTCCATGGCTCTCGGCCCCGGAACATACACGGCCAAAGGGCCTTGGCCACCGGTCGGGCATCCCGCCCTGCCCTCATTGCAGCCATTTGCACCAAGGACCGCAGGGCCGGCCGGGCACACGGAAGGCGGGTGGCCGGCGTCCGCAAAAAACGCCGTCCACCCGCCAAGTTGAGCGGTCCGCGAGCCCTTTCGGTGCTCCTCTCCGGCTAGGAGGCGACCACCGTCTTGGCCGACTTGGCGATGCTTTCCGGATCTTCGGAGTTGTCTTCGTCACCCACGGCGATTCCACGCCGCTTGGAGACGTAGACGGCACCGACGATGACGGCAATCGCCAGCAGGGAGACCACGAGCCGGACGCCCGTGCTCTTGTCCTGGCCGTATGAGAACTTGACCACAGCGGGCGCGATCAGCAGCGCCACCAGGTTCATGACCTTCAGCAGCGGGTTGATCGCCGGTCCTGCGGTGTCCTTGAACGGGTCACCTACGGTGTCACCGATGACCGTCGCGGCATGCGCCTCGCTGCCCTTGCCGCCGTGATGGCCGTCCTCGACCAGCTTCTTGGCGTTGTCCCACGCGCCACCGGAGTTGGCGAGGAAGACCGCCATCAGCGTGCCGGTGCCGATCGCACCGGCCAGGAACGAGCCGAGTGCGCCGACGCCGAGCGAGAAGCCGACCGCGATCGGGGTGAGCACGGCCAGCAGCCCGGGAGTGGCCAGCTCACGCAGCGCGTCCTTGGTGCAGATGTCCACGACCCGCCCGTATTCGGGCTTCTCGCTGTAGTCCATGATCCCGGGGTGCTCCCGGAACTGCCGGCGCACCTCGAAGACCACCGCTCCCGCCGACCGGGAGACGGCGTTGATCGCCAGCCCGGAGAACAGGAAGACGACCGAGGCGCCCAGGACCAGCCCGACCAGGTTGTTGGGCTGTGAGATGTCCAGGCTGAGGCCCATCCCGGTGGCGGCGCTGCCGACGCCCCGTACGGCGGTGGCGATCGCGTCCCGGTACGAGCCGAAGAGCGCGGCCGCGGCCAATACGGCGGTCGCGATGGCGATGCCCTTGGTGATGGCCTTGGTCGTGTTGCCGACCGCGTCCAGGTCGGTCAGCACCTGCGCGCCGTCACCGGTGACATCACCGGACATCTCGGCGATGCCCTGCGCGTTGTCGGAGACCGGCCCGAAGGTGTCCATCGCCACGATCACGCCGACGGTGGTCAGCAGACCGGTGCCGGCCAGCGCCACCGCGAACAGCGCCAGCATGATGGAGGCACCGCCCAGCAGGAACGCCCCGTAGACGGCCAGAGCGATCAGCACCGCCGAGTAGACGGCCGACTCCAGGCCGATCGAGATCCCGGAGAGCACGACCGTGGCCGGCCCGGTCAGCGAGGTCTTCCCGATGTCCCGTACGGGCCGCCGGGTGGTCTCGGTGAAGTAGCCGGTCAGCTGCTGGATCAGCGCGGCCAGCACGATGCCGATGGCGACCGCCACCAGCGCCAGCATCCGCGGGTCGCCGCTGGTGCTCAGGATCTCGACGTCGGTGACGCCCTTCAGGCCCTGGTAGCTGGACGGCAGGTACGTGAACACGGCGACGGCCACCAGGACCAGCGAGATGCCCGCGGAGATGAAGAAGCCGCGATTGATGGCCGTCATGCCGCTGCGGTCGCTGCGCCGGGGCGCGACCACGAAGATGCCGACCATCGCGGTGAGCACGCCGATGGCCGGGACCAGCAGCGGGAAGGCGAGCCCGGCGTCGCCGAAGGCCGCCATGCCGAGGATGAGCGCGGCGACCAGGGTCACCGCGTACGACTCGAAGAGGTCGGCGGCCATACCGGCGCAGTCACCGACGTTGTCGCCCACGTTGTCCGCGATGGTCGCGGCGTTGCGCGGGTCGTCCTCGGGGATGCCCTGCTCGACCTTCCCGACGAGGTCGGCGCCGACGTCCGCGGCCTTGGTGAAGATGCCGCCGCCGACCCTCATGAACATCGCGATCAGCGCGGCGCCGAGACCGAAGCCCTCCAGCACCTTGGGCGCGTCGACCGCGTACACGAGTACTACGCAGGAGGCACCGAGCAGGCCGAGCCCCACGGTGAACATTCCGACGACGCCACCGGTACGGAATGCGATCTTCATCGCCTTGTGAGAGACGGCCGTAAGATCCTTTTTCCGGGTGTCGCCCTCTTCCGGAGTGGCTTCCCGGGCGGCCGCCGCCACCCGCACATTGCTGCGTACGGCGAGCCACATGCCGATATAGCCGGTGGCCGCCGAGAATCCGGCGCCGATCAAGAAGAAGGCGCTGCGTCCGGCGCGCTGCGACCAATTGTCCGCAGGCAGCAGCATGAGCAGGAAGAACACCACGACGGCGAATACACCGAGGGTCCGCAACTGCCGTGCCAGGTAGGCATTTGCGCCTTCCTGCACCGCCGCCGCGATCTTCTTCATACTGTCGGTTCCCTCACCGGCCGCGAGCACTTGGCGGACCAGCACCGCCGCGACAGCCAGCGCCGCCAGGGCGACCACGGCGATCACCAGCACGATGCCGCGATTGCCCGCCGTAAGTGACGGCCCGGCCAGAAAAGTGGGGGTGTCAAGCAACTGAGGGGTGTAAGGCCCCGCCATTCGTCCTCCTTGACGTTTGGCACATGGGCGCGCGGAAGCACGCTCAGGCGTCCTGAGCAAGATGTGGACGGATTGTAGGGAGCCGCGGTTGATCAAAACAGTACGCGTCAAAGGGAATTCGCCGGTAGCGGCGAAGATCAAAAGGCCGACGCGGTACGGAATTCGCCCGGACGAAGGAAAGCGACGAATTCGCTGACCACTGCCCGATGATCTCGCTGTCGTACTGATCGCTTATGGATCGCCCACTGATCGCCGCTGCTCAAGGACGCCGCCCCGGCGACCGGGCCGCTTGAGGTGTGCGTGACACCGGAGGGAATTGATCCGCCCGGCTGCGGCCGAACGGGTGACCCGCGCCGCGCGGACCCCTCCCCGGCACCCGGTGAAGGACCGTCAGATCGAGTCCGGATCGCAACGCATGCGACGGGAGCGGGGGCCGGGACGGGCGCGATGGGCGGGCCCCCGGAGCCGTCACCGGGTCAGAGTGCGCCAGAAAGCCGTACGACGCCCTCTGCGGCGATCTCGTGGTCGCGGTGGACGGGGGTCACCGACGGCGTGAGCGAGGGCGGCACAGCCGCCGTCACAGCCGCCGTCGCAGCCCTCGGAGCCCCGGCCTCGGGGGCGTCGATGCGGGGATGAGCTGCGGACGTGACGTTTCGTGACGCGCCGCCTACAGAGACGGAGCAGGACGGCGCGGCTCGGAGGCGGCCGCTGACGGGGCCGCCGGTGTCCCTACGGGAGGACCGCTGCCGTCGTGGTGGTGGGCCAGGTCATGCGGATCAGCCCGCCTTCCTCGCCGACGGTGACCTCGACATCGTCGACCAGACCGCTGATCACGGCGAGGCCCATCTCGTCCTCGCCCTCGGCGTCGCTCTCCGGGACGCTCACGGCCTCGCCGCTACCCGGCGCCGTACCGGAGTCGCCGGTCACCCCGTCGCCGACCTCGATCGAGAACTTCTTCTCGTCCTCGATCAGCAGGACCCGTACGGGCGAGGTGATGTCATGGCTCTCGTGCAGGCCCACGGCCCGGCTGCACGCCTCACCGACGGCGAGCCGCACCTCGTCCAGCACGGCCTCGTCCACCCCCGCGCGCCGTGCCACAGCGGCCGCGACCAGACGCGCGGTGCGGACATGCTCGGGAAGGGCGCTGAAGCGAAGTTCGACGGTGGCCATGCCATCCCCCTCGTTATGCGGGCGTGCGACGCAGGGGGCCGGACCTGCGTCCGGTACCCCCCACTTCTTCCTCCCCCCGCGCCTGGTGGCGCGGGGGACCGGCAAAACCGTCAGTCAGTCGCCGAGACGGCTTCCTCGACCGAGGTGTGAATCGGGAACACCTTGGTCAGTCCGGTGATACGGAAGATTTTGAGAATGCGCTCCTGGTTGCAGACCAGGCGCAGCGAGCCCTCATGGGCACGCACCCGCTTGAGCCCACCGACCAGCACGCCGAGCCCAGTGGAGTCCAGGAAGTCGACACGTTCCATGTCCACCACGAGGTGGTAGCTTCCGTCGTTCACAAGCTCGACCAGCTGCTCCCGCAGCTTGGGCGCGGTGTATACATCAATCTCGCCACCGACCTCGACGACCGTACGGTCGCCAACGGTCCGGGTCGACAGGGACAGGTCCACGGATCCTCCAGCACCTTGCTATCGAGCGGTCGCCCCCCTGGGGCCTCCCCACCGAAGGTAGGGGCGGATCTGGCAGCCGCGATGGCATTCAATCACTTACCGGTAGGCGTGCACGACGCCCTTTAGGCATTGTCCGTCACTCCGGTGACACACTCGGTGCCGATGGCCTCCAATCCTGTCCCGCCGGATGCGGGCGCGCGCCCGTCCCCAGGCATGATTCTCGAACGTCTCGCCCGGGGCGCGACCCGCGCTGCGCGCGTCACTCATACGGAGCACTTGCCCCCGCGCATCGGCAGCCATGCCGACTGGCCGGAACAGATCCGGCCGGAAGTGATCGACGCCATCCGCTCGGCCGGAATCGATCGTCCCTGGGCCCACCAGGCACGGACATCCGAACACGCACTGCGCGGCGAATCGGTCGTCGTCGCCACCGGCACCGCCTCGGGGAAGTCCCTGGCGTATCTCGCGCCGGTCCTCTCCACGCTCCTGGACGGCTCCGAGGCCCCGAACGGGAGAGGGGCCACGGCCCTGTATCTGGCGCCCACGAAGGCGCTGGCGGCCGATCAGCGGCGTGCCGTACGTGAGCTGGCCGCTCCCCTGGGGCCGGCGGTCCGGCCGGCGGTCTACGACGGCGACACCCCCGTCGAGGAGCGCGAATGGGTCCGCCAGTACGGCAACTACGTCCTGACCAACCCCGACATGCTGCACCGCGGCATCCTGCCGTCACACCCCCGCTGGTCCTCCTTCCTGCGGGCGCTGCGCTATGTCGTCATCGATGAATGCCACAGCTACCGCGGCGTCTTCGGCTCCCATGTCGCGCAGGTGATCCGCCGGCTGCGCCGTATCTGCGCCCGTTACGGCGCCGAACCGGTCTTTCTGCTCGCCTCCGCCACGGCCGCGGAGCCGGGACAGGCGGCGACCCGGCTCACCGGCCTGCCCGTGGTGGAAATCACCGAGGACACCTCGCCGCGCGGTGAGTTGGTCTTCGCGCTGTGGGAGCCGCCGCTGACCGAACTCCACGGCGAGCAGGGCGCCCCGGTCCGCCGGACCGCCACCGCCGAGACCGCGGATCTGCTCACCGACCTCGCCGTCCAGGGCGTACGCACCGTTGCCTTCGTCCGCTCCCGGCGCGGCGCCGAACTGATCGCCCTGATCACGCAGGAGCGGCTCGCGGAGGTGGACCGTTCGCTGCCCGGCCGGGTCGCCGCCTACCGGGGCGGATATCTGCCCGAGGAACGCCGTGCCCTGGAACGCGCCCTGCACAGCGGGGAGCTGCTCGGCCTGGCCGCCACCACCGCGCTCGAACTCGGCGTGGACGTCTCCGGTCTGGATGCCGTGGTCATCGCCGGATATCCGGGGACCCGGGCGTCCTTGTGGCAGCAGGCCGGGCGGGCGGGCCGCTCCGGGCAGGGCGCGCTCGCGGTGCTCGTGGCCCGCGACGACCCGCTGGACACCTACCTCGTCCACCACCCCGAGGCGCTCTTCGACCAGCCCGTCGAAACCACCGTCCTGGACCCCGACAACCCGTACGTGCTCACCCCGCACCTGTGCGCGGCCGCCGCCGAACTCCCGCTCACCGAAGCCGATTTCCCGCTCTTCGGGCCCGCGGCCGGCGGGCTGATGCCGCAACTGGAGGCCGCGAACCTGCTGCGCCGGCGGGCCAAGGCCTGGCACTGGACGCGCCGCGAGCGCGCCGCCGACCTCACCGACATCCGTGGGGAGGGCGGCTCGCCGGTGCAGATCGTGGAGACCGGCACCGGGCGGCTGCTCGGCACCGTGGATGCCGCCGCCGCGCACACCACCGTCCACGACGGCGCGGTCCACCTCCACCAGGGACGTACCTATGTCGTGCAGAAGCTCGACCTCGCCGATGACGTGGCGCTCGTCGAGGAGGCCAGCCCGCCGTATTCCACGACCGCCCGGGACACCACCGCGATCTCCATCCTCGACACCGACACCGAGATTCCCTGGGGCGACGCCCGGCTCTGCTTCGGCTCCGTCGAGGTCACCAATCAGGTCGTCTCCTTCCTGCGCCGCAAGCTGATCACCGGCGAGGTCCTGGGCGAGACCAAGCTCGATCTGCCGCCCCGTACGCTGCGCACCCGCGCGGTGTGGTGGACGGTTACCGAGGACCAACTCGACGCCGCCCGCGTCAATCCCCAGCAGCTGGGCGGCGCGCTGCACGCCGCGGAACACGCCTCCATCGGCATGCTGCCGCTCTTCGCCACCTGCGACCGCTGGGACATCGGCGGCGTCTCCGTGCCGCTCCACCCGGACACCCTCCTGCCGACCGTCTTCGTCTACGACGGCCACCCGGGCGGCGCCGGATTCGCCGAGCGGGCCTTCCACACGGCCGCCGACTGGCTCACCGCCACCCGCGCCGCCATCGCCTCCTGCGAATGCGAGGCCGGCTGCCCTTCCTGCATCCAGTCGCCCAAGTGCGGCAACGGCAACGACCCGCTCCACAAACGGGGCGCCATCCGCCTGCTGGGCGAGCTGTTGCGCGGCGCGCCGCGGAGAGCGTAGCCGGGGTGCCGACGCGGAACGGACGCGGACCGCGGCGGCCGGGTACGGCGCGGAGCGGACACGGACCACGGCGGCCGGGGGCGGTGCGGCTCGGAACCGCGCCGGGTCACTGCGGCCCGGCGGTCCGGCCCGCGCCCGTACCCGGGAGGTGAACGGGCGGCTGCCCGCCTCGGCCGCGACATCGGCGATCTGCCCGGTCACCGCACAGCGCACCAGACGGGTGTGCTGCGCGGCCGCCACCCTGCGGGCCGCCGCACAGGCCACGGCCGGGCCCCGCAGGGCGTGGTCCGCGGCGGCCAGCGCCGCCAGGTCCGCGGCGCCACCCGCCCGGTGCCGCGCCACAACGGCCTGGCCCACGCCGATCAGGGCCACGAACACCGCGCAGAGCGCCGCCGCGGCGAAGACCGTCCAGACCGTCGCCGAGCCCTCATCGCCGCACCGTCTCCTCCGCAAGAGCCACCGCCTCCCCCGTGACCTGCACCGTCATCCGCCCCATGCCGGGCAGCGGGGCGGCGACCCGTACGCGCACCAGAGCGCCCTCCCGTCCCAGGACGATCCGCGCGCCCCGTGGAGCCGCGCCCCGGGCCGCCGAGATCACCGCCGCCCGTGGTTCCGACCGGGCCGCGGCACGCGCCCCGGCCCGCGCCGCGTCCACACACTCGATACGGGCACAGACCGCCAACAGCCCCCAGACGAGCGCCACCACCACCGCCACCAGGAGGGGTATGACCACGGCCGCCTCCGCCGTGACGAATCCGGCGTCGCGGCTCGGCGGGGCACCGCGAGTCCGCGGGGTGCCCCAGGCCCGCCGGCCCGGGACACCGCCCTCAGAACTGGACATTGATCGCCCTTTCGAGCGCCGACCGCAGCAACGCCTGTACCGGTCCGCTCGTCACGACCTTGTAGAGCACCGCGGCCAGGGCACACGCCGCGAGCGTCCCGACGGCATACTCCGCCGTGATCATCCCCCGGTCATTGGCCCCGATCGCGCGCAGCTTCGCCCACCACCGTCGCAACATTCCGCCCCGAAACATTCGAACCCCCTTTGAACGGCCCCTGATGAGTGGCCTCTGATTCATGACCTCTGATGAATGGCTCTTGATGAACGGCTTCTGACCGGCGACTTCTGACACACCGCGTGGAAGCCCTCCGGCATGGCTGGGGTGCTGGGCCCGCCCGTCGTTCCGGCCCGGTGGGTCGGCCCCGGGAGCCGGTCCCCCGGCCCCCGGTCCACCACCCCCGCCGCGATCTCCGCACCGGCCCGCGCACACACTCACCCGCGTCCGCCGCTCAGTTACGTCCCAACAGGCCGCCTGCCAGGCCGATCAGCACGGGTGCCACCCCGAGCGTCAGGAACGCCGGCAGAAAGCACGCCGACAGCGGCAGGGTGACCAGCACCCCGGCCCGTCGGGCCTGTGCCGTCGCCGCACGGGCCTGCTCCGCCCGGAGTTCGGCGGCGATCCGGGACGCCGACTCGACGGCCGGTACCCCGGATATCCCGGCGCGCTCCATACAGCGCGCCAGCCCCTCGGCGCCGGGGAGGGCCGCCAACCGTGGCCAGACGACTGCCGGTTCACCGCCCAGGCGCAGTTCCGCCGCCACCTGGCGCAGCCGCTCGGCGACCGGCCCGTCGAGCGTGCGGCCCACCGCCTCGGCCGCTTCCCGTGGTCCGGCCCCGGCCGCGAGGCAGGCCGCCAGCAGATCCCCGGCGGGCGCCAGCTCCGACCGCACTTCCGCGGCCGCCGCCCGAGCCGCCTCCGCGCCCCGTTGGCGGACCAGGCGACGATGCGCCCCGTAGCCCACGGCGAGTCCCACCAGGACTCCCGCCATGCCACCGACGAGGATGACCACCAGCCCCGCCGCCCCCAGGGGCCCGGCCCACTCCAACAGGCGGCTCTTTCCCGGCACGCCGCCGCTCACCGTCGCTGTTCGCCGCCGCCATCGGCCCCGGGCGGACGCCCCGGTACGGGCCCCGTCCCTGCCTCGCCGGTCCGGTCCGCCGCTCCACACCGCCGGGAGCCGTCTCCGTACGGCGCGGCCGCGGTGTGTCTCCCGCACCAGCGCCATGGCGCACAGCACCGCTGTCATGGCGGCGAGCGCCATCCCCACCCTGTGGACAACTTCCGCACTCATATCGATCGATCCCCCTCTCCCCTTTACGCGCCTTCCGCGGCCGCGACGATCCGGGCCGTCCAGGCCACCCCGCCCCACTCCAGGAGCCCCCCGACCACGAGGCAGCCCCACCCGGCCGAGGTGTGCAGCAGCACCCGCAGTGGGTCGGCGCCCAGTGCGCTGCCCATCAGGAGCCCGGCTGCCGGAAGCAGTGCGAGCATCAGCGCGGTGGCCCGGGGGCCCGCCAACTGGGCGCGCAGCTCATCGCGTTGATCCCGCTGCGCCCTGAGCCCTGCCGCGATCCGCTCCAGGCCCGAGGCCAGTCCCGCACCGCCCTCCACGGCCACCTGCCAGCACGCGGCCATACCGGTCAGTCCCTCGGCGCCCGGTTGCCGCGCCGCCCCACGCAGCGCCTGGGGGACATCGCCGCCGTACCGCGCGGCCGCCAGCACCGCCGAGCCGCCCGCCCCGAGGCCCGTTGCCCCCACGGCGAGCAGGGCCTGCGCCGGCTGCCGCCCGGCCCGCAGCTCCCCCGCCACCGCCGCGCAGAGCCCGATCACCGAGGCGGCCCGCCGTTCGCGCACCCGCCCCGCGCCACGGGTGACCAGCCACCGCCGGACGAGGAACACGGCGACCACGGACGCCGCCACCGGGACGACGGATCCGCCCAGCACCGCCAGCGCCAGCCCCACCGGCAGACACCAGACCTCCTGCCCGATGTCTCCCCAGCGGCCGATGCTCCAACGGCGCCCCGCGTCCCCCTCGACCAGCCGCCCCGCGCACCATTTCCGCGCCTCCTCGCCCCGCAGCCAGGCCCGCCATCCCCCTGTTGGGTCCGCTTCTCCACGGCCGCCGAGCAGGGTCCGGGCGCGCCGCCGTACGTCTTCCGGCCGGCCACCGGCCGACCGCAGAGCGGCGCCCGCGCAGAGCACCGCGACCACCAGCGCCACCGAGGCCACGCTCATCCGAACCCACCCCCGCCCCGCTCACACAGCTGCTTCAACCGCCCCCAGCCGCGCTCTTCTTGGAATCCGGCCGGGCCCCAGACGGCGGCAGGCACGGTCACCACGAAGCCGTCACGGTCCCGCTCCAGGACATGGAGCTCGGCGATCCGGCGCCGCCCGGTCCGGTCGCGTACGAGATGCAGCACGACCGAGAGCCCGGCCGCCAGCTGGCTGTGCAGCGCGGCGCGATCCAGGCCCGCGGTCGAACCGAGGGCCTCCAGGCGCGCGGGCACATCGCATGCGGCGTTGGCATGGACCGTGCCGCAGCCGCCCTCATGGCCCGTATTGAGGGCCGCCAGCAGATCCGTGACCTCGGCTCCGCGCACCTCGCCGACCACCAGCCGGTCCGGGCGCATCCGCAGCGCCTGCCGTACGAGGTCCCGCAGTGTCACCCGGCCGACGCCCTCCTGGTTGGCGGGCCGGGTCTCCAGCCGCACCACATGGGGATGGTCCGGCCGCAGCTCCGCCGAGTCCTCGGCCAGGACGATCCGCTCGGCGGGGCCGACCAGGCCGAGCAGTGTGCTGAGCAGAGTGGTCTTGCCGCAGCCCGTACCGCCACTGATGAGGAAAGAGAGCCGGGCCGCCAGCAGCGCCCGGAGCAGCCGGTCACCGCCCGGCGGGACCGTGCCGGCCGCCACCAGCTCGGCGAGGCCGAAGGCTCGCGGCCGCAGCACCCGTAGGGACAGACAGGTCCCGGCGACGGCCACCGGGGGCAGTACGGCATGCAGCCGCGTGCCGTCGGGGAGGCGGGCGTCCACCCATGGCCGGGCATCGTCCAGCCGCCGGCCGGCCACCGCCGCCAGCCGCTGGGCGAGCCTGCGTACCTCCGCCGCGTCGCGGAAGCGCACCTCCGTACGCTCCAGCCCTCCGCCGCGGTCGACCCACACCTCGTCCGGGGCGGTGACCAGCACGTCCGTGACATCGGGCGCGGCCAGCAGTGGTTCCAGCGGCCCGCTGCCCACCATCTCGGACCGCAACGCGGCCACCACGCCCAGCACTTCGGCGTCTCCCAGCAGCCGTCCCTGCTCGCGTAATGCCACGGCCACCCGGGCGGGCGTCGGCTCCGCCCCGGCCTCCGCGAGCCGCCGGCGCACCACCTCCAGCAGGTCCGGTCCGTGGCTCATGCCTGGCCTCCGCCACGGCCGACCGGACGGGAAGCCATCGGGGCCACCACGGGCCCCGCCGCACCGGCCCCGGCCCCCGTGCCGCGCCCCGATACGCCGACGGGACCCGACCCCGTGTCGGACGGCATCCCGCCGCCATCGCACCGGCTGTCCGTCAGCCGCTCCCAGAACGCCGTACAGAACCTCGCCAGTGGCCCACGCATCTGCGCCCCCGGTGGCACCCCTCGCGACAGATCGGCCAACAGGCCCGCTTCCCACGGCACTTCACCGGCCAGGGGCAGCTCCATGAGGCGGGCGATCTCGTCCGGTGGGAGGCCGTGCCCATGACGGCCGGGTGCCCCGCGCGCCACCACGCGCAGATCACCGAGCACCCGCTGCACCCCGGCGGCGACCCGCTGCGCCGCCGCGACCGCGCGCAGCTCCGTCGGGACGAGCAGCAGGCCCATGTCCACCTGGGCCAGGGCCTCCGTCACCGCCGCGTCGACCCGGCGCGGCAGGTCCACCACCACGACCCCGCCGCGTCGGCGCGCCGCGGCCATGACGGCGCGCATGGCCGGGGGCGGGATGGTGACGTCGGAGCCCCGGTCCCAGCTGAGGACCCGGAGCGAGTGGAGCCGCGGCAGTGACTCGGCCAGTGCTCCGGAGGCGACCCTCCCCCGCGATTCGGCGAACGCGGGCCAGCGCAGGCCCTTTTCCTTCTCGCCGCCCAGCAGGACGTCCAGCCCACCGCCCAGCGGGTCGCCGTCGACGAGCAGCGTGCGCCGTCCCGTACGGGCCGCGGTGACCGCCAGCGCACCGGCCAGGGTGCTCGCTCCGGCGCCGCCGCAGCCGCCGAGGACGCCGACCGTCAGGGCCGGCGGCCCGACGCCCTCGACCGCATCGGCGATCCGGCCCGCCAGCCAGCGCTCGCCGTCGGGGAGAGCCAGCACCCGCTCGGCCCCGAGGGCGACGGCCAGCCGCAGAACCGCCGGATCGTCCGCATCCCGCCCCGTGAGGATGACGCCTGCCCGCCGCCCGGCCCCGCGCATGCGCGGCGCGCAGTCAGCACCGACGATCACCAGAGGCGGCGCCTCCCAGTCCCCTCTGCGGGCAGGCAGGCCGTGTGCCACTTCAGGCAGCGCCCCGGCCGCCGCACACAGCCGCAGAAGATCGTCGAGCAGTCTTTCGTCCTCGGTGATGATCAGCGGCCCGCCCCGCTCCTCGCCGGTGCCGACCGGCCGTTCCCATGGCGTCATTCCGGCCACTTTCCGTCCCCCCATCGCTACGCGACTCCGCGAACTCGCGGACTTTCACGCTGCACCGATCGGGAAAATCTTGTGGATCTTGACCTGAATTTGTGGACAACTCCGTGGCTGTGAATAACCCCGTCACCTATTCCGGCGACCGGCGGCTACTTCCGGGGATCGAGGGGGCCTTCCTCAGAGCAGCGCGACAACTACGGAGGGTAATGTTGCGGTGGCGTCGCAGCCCTGAGGGCCGAGCAGGCAAGGAGAAGTGCGGATCAAGATCCGGCGGCGGAAAATGCGTCCGGACATGCGACGACCCCCGCCGGGGGGGAGAGCGGGGGTCGTCCCCACGGCCGACTCGGGGGGGGGAGGAGCCGGACCGGGTTAGCACGGTCGCGAACGATCCGTGACTTCCATGGTGTACCCGACAGCCTTCTCAGGCAAACCCACGCGCCACACCTTACGCCGAATGGTGGGCGCCTATGCTCGCCCCGTGGAAAACCACTCCGTGCCTCACTCGACTCCCCGTACTGCCGCGTTCTTCGACTTGGACAAGACCGTCATTGCTAAGTCGAGCACGCTGACCTTCAGCAAGTCGTTCTACCAAGGCGGCCTGATCAATCGGCGCGCCGTACTGCGCACTGCGTACACCCAGTTCGTGTTCCTGGCGGGCGGCGCCGACCACGATCAGATGGAGCGGATGCGGGAATATCTCTCGTCTCTGTGCCGCGGCTGGGATGTGGCCCAGGTGCGGGAGATCGTCGCCGAGACGCTGCACGACCTGATCGACCCCATCATTTATGACGAGGCGGCCTCGCTCATCGAGGAGCATCACGCCGCGGGGCGGGACGTCGTGATCGTCTCCACCTCGGGCGCCGAGGTCGTCGAACCGATCGGCGAACTCCTGGGCGCGGACCGGGTGGTGGCCACCCGTATGGTCGTCGACGAGGACGGCCGCTTCACCGGTGAGGTGGAGTACTACGCCTACGGCCCGACCAAGGCGGAGGCCGTGCGGGAGCTCGCCGTCTCCGAGGGCTACGACCTCGATCGCTGCTACGCCTACAGCGATTCGGCCACCGATGTCCCGATGCTCGCGGCGGTCGGCCACCCCTTTGCCGTCAACCCGGACCGGGCGCTGCGCCGCGAGGCGGCCGCGCGGGGTTGGCCGGTTCTCTCCTTCAACCGGCCGGTCCCGCTCAAGCAGCGGCTTCCGACGCTGTCGATGCCCTCGCGGCCGGTCCTCGCCGCCATGGCCGCGGTGGGTGCGGCCATGGCCACCGCGACACTGGTCTGGTACGCGAGCCGACGGAAAACCACAAAGCCACGCCTCGGTCTTATTGGCCGGAGCGGTCGCGCCATCCGTAATGAGCGCGTTTGAAGTCAAACGTAAAGATCTGGAGCACAGGGTTCCGCTTGCCCGGCCCGAGTAGTACAAAGGACTTAACGGCCCGCGAGACCAAGGACATCCGAGAGGAACACCTTTAACGCAGGAAGTGGCCCACGGACCGATGCATGAATGCTGGGCACCCACGCGACGCCGACCCGTCGATTACGGGCCAGCCGCACCAGGTAACCGGACGAAGATTCCGACCTGATGGGCACATATCGAGCACGCTCTGGTAACCCGGCGGACATGCCAGCGGCGGTACCACCGATTGGTACCGCCGCAACCCTTGTTCAGGGGCGAATGAAGAAATCCTTCATGAATTCCGCGGACGCCGCCTCAGGCGTTTCGCCCGACGGCCGTTATGCCGCTCCGCGCTGCAACGCCTCACAGACGGCGGTGCTCTCCCGTACGCCGAGTTCCACCGCGCGTCCACAGTGCGCGATCCATGCCGCGACGCCCTCCGGGGTGCCCGAGACGTAGCCCTCCAGGGCCGCGACATACGCCGCGCGCCCCAGTTCGGCGTGACCGACCTCGGCGGGGCAGATCGACTTGGGGTCCAGTCCGCTGCCGATCAGCACGATCCGCTCGGCGGCCCGCGCGACCAGCCCGTTGCACGTGGCGAACGGCCGCAGGGCGAGCAACTCGCCGTGCACCACTGCCGCGGTCACCAGCGCCGGCGCCTCACTGCCCGCGAGCAGCAGCCGCGCCAGCCCGTCCAGCCGCCCGGCCACCTCGTCGGCATCCGGCAGCGGCAGCTCGATGAGCGGCTCGTCCACCGGCTCGGCGCCGAGCCGGGGCCGCCCCACCGTCTCGTCGGCCGCCCGCCCGGCCTCATCGGCGCTTCGCGCCCCACTGGACGCGGCCACCAGATGGAGCCGCGCCAGTACCCGCAGCGGCGACTGCCGCCACACACTGAGCAGTTGCCCGGCCTCCGCGGTCAGCCGCAGCGCCGCGCCGACCGTGCGCGGCTCGCCCTCGACGCCGAAGTCGGTGCGGCGCCGGACCTCTTCGAGCGCCCAGTCGGCCCCCGAAAGAGCCGCGGAACCGCGCGCTCCGCGCAGCGCCGCCTCGGATGTCACCTCGTTGCTCCGGCGTCGCATGATCCGGTGCCCGTAGACCCGGTCGACGCCCTTGCGTACGGAGTCCACGGAGTCGGCGACCCCCGGGAGCGAGGCCAGGGTCACGAGCGGATCGGCGCTCGCCTGTGGGGGTTCGGGGGGCGTCCCCCGGGAGTTTCCAGCCATGGGTACGACCCTACGCACCACCAGGCCGGACCCCTCGAAGGAGTGGTCTTCCTCACCCAGCTCTCTCACCCGCAGCGAGATCAAGATTACCCTTGGTGAACATGAAGATCGCTTTCGTAGGCAAGGGCGGCAGCGGCAAAACGACCCTGTCCTCCCTGTTCATCCGGCATCTCGCCGCTTCCCGGGTCCCCGTGATCGCCGTGGACGCCGATATCAACCAGCATCTGGGCGCCGCGCTCGGTCTCGACGAGGCGGAGGCCGCCGCGCTGCCCGCGATGGGCGCCCAGCTGCCGCTGATCAAGGACTACCTGCGCGGCAGCAACCCCCGGATCCCGTCCTCCGAATCAATGATCAAGACCACCCCTCCTGGCGAGGGGTCACGACTGCTGCGGGTCGGCGAGGACAACCCGGTCTACGACGCCTGCGTCCGGACGGTGGACCTCGACGGGACCGCCGCGCGCCTGATGGCGACCGGGCCGTTCACGGAGTCCGATCTCGGCGTGGCCTGTTACCACTCCAAGGTCGGCGCCGTGGAGCTGTGCCTGAACCACCTCGTGGACGGCCGGGAGGAGTATGTCGTCGTCGACATGACGGCCGGTTCCGACTCCTTCGCCTCCGGGATGTTCACCCGCTTCGACATGACCTTCCTGGTCGCCGAGCCGACCCGTAAGGGCGTCGCCGTCTACCGCCAGTACAAGGAGTACGCACGGGACTTCGGCGTCCCCCTGAAGGTCGTGGGCAACAAGGTGCAGGGCCCGGAGGATCTGGCGTTCCTGCGCGAGGAGGCCGGCGACGACCTGCTGGTCACCGTCGGCCACTCCGACTGGGTGCGCGCCATGGAGAAGGGTCGCCCGGCCCGCTTCGACCAGCTGGAGGAGGTCAACCGGCAGGCCCTGGAGACGCTGCACCACACGGCCGATGCCGCCTACGGGCGCCGCGACTGGGAGCGCTACACACGGCAGATGGTGCACTTCCACCTGAAGAACGCGGAGAGCTGGGGCAATGCGAAGACCGGAGTCGATCTCGCCGCCCAGGTCGACCCCGCCTTCGTGCTCTCCGAGGGAGCGGCCACCCCACAACCCGCCTGATCTGCCGGACGACGCGGGCGGGCGCCAACGGGTCGACCGCTTGCCCCGGTGGCAGCCCGTCCCGCGTCGTGACTTCAGCGCCAGGAAAAGGAGGGAAAACCACAAGACGAAAGTCCCCGTATTCACCTGATAGGGGGAAGGATTGCGGCGAATGACCGCAAAAACCTCTCCTTACCTTTACCTCTCATTACGGTTCATTTGCCGATGCTTGAGAGTCACCGGACCGTCACCCAACGGTGGCCGCCGCCGGTCGGCTCACGTCCCGCCGCAGTACACCGCCGCCCACGATCGCGCCCCGCGCGACCGCGTCGCCCCGGAGGAGACGGGAATGTCGCAGACCGAGAAGTCGCCGCCGCAGCCGCCGCACACCCCGCACCGCACCGAGATCCCACCCGAGTCCCGTACGCCGTCCCGGCCCGGCTCCCGTGCGCAGAAGGGTCCGGCCGTCCGCCGGGACCTCTCGGCCTCGGTCGTCGTCTTCCTGCTCGCCGTCCCGCTGTCCCTGGGGCTCGCCCTGGCCACGGGCGCCCCACTACAGGCGGGTCTGGTCTCCGCAGTTGTCGGCGGCATCGTCGCCGGTCTGCTCGGCGGCGCTCCGCTCCAGGTGAGCGGCGCGGCAACCGGCCTCCTGGTGGTCACCGCCGATCTGGTGCAGCGCTACGGCTGGCGCGCCACCTGCGCGCTGACGATCCTGGCCGGTCTCACCCAACTCGCCCTGGGCGCACTGCGCGTGGCCCGTGCCGCGCTGGCCATCAGCCCGGCGATCGTGCACGGCATGCTGGCCGGTATCGGGGCCACCATCGCCCTCGGCCAGCTCCATGTGGTGCTCGGCGGCAGTCCGGACAGCTCGGCCCTCGACAATGCCGCCGCGCTGCCCGGCCAGTTGGCGCACCCGCACGCGGTCGCGCTGCTGATCGGCGCCGTCACCGTCGCCGTACTCCTCGGCTGGGGGCGGCTGCCGGGCCGCGCCGGGCGCTGGGCACGGGTGCTGCCCGCCCCGCTGGCCGCCGTGCTCGCCGCGACGGCCGTCAGCGCGGGGACGGAGGTGGCGCGGGTGGAGCTGCCGTCCTGGCGGATGCCCGAACTGCCGGTGCTTCCGGACGCCTCTCTTCCGGCGCTGGCCGCCGCGGTGCTGACCGTCACCCTCGTCGCCAGCATGGAGTCACTGCTGTCGGCGGTGGCCGTGGACCGGTTGGCGGCCGAGCGGCCGGACGCCCCTACTGGGCGCGCGCGGCTCAACCGTGAGCTGGCCGCCCAGGGCGTGGCCAATACGGTCTCCGGCTTGCTGGGCGGGCTGCCGATCTCCGGGGGCGCGATCCGCGGCTCGGCCAACGTGCGGGCCGGTGCGGCCACCCGCCGCGCCACCGTGCTGCACGGCGTATGGGTGCTGCTGTGCGCGGGCCTGCTGGCCACGGCGCTGGAGCTGATTCCGCTCGCCGCCCTCGCCGCGCTGGTGATGGTCGTCGGCGTACGGATGGTGAGCTTCGCGCACATCCGGCATGTACAGCGGCACCGTGAATTCCCGGTGTATGCCGCCACGTTGGGCGGTGTCGTGCTCTTCGGGGTGCTCCAGGGGGTGGCGACGGGCATCGCGGTCGCGGTCTTCCTGGCGCTGCGCCGGCTGACGCACACCCGCATCACGGTGACGGAGGAGGCGGACGGCCACCGGGTGCGGGTCAGCGGGCAGTTGACGTTTCTGGCGGTGCCGCGGCTGAGCCGGGCGCTGGCGCAGGTCCCGGCGCACACCGAGGTCGTCGTCGAGCTGCACGGCTCGTTCATGGATCATGCCGCCTACGAGGCGCTGCAGTCCTGGTCGGCCACCCACCAGGCGCACGGCGGCCGGGTCACCCTCGGCGGCCGCTCGGGCCGTACGGTCGCCGCGCAGGCCGGTGCGCACTCCTGCCGGCCGTGGACGCCCTGGCGCAACCATCACTGCACCCGGCCCGCCCCGGACCCGGCGGCCGTCCCGGAGAGCAGCGGCCGCCAACTGCTGGGCGGGGTCTCCGCATTCCAGCGCCATACGGCCCCGCTGGTGCGCGAGGAGCTGTCCCGGCTGGCGCGCGAGGGCCAGCGGCCCACCCAGCTGTTTCTGACCTGCGCCGACTCCCGGCTGGTCACGAGCATGATCACGTCGAGCGGGCCGGGCGATCTGTTCACCGTGCGCAATGTCGGCAATCTGGTGCCGCCGCCCGGCTCGGACTCCTCCTGCGACTCCGTGGGAGCGGCGATCGAGTACGCGGTAGAGGTGCTGCGGGTCGGCTCGATCACGGTGTGCGGACACTCGGGGTGCGGTGCCATGGGGGCGCTGCTGGGCGCGGCCGCACCGGACGACACCGAGCCGACCCCGCTCGCCCGCTGGCTGCGGCACGGCCGGCCGAGCCTGGCCCGTATGCAGCGCATCGGACGGCGCGGACGGGGCGAAGTCGCCCTCAGCGGGCGTCCGGTGGGCGACGAGCAGGAACGGCTGGCGCTGGTCAACGTCATGCAGCAGCTCGACCACCTCCGGGCGCATCCGTGTGTGGCCCGCCGGTCGGCCGAGGGCACGCTGGCGTTGCACGGCATGTATTTCCATGTCGGCGAGGCCCAGGCATATGTGCTCGACGAAGCCGCCGGGCGGTTCTGCGCGGTGCGCGCGGAACCGGCGCCGGTCACGGTCTGACCTGTCGGACAAGGCGGAAGCGAGTCCGAAAATGGGTCGTGCGAGTGGCTGATCTTTTGTACCGTCAGAAAACTACTGAACGGGGGAGATTTGCATGATTCGTCGTGCCTCACTGGCCGCCGCCGCGTGCGCGGCCGTCGGTTTCTCGCTTCTCACTGTTCCGGCTCACGCGGCCGGAGCCGAGGCGCCGCCCACCCGCGCGTCGCAGAAGGTGGCGTCAGGGTCGGACCACGTCAAGTGCACGAGCTTGAGCAAGGGCCAACTCTGCATCTCCATGAACAGCCGGCCCCAGTCCATCGATGTCTTCTACACCAAAAAGGGTGGCTCGAACATCAAGGCACAGCTCGGGTACCGCATGGGCAGCTCCTCGTCGTACGACAGACTGGAGACCATCAGCGACGGCGACCGGGCCACCAGCACCTGGAAGATGAGCTGGCCCTGCAAGAAGGCCGTTGGCCTGCTCAAGGTCAGGGGGCAAGGGACCTTCGAAACCCCGGCGGCGGTGTTCCCGGGCTGCTGATCAGGCAGCACGGCTGGCGCAGGCCACCGACCGCAGCACCCAAGGGGCCCGCCAGGAGCGGGCCTCTTTCGCATGTCCGCACCGCCGCCGCCAAGCGGCAACACCCGCCGCACACTTCACCGAGCGCGGCCCGCCTCGTCGCGCAACGACCGAGAGGTTCGCGGCCGCAGAGGGAGCTGTACCCGCCGGGTCATTAGTGCCAGGATCGGAAGGGGTTGACCAGCCTCCCCATGATCATTGAGCATTCGGATAATTGGTCTACACCACCGCAGACGCACCAGGAGCCGAGCCATGGACAAGCGTCCTTCCCTCTCCAACCTGCCGAAGGAGGAGATGGGACAGTGAACGAGCATCCTTCCCTCTCCAACCTGCTCAAGGAGGAGCGGCGGTTCCCGCCGCCCGCCGATCTGGCCGCGCACGCCAACGTCACGGCTGCCGCGTACGAGCAGGCCGCGGCGGACCGGCTGGGTTTCTGGGCCGAGCAGGCCGAACGCCTGTCCTGGGAGACCGCTCCCACCCAGACCCTCGACTGGTCGAACGCCCCCTTCGCGAAGTGGTTCGCCGACGGCAAGCTCAACGTCGCCTACAACTGCGTGGACCGGCATGTGGAGAACGGCCTGGGTGACCGGGTCGCCATCCACTTCGAGGGCGAGCCCGGCGATACCCGCTCGATCACCTACGCCGAGCTTCAGCGCGAGGTCTCCAAGGCCGCCCATGCGCTGACCGAGCTGGGCGTGCGCAGCGGCGACCGGGTCGCCATCTACCTGCCGATGATCCCGGAAGCGGTCATCGCCATGCTGGCCTGTGCGCGCCTGGGCGCCCCGCACTCGGTCGTCTTCGGCGGCTTCTCCGCGGACGCCCTGGCGACCCGTATCAACGACGCGGACGCCCGCGTGGTGATCACCGCCGACGGCGGCTACCGCCGCGGCAAGCCGTCCGCCCTCAAGCCCGCCGTCGACGCCGCCCTGACCAAGCCCGGCACGGAGAACGTCCGCAGCGTCCTCGTCGTGCGCCGCACCGGCCAGGAGGACGTCGACTGGCACGAGGGCCGGGACGTGTGGTGGCACGAGATCGTCGACCGGCAGAGCGACCAGCACACGCCCGAGGCCTTCGACGCCGAGCACCCGCTGTTCATCCTCTACACCTCCGGTACGACGGGTAAGCCCAAGGGCATCCTGCACACCACCGGCGGCTACCTCACCCAGGTGTCGTACACCCACCACGCGGTCTTCGACCTCAAGCCGGAGACCGACGTCTTCTGGTGCACCGCCGACGTCGGCTGGGTGACCGGCCACTCGTACATCACCTACGGCCCGCTCTCCAACGGGGCGACCGAGGTGCTCTACGAGGGCACGCCGGACAGCCCGCACCAGGGGCGCTGGTGGGAGATCGTGCAGAAGTACGGCGTGACGATCCTCTACACCGCGCCGACCGCGATCCGTGCCTGCATGAAGTGGGGCGACGACATCCCGGCGAAGTTCGATCTGTCGTCGCTGCGCGTCCTCGGGTCGGTGGGCGAGCCCATCAACCCCGAGGCGTGGATGTGGTACCGCAAGCACATCGGGGCCGACCAGGCGCCGATCGTCGACACCTGGTGGCAGACCGAGACCGGCGGGATGATGCTGAGCCCGCTGCCGGGCGTCACGGCGACCAAGCCCGGCTCGGCGCAGGTGGCCCTGCCCGGTATCGCCGCGACGGTCGTGGACGACGATGCCCGTGAGGTCCCCGACGGCGCCGGTGGCTACCTGGTGCTGACGGAGCCCTGGCCGGCCATGCTCCGCACGATCTGGGGCGACGACCAGCGCTATCTCGACACGTACTGGTCGCGCTTCGAGGGCACGTACTTCGCCGGGGACGGCGCCAAGAAGGACGACGACGGCGACATCTGGCTGCTCGGCCGGGTGGACGATGTGATGCTGGTGTCCGGCCACAACATCTCCACCACCGAGGTCGAGTCGGCGCTGGTCTCGCATCCGAAGGTGGCCGAGGCCGCGGTCGTCGGCGCCGCCGACCCGCAGACCACCCAGGCCATCTGCGCCTTTGTCATCCTGCGCGGCGGTGCGGCGGAGGACGAGAGCCTGGTCGACGAGCTGCGCGCGCATGTCGCCCAGCAGCTCGGCCCGATCGCCAAGCCCAAGCGGATCCTTCCGGTCGCGGAGCTGCCCAAGACCCGGTCCGGCAAGATCATGCGGCGGCTGCTGCGCGATGTCGCCGAGAACCGTGACCTCGGTGATGTCACCACTCTCACCGACTCCTCGGTCATGGACCTGATCCAGGCGAAGCTGCCGAGCGCGGCCAGCGAGGACTGAGCGGGACGAGGCACGAAGGGGGCATCCGGCCGACGCGGCCGGGTGCCCCCTTGCCGTACCCCCTCGCCGTGGCCCGGCGGCGGCCTCCCCAAGGGCCCGGCGTCCGGATTGACCGTAAAGTGAGACCGCCGGATAGCTGTTTGCACCCGCCCGGTACAGTGGGACACGCGTCAATGACACGCTAAAAAACTCTGGGTGCGCCGGGAAGTCTGGTCGGCAACTGCAACAGCCGTACACAGCTGCCGAAAGCCGGAGGTCACCGAGTGAGCGCGCGAAGCCATCAAACGATCAAGAAGTGTGCGCAGCGCGCCCACAGCCCCGCCGAGCGCCAGGGAGCAGGCGCATGAGCGCCCCCCGGAACCGCCGCGCCCCCTTCCTCGGACGGCTGTCGCTTCCCGAGCGGAACTTCGTCGCGGAGGCGCTACGCGCCGAAACCGTCGGCGGCGTTCTCCTCCTCGCCGCCGCCGTAGCCGCTCTGATCTGGGCAAACACCCTCGGCGCAAGCTACGAGGCGGTCCGCGGCTTCCATCTGGGGCCCGCCGCGCTGGGACTGGACCTGTCCCTCCAGCACTGGGCCGCCAACGGGCTGCTCGCGGTCTTCTTCTTTGTCGCCGGTATCGAGCTCAAACGCGAACTGGTCGCCGGTGAGCTGCGTGACCCCAAGGCCGCCGCGCTCCCCGTGATCGCCGCGATCTGCGGAATGGCGGTCCCGGCGCTCGTCTACTTCGCCGTCAACAGCATCGGCGGCGGCTCGCTGCAGGGCTGGGCGGTCCCGACCGCCACCGATATCGCCTTCGCGCTCGCCGTGCTCGCCGTGATCGGTACGTCCCTGCCCGCCGCGCTGCGCGCCTTCCTGCTGACCCTCGCCGTCGTCGACGACCTCTTCGCGATCCTGATCATCGCGATCTTCTTCACCTCGAAGATCAACTTCCTGGCGCTGGGGCTCGCCGTCGCCGGCCTGGTGATCTTCTATCTGCTGCTGCGCAAGGGCGTCCGCGGCTGGTACGTCTACGTGCCGCTCGCGCTGGTCATCTGGGCGCTGATGGAGAACAGCGGGGTGCACGCCACCATCGCGGGCGTCGCCATGGGCCTGATGCTGCGCTGCACCCGGCGCGAGGGCGAGAAGGAGTCCCCGGGCGAACACATCGAGCATCTGGTCCGCCCGCTCTCGGCCGGCCTCGCCGTGCCGCTGTTCGCCCTCTTCTCCGCCGGGGTGTCCATATCCGGCGGTGCGGTCCACGAGGTCTTCACCCGGCCGGAGACGCTCGGGGTCGTGCTCGGACTGGTGGTGGGCAAGGCGCTCGGCATCTTCGGCGGCACGTGGTGCACCGCCCGCTTCACCAAGGCCGAACTCAACCCCGACCTCAAGTGGCCGGATGTCTTCGCCGTCGCCTCTCTGGCCGGCATCGGCTTCACCGTCTCCCTGCTCATCGGCGAACTCGCCTTCTCCGAGGACCTGGTGCTGGCCGACGAGATCAAGGCAGCGGTGCTGATCGGGTCGCTGCTGGCGGCCGTCTGCGCCGGGACCCTCCTCAAGGTCCGCAACACCAAGTACAAGAAGCTCTGCGAGGACGAGGAGCGGGACGAGGACCAGGACGGCATCCCCGACATCTACGAACTCGACCAGCCGGAGTACCACCTGCGGATGGCGGCGATCCACGAAGCCAAGGCCGCCGAGCACCGTCGGCTTGCCGAAGTGGCCTCGGACTCGCATGCCGGAGACGATGGTCCGGCATGATCTGAGAGGCTTTGCATCCGGGTGAAGAGAAGAGGGAGACGGCGATGAGCGCAGTCCACGACGGCACGGACCGCAGCCTCGGACAGCTGGTGGCCACGGCCACGGCCGAAATGTCCGCGCTGGTGCACGACGAGATCGCGCTGGCCAAGGCGGAGTTCCGGCAGGACGCCAAGCGCGCGGGCATCGGCAGTGCCGCGTTCATGGTGGCCGGCGCGCTGGCACTGTTCGCGCTGCCGGTGCTGAGCTTCGCGGCGGCGTACGGCATCCACAACCTCGGTCTCGGGCTCGCCTGGTCCTTCCTGATCGTGGGAGGCGCCTTCCTGGTCCTCGCCGGACTGCTGGCCCTCATCGCGATGGCCAAGATGAAGAAGATCAAGAAGCCGGAGAAGTCCATCAACTCCGCCAAGGAGACCGCGGCCGTACTCCAGAAGGCCAAGCCGCACCCGCGCGTGGCGCCCGTGGAGCACCCGGTGCTGGAGTCTGTGACACGCTCATCGGTATGACAGCCCCTGACAGCACCGCCTCGGTCGTACGGCTCGGCATCCCCGGCGGGGCCGAGGTGTCGCACCGTGATGTCGCGGCCAATGGCGCCCGCTTCCACATCGCGGAGATGGGCGACGGCCCCCTGGTGCTGCTGCTGCACGGCTTTCCGCAGTTCTGGTGGACCTGGCGGCATCAGATGCCGGCGCTCGCCGAGGCGGGCTTCCGGGCGGTGGCGATGGATCTGCGGGGCGTCGGCGGCAGCGACCGCACCCCGCGCGGCTACGACCCGGCGAACCTCGCTCTGGACATCACCGGCGTCATCCGGTCCCTGGGCGAGCCGGACGCCGCGCTCGTCGGGCACGATCTGGGCGGCTATCTCGCCTGGACGGCGGCGGTGATGCGGCCCAAACTGGTGCGCCGGCTGGCGGTGGCCTCGATGCCGCATCCGCGGCGCTGGCGCTCGGCGATGCTCTCCGACGTCCGGCAGAGCGCCCAAAGTTCGCACATCTGGAACTTCCAGCGGCCCTGGCTGCCGGAGCGCGCGCTGACGGCGGACGACGCGGCGCTCGTGGGGCGGATGATCCGCGACTGGTCCGGCCCCAGGCTGCCGGACGACGACGCGCTGGCGGTATACCGGCGGGCGATGAGCATCCCCTCGACGGCGCACTGCTCGATCGAGCCGTACCGCTGGATGGTGCGCTCGATGGCCCGCCCCGACGGTCTCCAGTTCAACCGCCGGATGAAGATGCCCGTACGGGTCCCGACGCTGCATCTGCACGGCTCGCTGGACCCGGTGATGCGCACCCGCAGCGCGGCCGGCTCCGGCGAGTACGTCGAGGCGCCGTACCGCTGGCGGCTCTTCGACGGCCTGGGGCACTTCCCGCACGAGGAGGACCCGGTGGCGTTCTCCACGGAGCTGATCAACTGGCTGAAGGACCCCGAACCTGACCGCTGAGCGGGTTCTCGGCACCGCTCTGCCGAGCCTCCGGACGCCATGCTCGAACGCGCGTCTGACGAACAGCCACTTGCCCGGCGCATAGGCCAATTGGCGGTCTCCGAGGCGGTTACGGACCTTGGGCCACGGGCAGAGTCGAGGGTATGGGCTGGACGCACGACTACCGTGACGTGGCACGCAACCGCCGCAGCAGTGCCGCTGCAGTGAGCACGAAGGAAAGGGGAACCCCGGACCTCAGGTCCGGCGCATCCCCCGACCCGGCGCACCCGATGGGGATCCCGCGCATCCTGCGCCGCAGAGCGCGCTGGATGAGCGCGCGACTACGCCATCCCCGTACCTGATCTGACTCCTCGGCCCGCCGACGGGGCGCGGGATTCCTCCCCGCGCCGCCCGCCGACGGGCGGCAGAGACTCACCGGACCGCCTGGAGACATCGCCTCTGGCTGCCCAGATCGCCGCCGCTCTGGCGGCCTAAGGGCTGTCCCGTAATCCCTGGTGGATCAGCGCGCGGCGTCAGATGCGGTGCATCGCAAGGCGGAGGGACTTCCGGATACTGGGCGTATCCGGATGTTCCGACAACGCGGCGAGGTGCCGTAGCTGTCGTCGTGCGCCCGCCAGGGATTACGGGACAGCCCTTAGATCGCGCAGCCCTGGCTGTCGACCTGCTGCTGGGCCGTACGCCCCTTGGTGACGTCCTCGCGGACCTCGTCGGCGGTCAGCGCGTAGCCGGTGCGTGAGTCGTCCCGCGACTTCGCGAAGACGACGCCGTAGACCTTGCCCTGCGGGGTGAGCAGCGGGCCGCCGGAGTTGCCCTGCCGGACCGTGGCGTAGAGGGAGTAGACATCGCGGCTGACCGTGTCGCGCTTGTAGATGTCCGCGCCGGGGGCCTGGACGCGGCCGCGGACCCGGGCGGCGCGGACGTCGTAGCCGCCGTTCTCCGGGAAGCCGGCGACGATGGCGCTGTTGCCGCTCTCCGCGTCCCCGTTGGTGAACTGGAGCGCCGGGGCCTTGAGCGAGGGCACGTCCAGGACCGCGATATCGCGTCGCCAGTCGAAGAGCACGACCTTGGCGTCGTACGTACGGCCCTCGCCGCCTACCTGGACGGTCGGTTCGCGCACCCCGCCGACGACATGGGCGTTGGTCATCACGCGGTGCCGGCCGAAGACGAAACCGCTGCCTTCGACGACCTTGCCGCAGCTGGGGGCCGTGCCGACGACCTTGACGATGCTGCGCTTGGCCTGCGCCGCGACCGGGCTGGTGGCCAGCCGGGGGTCGGGCGCCGGGACGTTGTTGATCGGCTCGTTGGAGAAGGGCGTGAAGACCTGCGGGAAGCCGTTCTGGGCGAGGACCGAGGAGAAGTCAGCGAACCAGGTGCCGGCCTGCTCGGGCAGCACCCTGGACACGCCGAGCAGCACCTTGGAGTTACGGACCTCCTTGCCGAGCGTCGGCATGGAGGTACCGGCCAGCGCCGAGCCGATCAGCCAGGCGACCAGCAGCATCGCCAGGACGTTGACCAGCGCGCCGCCGGTCGCATCCAGCGCTCTCGCCGGTGACCAGGTGATGTGGCGGCGCAGTTTGTTGCCCAGATGGGTGGTGAGCGCCTGGCCCACGGATGCGCACACGATCACGATGGCGACCGCGGCGATGGCCGCGAAGGAGCCGGGGGTCGCCTCCCCGGTGATCTCATTCCAGATCACCGGCAGCAGATAGACCGCGATCAGGCCGCCCCCGAGGAAGCCGATCACGGACAGGATGCCGACGACAAACCCTTGCCGATAGCCGATGATGGCGAACCACACGGCCGCGACCAGCAACAAAATGTCCAGGACGTTCACGCCGGACACCGTCTCACGAGCGCCAGTCGAGCGGGACCGCCTTGTCACGGTCCCACGGAATCTCCCAGCCGGCGTAGTGCAGCAGTCTGTCGATGACTCCGGCCGTAAACCCCCAGACCAGGGCGTTCTCCACAAGGAAACCAGGCCCGATATGGCCGCTGGGATGGCGTGTTGTCACACGATGGGCGGGATTCGTGAGATCCGCCACGGGAACCGTGAACACCCGAGCGGTCTCCGCCTGGTCTACCGCGCCGACCGGGGTCGGCCGGCGCCACCAGCCCAGGACGGGCGTCACCACGAAGCCGCTGACGGGGATGTAGAGCCGCGGCAGCACGCCGAAGACCTGCACACCGGAGGGATCGAGGCCGGTCTCCTCCTCGGCCTCGCGCAGCGCGGCGCGTACCGGACCGGAACCCTCCGGATCGCCGTCCTCCGGGTCGAGGGCGCCACCGGGGAAGGAGGGCTGGCCTGCGTGGGAGCGCAGGGTGCCGGCGCGCTCCATCAGGAGCAGCTCGGGGCCACTGGGGCCGTGGCCGAAGAGGATCAGTACCGCGGACGGCCGGCCGCCGCTCTCGGGCGGCAGAAAGCGGCTGAGCTGCGGCGGCTCGATCGTGGCGGCCACCCGGGCCACCGGGGCCAGCCACTCGGGCAGGCCCTCGGCCGTGACCGCCGCCTCCCCGGCGTCCGCCTCCTTGCCGTACTGCTGCTCCCGTGCACTCCGCATACGCGCCCCCTCAGGCCTGGCATCGATCGTCGGTCACCTCTGGGCGGCGGTCGTCAGGAAGCGGCCACCGGGGGCGCCATCGGCGGCGCGGGCTGCCCCGGATAGTCGGCCGGTGGCTTCAGCCGCTGTCCCGGCTGGCCACCCAGCTCGTACTTCAGCAGCTTCCTGGCCTTCTCCGGGTCCGTCTCGCCCTCGCCGTACGAGGGGCACAGCGGGGCGATGGCGCAGGCGCCGCAGGCGGGCTTACGGGAGTGGCAGACGCGGCGGCCGTGGAAGACGACCCGGTGCGAGAGCATCGTCCACTCGCTCTTGGGGAAGATCTCGGCGACATCCGCCTCGACCTTCTCGGCGTCCTCCGATGTGGTCCAGCCGAAGCGGCGCGCCAGACGGCCGAAGTGGGTGTCGACGGTGATGCCCGGGACTCCGAAGGCGTTGCCCAGCACCACATTGGCGGTCTTGCGGCCGACCCCGGGGAGGGTGACGAGGTCCTCCAGGCGGCCCGGGACCTCCCCGCCGAAGCGGTCGCGCAGCGCCGCCGAGAGGCCGAGCAGCGATCGTGTCTTGGCCCGGAAGAAGCCGGTCGGCCGGATCAGCTCCTCCAGCTTCTCCGGGGGCATCGCGGCCATGTCCTCGGGCGTCGGGCAGACCGCGAAGAGATGCGGGGTGGTCTGGTTGACCCTCAGGTCGGTGGTCTGCGCGGACAGGACCGTCGCGACCAGCAGCTCGAAGGGGTTGGTGAAGTCCAGCTCGGGGTGGGCGTACGGATACAGCTCGGCCAGCTCGCGGTTGATCCGGCGGGCCCGCCGCACCATGGCGACCCGCGACTCGGGCTTGCGGGCGGCCGCCTTCTTGGCGGGGGCCTTGGCGGGAGCCGTCTTGGCGGCCTTCTTCGTCGCCGTCTTCTTGGCCGTCGTCTTCGTGGCCGCCGCCTGCTTGGCCGTCGTGGTCTTCTTGGCGACGGCCTTCTTGGTCACGGCTTTCTTCGCTGTGGCCTTCTTCGTGACGGCCTTCTTGGCCACCGCCGGCTTCTCGGGGGTTGCGTTCACGGGGCGGCCTTCTTCCCTGCCGAGGTCTTGCCTGCCGGAGTCTTCCTCGCGGCGGTCTGCACGGTCGTGTCCTGCGCCGATGGTCGCGACGCGCCAGCTTTCCGGACGGACGGCTTCCGGTGGGGTGCCGCCCCGGAGGGGGATTTGTTACTTTTGCACGAGTTCGATGTGCGGCCGGACGGCTGTTCGCCCACAGCGGAATCACGCCCTGCGCTCACTCGTCCGGCCCCCAGTCCTCTGCTCTCACCGGCGTATTGGACACTCGGCCAGAGTAAGGCCAGCCACTGACATCCGGCTTGATCGCTGTGATTCCTGACCCCAATCGGCCCCCTGCCTTATGGCTCGGGGCACCGGTCCGGCAAACTTGTGATTGATCGCACTGTTTTGCATTCCGGCATGATGGGGACCACAGTCCCCCGGAGCATGTCGACAAGGAGAGATCTCGTGGACGACGTTCTGCGGCGCGCACCGCTCTTCGCGGCGCTCGATGATGAGCAGGCGGCGGAGCTGCGCGCCTCTATGGGAGAGGTCACGCTCGCCCGCGGCGACGCCCTGTTCCACGAAGGGGACCCCGGCGACCGCCTCTATGTGGTCACCGAGGGCAAGGTGAAGCTGCACCGCACTTCCCCCGACGGACGAGAGAACATGCTCGCCGTCCTCGGCCCCGGAGAGCTGATCGGTGAGCTCTCGCTCTTCGACCCCGGCCCCCGTACGGCCACGGCTTCGGCCCTCACGGAGGTCAAGCTCCTCGGCCTGGGCCACGGCGACCTTCAGCCCTGGCTGAACGCCCGCCCCGAGGTGGCCACGGCCCTGCTGCGCGCGGTCGCCCGCCGGCTGCGCAAGACCAACGACCAGATGTCCGACCTGGTCTTCTCGGACGTACCGGGCCGCGTGGCACGCGCCCTGCTCGACCTGTCGCGCCGCTTCGGCGTGCAGTCCGAGGAAGGCATCCACGTCGTCCACGACCTGACGCAGGAAGAGCTGGCCCAGCTGGTCGGCGCCTCCCGCGAGACGGTCAACAAGGCGCTCGCCGACTTCGCGGGCCGCGGCTGGCTGCGCCTGGAGGCGCGCGCCGTGATCCTGCTGGACGTGGAGCGGCTGGCCAAGCGCTCGCGCTGACCCGCGCCAGACAGCCTGGAAGGGCCCCGCTCCGGCGGGGGCCCTTCGTCATGGGCGCGCGGGACCGCGGACGGCCCGAGGGCGCCCCTGCGGCCCGTAATTGGCTCGCCGGGCCACCAGGGCCCTCGACATAGTGACGCCATGACCCACCGCACGGGGATGGACCGGGACGGCTGCTTCCTACGGGAGGGGTCCCTGAACCGGGTGTCCGCGCCGTTCGCGCCCGTGGTGGCGGAGCTGCGCGCCCGGCTCGGCGACCACTTCGGCCCCGCCGTACTGCACAGCAGCTATCTCTACGGCAGCATCCCCCGCGGCACCGCCGTCCCCGGCGTCTCCGATCTCGATGTGCTGCTCGCCCTGCGCGAGAACCCCACCGAGGCCGACCGGGCCGCCGCCCAAGCCGTCGAGGACCGCCTCGATGCGGCCTTCCCGCAGGTCAACGGCGTCGGAATACTCCTCGTCGGCGTGGACGGCGTGCTGAGCGAGGCGGAGCGGTACGACCTGGGGTGGTTCGTGGCCTGCCTGTGCACGCCGCTCAGCGGGCCGGATCTCGGCGTACGGCTGCCCCGTTACCGCCCCACCTCGCTGCTCGCCCGTGAGACCAACGGCGACCTGTTCCGCAGCCTGCCCGGTCTGCGCGCGAAGGCAGCGGCGGCCACTACGGAAGCCGAGCGCACCCGGCTGACCCGGGGTGTGGCGCGCCGGCTCGTCCGGACCGGATTCACCCTGGTCATGCCGCGCTGGGGCGGCTGGACCAGCGACCTCACCGAGTCCGCCGAGGTATTCGGCCGCTACTACCCGGCGCACGCCGAGCAGATGCGGGCCGCGGCGCGCGCCGCCCGGACGCCCGCCGCGTACCCGGAGCTGCTGGACGCGCTGCTGTCCGGCCTCGCGCCCTGGCTGGCCGACGAGTATCTGGCCGTCCACGGGGCGAAGGCTCCCCGCCCGTAGGTGCGCTGACGGGGCCTCTCGGCAACCCGAGGACCGTCCCCGGACCGCCCGCCGGTCCGTCCGGCCCGTCAGCCGTCGATCAGCCCGTGCTCGCCCAGGTAGTCCAGCTGCGCCCGCACCGACAGCTCGGCGGCCGGCCAGAGGGAGCGGTCGACATCGGCGTACACGCTCGCGACGACCTCGCCGGGCGTCCGATGGCCGGCCTCGACCGCGGTCTCCACCTGGGCGAGCCGGTGCGCCCGGTGCGCCAGATAGAACTCCACCGCCCCCTGGGCGTCGTTCAGCACCGGCCCGTGGCCCGGCAGGACCGTCGCCACCCCGTCGTCGACCGTGAGGGAGCGCAGCCGGCGCAGCGAGTCCAGGTAGTCACCCAGCCGCCCGTCGGGGTGCGCGACCACGGTGGTGCCCCGCCCGAGGATCGTGTCGCCGGTGAGCACCGCGCGGTCGGCCGGGAGGTGGAAGGAGAGCGAGTCCGCGGTGTGGCCCGGTGTGGGCACCACCCGCAGCTCCAGTCCTCCGGTGGTGATGACATCGCCCGTGCCGAGCCCCTCGTCGCCCAGGCGCAGCGCCGGATCCAGTGCCCGTACGGAGGAGCCGGTCAGCTCGGCGAAGCGGGCGGCGCCGTCGGAGTGGTCCGGGTGACCGTGGGTCAGCAGGGTCAGTGCGATGCGCTTACCGGCCTGCTCGGCGGTGTCGATGACGGCGCGGAGATGGCGCTCGTCGAGCGGCCCGGGGTCGATGACGACCGCGAGGTCGGAGTCCGGCTCGGCGACGATCCAGGTGTTGGTGCCGTCCAGTGTCATCGGCGACGGGTTCGGCGCCAGTACACAGCGGGCGCGCGCGGTCGCGGGCCCCGAGATCACTCCGCCGCGGGGCTGGCCGGGAAGGGCGGCTGCGTCGGTCATGTGGAGGTCCCTCCCGAGGGGCCGGTGCCGTCCGCGGGTCCCTCGGGCGCGCCGCCTCCCGGGGCACCGCCGGCGGCGTCCGTCGCGGTGATGTGCTTGGTGAACTCGTCGTGCCCCGGCCAGCTCAGCTCGATCTCGCCGCCCACCAGGCGGGCCCTGGCCAGCACCGGCGTCAGGTCCTGGGCCTCCGCCGCGGCCAGCGCGTCCCCGGCGGTGGCGTACCGCTGGAGCCCGCGCAGGGTCGCGATGGTCGGCGGCATCATCAGCAGCTCACCGCGGTCGTAACCGGCCGCGGCCGCTCCCGGCTGGATCCACACCGTACGGTCCGCCTCCGTGGAGGCGTTACGGGTGCGCTGGCCCTCGGGGAGCGCGGCGACGAAGAACCAGGTGTCGTAGCGCCGTGGTTCGAACTCCGGGGTGATCCAGCGGGCCCAGGCGCCCAGCAGGTCGGAGCGCAGCATCAGGCCGCGGCGGCCCAGGAAGTCGGCGAAGGACAGCTCATGGGCGACCAGGGCGGCGCGGTCCGCCTCCCAGTCCTCGCCCGTGGTGTCCGCGACGACCGTGTCGGCCGAGGCGCCCGCGAGCAGCACCCCCGCCTCCTCGAACGTCTCCCGGACCGCCGCGCAGACGATCGCCTGCGCGGTGGCCGGATCGACGCCCATACGGACCGCCCACTGGGCGCGTGACGGCCCGGCCCAGGCCACCGGCCGCTCGTCCCGGGGGTCGACGGACCCGCCCGGATAGGCGTACGCGCCTCCGGCGAAGGCCATGGAGGCGCGTCGGCGCAGCATGTGGACGGCGGGGCCGCCGGAGTCGGAGTCCCGCAGCAGCAGGACGGTGGCGGCCCGCCGGGGCTCGGTCGGGGTCAGCTCGCCGTTCGCGAGCGCCCGGATACGGTCCGGCCACTCCGGCGGGTACCACTGGCCATTGGTCGTGGACGACATGGCCGGATGCTATGCGCTGTTGCGCGGATGTTCGAGGGCCACTTTCGCGCCGGAGGGCCCCTACTGGCGAGGGGCCCTCCGGCGTACGGCACGCATCACGGGTGCCGGCGTCCCTCCTGGGGCCGGCGTCCCCGCGGGTTTCTATTCGGCGATCTCGACCTGGATCTCGACCTCGACCGGGGCGTCGAGCGGCAGTACGGCCACGCCCACCGCGGAGCGGGCGTGCACGCCCTTGTCGCCGAGGATCTCGCCCAGCAGCTCGCTGGCGCCGTTGAGGACGCCCGGCTGGCCGGTGAAGTCCGGCGCGGAGGCCACGAAGCCGACGACCTTCACGACCCGCTGGATCTTGTCGAGGTCGCCGATGACGGACTTCACGGCGGCCAGCGCGTTGAGCGCGCAGGTCGCGGCGAGTTCCTTGGCCTGCTCCGCGCTGACCTCGGCGCCGACCTTGCCGGTGGCCGGCAGTGCGCCGTCCACCATCGGCAGCTGGCCGGAGGTGTACACATAGGCGCCGGAGCGCACGGCGGGCTGGTAGGTGGCCAGCGGCGGCACGACCTGGGGCAGCTTCAGCCCGAGCGCCGCGATCTTGTCCTCTGCCGCGCTCATGCCTGCTTCTCCCGCTTCAGGTAGGCCACCAGCTGCTCGGGGTTGTTGGGGCCCGGAACGACCTGGACCAGCTCCCAGCCGTCCTCGCCCCAGGTGTCCAGAATCTGCTTCGTCGCGTGCACGAGGAGCGGCACGGTCGCGTATTCCCACTTGGTCATGGGGCGAGCGTAATGCCTGTCCAGGACCGCGGTGGACGCCGTCCGCCGCGGCCCGCTCCCCGCCGTCCCGGACGGCATCCGGTGGCCTGTTCACGGCCCCGGACACAGGCCCCGGACACGGCCCGGTCACCGGCCCCCTACGGATCATCCCTGACCCGTCCCCGACGGATCGGGGGCAGATATCCGGGGCTTCCCAGGCGTATCCCGTGCGTAGCCGGGACGAGGACTGGTTAGGCTCCTTTGCGTGAGCAGGCTCCATGTCGTCAGCGGCAAGGGCGGCACCGGCAAGACCACGGTCGCCGCTGCCCTCGCCCTCGCCCTCGCCACCGAGGGACGCCGTACCCTCCTGGTCGAGGTCGAGGGCCGACAGGGCATTGCCCAGTTGTTCGAGACCGAAGCGCTTCCCTACGAGGAACGCAAGATCGCGGTGGGTCCCGCGTCCGAGGGTGCCTCGCCGTGGGGATCCTCCCGCGCGGAGGCCGGCGGGGATTCCGCGCGCGGCGGTGGCGGGAGACGGGCGGGCGGCGAGGTCCACGCCCTCGCCATCGACGCCGAACGCGCCCTTCTGGACTACCTCCAGATGTTCTACAAGCTGGGCAGCGCGGGCCGGGCGCTGAAGAAGCTCGGCGCGATCGACTTCGCCACGACCATCGCGCCGGGCCTGCGGGACGTCCTGCTGACCGGCAAGGCGTGCGAAGCCGTCCGCCGCAAGGACAAGAACGGCAAGTTCGTCTACGACGCGGTCGTGATGGACGCCCCGCCGACCGGCCGCATCACCCGCTTTCTGAACGTCAATGACGAGGTGGCCGGTCTGGCGAAGATCGGCCCGATCCACAATCAGGCGCAGGCCGTGATGCGGGTCCTGAAGTCGCCCGAGACCGCGGTGCATCTGGTGACGCTCCTGGAGGAGATGCCCGTCCAGGAGACCGCCGACGGGGTCGAGGAGCTGCGCGCCGCCGGCATCCCGGTGGGCGGCGTCGTCATCAACATGACCCGCCCGGCGCTGCTGGACAACGGCGATCTGGACACCGCCGCCCGTGGCGCCCGTGGGGGCATCGCCAAGGCGCTCTCCCAGGCCGGTCTGGGCGGCGCCCGCCGCGGCGGCCTGGCGGAACGGCTGATCGACCCGCTGCTGGAGCAGGCACGCGAACACGCCGAGCGGGTCGAGCTGGAGCGCGCCGAGCACGCCGAGCTGACCGCCATCGGCCTGCCCACCTACGAGTTGGAGCTGCTCCCCGAGGGAGTGGACCTCGCCGGGCTCTACCACCTGGCGAGAGACCTGCGGAAACAGGGGCCCATATGACCTCGGACACCACCACGCTGGACGCCTCGGCCCCGCGGCTGGAGGTCGATACGCTGCTCGACGATCCGCACACCCGCATCGTGGTGTGCTGCGGCTCGGGCGGCGTCGGCAAGACCACCACCGCCGCGGCGCTGGGTGTGCGCGCCGCCGAGCGCGGCCGCAAGGTCGTGGTGCTCACCATCGACCCGGCCCGGCGGCTGGCGCAGTCCATGGGCATCTCCGAGCTCGACAACGTCCCGCGCCAGGTCAAGGGCGTCGACGAGTCCGCGGGCGGCGAACTGCACGCGATGATGCTGGACATGAAGCGCACCTTCGACGAGATCGTCGAGGGCCATGCGGACGCCGACCGGGCCCGCGCGATCCTGGAGAACCCCTTCTACCAGTCCCTGTCGGCCGGTTTCGCGGGCACGCAGGAGTACATGGCCATGGAGAAGCTGGGCCAGCTCCGGGCGAACGACGAGTGGGACCTGATCATCGTCGACACCCCTCCGAGCCGCTCCGCGCTGGACTTCCTGGACGCGCCCAAGCGCCTGGGTTCCTTCCTGGACGGCAAGTTCATCCGGGTGCTGATGGCACCGGCGAAGGTCGGCGGCCGGGCCGGCATGAAGTTCCTCAACGTCGGCATGTCGATGATGACCGGCACCCTCAGCAAGCTCATGGGCGGTCAACTGCTGCGCGATGTGCAGACGTTCGTGGCCGCCATGGACACCATGTTCGGCGGCTTCCGCACCCGCGCGGACGCCACGTACCGCCTGTTGCAGGCACCCGGTACGGCGTTCCTCGTGGTGGCCGCGCCGGAGCGGGACGCCCTGCGTGAGGCGGCGTACTTCGTCGAGCGGCTGGCCGCTGAGCAGATGCCGCTCGCCGGTCTGGTGCTGAACCGTGTCCACGGCAGCGGCGCCGCCCAACTGAGCGCCGAGCGCGCACTGGCCGCCGCGGAGGCCCTCACGGACCGCATGGCGGAGGACACCCACGCGGACACCCCCACGCACGCCGACACGGAGTCCGGGGCGGCCCCGGACACCACGGCCGGTCCCGCCCCCGCGCCCGACCGCGCAGAAAATAATCTTGAAGCCACCGGCATTGTGGATCTCGACGGCGGGAAGGCTGGATCACGTACCGCCGACGGCCTCTCCCCCGCCGCCGCGGAGCATGCGACACCCACCCCGGCCTCAGCGGCGCAACTGGCCGCCGGGCTGCTACGACTGCACGCCGAACGTATGCAGGTCCTCGCGCGCGAACGGCGCACGCGGGACCGTTTCACCGCGCTGCACCCCGAGGTTCCGGTGACGGAGGTCGCCGCGCTGCCCGGCGATGTCCATGACCTGGCGGGGCTGCGCGCCATCGGCGACCGCCTGGCACTGAACCCCACGGACACCGACAACCACTGAGCCTCCGCGGACACCGACGCCCGCAGACACCGACGACTACCAGCGGAAATCGACGAGTTGGCCGTACGCACGGCCGACTCGGCCCACCCATCGGGCTCGCTCGCTCAGCCACCCACCCACCGGCGAAGCGCCCTTCTCACACCCACCCGGGCGCCGCACACCACGTCTTCACCGGGCGCGCCTGATCAGCGCGCCCACCCCCATCCCTGCCTCCAACTCCGGTGCCTCGCACCGCCACTGACGGCACATCGCGCCTGCCGGACCGATCAGACCTCGCCATCGACCGAATCTTCTCGGCCGATTTACCCCGGTCGCCGCCCGCGGCTACCCGACCGCGGCGAACACGTCGAAGGCCTCGTCGTCACAGTCCATCGGCAAGATGCCCGTGCTGCGCTCATATTCCGTACGTGCTGTCTCCAGCAGCCGGCGCCATGACGTCACGGTCGGGCGGCGACGCAGCAGCGCCCTCCGCTCGCGTTCGGTCATTCCGCCCCACACGCCGAACTCCACCCGGTTGTCCAGGGCGTCTGCCAGGCACTCCGTGCGCACCGGACACCCGGTGCACACCGCCTTGGCGCGGTTCTGGGCCGCCCCTTGAACGAACAGTTCATCCGGATCGGTAGTGCGGCAGGCTGCCTGTGCACTCCAGTCGGTTACCCAGCTCATGCTGGCGCCGTCCTCTCCCGAATCGAGGCTCCCCCACGGCGGCAAGCGGCATATTCACCGTTGCCAGTTGAGGACGTTACGGAAGGCAGGCAGGGCGCAACACCCCCTTCGGGCCCAATCTTGGATGGCCCGAACGGACTATGCGTATGCGGCAGATCACCCAACGGAGTGACCGCACGACATTCGTCGCTTTGCACACAAGGCAGGACAGTTCACCGTCCTGACACGGGGTTTTCTTCGGCGCCTGCGGGCACGTGGGGGCGCGTACCGCGGCGAGTAGGGGTTGACGAACTGGGGCGTAACCGTTCGGCTGCGGGAGCCGAGAACAGGCTAAACGAACACCTGCGCCCCTGTCCGGCGATTGAGAACGTAGGCTGGCCCTCATGCCTAAGAAGCGCGATGGCGGAGGTCTGTCCAAGACGCAGCAGGCCGCCAAGTTCCTCGGTGTCAGCGTCCTGGCCGGAGCGGTACTCGCCGGTCTTGCGCTCCCGGCGGCCGGGGCGCTCGGTCTGACCGCCAAGGGATCCGTCGAGGGCTTCGACGACATCCCCGCGAACCTCAAGACGCCGCCGCTCAGCCAGCGGACCAGGATTCTGGACGCCAAGGGCGGCGAGATCGCCAAGATCTACTCCCGTGACCGCACGGTCGTCGACCTCAAGGACATGTCGCCGTACATCCGGCAGGCGATCGTCGCGATCGAGGACGCGCGCTTCTACGAGCACGGCGCCATCGACATGAAGGGCATCCTGCGGGCGGTCAACAAGAACGCCCGGTCGGGCGGCGTCTCCGAGGGCGCCTCGACGCTGACCCAGCAGTATGTGAAGAACGTCTTCGTCGAGGAGGCCGGTGACGACCCGGACAAGGTCGCGCAGGCCACCCAGCAGACCATCGGCCGCAAGGTCAAGGAGCTGAAGTACGCGATCCAGGTCGAGAAGGAACTGGGCAAGCGGAAGATCCTGCAGAACTACCTCAACATCACGTTCTTCGGGCAGCAGGCCTACGGCGTCGAGGCGGCCGCCCAGCGCTACTTCAGCAAGCAGGCCAAGGATCTGAACCTGGAGGAGTCGGCGCTGCTGGCCGGCATCGTCCAGTCGCCCACCCGCTACGACCCGCTCAACGCCCCGCAGGAGGCCACCAAGCGGCGCAACACGGTGCTGCAGCGGATGGCCGATCTCAAGGACATCAGCCAGGCGCAGGCCGACGCGGCCGCCAAGAAGCCGATCAAGCTGTCGGTCAGCCGCCCCAAGAACGGCTGTATCACCGCGAGCGACGGCGCCGGATTCTTCTGCGACTACATCCGCAAGGTCTTCCTCAACGACAAGAACTTCGGCAAGAGCCGGAAGGCCCGCCTGCAGCGCTGGAACGAGGGCGGCATGACCATCCGCACCACCCTCGACCCGCAGTCCCAGAAGTCGGTCCAGGCCTCACTGCGCGACCATGTGTACGCGGACGACCCGGTCGCCGGTGCCGCCACCATCGTCGAGCCGGGCACCGGCAAGATCCTCGGCATGGGCCAGTCGCGCCCGTACGGCTTCGGCGAGAACCAGACCGTGATCAACCTCTCGGTCGATCACGGCATGGGCGGCGGCGCCGGTTACCAGCCCGGGTCGACCTTCAAACCGGTGATCGCGGCGGCCGCGCTGGAGCAGGGGACGAGCCCGGAGCAGGAGTACCCCTCGCCGTACCGGATGCAGTATCCGAGCCCGGTCCAGACTTGCGACGGCGAGTGGCAGGGCACCGACATGACGCAGAACGAGAACAAGGAAGAGGTCGGCCCGTACGGCATGAAGGAGGCGACCGCGAAATCGGTCAACACCTACTTCGTGCAGCTGATCAGCGATATGGGTATCTGCCCCGCGGTGAAGATGGCCCAGAAGATGGGCATCGAGCGGGCCGACGGCAAGCCGTTGCAGCAGGTCCCGTCGATGACGCTCGGCGTGCAGGAGATGTCTCCGCTGACCATGGCGGCCGGCTACGCCGCCTTCGCCAACGACGGCGAGTACTGCTCCCCCGTCGCCATCGAGTCGATCACCGACGCCCGGGGCCGGGCGATGAAGGTCCCGCAGACCAGCTGCCGCAGCGCGATGTCCAAGAGGACCGCCGACACGATCAACACCCTCCTCAAGGGCGTCGTCGAGGACGGCACCGGCAAGGAAGCCGGTCTCCAGGGCCGGGACAGCGCCGGCAAGACGGGCACCAGCGACAGCCGCTACGCCGCCTGGTTCGTCGGCTACACCCCGAACGCGGCCGGTGCGGTCTGGGTCGGCGACCCGATGCACAAGCGCAAGATGTACGACATCAGCATCGGCGGGGTCCCGCACGACAAGGTCTACGGCGCCGACACCCCGGGCCCCATCTGGCGCGACGCGATGTCCGGCGCCCTCGCCGACCGGCCCGCGCCCCAGCTGCCCACCGTCCCGGTCGGCGATCCGGCCAAGGACCGGCCGCAGGACGACGACAAGGGCCACGGCGCCCACAAGCCCGGCCGGGGCCACGGCGGCGACAACAAGCCGGGCGGCGGCTGGCACATCCCCGGCTTCCCCAACCTCCTGGGCGGCGGCAACGGCGGCTGGTAGACGGCAGATTGGCCCGTAGGGCAACGGGTCAGGCGTCGACGGCTCACGGACCGCAACGGCCTACGGCAAGGGCTTACGACAACGGCTGAGGGGCGCCCCACACCAGCGGGGCGCCCCTCAGCCGTCCTTCAGGGACTCGGTCCGGCCGCTCAGCCGGCCAGCAGCTTCTTCACCACCGCGGCCACCCGGCCGCCCTCGGCGCGGCCCGCCACCTGAGGGTTGACGATCTTCATGACGGCGCCCATCGCCCGCGGCCCCTCGGCGCCGGCCCCCTTGGCCTCCGCCACCGCCGCCGCGACCAGCTGCTCCAGCTCGTCATCGGTCAGCTGCTTGGGCAGATAGTCCGCGAGCACCTCGCCCTCGGCGCGCTCCCGCCCGGCCTGCTCGGCGCGGCCGCCCTGCTCGAAGGCGTCCGCGGCCTCCCGGCGCTTCTTCGCCTCCCGCGCGATGATCTTCTCGACCTCGCCGTCGGACAGCTCACGCGCCTCGGTGCCCGCGACCTCCTCCTTCTGGATGGCGGTCAGCGTGAGACGGAGGGTGGAGGAGCGCAGCTCGTCGCGCGCCTTGATCGCGACGGTGAGGTCGTCCTGCAGCTTGGACTTGAGCGTGGTCATGCCGTTGAGTATGCCCCCACCCACTGACAACCGCCGCGCCTTTTCCCCCGGCCCGCTCCACACCCGCCCCCCGACGGGCCACTCCGTCGCTGCATCCACCCCCCGCACTCTGCGACGATGGGACGTATGCGCGCGCGATACGGAGTACCCCTGACCCTGACGGCAGTCGGCGCGGCCGGCCTGGCCTACGCCGCCGGCTTCGAAGTCCGTTCCTTCCGCCTCCGGCGCGTCACCGTGCCCGTACTGCCCCGCGGGATGCGGCCGTTGCGCGTCCTGCAGGTCTCCGACATCCACATGGTCAGCGGGCAGCGCAAGAAGCAGCGCTGGCTGCAGTCGCTCGCCGGGCTGCGCCCCGACTTCGTCATCAACACGGGCGACAACCTCTCCGACACCGAGGGCGTCCCGGAGACCCTGGACGCGCTCGGCCCGCTGATGGAGTTCCCGGGTGCCTACGTCTTCGGCTCCAACGACTACTACGGTCCCAAGCTCCGCAACCCTGCCCGCTACCTGATCGAGCGGGCCCAGGGGCGGCACGGCCTCAACGGCAACGCGCCCGCAGTGGGCGTCGTCCACAACCCGTGGGAAGAACTGCGCGACGCGTTCGACGCGGCGGGCTGGGTCGGCCTGTCCAATTCCCGCGGCCGCCTCAAGCTGGAGGGCATCGAGATCGCCCTGACCGGCCTGGACGACCCGCACATCAAGCGTGACCGGTACGCCGAGGTGGCCGGCGGCCCGGAATCCGGCGCGGACCTCTCACTGGCCGTCGTGCACGCGCCCTACCTGCGCTCGCTGGACGCCTTCACCACCGACGGCTATCCGCTGATCCTGGCCGGCCACACCCATGGCGGCCAGCTCTGCATCCCCTTCTACGGGGCCCTCGTCACCAACTGCGACATCGACACCGACCGCGTGAAGGGCCTCTCCACCCACACCGCCGCCGGCCGCACCTCCTACCTCCACGTCTCCGCCGGCTGCGGCACCAACCGCTACACCCCGGTCCGCTTCGCCTGCCCCCCGGAGGCGACGCTGCTGACGCTGACGGCTCGGGACTGAGGGGCGGGGCTCAAGGGGGCGGGGCCCGGGGCGGGCCCGGTCTCAGGGACTTCGGCCGGGGCTCGGCGGCCGGGGCGTAGGGACTTGGGTACGGCCGGGCTCGGCGGTTCGCGTGGCCTTCGGTCTCACGGGCCTCGGCCGGTGCTCGGCGGCAGGCCCGGAGCCCGACTCGCGGATTTGCCGGATCAGATCTCCCCCGCCCGCTGATCATCCCCCTAACGTGGAGGAATGTCCGACCCCACCCGGACCTCGCAGTCCACGCGCCACGCCACCGACCCGGCCGCGGCCGCCGCCCGTACCCCGGCCGCCGCCGTCGCCCCCTCGATCCGCCGCCCCCTGGCGGCCGCCTTCCGCCTCCTCCTCACTACAGCCGCCCTGACCGGCCTGCTCCTCGCCGCCCTCGGCTCCCCTGCCCCGGCCGAGCTCCTCACCCGCTTCACCGTGCAGGCCAACCTCGCCCTGGCGCTGGTCTCCGCCTGCTCCGCACAGCGCGCCTGGGCCGGCCGCCGCCCCGTGAGCCCCCGCCTCACCGGCGCGCTCCTCGTCTTCCTCACCCTCCCCGCCCTCGTCCACTACGCCCTCCCCGCCGCCGACGCCACCGCCTTCACCCTGCCGGGCACCGGCGCCCCCACCACGGCCCAAGCCCTCTCCGGCCACCTCCTCCTCGGCCTCACCCCGCTCGCCGCCCTCGCCGACTGGCTGCTGCTCACCACTCCCCGCGGCTTCCGTCTGCCCTACGCCTGGCAGTGGCCGGCCTACCCCCTCCTCTACCTCGCGCTCACCCTCGCCTTCCCCACCACAACCGGCGCCCCGCCCCCCACCGTCCCCACCGCCCTGACCCTCGCCCTCGCGATCTTCCTGCTCCCCCTGATCACCCTCGGGATCGACCAGGTCAGGCCCTCCCCACGGCGCCACAAGAACCGGATTTCACCTACAGGGATCAGTCCGCTAAAGTAGAGCTCGTTGCTTCGGGGTGTAGCGCAGCTTGGCAGCGCGCTTCGTTCGGGACGAAGAGGTCGTGGGTTCAAATCCCGCCACCCCGACTGAAGAAACAACAGGTCAGGCCCGGCCTTCCGTCAAGGAAGTCCGGGCCTGATGTGTTTCCTGGGGCATTCTTGGGCGGTCTTGGACGTGACCGGGGAGTGGCCAGGGAGTGGATCTTGGAGTTGCGGGCGCCGGGTGGTGGGCCGGGTATCGCCCGCTGACGTTCCTTCAGGGGGGTTTCCTCGCCCGCCAGGCGCGGCGCCGGGTGTGATCCGGCACACAAGTGGCCGCGTTCGCCCAGGGACCACCATCCTCATCCCCCGGGCCCTCGGGCTCCCCGGCCCACGGCGTACGCCCGCAAAAAGTACGCCGCGCCGTTCGCCCCCGGTCCCTCCCCTGTGAGGACCGGTGGCGAACGGCGCGGGCGGCATTGATCCGCGCCCCCCGTACTGGCGCGGATCCCGAATGGGCCGGAGCCGTGGTCGGCGCGGCAGCAGTCCGGGCGGGCCGAATGCACGGATCCCCCCGCGTGAACGCGCCGGGACCGCCACCGCCGGCTCGTGACTCCCGCGGAGAATGACCGCGCATGTACATCAGGAGTTGTCTTCGAGCGCTGAGCTGGTGCGCTGTCCCGGTGAGCCCGGTCGCTGCGCCGCTGCGATGTGATCCTGCCAGCTGAGGCTGCCTCCGGGGAGGGTCCGGCCTCGGGGCCAAGGGCTTAACCACAGGTCAGCCCGCTAAGGTGAGTTTTCCGGTCCGGATGTCCAAGTGCGGGGGACGTAGGGGGTGGAAGCCTTGAGTTCGGACTCAGGGGCACGCACGGCCTTCGCGGAACGTCTCGCGCTGCTGTACAGGGAAGCAGGCAATCCGCCCCTGAAGAAGGTGGCCGAGGCGGTCGTCCGGCTGCAGCGGGTCGACGAACGCGGGCGGCCCGTACGGGTGTCGGTGCAGCGGATCAGCGACTGGCGGCGGGCCAAGAACGTGCCGGCCCAGTTCGCCGCCCTCGCGGCGGTGCTGCACGTCCTGATACCCCAGGCACGGCGGCTGCGGCCCGCGCCGGTGTCCGCGGGGCTGTATGACCTGGCGCAGTGGCAGCGGCTGTGGGAGCGGGCGGTCGCCGGTCCGGCCGGTGACCGCGGTGCCGCGGTGTCGGCGGAGGAGGAAGAAGGCGCGGCGGCCGACGCCGTGGCCGTCTCCGGTGTGTGCCCGTATCGGGGGCTGGCGTCGTATCGCCGGCAGGACGCCGGGTGGTTCTTCGGGCGGGAGCGGAGCACGGAGGCCCTCGTTGCGCAGTTGCGCGCGGCGGAGAAGACCGGCGGCCTGGTGATGCTGGTGGGTGCCTCGGGGGCCGGAAAGTCCTCGCTGTTGAACGCCGGGCTGGTGCCCGCGTTGCAGAGGGGCGCGGCGGGCGACGGGAAGGGGCCGCAGCGGGAGGTGCTGCAATTCGTGCCGGGTGGCGATCCGCTCGCGGAGTTGGCCCGTCGGATCCCGGGGCTGGCGCGGGTCATCTCTGCCGCGGAGCCGGTGGGAGGCGAGGCGGCGGCAGAGGTCAAGGCGGCGCCAGGGGGCAAGGCGGTGGCGGAGCCCGGTACTCCGCATTTTGCGGACGCGGTGCGGGAGGCGGCCGCGGGCTGGGCCCAGCAGCGCGAGACGCCCGCCGCGGCCCGTCCGGTCGTGATCGTGGACCAGTTCGAGGAGACCTTCACCCTCTGCTCCGACGAGACGGCCCGGCGCACCTTCATCCAGCTCCTGCATGCCGTGTGCACGCCGTCCGGCCCAGGTGCCCCGGCCCCCGCGCTCGTCGTCCTCGGCGTACGGGCCGACTTCTACGAGCAGTGCCTCGGGCATCCTGAACTGGCCGATGCGCTGCAGCACCGGCACATGGTGCTCGGGCCGCTGACCACTACGGAGCTGCGGGAGACGGTGACCGGCCCGGCCAAGGCCGTGGGCCTGGAACTCGAACCGGGGCTCGCGGAGTTGATCGTCCGGGAGGTCAGTGCCGGGGGCACCGGCGGGGCGCATGACGCGGGGGTGCTGCCGCTCCTCTCGCACGCCCTGCTGGCCACCTGGCAGCGGCGGAAGGCGGGGCGGCTGACGCTGTCCGGCTATCGCGCGGCGGGCGGCATCCAGGGAGCGGTGGCGGCGACCGCCGAGCGGGCCTGGTCCGGTCTCGACCCGACGGCCCGTACCGCCGCGCGGCTGCTGCTCCTCAGGCTGGTCCGGCTGGGCGAGGACACCCAGGCCACCCGTCGGCGGGGCAAGCGTCACCAACTGGCGGGCGAGTCGACGGACCCGGGGAAGACGGAGGAATCGCTCGAAGCGCTGGTGCACGCCCGTTTGGTGACGCTCGACGCGGAGGCGGTGGAGATCACCCATGAGGCGCTGCTGCACGCCTGGCCGCGCCTGCGCGACTGGATCGACGAGGACCGGAACGGCAATCTGCTGCGTCAGCGGCTGGAGGAGGACGGCAGGGCCTGGGAGGACTCACAGCGCGACAGCGCACTGCTCTACCGGGGCTCCCGTCTGGAGCAGGCCCGCACCTGGGCCACCTCCACCGGTGACACCTCGCTGACCCGCAGCGCGGTGGAATTCCTGGCCGCCTCGGTCAGACTGCGCAAGCGCACCGTCGTGCTGAGCCGTGGCGCGGTGGCGGCGCTGGCCGTCATGACGCTGGTGGCGGTGGGTTCCGCGGTGGTCGCGCGGCAGCAGCGGGACGACACCGTCTTCGAGCAGGTGCTCGCCCAGGCCGACCGCGCCCAGTACACCGATCCGTCCTTGTCGGCCCAACTCGATCTGGTGGCACACGCCTTGCGGCCCGGCGACTCGGGCACCAACAACCGGCTGATCTCGATGATGAACGCGCCGCTGGCCACACCGCTGCTGGGCCACACCGGCGCCGTCTACCTCACCTCGTTCAGCCCGAACGGCCGGATCCTGGCCACCGCCAGTTATGACCGGACCGTCCGCCTGTGGGACGTGGCGGACCGGAGCCGTCCCCGGCCGCTGGGCAAGCCCCTGACCGGCCATACGAGTTGGGTGAGCACCGCGGTCTTCAGCCCGGACGGACAGACCCTGGCCAGCGCCTCGGACGACGGTACGGTCCGGCTGTGGGACGTACGGGATCCCCGCCACCCGCACCCGCTCGGGGCGCCCTTGACCGGCCACAACGGCACGGTCTTCCTGCTCGCCTTCAGCCCCGACGGGCACACCCTCGCCACGGCCGACGAGGATCACACCGTGCGGCTGTGGGACCTCCGCGACCGGCGGCGGCCGAAGACGCGCGGCACCCTGACCGGCGCCACCGCCGCCGTACGCGCCGTGGCGTTCAGCCCCGACGGGCGGACGCTGGCGGCCGGTGGCGACGACACCAGCATCAGGCTGTGGGACATGACCGGCAAGGGCCGGCCGACGTCGGCCGGCACGGTGCTGACCGGCCACACGGGCACGGTGCACTCGGTGGCCTTCAGCCCCGACGGCGACACGCTCGCCAGCGGCAGCAAGGACAACACCATCAGGCTGTGGAAGGTGGCCTCGGCCCGTCATGCGGAGCCGCTCGGCGCGCCGCTCTACGGGCACACCGGTCCCCTGTGGTCCGTGGCTTTCAGCCCCGACGGCAACATGCTGGCCGCCGGCAGCGCGGACAGCACGGCGAGCCTGTGGAACGTCAGCGATCCGGCGTTCCCGTCGCAGGTCGGCGAGCCGCTCGCGGGCAGCAGCGGGGAGATGTACGCGGTGGGTTTCAGCCCGGACGGGCGGACGCTCGCCACGGGCAGCGGCGACAGCAAGGTCCGGCTCTGGTCGATACCGACGTCGAACATGGTCGGCCGTATCGGAGCGTTCCGCCCGGACGGGCGGGTGCTCGCCACGGGTGCCGGCGACCGGCGGGTGCGGCTGTGGGACGTACGGACTCCGCACCGGCCCGTGGTGCTGGGCAAGCCGTTCACGCCCGGGAAGGGCGATGTGCGGTCGCTGGTGTTCTTCCCCGACGGCCGCACGCTCGCGGTGCATATGGGGAGCCAGGCGGTGGCGCTGTGGAACGTCGCCGACCCCGCCCATCCGGTCCCGTACGGGAAGCCCGCCGCGCTGCGGACCCGCTTCGTGGGCCCTGACGCACTGGCCATCAGCCCCGACGGGCGCACCCTGGCCAGCGCCTATGACGACCACACCATTCAGCTGTGGGACGTCAGCGACCCTTCTCATATGCGCCGGCTCGGCGCGCCGCTCACCGGGCACGAGGGGTACGTCAACTCCCTCGTCTTCAGCCCGGACGGGCGGACGCTCGCCAGTGGTAGCGCGGACGACACCGTACGGCTCTGGAACGTCACCGACCCGCGTCATGCCGCCCTGTCCGGCGCGCCGCTCAGGGGACACCTCGGCCCCGTCAACGCGCTCGCCTACAGCCCGGACGGCCACACACTGGCCAGCGGCAGCGACGATGACACCGTACGGCTCTGGAATACCACCGACCCCCGTAAGGCGACCCGGCTGGGCGCCCCGCTCATGGGCCACACCGAAGCGGTCGTGTCGCTGACGTTCAGCAAGGGCGGCCACACCCTGGCGAGCGGCGGCAACGACAACACGGTCCGGTTCTGGGACGTCACCACACCGTCCGAGGCCGCTCCTATCGGACAGTCGACGAGCCCCAACGCCAAGACGGGCAATTTCCTGTCGTTCAGCCCCCATAGCCGCATGCTCGGGGTGTCGAGCGGCGCGGGCACCGTCCGGCTGTGGAACCTGGACGCCGACAAGGCAATTCGCCGTATTTGCTCGACCACCCGGGGTGTTCTGACGCCGGAGAAATGGCACGAGTATCTGCCCCATCTCGACTACGCGCCGCCGTGCGACAAGTAACGGCGTCTAAGGGCTGTCCCGTAGCCTCGGCCGAACGGCGTGGAGTGCGGCGTCAGCCGGTGCCGACGCCCGGCTGACGCCGCGACCGCCACCTGGTCATTTCCGCCCCTGTCGGCCCCCGCCACGTGACGCCAACCACAACTCCGCGTTCCACTTCCTCAGTTAGCTCCCACCACGCGGTCAGCCTTGCTACTCTTGGCCGCAGCCCGATCGCTGGTGCATCCCCCGTCGCCAGCGATCGGGCGTTTTCATGCCCCGGCCCATTGCGAGGGCGCTTTGGCTGCGGCGGGGAAGACGATTCACGGCCACGTGGTCGCGAGTTCACCCACCACTACCTCCACTGCCTCCACTCAAGAAACAGCCGTCCCCACTCAAGAAGAACCGCCGGGGTCGATTTCCCGCCGCCGGAAAATCGCCCCCTCATCAACACCCCTTGCTGAGCCCTAAGGTGCCGTTGCTGACTAGCGGAGCCATGGAGCCGTCCGGCGGTGAGCCGGTCAGGAAGGTGGTAAGTGCCGTGCGCCGGTGCATCATCATCGTCACTGCCGTCCATCCGCCCTCGGCGCACTTCCTGCCGGAGGCCCACCGGTCGCTCTGTTGCCAGGAGCTCCCTGACGGATGGGAATGGCACTGGGTCATCCAGGAGGACGGACGCAGTGACCAGGTCGCTCCGCATGTGCCCGACGACGAACGGGTGACCTTCCGACAGGGGCGGCCCGGCGGCCCCGGTGTCGCCCGCACCATGGCCCTCGCCCATACGGAGGGCGAATACCTCAAGGTGCTGGACGCCGACGACCAGTTAGCGCCCGGCGCGCTCGCCCGCGACCTGGCGGCCCTGGAAGGCGACCACAGCCTCGGCTGGGCGACCTCCCGCGCCCTCGACCTGCTGCCCGACGGCTCCACCACCGGCTTTCCCGGCGACCCCGAGCCGGGCCCGATCGAGCGCGGAGCCGTACTCGACTTCTGGAAGGCGAACGACTTCCGCGCCCAGGTCCACCCGGCGACCCTCTTCATGTGCCGCGACCTGGTGCTCGCCCTCGGCGGCTGGACCGCGCTGCCGGCCTCCGAGGACACCGGCCTGCTCCTGGCCCTCAACGCCACGAGCCGCGGCTGGTTCTCCTCCGAGGTCGGCCTCCACTACCGCAAGTGGCACGGCCAGGCGACCGGCCAGCCCTCGCACACCGACACCGCCGAACGCGAGGCCCGCATGGCGGTCGTGGAGGCCAGGGCCAGACAGCTCGCGCATTTCAGGTGGCGGTATCGGGGTGGGGGGTGAGGGGGCCCGCTCTCAAGGCAGCGTTTCCGCATCGACTCGCGAGAAGATCACATCGCTCTCCTCCACCACCGGCCCGCGCCACCGCACCGCCACCCCCGCCGAGGGGCGCAGCGCCTTCGGGTAGCTGCCCGGGTCGTAGTTGTTGGTGAGGCGATAGGCGTGGAAACCGTGATCGCGCATCGTCTTGAGCAGATCGTCGGCCGATTCGCCCAGGGCCGCCATGCGTTTCGGGGTTACTTCGATGGTGAGCTCCGCGTCCGGGCGGAGTTTGTCGAGCAGGGGGGTCAGGCCGCGGATCACGGCTCCCTCGGCGCCCTCTACATCGATTTTGATGACACGGGCCGAGGTGATGTCGTCCGGATCGAGGATTTCGGGGAGCGGGCGTGCCTCGATATCGAGCCTGCTCTCCGCCTGTCCTTCGTACGGGATGATGCTGGCGGCGCCCGAATTGTGTGAGCTCGCCATGGTGAGGGTGACGGTCTTGCGCTCGTCGGCGACCGCGGTGTTGAGGGCGCGGAGTTGATGGCAGGCGTTCATCTCGGCGTGCCGGAGCAGCTTGGCGTGAATTGCCGGTGAGGCCTCGATCGCGACTACCCGGCCCCGGTCGCCGACGAGGTGTGCGGCGAGCAGGCTGAAGTAGCCGATATTGGCGCCGACGTCGATATAGGTGTCTCCCGGGCGGAGCCGGCGCTGGAGCCAGTGGGTCATATGGGGCTCCCACACGCCGAACATATACACATAGCGCTGGATCAGGTCCTGGGTATCCACGGCCATCGCGGCGCCGAATCGCGTACGGACGACCCTCTGGCGCGGAAGGCGCCGTAACCATGGATTGAGGCATTGCCTGGCGAATGCTCCCTTGCCCAGCGTTCCGGGGGCGTCCCGCAGATAGCCGCGTCCGAGAGTAATCAGCGTCTCACTTATGGTGTTGCGCACCGATCGTCTGCCTTTCCGCCGGCTTCCGCCGGAACCGTGGAAGTCGAGCGCCGCTCTGGTCTGTTGTGGCCCGTCGTGCCACCCTGCGCGACACCCGCAGTGTGGTCCCGGAAAACGCAGTGCACCGGGCCGACAAGGGAAATTCAGCCAACGCAGCACTGTCGCTCTGACAGACAAGGAGACGGCAATGAGCGAGTTCCACGGAGATGAGCAGTCACACGGAGCGGAGCAGCAGGACGCGGGGCAGGCCCAGGCCACCCTGAGCAGCCATGGAACGGCGGTGAGGAGTGGCGAGGAGGCGCTCAGGGAGCGTCATGTCGCGCGGGCGCACAGCGCCTCGGCCCGTACCAGGGGCGCCTGCCGCTGTGCGGGTGTCGAGGCGGATCCGGCCGCTGTGATCGCCGTACCGACGGAGGCCGCCTCGAAGGCCGCCAACGCCCTTCGCCTGTCCGCCGATGCGCTCGCCGCGCTGGCCGACGGGGCGCCGGACCCCGCGGCCGATGCCCGTCATGCCCGGAACGCTGCCGCCGCCTCCGTACTGGCCGCCCAGATCGCGCGGTCCCATGGCACCGGCGCGCTCTCCGATGCCGCGTACCAGGCCGCCCTCAAGGCATCGCAGGCCGCCGGCCTGGCCGCGGGGAAGGAGGGCCTGGGCAGGAGCGAGGTGCTCAACGCCGAGGCGGAGGCGGCCGAGACAGCCGCCGTCGCCGCCGCGGAGGCCGCGGGCTGGCTGTAGGGCCTGCCGTGACCTGCCCGGCACCGTCGGCCGCGATGGGGACGGTGCCGGGCAGGCCCGGCGTGCGTGGCGCGGTCGGTGCGGGGCAGGCCCGGTGTGCGTGACCCGGCCGGTCAGCCCTGGTCGAAGGGGAGTTCCAGCATCCGGATGGCGTTGCCGCGCAGGAGTTTGTACGTCACCTCGTCGGAAAGGCCCGCCATGTGCTCGGCCGCCACCTGCTTGGTGTGCGGCCAGGTCGAGTCGACGTGCGGGTAGTCCGTCTCGAAGGTGGCGTTGTTGACGCCCACGGTCTCGATCGCGTCGACGCCGTGCCGGTCACGGAAGAAGCAGCAGAAGATCTGCCGGTAGTAGTAGAAGGACGGCGGCTCGGGGATCAGGTCCTTCACCCCGCCCCACGCCCGGTGCTCCTCCCAGACGTCATCGGCGCGCTCCAGGGCGTACGGGATCCACCCCATCTGGCCCTCGCTGTAGGCGAGTTTGAGCCGCGGGAACTTCACGAGGACGCCACTGAAGAGGAAGTCCATCATCGAGGCCATCGCGTTGTTGAAGCTCAGGGACGCCTGCACGGCCGGAGGTGCGTCCGGGGAGGCCGCCGGCATCTGGGACGACGAGCCGATGTGCATGTTGACGACCGTGCCGGTCTCCTCGCACGCGGCGAAGAACGGGTCCCAGTACCCGCAGTGGATGGACGGCAGCCCGAGGTACGTGGGAATCTCGCTGAAGGTCACCGCGCGCACCCCGCGCGCGGCATTGCGCCGGATCTCGGCGACGGCCAGATCGATGTCCCACAGCGGGATGAGGCACAGCGGAATCAGCCGTCCCCCGCTGTCCCCGCACCACTCCTCCACCATCCAGTCGTTGTACGCCCGTACGCAGGCCAGCCCGACCTCCTTGTCCTCGGCCTCGGCGAAGGTCTGCCCGCAGAAGCGCGGGAACGTCGGGAAGCAGAGCGACGCCTCCACGTGGTTGACGTCCATGTCCGCCAGCCGGGCCTTGGGGTCCCAGCATCCGCGCCGCATCTGTTCCCGGGTGATCCCGTCCAGCGTCATCTCGTCGCGGGAGAAGCCCACGGCGGCAATGATGCGCTTGTACGGGAAGATCAGCCCCTCGTACTCCCACCAGTCCGTGATCTGCCCCTCGGGGTCCGTCGTGAAGCGGTACTTCCCGCCGACATACGCCAGCTCGCCGATTCCTGCGGTGAAGGGCTTCGGGCCCCGGTCCTGGTACTTCTTCGGAAGCCAGGTCTTGAAGAGGTGCGCGGGCTCGATCACGTGATCATCCACGCTGATGACCTTGGGAAGCTCCGCCGTGCCGCTCTCGTTGCTGATCACGCTGTACCCCCAACTGCCTGCCGGATGGTCGCGCCGCCGGACCGATATCTGACGACCCATCAGTTCGGAGGTTATGGGCTCACCGTTGCGACGACAAGGCGGGGCCGGGAACTCCACCCCCTTGCGGTATCGCGCAACGTCCGCTGAACTGACGCATCGTCAGTTCAGCTTCGGGAGGAGTCGAGGGGACAGCATGCAAACGATCTGGCTCAGCGGTGCCGAGTGGTTCGCCGTCCTCCGTATCGGCCTGGGGCTGTGGTGGCTGGAGAGCTGGCGCCACAAGGACAAGAAGAGCTGGTTCGCCGGCGGCGGCATCACCTGGGCGGCCGGTATCGCCGCCGACCACCGATGGCCGGTGATCCGGAAGAGCTTCGACCGCTTCGTGCGGCCGCACCCCCGTTTGATGGCCTACCTCGTCGCCTACGCGGAGCTGGCACTCGGCCTCGGCCTGATCGTGGGCTTCCTGACACCGATAGCCCTGGCCGCCGGGGCCGTGCTCAACCTGATCTACCTCGCCCTGATGATCCACGACTGGGCGGAGCAGGGCCAGAACCTGATGATGCTGCTGATCTCCCTCACCGCCCTGCTCGCCATGAGCTGGCAGAGCTGGTCGGTGGACGGGGTGTGGGGGTTGTTCTTGTGACGGTCGGCCCGTGACAACCGGTCGCCCCCGCCGTCACCGGACGGCTGTCACTGACCGACCGTCACCGGCCGGTCGTTGTTCAGCTCGGTGAAGAGCTGCTGAGCCTGGCGCTCGTTCCACTTCACCGCGCTGCCCTTGGGGGTCTCGAAGCCGAGGTCGGAGACGGGGACGTTGAGGCGCTTGCCGTCGCCCTCCGTGACCGCCTTCATCGCCTTGAAGAGCGAGGTGAGGTTCGACAGGCCGGTGTCCTTGTCGACGATGAGGGTGCCGAGGCCGGCGTTCACGGTCGGGTAGACCGTGCCCGGGTCCAGCAGGACGCCGGGGGTGGCGGCCTTCTTGGCGAGCGCGGCCAGGAACTTCTGCTGGTTCTGACTGCGGCCCAGATCGCCCTTGGCCTCCTGGTGGCGCTGGCGGACGAAGGCGAGCGCCGTACGGCCGTCGAGCGTATGGCAGCCCTTCTTGAGGTCCGCGCCCGACTTCTTGTCCTTGATATCCCGGTCCAGGCACATCGGGACGCCGCCGACCGCGTTCACGATGCCGACGAAGCCCGCGAAGCCGATCTCGGTGTAGTGGTCGATGTGGACGCCCGTGTTGCGCTCGATGGTCCGGACCAGCAGGTCGGGGCCGCCGAAGGAGAACGCCGCGTTGAGCTTGTTCTTCGTCGCGCGGTAGTGCTTACCGGTTTCGGGGCGGATGTGTGCCGGGATGGTCACCCATGAGTCGCGCGGCAGGCTCACCATCGTCGTGCCGTTGGCGCCGGTGTGCAGCAGGATCATGGAGTCGGTGCGCCGGCCCGCGTCGGCCGAGCCGCCGGTGTGCAGGTTCTTCCTGGCCCGGTCGGACAGGCCCACGCGACTGTCGGAGCCCACGATCAGGTAGTTGGTGCCGCCGCCCTGCGCCGGGCGGTCCGGGATCTTGTCGAGGTCGACCTCGCGGTTGAGCTCGGTGTCGGCCCAGACGAGGGTGCCCGCGGAGCCGACGGCCAGCACGGTGGCCAGGACGATCAGGACCCGGGTGAGCTTGCGGCGCCGGCGGGGCTTGCCCGCGCCACGCCTGCCATTGCCGGTGTTGCCGTCGCCCGGACCCGCGGGGCCGGTGCGGAGCGGGGGCCGCCCGTGGCCGGGGCGGCTGTGCTGTAAGCGGGGTGAGGGCTGCGGAGGCACCTCGGGGACGGCGGGCGCCGCGGGGTCGGCGGGCATCGGGGCCTGGAATGCCTGAGGTGCCTGAGGTGCCTGAGGTGCCTGAGGTGCCTGAGGGACGGTGCCGTACGCGTCGAAGTCCAGTGGCTGTTCCGCGTACGCCTGCTGAGGGTGCGTCTGGGACGGGTGCACCTGCGGCGGGTACGCCTCCGGCTGATACGCCTGAGGCTGGTGGACCTGCGGCTGGTACCCCTGGGGCAGGTACGCCTCCGGCTGGTACCCCTGGGACAGGTACGCCTCCGGCTGGTACGCCTGGGACGGGTGCACCTCCGGCTGATACGCCTGCGACGCGTGCGCAGAGGACGGATACCCCTGCGGCGGTTGCTCGCCCGGGTACCAGTTCTGCCCGTTGCCGACGTACTCCGCCTGCGCTTCGCCGCCGCGCCAGTTCCCGTCGAGCGGCCCCTCCAGCCATTCAGTCATGCGCGGAAGTCTGCATGCTCATGCCCACTTCGCCAACCACTGTGTGGGGATATGCACAAACGAAAGGGCCGAATGTACGGAATGCCCGGCCGGGAGCGGGGGTCGCGGGCGCGGCGACGACCGGGAGACATCCGGCCGGGCCGCCGCTCGGGGGTCCGCCCGGTCCGGAGACGGGCGGACACCCCGGGGCGTACGGATGGCGGTCACGGTCATGGCGACGGCAGGCTCTCGTAGGTGACCGGCTGGCCGATGTGCTGTGCGGCGGTGCCGGAGCGCTGCATGCGCTGCCACTTCAGCCGGGTGCCGAGCAGGAAGGCCACCACGGACTGGATGACCACCAGGTACATCAACTGCCGGTAGACGAAGAGCTGGAGCGGCATCGCCCACAGCTCCCGCACCGGTTCGCCGTCGAGCTTCAGGGCGTAGCCGGCGCAGGCCAGTTGGAGGGCGAGGAAACCGATCCACACCCCGGCCGAGAGCACCGGACCGCGGAACAACGCCCCGTAGAGGGCGAAGACGTCGACGATCGGCGCGAGCAGCGGCAGAGCGACCTGAAAGAGCGTGAGGTAGCTCAGTCCGCGGCGTCCGAAGCGGCCGGCCGGGCCCACTTCGATGACGGCGCGGCGGTGCTTCCACATGGCCTGGAGGGTGCCGTAGCACCAGCGGTACCGCTGCCGCCACAGCTGGCTCAGCGAGGTGGGCACCTCGGTCCAGGCGATCGCGGACTCCTCGTAGACCACCCGCCAGCCCGCCTGCCACAGGGCCATGGTGAGGTCGGTGTCCTCGGCGAGGGTGTCTTCGCTGACCCCGCCGACGCCCATCAGCGCGTCCCGGCGGAAGGCGCCGATCGCGCCGGGGACCGTCGGCATGCACTCCAGGACCTCGAACATCCGCCGGTCGAGGTTGAACCCGAAGACGTACTCCAGGTGCTGCCATCTGCCCAGCAGGCGGCGGCGGTTGCCGACCTTGGTGTTGCCGCTGACGGCGCCCACGGCCGGGTGCGCGAGCGGCTGGACGAGCCGGTAGATGGCGTCCGATTCGAAGACGGTGTCGGCGTCGACCATGACCACGATGTCGCACCGGGCGTGCGCCAGACCGGTGTTGAGGGCGGCCGCCTTGCCCGAGTTGGGCTGGCGGATCACCTCCACACGGGGGTCGTCGATGGCCTCGGCGATGTCCGCCGTCTCGTCCGTCGACCCGTCGTCGATCACGATGATCTGTAGTTGCCGGTGGGTGGAGGCGAGCAGTGAACTGACGGTGGACGCGATGCCGGCCGATTCGTTGTAGGCGGGGACCAGGACGGTCACCGGGTCGGTGATCTCGCGCAGCCAGGGGGAGCCCGGCCGGATGCGCCCCAGCCGCCGGACATGGGCGCGGGCGAAGAAGAGGAGTGAGGCCAGCCGCAGTACGCCCAGGGTGCCGGCGATGCCCAGTACCCAGGTCATCCCGTTCACGAATGCGTGCCCGAGTTGCTTGATCCAGACGAGGGCCGTGCCCAGCCATCGCTCGGGGGCGGTGGCCGGCGTATCGGCGGCGGGCAGCCCGGCCCCCCATGTCACCGTGGTGAATTTTTCGACTCTGGGGTTGTTGAGCAGCTTTTCCGAGTCGTGATAGGCGACATCGTTCTGGCCGAATTGCCGGATCACGCCCTGTGACGGCTTACGGAACCACCGGTCGGCGGCCACCAGGGTGTAGCCGTCCGCGGCGGCCCGCTGGGCGGCCTTCCACTCCGGGCCGCACATCGTGTCCACGGCGGTGGTCTGCGGCAGCCGCAGCAGGTCGGTGTGGATGCCCGCGGTGCCTGCCAGCGCGCTCTGCGTCATGGAGAGTTCCAGCCGGGCCCGGACGTCGGAGGCGGAGCCCATGACGGCACCGGTGTAGGTGTTCGACCCGATCTCATGGCCCTCGGCCTGGATCCGCCGCACCAGGTCAGGGTGCTGGGCGGCCTTGGCGCCCTGGAGGAAGAAGGTGGCCTTGACATGGTGCTTGTGCAGCAGGTCGAGCAGACGTGGCGTCCATACGGGGTCGGGGCCCCCGTCGTAGGTGAGCGCGACGTTACGGGCGGGCACCCCGGCGGACTTCACCTTGCCGCCGTCGAGCCGCACCACCGGGCCGCCCTTGTCCACCGCCCTCGGCACCGGCGTGGTGCAGTCGCGCCGGGTCTTCGCGGCGTCGACCTCATGGGTGGTCCAGCCTTCGAAGAACAGGGCGCCGAAGGCGAGGGGGAGGACAAGCATCAGCAGCAGCCAGTGACCACGCGGATCACGGGACTGTGCGTGCCGGCGGCGGTGCGAGCGGCGTTTCACGTCGCTCCCGGGGTGACCTCTGCCACGGTGGGGGTGGGCTGTCTTCGGGCGGGGCCGCCGAGGGCGCTCCGCAGCACCGTTCCGTGCCGGGCGGAAGCATCGGCACATGGCTGGGAAAGACGTATTTTCTGCCGTTTTGCGTTCCGGCTGGCCTCACACATGGTCGGCGAGTGTACTCACCACCAAGATCGGGTTACGGCGCGCGCTGACGCCCCCTTACCTCGGTGACAAGGCTCGCGACCGATGCCCCGGCTTCCCTCACCGGGAACGTTTGCCCAGGTCAGAGCGGCAACCCTGATGGCCTTTGCCCGGTATTGCGGCCTGCGCAACGGGGCGTGCCACCACCCGGATCTGAGACTGTTGTAACACCTGACAGCAACGGGACACCGTCCCGGCCGGTGACTGAAAACACCCTTATCCCCTGGGGCCGTCCGACCTAACTTTGACTGCGTGACCAGATGAGAAATCTGGTCATGGAGCCGGAGGGGGAACGGCGTGGAACGAGCGGAGCGCGCGGACCGCATCCTGGACGCGGCAGGGGAGTTGCTGCTCGCCTGGGGCTACCGGCGGGTGACGATCGACGAGATCGCCCGCCGCGCCAACGTCGGCAAGGGCACGGTCTATCTGCACTGGAAGACCAAGGACTCCCTGTTCCTCGCCGTCATGCTGAAGGCTCAATTCCGAATGCATCAGCGGCAGTTGGCGCGTCTGCGGGCAGACCCGCTGGAGATTCTGCCGAGCCGGATGATGAGTCGGCACTTCCTCGAATTCCAGGCCGAACCGGTATTGCGCGCGGTCTACACCGACGACGGCGATATCCTCGGCCGGCTCCACGAGACCGCCCGGAAGGAGTTCGCGGAGCTGATCGTTCAGGGCGACCGGAATCTGCGCCACCATCTGGAAGTCCTCCGCGAGCACGGTCTGCTGCGCGACGACACCGACGTACAACACCAGCAATACGCCTTGTTGGCGACATCCACCGGCTTTTTCCTTTCCGAGGCGCTGCTGGCCGACCGCGCCCCGGAAAGCGCGGAGGTACGCGCCGAAATCCTCGCCCACACCATCCGAAGCGCGCTGGAGGTGCCGGCCGGCGCCCTCCCGCACACCGGCTCCGACCCGGTCTCCGGCCCCGGACCGGACGCCGCTGCCGCCCGTATGCGCGCCGCCGCGGCTGCGGCCGCTCCCGAGATCATCGCCGTCTACAAGCAGTTCGCCGCACTCTGCGCACAGGAGATGCGCCGGCAGATACGTGACTGATGCCGGACGGTGGATTCCCGTGCGCGCGGATTCGTCCGGCGGATTCGTCCGGTGGATTCCTGTCGCTTCGGCTTCGGGTACGGCTCCTTTCGAGGGTCCGTGGGGGCACCTGCCGCCTGCAGCCGACCCCACGGAACGGAATGCACCCGGCTGACTCCGCCCCACTGACATCCGGTCACGACTGCTCCACCGCGCTTCCGCGAAAGAACCGCGAAAGAGCGCGTGCGAGCACGAGAGAAAAGCGCCACGTCCAAGCTCTGGCCCGGCCGGGCCCCACCCGGGCTCCCGGGCCGACTCCCAACACGGAGGAGATCGAAAGATGTCGGCAATATCCAGCTCCCCGTTCGCCGCACACGTCGGAAAGCATCCCGGCGAGCCGAATGTGATGGACCCGGCGCTGATCACCGACCCGTTCGGCGGCTACGGCGCACTGCGTGAGCAAGGCCCCGTCCTACCGGGCCGGTTCATGGACGACTCACCCGTCTGGCTCGTGACGCGCTTCGAAGAGGTCCGCCAAGTCCTGCGCGATCAGCGGTTCCTGAACAACCCGGCCGCGTCGTCACCGGGGCATTCGATCGACGAGAGCCCCACGGCCAGGCTGCTGGACATGATGGGGATGCCCGAACATTTCCGGCCGTATCTGATGGGGTCGATCCTCAACAACGACGCCCCCGACCACACCCGGCTGCGCCGTCTGGTGTCACGCGCGTTCACGGCACGCAAGATCACCGATCTGCGGCCGCGGGTCGAGCAGCTCGCCGACGAGCTGCTGGCCCGGCTTCCCGAGCACGCCGAGGACGGTGTGGTCGACCTGATCAAGCACTTCGCCTATCCCCTGCCGATCACCGTGATCTGCGAACTGGTCGGCATCCCGGAAGCGGACCGCCCGCAATGGCGGAAGTGGGGCGCCGACCTCGTTTCGCTGCAGCCGGAGCGGCTCAGCACCTCGTTCCCGGCGATGATCGAGCACATCCATGAACTGATCCGCGAGCGGCGCGGCGCGCTCACCGACGATCTGCTCAGCGAGCTGATCCGTACCCATGACGACGACGGCAGCCGGCTCAGCGACGTCGAGATGGTCACCATGGTCCTCACCGTCGTCCTGGCCGGCCACGAGACCACCGCCCACCTGATAGGCAACGGCACGGCGGCGCTGCTCACCCACCCCGACCAGCTGCGCCTGGTCAAGGACGACCCGGAGCTGCTTCCGCGTGCCGTCCACGAGCTGCTGCGCTGGTGCGGGCCGGGCCAGATGACCCAGCTGCGGTACGCCTCCGAGGATGTCGAGATCGCCGGGACGCCGATCCGTAAGGGCGACGCCGTACAACTCATCCTGGTATCGGCGAACTTCGACCCCCGCCACTACACCGCCCCCGAACGCCTCGACCTGACCCGCCACCCCGCCGGCCACGCCGAGAACCATGTGGGCTTCGGCCACGGAATGCACTACTGCCTGGGCGCCACCCTCGCCAAACAGGAGGGCGAAGTCGCGTTCGGCAAGCTCTTCACGCACTACCCGGAGCTGTCGCTGGCCGTCGCACCGGACGAGTTGGAGCGAACGCCGGTGCCCGGCAGCTGGCGGTTGGATTCGCTGCCGGTGCGGTTGGGGTGAGCGGTCCGCAGGCATGGTGGCCGGCCGCTCCGTACGGGTAGCGGGTGGCCGCCTCGGCGAACAAAGAGGGCCCCGTACGGGCGAGTTCGCGTACGGGGCCCTCGTCCGCTGCCGCTACCGCTACCGCTGTCACGTCACGACACTTCAGGTCGCGACGCTTCACGTCACGTCACTCGACGCCCGAACTCAGTGCTCCGGGTGCGGGCGGCGGGCAGCGGGCCCCGGCCGCTCATCAGCGCGGGCGGCTGGCCTTCAGCGAGTACATGAGCGGGATGCGGGGGCGGTCGCCGGGGAAGCGGTGGTAGCCGTCGTGGTCGCGGCTCAGTGCGGTGAAGCGCTGGAAGAGCGTCATGTCGTGTTCGTGCAGGAAGTCGATGCGCAGACCGGTCGCGGCCAGGGCGGAGACGACCTCGCCGAGCGGGTGCTGCCATTCGACGCTGCGGTTGTTGACCGTCGGTGCGCCGAAGTCGGTGTAGGTGCCGGGGACTTCGTCCACCCAGGCGTCGCGGCTGAAGTAGTCGTGGACGATGCGCGAGCCGGTCTCGTCGTCCAGGGCGTCGCAGAGCGGATGGAATTCGGCGAGGTAGAGGAAGCCGCCCGGGGCGACGAGGGAGGCGGCGGTGTCGGCCCAGCGTGCCACGTCCGGGAGCCAGTTCAGGGCGCCGAGGCCGGTGTAGACGATGTCGTACGCGGCGTCGGGGACGGCTTCGGCGGCGTCATAGACGTCGGCGGCGACGAATGCCGCGCGGTCGGGGCCGTAGCCGAGTTCGGCGGCGAGTTCGCGGGCGGTGTCGACGGCCGGTTCGGAGAAGTCCAGGCCGACGACGCGGGCCGCGCCGCGGTGGGCCCAGGAGAGGGTGTCCTGGCCGAAGTGGCACTGGAGGTGGAGGAGGGACCGGCCGGTGACGTCGCCGACCTCGGCGACCTCGAAGTCACGGAGCACGTCACGGGCCCGGCGGAACCCGTCCTGGTCGTAAAAATCACTCGCCATGTGGATGGCGACGCGTTCGTCCCACCTCGCACGATTCGTCTCCCGCCAGTCCTCGGGGCCCGTAATTTTGCGCATTCGGCGAAGTTATCCACAGCCTGACGGCTCTCGCCAACGGATTTCTGGCACCGGGCGCAGAATGGGCCCATGACTGACGAGACGACCCCCGCCCCAGGCCCCGACCCCACCGCTCCACACCCTTCGACTACTGACGCCCCGGACACCGCCGGGACGAGGACGGGCGCGGCCGGCCCGATAAAGGGGACAGCCGGGTCGACGACGGGCGCAACAGGCCCGGCGGCCCCCCGCGGCGCGGACGCCGCGGTGCCGGACTGGGAGAAGCGCTTCCGCGCGCCGCGGATCGGGCTGCCGGACTGGGCCGAGGACGCCCCGGACCGTTCCCTCTTCGTCTCGAACGCCACCGGCACCTCCGAGCTCTATGCCTGGGACCGGGCCACCGGCAAGCAGCGGCAGGCCACGGACCGGCCGAAGGGCACCACGGACGGGACGCTGTCACCGGACGGGCAGTGGATCTGGTGGTTCTCGGACACCGACGGGGACGAGTTCGGTGTCTGGATGCGGCAGCCGTTCGAGGGCGGCCCGGATGAGCCGGCGACCCCTGGTCTCGCCCCGTCGTACTCGGGCGGGCTGGCGATCGGCCGGGACGGGACGGCGGTCGTCGGATGCTCGACGGACGAGGAGGGCTCGACGGTCCATATCGTCCGGCCGGGCCAGACGGCCGTGGAGATCTACCGGCACCACGAGTCCGCGGGCGTGGGCGATCTCTCGCACGACGGCTCGCTGATCGCCCTGGAGCACACCGAGCACGGCGATGCGATGCACTCCGCGATCCGTGTCGTACGGCCCGACGGTTCCACGGTCGCGGAGCTGGACGACACCAACGGCGGGACCGAGGAGCTGGGCCTGGCGGTGATGGGCTTCGCACCGGTGGACGGGGACACCCGGCTGCTGGTCGGGCATCAGCGGCGGGGCCGCTGGGAGCCGATGATCTGGGACCCGCTGACCGGGGTGGAGACCGCCCTGGACATCGACCTTCCCGGCGACGTGGGCGCCGACTGGTATCCCGACGGGTCTGCGCTGCTGGTGGAGCACGAGTACCAGGCACGGAGCGAACTGTGGCGCTACGAGCTGGGCACGGCGGACCGCCAGGACTCCCCGTCCCCGGCCGCTACAGGTACCGATTCCGGTGACGCCGCGGCCTCTGCCACTGCTCCCCTGACCCGGGTCGAGACCCCGGCCGGCACGGTCTCGGGGGCCACGGCGCGGCCGGACGGGACGGTGGAGTTCCTGTGGTCGTCGGCGGCGCAGCCCCCGGAGGTGCGGTCGACGAGCGGCGCGGTCGTGCTCGACCCGCCCGGTCCGAAGGCACCCGGGTCGGTGCCGGTGCGGGACATCTGGGTGGAGGGCCCCGGCGGCCGTATCCACGCACTGGTTCAGCAGCCGGCGGGCGACGGCCCCTTCCCGACGGTGTTCGACATACACGGCGGGCCGACCTGGCACGACAGCGACGCGTTCGCCTCGTCGCCCGCGGCCTGGGTGGACCACGGCTTCGCGGTCGTCCGCGTCAACTACCGCGGCTCGACCGGCTACGGCCGCGCCTGGACGGATGCCCTCAAGCACCGCGTCGGGCTGATCGAGCTGGAGGACATCGCCGCGGTGCGCGAGTGGGCGGTCTCGTCCGGCCTGGCCGATCCGGAGCGGCTGGTGCTGTCGGGCGGCTCATGGGGCGGCTATCTGACCCTGCTGGGGCTCGGCACCCAGCCGGATGCCTGGGCCGTGGGCCTGGCGGCGGTTCCGGTCGCGGACTATGTCACGGCGTACAACGACGAGATGGAAGCCCTCAAGGCGATGGACCGGACCCTGATGGGCGGCACCCCCGAGGAGGTCCCGGAGCGCTTCGAGGCGTCCTCACCGCTGACGTATGTGGACGCGGTGCGGGCCCCGGTCTACATCTCCGCAGGCGTCAACGACCCCCGCTGCCCGATCCAGCAGGTGGAGAACTACGTCCAGCGCCTGGCAGGCCGCGGCCACCCACACGAGGTCTACCGCTACGACGCCGGGCACGGCTCCCTCGTGGTGGAGGAACGCATCAAGCAGGTCCGCCTGGAACTCGATTTCGCACAGCGACATGTGATGGAGAGGGGTTGAGGGGTTGGCGGGCTGAGGGGTTGGCGGGCTGAGCGGTTCGCGGGGGGCTAAAGGGGCTCGGGGCACCGGGTGGGGCGCGGCGCTGCGCCGGGACCGCCGAAACGGTGCTGCGCAGGGACCGCCGACACAGTGCTACGCCGGGACCGCCGGCACGGTGCTGCGCCGGGACCGTAGGCGCACGGCATCGAGCCGTGGGTGGGTGGTGGTGGAGGGGGAGGGTGGGGTGGGGGGGAGGGGCCCCCGGGGGAGGTCAGGTTGGGCCGTGGTGGGCCAAGGCCGCGTGGGGGTTGCGGCCCTCGGGCGTGTTGTCTGGGGTGTGGTCCGTGTGAACGGTTGCGGCGGTGAGGCGGGGGATGGCGTGGATGAGGGCGTGTTCGGCGGCCACGGCGAGGGCATGTGCGCGCACCACGGTCAGGTGGGCGGCGACGACGATGTCGGCTTCGGCCCGCAGGGTGTGGCCGATCCAGCGCATACGGACCTGGCCGACGCCGTGGACGCCGTCGACCCCGCGTAGTGCCGTCTCGGCGGCGTCGATCAGGGCGGGGTCGACGGAGTCCATCAGCCGCCGGTAGACCTCGCGGGCCGCGTCGCGCAGCACCATGAGGATGGCGGCGGTGATCAGCAGGCCGATGAGGGGGTCGGCCTGTTGCCAGCCGAGCGCCGCGCCGCCCGCGCCGAGGAGGACGGCGAGGGAGGTGAAGCCGTCGGTACGGGCGTGCAGGCCGTCGGCGACGAGCGCTGCCGAGCCGATTCTGCGGCCGGTACGGATGCGGTAGCGGGCGACCCATTCATTGCCGACGAACCCGATGACGGCGGCCACGGCCACGGCCCAGAGATGGCTGACCTCGCGGGGGTGCAGCAGCCGGTCCACGGACTCGTAGGCGGCCCATACCGAGGACGCGGCGATCGTCAGCACGATGGCGATGCCCGCGAGGTCCTCGGCGCGGCCGTAGCCGTAGGTGTAGCGACGGTTCGCGGCCCGGCGGCCGAGCAGGAAGGCGATGCCCAGCGGGACGGCGGTCAGGGCGTCGGCACCGTTGTGGATGGTGTCGCCGAGCAGTGCCACCGATCCCGACAGGGCGACGATCACCAGTTGGATCAGGCTGGTCAGGCCCAGGATGCCGAGCGAGATCCACAGCGTGCGCAGGCCCTCGCGGGAGGTCTCCAGCGCGGTGTCGACCTTGTCGATGGCCGCATGGCTGTGCGGGGTGACCAGGTGAGCGAGTTGGTGCCGCAGCTCCGCCCAGCGGCGGGAGGGGTGCGGACCGTGTGGAGGCTGGGACGTGTGACCTTGCGCCTGGCCACGTGCGTGCGCGTGGCTGTGGCCGTCGCCATGGCCACGCACGCCTGCACGACCGTCCGGCTGCCCCCGGCCGTGCACGCGTCCATGACCGTCCGGCTGCCCTCGGCCGTCCACGTCCCCACGACCGTCCGTCTGTCCCTGACCGTGCAAGTGACCACGGCCGTGCGGGTGAGTGCCGTTGTCTGCCATGTGGCCTACCGTGGCACGCCGATCCGATTGCGGCTACCACCGTGATACGGCCTCTGACCAGGTGCAATGCCCTTGCAGAAGCAGAAGCAGAGCTGGTGCGGGTCGTGTGACGGGGCGGGAGTCAGATCTTCCCGGCCCGCGCCGCCGCCTCGCCCTGGCCTTCGCCACTGCCGTCGTCCTCGATAGCAGCAGCCCGCCCCACGGCGTCCTGACCCGCGGCCTCCTGGCCCGCACCCAGTCGCCCCGCCCCGGCATCCCCGGCAGCCGCCACGCCGCCCTCCTGGCCGCTCTCCCCGATCCCCAACGCCGCGTCCTTGGCGGCCTCGACGTCGCGGCGGAAGAGCCGGAACCACATGAAGACGACGAAGCCGGCGAAGACGAACCACTCGCCGGTGTAGCCGAGGTTCTGGAAGGCCTTGAGGTCGAGTCCGCTGCCCTCGGCCGCGGCCGGGGGGACGGCGCGCAGCGGTGCCTGGGTGTCGCTGAGCGTGATCCAGGCGTCGTAGACGTCGTACGACACGATGTTGACCAGCGACGCCGCGCTGATCATGCCGAGCCGGCCCGGTGCCGACGCGCCGGCGGCCTGGACGCCGTCGGTCCCCTGATTCTCGGATGCCTGCAGCGCGCCGGTGACCGTCACCTCGCCCTTGGGGGGCGCGGGCACCTTCGCCGTGTCGGCCTTCGCACCGGCGTCGCCGGGCAGCCAGCCCCGTACGACCGGCAGGGCCTTGCCGCCGTCCGTACGGAGCAGGGTGAGGACGTAGAAGCCCTGTCGCTCGCCGTGCTTGTCCTTCAACGTACGGCCCGGTACGAGCAGTTGGTGCCCGGTGTCGTAGTGCCCGCGGGCGCTGGCCTGGCGGCCAGAGGTCACCTTGTCGACGGGCAGCAGTTGCTCCAGGGGACGGGCGGCCGCGGTCCTGGCCCGGTCGGAGCGGTCTTCCTGCTGCTGGTGGTTGTCGACGCGGTCCTCGAAGCGGCTCAGCTGCCAGCTGCCCATGAAGATGCAGAAGGGAATCGCCAGTACGGCGAAGACGTTGATTCCCCACCACCGCGGGGTCAGCAGGAACCGGTACACGCCCCCAACGGTACGGGGCCCGGCCCACGGGGCCGCACCGACCCCTCCACGGCCCGCTCCAACCGGCCGCAACCTGGACCGTCGGCTCCTCCCGGACTACCGCCCGCTCTCGACGGCCGCTGCCCGGACTATCGCCCGCTCCCGGCCCTCAGCACCACTCAACCCGTCGCCACGCCGAGCCCGTCGCCCGCAACCGCAACCGCAGCCACAGCCACAGCCACAGCCACTACCGCTACCGCTACCGCCCCGCCAACGCCTCAGTCCGATACACCGTGCCCGCACAAGCGTCCGCGACCTTGGCGTCAGCCGCAGCCGGCTCGCCCGCCTCCGGTGTGTGGCTGAGCACGATGCTCCCGGACGCGCTACCGCCGTCGCCGGGGCCTTCGTCGCCGCCCGCCTGGCCGCCGCTGTCGCCGGGCGGGGTCCCGGCCTCCGGGGACTGCCCCGGGTCCTTGGAGGGGTCGGGTGTCGGTGACGGGCCGGGAGTGGCACAGCCCGTGGTGCCGCCGCCGGAGTCCGGGATCCAGGCGAACTTGACCTCGTACGCCTCCCCCGGCTTGAGAACCAGCTGGTCAGGGGTGGTCGCCGGGTCCGGCAGCCCGGTGGCCTCGTCGCCCGAGGTGTGATCGACGACGTGGATGCGGTCGGCGTTGGTGGAGCCCTGGGCGACCAGGCCGATGCTGCCGCCGCCCTCGACGGAGCATGCCGTGCCGGAGGTGTTGACCACCCGGAACGCGCCGTAGACGCGGCCCGCGGAGTCCGCCGTGCCGACCGTGCTGGTGCCCTTGCCGAGCTGGTCCCGCCCGCAGACCGGCGAGGTGACGTCCATGGTCTCGTCGGGTGCGGGGGCGCCGGAGCCCACCCCGTGGCCCGCGCCGTTCCTGTCCCTGGCCTTGTCCTTGCCCGCGGGCTTGTCCTCGCCGCGCTGCTCGCCGCCCTTGCCGGGCGGCTGCGGACCGGCCTGCTCGGTGCCCTCGCCGTGGGCCCCTTCGGCACCGCCCTGGGGGCGCGCGCTGCCCGCCGCGTTGGCGGGCCGCTCCTCGGAGCTGCCGGCGAGGTGGGCCACATGGACCATGGCGGGGATGGAGGTGCCGCCGAGCAGCAGCGCGGCCGCCGCACCCACGACGGCGTGCCGACGGCGCTGGCGGCGGGCGGGCACCGCACGGCGCAGCCGGTCCAGCGCGTCCGGCGCGGGTTCGAGGTCGCCGACGCGGGAGTGCAGCAGCCGCCGCAGATCGTCCTCGCCGCCGAAGTCGCCGCCGGTGGGGTGGCTTCGGCCGTCGCCATCGCCGCCGTCGCCGCCGGTACCGCCGCCGAAGCCGGAGCCGGTGGGCCCGTCGTTGCCGTACGCATGGCTGTCGGGCTCGCCACCGGCACCCGAGGCACCCTCTGTGGCAGCCTGCGCACCATCCGTGACAGCGATGTCATCGCCGCTGCCGGACACTTGGCCGGTTTTCCTCCCCTGCCCGGAGGTGACACCGGCCCGACGGCCGCTACCCGGCTCACCATGGGGATGCCCTTGCGCCTCACGCGCCGCATACAGGCCACGCGCCACATCGGCGGACTCCCCGCGCACGCCGGCCAGTTCGCCCACGCCGGGAGCACCAGGGGCGCCGGACGCCTCGCGCCTCTGCCCGTACGGGGTCCCCGTACGGGCCGAGTCGAGCGGGCCGGGCCCGTGCGTGCGGGGGCCACTGTGGTTCATGAGGTCGATCGAAGTGCTCGGGGTATTCGGGGTGTTCGGGGCATTCGGGGTATACAGGCCGCTCGGGAAGTTCGAAGGATTCGGAGGATTCGGGAAACTCGGCGCGTCCGGACGACTCAGACGCATCGCACCACCCGAGCCACCCGGGCCACCTGAGCCACACGGGCCACCCGGGCCGTACGAGCCGCCCAAGCCGTACGAACCGCCGGAGCCGCCCAACTCGCCCGAGCCAAACGCCCCGTCCGGATGGTGCCGGCCAAACGTCCTGCCACTCATGCCGGAGCCTCCATCGCGACGCGGAGCGCCGCGATACCCCGGGACCCGTAGGCCTTCACGGAGCCGAGCGATATGCCGAGCGTCTCGGCCACCTGCGCCTCGGTCATATCGGCGAAGTAGCGCAGCACCAGCACTTCGCGCTGCCGCCGCTGCAGCCCCCGCATCGCCTTGATCAGCTGATCCCGCTCCAGCAGGTCGTATGCGCCCTCCTCAGCGCTCGCCATATCGGGCATCGGCTTGGAGAGCAGCTTGAGCCCGAGGATGCGCCGACGCAGCGCGGAGCGCGAGAGGTTGACGACGGTCTGCCGGAGGTAGGCCAGGGTCTTCTCCGGTTCGCGCACCCGTCCGCGCGCGGAGTGCACGCGGATGAAGGCCTCCTGGACGACGTCCTCACAGGAGGCGGTGTCGTCGAGGAGCAGCGCGGCGAGACCGAGCAGCGAGCGGTAGTGCGCGCGGTAGGTCTCGGTGAGGTGGTCGACTGTGGTACCCGCTGCCATCGCGTCGTCAGCATCCCCACGCTGAGGGGGAAGCTGTGCGGGACGCGTGGTGGGCCACGGGGCGATCACCGGCATGCCCCCGGACACACGGGGGCGCGGTGGGTGCACTGCCGCGCCGGCTGCGCCCGCTGGGGCGATGGTGAATCCGAGTACCTCTGCCACGCCTGTTGGACACGCTTCCCCCTGTAAGGGTTGTACGCGCAAGGCATCGCTTTTGACGATGCATTAAATGCCCTCATGCGTACCAGCTCTTCCTGAATGCCCTGATTTGCCCCTACGTGAAGACCCCGATACCCGAGGGCTCACATGCGGCCCGCAGGCTCCCCTGAAGTCACCCCTAAGGGCGGCGACAAAGACGCTCCCCACCCGACTGCCGGTTGCAGTGCGGCGGGGAGCGAATGGTCGAACAGATCGTCAGCCCAGATCAAGAGGTGGGGACCGGCAATGAGCTCACAGAATCTTCACACGCTGCACAAAGTATCCCCCAGGCGCACGGCGCACGACGGCCGTTCCCGCCAACTCGCCCACCGTTCCCGCGCCGTGGCTTTTCCGGCCCGCCCTCGCATCGCAACGCCCGTACCGGGCCCGCCCCAACGGAAGCACAGCAGCAGCCCCCGAGCCCGCCCCTAGCCCCGCAGCTCCCCCGCCACCAGCTCACCGACCTGCGCCGTGTTCAGCGCCGCCCCCTTGCGCAGGTTGTCCCCGCACACGAACAGCTCCAGCGCCCGCGGATCGTCCAGCGAACGCCGCACCCGCCCGACCCAGGTCGGATCCGTCCCGACGACATCGGCCGGGGTCGGGTACTCGCCCGCAGCGGGGTCGTCGGTGAGGACGACGCCGGGGGCCGCGGCCAGGATCTCGTGCGCCCCGGCGACCGTGACCTCGTTCTCGAACCGGGCGTGCACGGTCAGCGAGTGGGTGGTGATCACCGGAACCCGCACACAGGTCGCGGTGACCGGCAGCTCCGGCAGCCCCAGGATCTTGCGGGACTCATCGCGGATCTTGAGCTCCTCGGAGGACCAGCCGTCCTCCTGGAGCGAGCCGGCCCAGGGCACGACGTTGAGGGCGATCGGCGCCGGAAACGGCCCCAGGGTGTCCCCGACGGCCCGCCGCACATCGCCGGGCGTGTTCCCCAGCTCCGTACCGGACACCGCGGACACCTGCGCCCGCAACGTATCGACGCCTGCTCTGCCCGCCCCGGAAACCGCCTGGTACGAGGAGACGATCAGCTCGCTCAGCCCGTACTCGGCGTGCAGCGCGCCCAGCGCGACGATCATCGAGAGGGTGGTGCAGTTCGGGTTGGCGATGATGCCGCGCGGGCGTACCCGGGCGGCGTGCGCATTGACCTCGGGCACGACGAGGGGCACGTCCGGGTCCAGCCGGAACGTGCCCGCGTTGTCGATGACGACCGCGCCCTTGGAGACCGCGACCGGCACCCACTGGGCGGAGACCTGGTCGGGGACGTCGAACATCGCGACGTCGATACCGTCGAAGGCTTCCTCGCTCAGCGCGACGACCTCGACCTCCGCACCCCGCACGGTCAGCTTGCGGCCGGCCGAGCGGGGAGAGGCGATCAGCCGGATCTCGCCCCAGATGTCGGCCCGCTCGGACAGGATGCCCAACAGGACCGAGCCGACGGCGCCGGTGGCACCGACGACGGCGAGCTGCGGCTTGGCGGCCGTACGGGCCTCCGTCCCCAGCGTGTCAGCGAGGGACGGACGGCCCGCCTCGGCCGGAATCATCGACCGGTGCCGCCATAGACCACGGCTTCGTCACTGTCGGTGTCGAGACCGAAGGCGGTGTGCACGGCGCACACGGCCTCGTTGACGTCATCGGCACGGGTGACGACCGAGATGCGGATCTCGGATGTCGAGATGAGCTCGATGTTCACACCCGCGTTCGACAGCGCCTCGAAGAACGTCGCGGTGACGCCGGGGTTGGTCTTCATCCCCGCGCCGACCAGGGAGATCTTGGCGATCTGGTCGTCGTAGCGCAGCGAGTCGAAGCCGACCGCTGCCCGGGTCTTCTCCAGGGCGGCGACGGCCTTGCGGCCCTCCGCCTTGGGCAGCGTGAAGGAGATGTCGGTCAGTCCGGTCGACGCGGCCGACACGTTCTGCACGACCATGTCGATGTTGACCTCGGAGTCCGCGATCGCACGGAAGATGCGCGCGGCCTCGCCCGGCTTGTCCGGGACTCCGACGACCGTGACCTTCGCCTCGGAGGTGTCATGTGCGACGCCCGAGATGATTGCCTGCTCCATCGGCTGGTCCCCTTGCGGTTCGTTGCTGACCCAGGTGCCCCGCAGTCCCGAGAAGGACGAGCGGACATGGATCGGGATGTTGTAACGGCGTGCGTATTCGACACAACGGTGCAGCAGCACCTTGGAGCCGGAGCTGGCCAGCTCCAGCATGTCCTCGAAGGAGATCCAGTCGATCTTCCGGGCCTTCTTCACGACCCGGGGGTCGGCGGTGAAGACACCGTCCACATCGGTGTAGATCTCACAGACATCGGCGTCCAGGGCGGCCGCCAGCGCGACGGCGGTGGTGTCCGACCCACCGCGCCCCAGCGTCGTGATGTCCTTCTTGTCCTGGGACACACCCTGGAATCCGGCGACGATGGCGATATTGCCCTCGTCGACGGACGTCTTGATCCGGCCCGGCGTGACATCGATGATCCGTGCCTTGTTGTGCACGGAATCGGTGATCACACCGGCCTGGCTGCCCGTGAAGGACTGCGCCTCATGGCCGAGGTTTTTGATCGCCATCGCCAGCAGGGCCATGGAGATCCGCTCTCCGGCGGTCAGCAGCATGTCGAACTCGCGCCCCGACGGAATCGGGGACACTTCCTGCGCGAGATCGATCAGCTCGTCCGTCGTGTCGCCCATCGCCGAAACCACCACGACAACCTGGTTGCCGTTCTTCTTGGCTTCGACGACTCGCTTGGCAACGCGCTTGATGCCCTCGGCATCCGCAACGGATGAGCCGCCGTACTTCTGCACGACAAGGCCCACGTGCGCTCCTCGCAACTGTCTCATCGGGAGTTTCCTCCCGGACCCCCGGAAATGGGGGTACTGCGGTCGGCTCAGTCTAACGAGCAAGCGGAGTCCGCCCTGCTGATACCACATCGTGAGACATGGGACTCACCCATTGATCACGGCTGTCTCGCCGTGCTCAGCTGGCTCGTGCGTCCCCCGTCTCGCGGCGGATCCACAAGGCGCACCGTTGCGCCCGCTCGGCGAGCACATGCCCGCTCCAGGCCGGTACACACGGAAACGTAACCCAGGTCACAGGCTCCGGCCACGGCGGCGGGCCCCCGGGGTCACCTTCCGCGCAGCCCCAGCGGCCCGGCGATCTCCGCCGCCATGACCTTCCCGGCCTCCTCGGCGAGCTGCTCCTCGTCGACGCTGATGGCGCTGTCCGTGTCGAGGCCGTCCAGCTCGTCCAGCGGCTGGTCGAGGCGTACGTGGGCGACCAGCGACTGCAGCGCCCGCAGGGCGGCGGAGGCGGTCGGGCCCCAGTTGGAGAGGTAGGAGAACTGCCACCACCACAGCGCCTCGCTGACCCGGCCCGCCCGGTAGTGCGCCAGACCGTGCCGCAGATCGGTGATCACGTCGGCCAGGTCGTCGGAGATCCGGCTGGCGACCGGCTCGCTGCGCGGCACATACGGGTCGAAGACCTCGGAGTACACATCCACCGGTTCGAGCAGGGTCGCGAAGCGCTCGCGCAGCTCGTCGACGTCCGGCTCCGGGCCGGTGTCCGGCTCGTACCGCTCGTCCGGGACGAAGTCCTCGTGGGCGCCCAGACGGCCGCCGGTGAGCAGCAGCTGGGAGACCTCCAGCAGCAGGAAGGGCACCGCGCTGTCCGGCTCGTCACCCTTGGCGACTTCCGTCACGGCGACGATGAAGCTCTCGATCGAATCGGAGATCGATACCGCGAAGTCGTCCGGGTCCTGTGTCGCGTTGTGCAGCGTGGCATCAGACATCGAGAAGTCTCCTCCCTTCGAAGGCCCGCCCCAGCGTGACCTCGTCCGCGTACTCCAGATCGCCGCCGACCGGCAGACCGCTCGCCAGTCGCGTCACTCTCAGGCCCATGGGTTTGATCATGCGGGCCAGATACGTGGCCGTGGCCTCGCCCTCCAGATTCGGGTCGGTGGCCAGAATCAGCTCGGTGACGGTGCCGTCCGCGAGCCTGGCCAGCAGTTCCCTGATCCGCAGGTCGTCGGGGCCCACGCCCTCGATCGGGCTGATCGCCCCACCGAGGACGTGGTAGCGACCGCGGAACTCGCGGGTCCGCTCGATCGCCACGACGTCCTTGGGCTCCTCCACGACGCAGATGACCGCCGGATCGCGCCTCGGGTCCAGACAGACCCGGCACTGCTCCTCCTGCGCCACATTGCCGCAGGTGCCGCAGAACCGGACCTTCGCCTTGACCTCCATCAGCGCGTTCGCGAGCCGGCGGACATCGGTCGGCTCGGCCTGAAGAATGTGGAAGGCGATCCGCTGCGCGCTCTTGGGACCGACGCCGGGCAGCCTGCCCAACTCGTCGATCAGGTCCTGGACCACGCCTTCATACACGGAACGTCTTCTCTCTCTTCTGCCGTGCTGCGTACGCTAGTTGGCTACTCCTCAGAAGGGGAGACCGGGGATACCGCCGCCGCCCAGACCCTGGGCGAGCGGACCGAGCTTCTGCTGCTGGAGCTGCTGAGCACTGGCGTTGGCGTCCCGGACCGCCGCCAGTACGAGATCGGCGATCGTCTCGGCGGTCTCCTCCGCCGAGTCGGTGTCGACCGCCTTGGGGTCGATGACCAGGCCCTGGAGCTCACCGGAACCGGTCACCGTCGCCTTGACCAGACCGCCGCCCGCGGAACCCTCGACGGGTGTCTCCGCCAGTTCCTGCTGGGCTGCCGCGAGGTCCTGCTGCATCTTCTGAGCCTGCTGAAGCAGCTGCTGCATATTGGGCTGACCACCGGGGATCACGACGTGACTCCTGCCATACGACAACGATTGGTGCGGTAGCCCGAGCCTACGTGTTCCACCGCCCCCGCGCCCTACGCCGTAGGGAGGAGCACGCGTGTACGCCGGTGGTACGGATGGTTACGGCGGCCCACACGGGTACGCGCCGCCCGCCGCCCTACTCGTTGTTGAACTCCTCCAGGACCGTCGCGCCCAGTTCGCGCACGATCAGGTCGTGGCCGCTGAGCGCGGAGTCGACGAGATCGGGGTCGTCCTCGGCCGGCATGTCGTACTCGATCGACGTCGGCGGGGGCTCCGGCGCGCTGTACGAGGGCTCCGCCGCGGGCCCGCCCTGCCCGCCGCCCGTGGACGACGGGGCGGACACCGCCTCCCGTGCCCTTCGCGCCCCCTGGCTTCCGCCACCGCCGCTGCCACCACTGCCGCCGTCCTGCCCGTACTGGCCACCGGACGAGGGGGGCGCCGCCGGGCCGCTCTGCTGGGGCGGGGGCTGCGGAGCGCCCTGCTGCGGAGCGGCGGGCGCACCGCCGCCGAAGCCGCCGCCACCACCGCCGCGGGGGGCGCCGCCGGCCGGCTGACCGGCGCCGCCCGACGGGTCGACGATCGCCTCGACCCGCCACTGCACCTGGAACCGCTCGGCCAGCACGTCCTTGAGGACGTCCTCACTTCCGCCGTTGGCGAAACTGTCGCGGGCCCCGGCATTGGGGAAGCCGATCTGGAGCGTGGTGCCGTCGAAGCCGGAGACCTGGGCGTTCTGGCTCAGCAGGATCCACGTGAAACGGCGGCGGTCCTTCACCGCTTCCAGGATCTCCGGCCACATCTGCCGCACCTGAGCGGCACCCTGCGCCGCCCCCGGGGCCACACCGGCCGCCTGCGGCTGCTGGGCCGCAGCCGCAGGCGCACCGGCCGACGGTCCGGACGCGGCGGGCGGTCCGGCGTACGGCGCTGCGGGGGCTCCGCCCTGCGGCGCCTGGCCACCCTGCCCCGGCGCCACGGCCGTGGGCCAGCCACCGGGCTGCCGCCCGGCACCGCCGCCTGCGGGGCTCCCGCCGACGGTGCCGCCCGCCGGGCTCCCGCCGCCATTACCTCTGCCCGTACTTCCGGGCCAGGCTCCGGGCCGCGGGACGGCCGCCTCGCCGCCGCCCTGCGCGGCACTCGACGCGCCGCCCTGAGCCGGCGCCTCCGCACCATCACTGTCGCCCGGCTGCTGCCCGGCGCCGACCCCGGCCCCCGGCCCGCCGTACGCGCCTGCACCGTCGGCCGGTCCACCGGGTGCCCCCGCACCGCCCGTCTGCCCGCCGTACGCCCCGGCACCGGCCACCGGCGCCGCCGCACCACCGCCCGGAGCCCCGGCCCCGCCCGGCGCACCTCCGCCCGCAGAGCCGCCGCTCACCGCACCCCGCACCGCGGCACGCGCGGCCGCCGGCCCGGACGGTCCCGCCGGCATCGGCGGATGCGCCTCCGGCCCCGGCACATACCCGGCCGCGGGCCCGCCACCGGACGCCACCACGGGCGACGCTCCAGGCCCGGGGTCTCCCCCGTAGCCCGCACCTCCGGCCGCCCCGCCCAGCAGCGCCGCACCCGCACCGCGCTCCAGACGGTCGAGCCGGGCCTGCACCGACCGCTCGTCGTCGTACGCCGCGGGCAGCAGCACCCGGGCACAGATCAGCTCCAGCTGGAGCCGCGGCGAGGTCGCGCCGCGCATCTCCGTCAGGCCCGCGTTGACCAGGTCGGCGGCCCGGCTCAGCTCGGCCGCCCCGAAGACGGACGCCTGCGCCGTCATCCGCTCCACGACATCCGCGGGGGCGTCGATCAGCCCCTTCTCCCCGGCGTCCGGCACGGCCGCCAGGATCACCAGATCCCGCAGCCGCTCCAGCAGGTCCGCGACGAAGCGCCGCGGGTCGTTACCGCCCTCGATGACCCGTTCCACGACCTCGAAGGCCGCCGCGCCGTCCCCCGCGGCGAACGCCTCCACGATCGAATCCAGCAACGACCCGTCGGTGTATCCGAGCAACGCCGTCGCCATGGCATACGTCACACCGTCCGCACCGGCACCGGCGAGCAGCTGATCCATCACGGACATCGAGTCACGCACCGAACCGGCTCCGGCCCGCACCACCAGCGGCAGCACCCCGTCCTCGACCGGGATCTCCTCCCGCCCGCAGACCTCCGCCAGGTATTCCCGCAGCGTCCCCGGCGGCACCAGCCGGAACGGATAGTGATGCGTACGCGACCGGATCGTCCCGATGACCTTCTCGGGCTCGGTCGTCGCGAAGATGAACTTCAGATGCTCCGGCGGCTCCTCGACGACCTTCAGCAGGGCGTTGAAGCCCGCGGAGGTCACCATGTGCGCCTCATCGATGATGTAGATCTTGTAGCGGCTGCTGGCCGGCCCGAAGAACGCCTTCTCCCGCAGCTCACGGGCGTCGTCCACGCCACCGTGCGACGCCGCGTCGATCTCGATCACATCGATGGAGCCCCGGCCGTTCCTGGCCAGGTCCACACACGACTGGCACTTTCCACAGGGTGTGGGGGTGGGACCTTCCTCACAGTTGAGGCAGCGCGCCAGGATCCGCGCACTGGTCGTCTTGCCGCAGCCGCGCGGGCCACTGAACAAATAGGCGTGGTTGACCCGGTTGTTCCGCAGTGCCTGCTGCAGCGGATCGGTCACGTGCTCTTGCCCGATGACCTCGGCGAAGGTCTCGGGCCGGTAGCGGCGGTACAGCGCAAGGGACGACACGCATACGACGATATCGGGCCGCACTGACAACCGACGGGGCCCCGCAAACGCAAGCGCCCCCCACGCACCCGCCAGAGCCGACCTACCCTTGCTGCCTTCCGGCCCTGGGGGAGTTCAGTCAGATAGCGCCACGTGAGGGGCTGCGCACCACAGTAGCGGATCCCCCACCCAACAAACGAACCCACGCCCCACCCCGATCCGCTCCCCACCCTCCACCACCCCCTCCCGACGATCATGGTCGCGAGCACTCCCCAACGTCTTGTATTGTTTGCGGCGGAGGATTCGCCTAGTGGCCTAGGGCGCACGCTTGGAAAGCGTGTTGGGGGCAACCCCTCACGAGTTCGAATCTCGTATCCTCCGCCGGCAGAAGGCCCGGACCGCTTGCGGTTCGGGCCTTCGTCGCGTTTGGGCGCAGCAGCGCCCGCCATCATCTGCGGGCGTGGCACAGGGCGTTACGAGCCGCTCGTCCCCTCGCTGCGCGGCCACAGTGCGATGGCGACCAGTACGGCGGCCCAGACGCCCAGCGGGAACAACGGCCAGTAGTACGTCAGCTCGTGATCGCGGAAGCAGCTGATGCCCCAGATCGCCGACATGATCACTGCGCCGCCGAGCCAGTAGCGCCATTCGTCCAGCCATTCGCGCAGGTCCTTGCGGTCCCGTTCGCGGTCCGCGATCCGCATGGCGGGTTTGGGTTGATCATCCATGAGTGTCCCCCTTCGGCCCGGCCGCGGTCGGTGCGGCCGGATTTTGGGATACGACTGTATCTCAAAAAGAATACGGGCGTATTCTGACGGCGGACGTGTGGGACGGAGAGCGGCGAAGCGAGGAGCGCACAGGGTGCCCAAGACGGTGGATCGCGAGGAACAGCGGCGGCAGATCGGTGCCGCGGTACTGCGCCTCGCCTCCGAGCAGGGACTGGACGAGGTCAGTGTCCGTACGGTGGCCGCCGCGAGCGGACGCTCACCGGGAGCCGTCCAGAAGTACTTCCGCACCAAGGACGAGATGCTGGCGTTCGCCGCCGAGCTGGCCGGCGAACGCGTCGAGGAGCGGATGGCCGCCGTCAACTACGGCCTCCCGCCGCGCGAGGCGCTCCGTGCGCTCGTCCTCGCCACCCTCCCCGTGGACGCGGAACGCCGGGCCGAGGCCGCCGCTCAGCTCGCCTTCGCCACCCGCGCCGCCCACCACCCCGGACTCGGCGCGATCCGCCGGCAGGTCGACGAGAGCGTCCGTACGGCCCTTGGCGACTGGCTGGCATCCGCCGGGCACGGCAGGGATCCGGACGCGGCCGCGGACCGTCTGGCCCTCGCCGATGCCGTGATCGCGCTCTCCGACGGGCTGGCGCTGCGGCTGCTGTACGCGCCCGAGGAGCAGGAAGCGCTGCTACGCGCCCTGGACCACGCACTGGATGCGCTGATTCCGCCCCGATCACCGTCGGCGTCGGCATGACGGCCCGGCTGTGTCGCTTCGCCCTGTGCGGGGCGCAGGCATCCGCCCCACGCGAACTTCCTTTTCGGGCAGGGAAATCACCGTAACGCCGGATTCTTGTCGCGGAGGAAAAGAAGGCGACGAAATGTGGCGCACGGGGCATGGAGAACCGGGCGGTCGGCGATGATGCCGAGTGGTTATCCAATCGCAGGCATGGGTGTGGTTTCGGGGGCTCGGGCCCGGCAAAGGGGAAGGCATGAACAATGCCCATGAGCCCATGCCCACAAACAACTCCTATGGCGACTATGGCGCCTATGACCACAATCGGTCCGGTACCCGCTCCGGCTCCGGTGCCGGCGCGCATCGGGCCGCGCTGATCATCCACACCATCGGGGATGTGACCGCCGGCTTCCTGGGACTGTGGATACTGCTGTACCTGCTCGAAGCGAATCAGGGGAATGTCTTCGTCGAATTCGTGCACGGAGTGGCCGACTGGCTCGCCTGGTGGTCGCAGGACATTTTCACGATGGACAGTGAAGGTGTGCGGGTTTTCCTCAATTACGGTCTGCCTGCGGGGCTTTACCTGCTGCTGGGGCATGGGATCGCGGCACGGGTTCGTCGCGTCTGAGCGAATTTCCGTCCTCGGAGCGGCGACGGGGATGGCAGTCGGACGAGCGGGAGCGGCGGGGCGTTCTCCTTTGCGGGAGCCGCCTGTTGGTGGCGTTTGTGTGCTGCCTAGCATGAAGGGGTGATGTCCAGCCGCCCGTTCGTGCCGCCGCGGGCCGCCGTACGGCGGTGGCGTGTGTGGTGTGTGTTCGGGCTGCTGGTGGGCCTGTTGGGCATGCACGGGATCGGGTCCGCCGGTGTTGCGCCCGCTTCCGGGCATGAGCACCGTATGGCTGTGGTGGCCACCGTCCAGGGGCACTGTCCAGGGGACGGTGACTGCGGCGGTGGCGGGCATGTCCATCACGCGGACCCGACCTGTGCGTCCGCCGCGCTGCACGGGCCGCCCGTGTCCCCGGCCCTGACGCCCTCCCCGGGCTGTGACGTACGGCCCGCCGGTCTGGTGGGCGGGGGCGAACCGAAGGGCCGGGACGGTGGGCGGGCGCCGCCCTCGCTGGCTGAACTCCAACTCCTGCGGATTTAGGAACACCCCGACGGCACGGGCGCCCGGCTCATGGGCGCGGTGCCGCCGTTCGGCATGTCCCGATACCGCTGCTTTCCCGGAGTTCAGTCATGAAGTCAGTCATGAAGTCAGTCATCAAGCCCACCCGTTCGTTTACCCGCCGCCTCGTACTCGTGGGCGCCACCGCCGCCTCCGTGACGGTGCTGGCCGCCTGCGGCGGCAATGACAGCGGCAGCCACTCCAGTTCGGCTCACCGCTCCCCGTCGAAGTCCGCTTCGTCGCCCAGTGCCGCTGCCTCGGATGGTGCGCACAATGCGGCCGATGTGGCGTTCGCGAAGGGGATGATTCCGCACCACCGGCAGGCCGTGGAGATGGCCGACCTGGCTGCCGGCCGTGCCGCGTCGAGCCAGGTGAAGGAACTCGCCGCCAAGATCAAGCGAGGTCAGGACCCGGAGATCAGGACGATGTCCGGGTGGTTGACCGCCTGGGGTGAGCAGGTTCCGAAGGGGATGACGGAGGGGATGCCGGAAGGGATGCCCGGGATGGATCACTCCGCCGGCTCCCCCGACTCCGCCGGCTCCGCCGAGTCCGGCCACTCCCGTCACTCCGGCCACTCCGGCCACTCCGAGATGCCCGGGATGATGGGTGCGGAGGAGATGGCGGCCCTGAAGGGGAAGTCGGGGAAGGCGTTCGACGCGGCCTTTTTGGAGATGATGATCGGGCATCACCAGGGCGCGGTGAAGATGGCGGGCACCGAGAAGGAGAAGGGTGCCTACGGCCCGGCGAAGAAGCTGGCCGATGACGTCATCAAGGCCCAGGAAGCGGAGATCGCGCGGATGAACAAGCTGTTGGGGAAGGGGTGAGCTGCCGGTAGTTGCCGGTGGCTGCCGGTAGTCGCCCATAGGTGTGCATAGCTGCCGGTGGTGGGGCTTGGCCACCACCGGCGGTAGGCCGTAACCCGCCCCTCTCCCGTCCCCTCAGGACGGCGAGTTCCCACCCGGCGGGGCCCCGGGCCCGCCCCACGGTGGCGCCCCGGGCCCGCCCGGTGGGGCCCCGCGGAGGGTGGCCAGGCGTCGGCGGTACTCCTCTTCGTCGATCTCGCCGCGCGCGTATCGCTCCGCGAGAATTTGCTCGGCGCCGGGTCCGCTGGGGGTACCGGGGCGCTCGCCGCGGGGCGGGCCGGAGCGGCCCAGGGCGCGGACGATCAGTAGCGCGATGACGAAGAGCAGCGCCAGGAAGAGGAACAGGCTGACCGACGTCGCGAGCCAGGCCCATCCGCCGCCATGGCGGCCGTACCAGCAGAGCATCGACCTCCACCTCCCGCGCGTCGCAGGGTGCGGGCCCGGCGCCGGCGCCCACAGGTGACCTGGGTTGCACGCCCTTCCATGGTCCCTCCATCCGGGGCGGGGGGCCATGGGCCCGGTGCTCGGGGAGCGGTCCGGGCCCTCTTCGCCCTTCCGCCGGCTCTCAGGCCGACGCCCCCGTCGGCCCCGTAAGCCGTCGGCCCCTCACCCCGTCGCCCCGCCCGAGGCCCCGCCCGACGACGACGAAGCACCCGGCACCGACTCCCCCTCCTCCTCGTGTTGTACCGCCGCGTCCACCGCCTCCGGGGGCATCGCGAGGCGGACCGCGGTGTAGTGGATGGCCAGACTGAAGACGATCACAATGGCCAGGTCCCACCAGTCGGGGAGGGCCTCGGTGCCGCCGTAGCGGCCGAAGCGGGCGATGAGGATCATGCCGATCAGCCAGGGCCAGACCCAGAGGGCGTTTCGGGCGCGCAGGACGCCGCGTTCGGCGGCCGGGGTGCCGAGGCGGGTGAGGGCGAGGAAGACGAAGCCGAGCAGGGCGGCGATGCCGAGCTTCCAGTCCGCCTCGTAGCCGGACCAGTAGAAGATCAAGTTGGCGAAGACGAAGCCCAGGGGGGCCATGACCGATCCGGCGGGCAGTCGGTAGGGGCGGTGCCGGGCGCCGTCGCGTACGCGGAGGGCGTGCAGGGACACCGGTGCGAACGCGTACATGATCGCCGCGGCCGAGGTGACCAGGCCGACCAGCGCCTGCCAGCTGGGGAACGGCAGGAAGGCGAGCTCGCCGACGACGAAGGCGAGGAGGGTCGACACCACGGGCACCCGGCTGCGGCCGACCTGGGTGAGGGGCCGGGGCAGCACTCGCTCGCGTCCCATGGCGTAGGAGAGCCGGGCGGCGCCCGCCATGTAGACCAGGCCGGTGCCTGCCGGGGAGATCACGGCGTCGATGTAGAGGATGGTGGCCAGCCAGCCGGCGCCGACGGCGGTCGCCAGGGTGGCGTAGGGGCCGAAGTTGCCCGCCCCGACGGGGTTGTCCCAGCTGCGGGTCAGGACGGCGGGGTCCAGGGCGGCGATGAAGGCGATCTGCAGCAGGAGGTAGAGCGCGGTGCCGACGGCCATGGCGACGACCACGGCCCGGGAGATGTCGCGCTGCGGATTGCGGGCCTCACCGGCGAGCTGGATGGCCTGCTCGAAGCCCAGCAGGGCGAACACCACCCCGGCGGGCAGGGCCGCGAAGACGCCGTGTGTCCCGTGGGGGGCGAAGCCGCCGCCCGCGGTGAAGTTGGAGGCGTGGAAGGACAGTGTCATCAGGACGATGACGGTCAGCAGCGGGACGGCCGTTTTGAACACGGCGGTGACCGAGTTGATCCCGGACATCAGCCGGACCCCGAGGACGTTGATGACCGTGAAGAGCATCATGAAGACGGTGCCGATCACCAGGCCGGGGGTGGTGAGGGTGCCGTTGGGGTTCAGCAGGTCCACCCGGTCGTGGATCCAGCCGATGCGGTCCAGGTAGGAGAGCGTGGCCTCGACCTCGATGGGGGAGATCAGCACCGATCGCAACCAGGACATCCAGCCCGCGGTGAAGCCGGTCAGCGGGCCGAAGGCGAAGAACGGGAAGCGGGCGGTGCCGCCGGCGATCGGGTAGGTGGCGCCCAGCTCCGCGTGGGCCAGCGCGAGCACGGCGAGCATCGCCGCGGCGAGCACCCAGGAGAGCAGCGAGGCCGGGCCGGCGATGACGGCGGTGGTGAGCGCGCCCAGCAGCCAGCCGGAGCCGATGATCGACCCCAGGGAGAGGAACATCAGCCCCCAGAAGCCGACCGCCCGGCGCAGATGGCGGGCACCGCCCGCGCTCTCACTCCCCGCTACGGCTGCCTTGCTCACGCGCGCTCCTGGTTCACCGGGCCGTCTTGGTCCTGGGACGCGCGCTGGCGCTGCCGGCGCGCGGCGCGTCGCCCGTATACGGAGAGTCAACGCGTGGTGGCGCGTCAGGTTCCGGTTTGGGCGGTGAGTTCCCTCGTCGGGCCGTGTGGAGCGGGGGCGGGGGGTGCGGGCGCCGTGGGGTGGTTACGGGGCCGTGGGAGCGTTCGTCGGCGGCTGGCGCTGTGGAGTGACGTGCCTCGCCGGGCAGGCGCGTACGGCCGCCCTGCCGGTTACCGCAAGTGACTGCTGGAGGGCTGGGCGAGGGGGTGGGGAGAGCCGTTGCGGGGCGGCGGGTGGGAGTGGAACAGGGTGGTGTACAGGCCGCCGCGGGCGAGGAGTTGGGCGTGGGTTCCGGACTCCACCAGGCGTCCTTCGTCCAGGACCAGGATGCGGTCGGCGTCCGTGGCGAGGTCCAGATCGTGGGTGATCACGATGGTGGTGCGGCCCGCGGCGAGGCGCCGTAGTGGTTCGAGGATGCGCTGGGTGGCCAGAGTGTCCAGGCCGGTGGTGGGCTCGTCGAGGATGAGTACGGGGGCGTCGCGGAGCATGGCCCGCGCGATCGCGACGCGCTGTAGCTGGCCGCCGGAGAGCCGTGAGGTGCCGGGGGCGATGACGGTGTCGTAGCCGTCGGGGAGGGCGCTGATGAAGACCTCGGCGTCGGCCGCGCGGGCGGCGCGGACGACATCACCGTGGGTCGCGTCCTCGTGCCCGCAGGCGATGTTCTGCTCCACGGTGTCGTGCAGGACCAGGGTCTCCTGGGGGAGCAGGGTGATGTTGCGGCGGAGCCTGGCGAGCGGCGTGCGGTTCACGGGGATGCCGTCGAGCCGGATGCTGCCGGCGTCCGGGTCGTAGAACCTCAGCAGCAGGGCGGCGAGCGTCGACTTGCCCGCCCCGCTGGGCCCGGTGACGACTACGAGTTCCCCGGGCACCGCGCTGAACGAGAAGTCCTGGAGGACCTCCGTTTCGTTGCCGGGGTAGTGGAAGTGCACCCGGCAGGCTTCCACCGTGCCGACCGCGCGTTTCGGTGCCGGGACGATGTCGGCGTCGTCCGGTTCGGTGACGGCGGGCCGGGCGTCGAGGATCTCCAGCAGGCGCTCGGATCCGGCGGTCGCTTCGGTGACCGTCAGCCCGAGCTGGCCGAGGTTGCGGATCGGCGGGTAGAGGTAACCGATGAAGGCGGCGAAGGCCAGCAGCTGCCCGAGCGTCATCCGCCCCGCGGAGATCTCCCATGCGCCCAGGCCGATGATGGCCAGGACGCAGAGCGTTTCGAGGACCTCGACGATCTGCTCGTAGAACTCGTTGAGGCGGGCGCTGGTCACCGATGCCCGGAACCACCTGCGGGCCTCACGGTTGAGCCGCTCCTGCTCGTCCTGCTGCCGGTTGTATGCCTGGGTCAGGACGACATTGACCAGCCCTTCCTCGACCACCGAGGTGATCGCGCCGTCGGCCGCGCGCTCCCGGCGGGAGACCTCCTTGACCCGGCCGGTGAAACGGCGGGTGGCGATCACGAAGAGCGGGGCCAGGGCGAGGGTGACCAGGGCCATGTCCCAGCGCAGCCAGAACGCGGCACCGGTGTAGAAGATGATGCCGAAGACGGCGGTGGCCGCCTGGACCAGCCCGCTGACCACGAGTGCCTCGATGGCGTCGACATCGCCGGTCAGCCGCTCGACCAGGTCACCGCGGCGATTGCGCTGGAAGAAGTGCGGCGGCAGCTTCTGGAGATGGGCGAAGACCCGGGCCCGCAGCCGCATCACGAAGCGCTCGGCCGTCCAGGCGGCGAGTGAACTGCCCAGGTAGCCCACCACCCCGCCGGCCACGGCCACGCCCAGCCACAGGCCGGCCGGTCCCCAGAAGGCGCTGACCGAGCCCTTCTGCAGAGCGTGGTCGGTGAGTTCGGCGAAGACCAGGATGGCCACGGTCTCCGAGAGGGCGGCCACGATGGCGCTCAGGCAGACGAGGAGGATCCAGCGCCGGTCGCCCCGGGTCAGCGGCCAGAAGCGCCGGACGGATTCCTTGAATCCGACCCGGCGGGTGCGGATCAGGGCGTCGGCCACCAGGCCGGCCCGCAGGACCCGGTCGGCGCCGGTGCCCGGGGACGGCGCGGCCATGGGCCGTGGTCCGTCTGTAGGTCGAGTGGTGTGGAGGGTCGGCTCGGGCGACAAGGACGAGCCCTGTCCCAGGTGCGGTGCTGCCCCGTTTCGTTGAGGCGACGCTGCACGGCGCTCCGCGCGCCGGCGCGAGCTGCGAAAGTGCATGGTCGCTACTCATCCCGTTGCGGCGGTCGGCCGGCCGGGGCCCTGAGGGCCCTCAAACCGACGAGGCGGACCCGCGCCGTACGCGAGCCTGCCTCGGACTCAGGTTTGTGAGTCAGTAGCGTCCACGTCCATAGCCACGTCCGTAGCCACGGCCGTAACCGCGTCCGTATCCGCGTCCGTAGCCGCGTCCCCGGCCGCGTCCCCGGCCGCGTCCGTAGCCGCGTCCGTAGCCGCCGCGGCCGTAGCCGTCGCCGTCACCGTGACGCCTTCTCGGGAAGACATTCCGGAAGCTCATTCTTGCCTCCTCAGATTGGTTCTTTGTTGCCGAACCGTTACCAGCTCGACAACTCCCAAGCTACGACGCTCACCTGCCTCCAACAAGGGAAATTGCGTGAAAATTCAGACATAAGCCAAGATTCTTGACGAACCTGACAAAGGGTGCCGAAGCGTCACTCTCCGGATGCCGTGAAGGGAGGACGTGAAGGGCGAACGCAACAGGCCGGCCGGGCGCCGGTGGCGGACCCGCACTGGGCCCGTCCCGGCGCCGCCGACCGGCACCGTCGCCGCATGTCAGGTCGCGCTGAGCGCCACCGTAGGGTGCAGCCGGGAGGCCCGTACGGCCGGGTAGAGGCCGGCGATGACTCCGATCACCAGGGTGGCGCCCAGGCCGCCGGCCAGTGACCAGGGCGGCACGACGGCGGTCCATCCCTGGGCGCGGGCGAAGGCGAAGGTGGCGGCGGCACCGAGGGCCGCGCCCGCCAGTCCGCCGAGCGCCGACAACATCAGTGACTCGGCGAGGAATTGGATCCGGATCGAGCCGCGGGTCGCGCCCAGGGCACGGCGCAGCCCGATCTCCTGGCGGCGCTCCAGTACGGAGACCACCATGGTGTTGGCCACGCCCACCCCGCCAACGAGCAGCGCCACCGCACCCAGACCGAGCATCAGCGAGGTCAGCCCCTCGTCGGTGGCGGCCTTGGCGGCGAGGGCGTCGGAGGGGCGGGAGACCTTTACCGCGTTCTCGTCGCTCGGGTTGACCGTACGGGCCAGGACCTCTCCGACGGCCTCCACCGAGGCGTCCGGCGAACGCTCGAAGATGACGCTCGGGTGGCCGTCGAAGCCCAAGTAGCGCTCGGCGGACGGGGATCCGACCAGCGCCGTACGGTCCAGGGTCGGCACCAGCTCGATGGGTGCCAGGATTCCGGTGACGGCGTACCAGCGGTCGTTCAGCAGGATCTTGGCACCGGGCGCGGTGATCCCGAGGCGGTCGGCGGCCACCGAGCCCAGTACGACGGTGGGCAGTCGTTCACTGGCGCGGTTCAGCCAACTTCCCTGATCCATACGGGCGTTGAGGGTGTCGAGCAGGTCTGTGCGGGCGGCCTGCACGGTGACACCCGCCGCCATCTCCTCCGGTACGGCATCGCTGCGCCGCACCCGGGCGTCGACCGTGCCGACGGAGGTGGCGTGCTGGACCGGGCCGATCCGCTGGACCATCGCCACCGCGCTCTTGGGGAGTTTGACGTCCTGGCCCATGGCGTCCTGGCCCGCCTCGGCGGTGAGCAGATTGGTGCCGAGCCGGTCCAGCCGGTTCATCAGGTCGGCGCGGCTGGAGGTGGACAGCCCGATCACCGCGACCATCGTGGCGATGCCGATCGCGATGCCGAGGGCGGACAGCACGACGCGGGTGCGGCGGCTGCGCAGGCCCTCGGCGCCGACCCGCAGCACATCGGCCGGGGAGAGCCGGGCCGGGCGGAGTGCGGGGCCGCTCATCGGGTCACCTCCTCGGTGGGCTCCGCCGGGGAGCCGGGGGCGGCAGGAGCGGCGGGAGAGACAGCTGCGGCCGGTGCGGCGCCGGAGTCGTCGACGATCTCGCCGTCGCGGAAGCGGATCCGGCGGGGCAGCGAGTCGGCGATGTCGTTGTCGTGGGTGATGACGCAGACGGTCGTCCCGCCCGCGTGCAGCTCATGGATGAGGTTCATGACCATCTCGCCGGAGGCGGAGTCCAGCGCACCGGTCGGCTCGTCCGCGAGCAGCAGATCGGGGCCGCCGACCAGCGCGCGGGCGATGGCCACCCGCTGCTTCTCGCCGCCGGAGAGCTGGTGGGCGAGGTGGCCGATGCGGTGGCCGAGCCCCACTTCCTCCAGGGCCGTACGGGCCCGCGCGCGGCGCTCCCGCAGCCCCGTGCCGCCGTACAGCAGACCGTCGGCGACATTGTCCTGGGCGCTGCGGCCGGGGGCGAGGTGGAAGTGCTGGAAGACGAAGCCGATGTGCCGGGCGCGGAGCGCGGAGAGCTGGGCGTCGGACAGTTCACTCACGTCGTACCCGGCCACCCGGACCTCGCCGGAGGTGGCCCGGTCGAGGGTGCCGAGCAGGTTGAGCAGGGTGGACTTGCCGGAGCCGGACGGGCCGACGATGGCGGCCAGTTCGCCGCGGTCCACCCGGAGGTCCACGCCCCGCAGCGCGTGCACCCCGCCCGGGTACGACTTGGTGGCCCCCCGCAGTTCGATCACGGGTGGGGTCATTGCTCGGCCGCTCCGACCTTCATGCCCTCGGCCAGGCCGGCCCCGCTGACCTCGATCCGGCCGTCGGCCGTCAGCCCCGTCTCGACCGCCACCATGCGGGTCTTGGAACCCTGGACCAGCTCCAGCCCGTAGCCGCCCTCGCGCAGCGCGACGATCGCCTCGACCGGCACCGTCAGCACGTCCTTGCGGCTCTCACTGACGAACTTCACACGGAGGGTGCCCTGCCGGTCCTTCTCCTGGATCTTGGTGCCGTCGTCGAGCGTGATCTCCACGTTGATGGCATTGGCGGACGAGCCACCGGAGGCGGCGGCCCCGTCCTCACCGGACTCGGATTCCTCGGGGGCCACCACACCGCTGACCTTGCCGCGCCGGTTGTCCCCGCCAGGCATGGCGATCTCCACCTTGGTGCCCTTGGCGGCCAGCGCCCCGTCGGCCGCTTCCAGCTCGGCCCGGACGACCGGCTTGGTGGAGGCGACCGTCAGGACCTTGCTGTCCGGGCCGATGCTGTCGGCGAGGGCGGCGTCGGCGGACACCACCCGCACGGGGCCGCGCTGGAAGACCACGTCCCCCTGGCCGACCTCGCCGTTGGCGGTCACATCGAGGGACTTCTGCCACTGCTTGACGGCGGCCTTGGTCGCCTCGTCATAACGGACGTCCACATACAGTCCCGCCCCGAATCCCAGGTCGCGGAGGTTGCGCTCCAGCTGGAGGACGTCCGGGCCGCGGGCGCCGACCTTCATCGTGCGGAACATCGGTGTCGCGCCGTAGAGGAGCGTCACCGGGCGGGCGTCGCGCTCGTACAGGCGCTGTCCGAGCGACACGGTCTTGCCCGATTCGGCGGCCTTGGTGACCGTGCCCTCCACGGGGGACTTCACCACCCGGCGCTGCGCGTAGTCCAGCCGTCCGTCGACGGTCTTGCTCTGGACCAGATCGGTGCGGGTGATCTCGGTCGTGGTGGGCGGGCCCTTCGGTGCCCGGCCGTCGGCCGAGGCGTCCTTGCCGGTGCCGGTGTAGATCAGGACCCCCGCGGTCACCGCGGTCACGGTGACCGCGGCGGCCAGTACGACGACGCCCCTGGGGCGCTTTCGTTCACGGGTCACTGCATGCCGTCCAGGCCGTCGAGGAGCTTGTCCTTGCATGCCTGGCGGGCCTGCTTGTAGGCGGACGACTCACGGTCGGTATCCGGCGCGGTGGGGTTCGTGTCGCTGCCGCCGGGGATGACGTTGCCGTCCTGCAGCTTCGGGTTGCTGAACTTCGAGACGCCGTTGGCGCGCATGCACTTGGCGTGCGCGAGCATCGACTCGTAGTCCTTCTGCGTGTCGCGGGGCGGCTCCAGCTGCATGGCCTTCTGCATCTCGGGCGCACACGCCCCGTCCCGGCCGCCCTTGGCGACGTCGTTGCCCTTCTCCTCCTGGAGCGCGTCGATCTTCGTCCAGTCGAGATAGCCGCTCAGCTTGGGGTCGGGGTAGTCCTTGGTGATCTTCTTGCGCATGCACTGGACGAACTTCATCTGCGCGTCATAGAAAGCGCTCTTGCCCTTGGCCGCACCGCCCTTGGCCGCGGCGGCGCCGTCCTTGCTCTGGTCGGTGGAGGGCGCATTGCTGACCGAGGCGACGCCTCCGCCGGACGAGTCGGCAGCGCCGCCGCAGGCGGTGGTCAGGGCCAGGGCGGGCACGGCGACCAGCAGCGCGAGGCGTGCGGCACGGGAGCGGGAGCGAGTCTTCTGCGTCATGCCGCCCAATGTCGGGGACGTGCTTCATGGCCGCTCCATGGCCGCATGATGAGAACGTAACAATGCCCCCGGGCCGCTTTTCGCCCTGTGGATAACTCCTGAGCTGCACAGACCTCGCCCATAATCGACCCCATGCCGCATGTGCTGTTGATCGAGGACGACATGTCCGTCCGGGACGGAATGGAGCTGGTGCTGCGTCGGCACGGCCATGAGGTCGACGCCGTCGCCACCGGTGAGGCCGGCCTGGAGCTGCTGGCCCGCCCGCAGGGCGGCGGCATCGAGATCGCGGTGGTCGACCTGATGCTGCCCGGTATCGACGGCTTCGAGGTCTGCCGCCGGATCCGCGCCCGGAGCCAGTTGCCGATCATCATGCTCACCTCGCGCGGTGACGACCTGGACGTGGTCAGCGGGCTGGAGGCGGGCGCCGACGACTATGTGGTCAAGCCGGTCACGGGCCGGGTGCTGGAGGCCCGTATCCGGGCGGCGCTGCGACGGTCCGGCCCGGCCACCCGTACGGCCAGCGACGACTTCGCCGGACTCGTCATCGACCGGGCCGGTCTGACCGTCACCAAGCGCGGCAGCACCGTCCCTCTCCCGCCGACCGAGCTGCGGCTGCTGCTGGAGCTGTCGGCCTCCCCCGGCCGGGTCTTCAGCCGCGAACAGCTCCTCGAAAGCGTCTGGGACCACGACTTCCTGGGCGACTCCCGGCTGGTGGACGCGGCGGTCGGGCGGCTGCGCGCCAAGCTGGAGGACCTCCCCGCCAAGCCGCGCTACATCCAGACGGTGCGCGGCTTCGGCTATCGCTTCGGGCCGCTGTGAGCGCGCGATGAGGACCACGGAGACGAGCGCGGGGGCCACGGAGACCACTGCGGCGGAGGCGTCCACGGAGTCGGACGCGGCCGCGGCGAAGTCCGCTCCGACGGCGGCGGGGCCGACCGGGAGGTGGGCGCGTGTGCGGTCCCGTATGCGGCTCCCGCGCCTCGACGGGCTCCGTGGCCGGCTGATCATCACCGTCGTCGTGGTCGCCCTGATCAGCGCGGTCACCGCCACCGCGCTGGCGTACCGGGAATCGCGCGACGCCGTCCTCAAGCGGGCCCAGAATGCCGCCGTCGAAGACTTCCGCAACCGCGTCCAGCAACAGGCCACGGAGCTCGACGTCCCCACCGACCCCCGCGCCATGGCCCGGCTCGCCACCGACGTCGCGTCCGGCATGCGTGCCTCACTGGTCGTCGTCCAGTACCGCGACTTCACCGCCTCCTCCGACCCGGCCGCGGACCGGACCCGGATCACTCCCGAGCTGCGGGTGGCCGTGCGGACCCAGAGCCGGGTCTCCCTCCAGCGGGTCGAGCAGGGCGGGAAGCCCTGGCTGGTCCTCGGCGCCCCGGTCGGCATGGACGCCACGGGCGGTCGCGGCGGCTCCGGACAGCGGTCCGGGGTCGAGATATACGCGGTGGTCTCCCTGGCCGAGGAGGAACACGACACCGCTGAACTGGTACGCAGTGTGCAGCGCGGCCTGCTGCCCGTGGTGCTGCTTGCCGCCGTCCTGGCGCTGCTCGCGGCGCGTACGGTGCTGCGGCCGGTCCGCAAGCTGGCGCGGGCCACCCGCAGGCTGGCCACCGGCGAGCTGACCATCCGGGTCGAGGAGAAGGGCCGCGACGAACTGGCGGAACTCGCCCACACCTTCAACGAAACGGCCAGCGCGCTGGAGAACAGCGTCGGCGAGCTGCGCGAACAGGAGGCGCTGGCCCGCCGTTTCGTCGCCGATGTCTCCCATGAGCTGCGTACGCCACTCGCCGCCATGACCATCGTCTCCAGCGTCCTGGAGGAGGACGCCGACCAGCTCACCCCCGACACCGCCCACGCGGCCCGTACGGTCAGCGCGGAAACCGCCAAGCTGACCCGGCTCGTCGACGACCTCATCGAGATATCCCGCTTCGACGCCCGCGCCGTGGCGCTGACGGTGCACTCGGTGGACATGGCCGAGGCGGTGCGCGGCACGCTCGCGGCACGCGGCTGGACCGACCGGGTCGAAGCCGATCTCCCGCCGGGCATACGGGCCCGGCTCGACCGCCGCCGGCTCGATGTGATCGTCGCCAACCTCGTGGGCAACGCCCTGCGGCACGGTGCGCCGCCGGTGACCGTCACCGTACGGGCGGTGGGCGACCGGCTCAGCGTCTCGGTCGCCGATCACGGTCCGGGGCTGGCCCCCGAGGTCGCCCGGCATGTCTTCGACCGCTTCTACAAGGCCGACAGCGCCCGCAGCCGCTCGGAGGGCAGTGGCCTGGGCATGGCCATCGCCCTGGAGAACGCCCGTCTGCACGGCGGCACCATCGAACTCGCGCCCCCGGCGCCGGGCGTCGGCGCCGTCTTCACCCTTCGCCTCCCGCTCCGTACGGAATCCGCCTCATGACGCGTCCCCGCGCCGCCCTCACCTGCTGTGTGCTCGCCCTCGTCGCCGTGGGCTGCGGCATCCGTCCCACGGGTGTCACGGACGGCGGCACCGCGCCCTCCGGGATCTCGAAGGGCATGCGGATCTACTTCGCCTCCGACAGCGGGCTGCGCGGGGTGGCCCGGCCCGGCACGAAGATCCATGATCTCCTCGGCGCCTACAAGCTGTTGCTCGCCGGGCCGACCGAGGAAGAACGGGCCGACGGGCTGGCCAACCTCCTCACCGACGCAGGGCCGATGAGCGTCACCTCCCACCACGGCGATGTCACCATCGATGCCCCGCGCTACGTTGCCGACCCGCAGAACCAGAGCACCGGCCAGCTGGTCTGCACCTTCGCCCGTGCCGAAGTCCTTCTCCACGGCACCCGCCCGGACAAGGTGCAGGTGACCATCGTCGGCGAGCAGGGGATGCGCGCCGGGCCGTATCAGTGCCAGCAGTTCCTTACGCGCTGAGCCCTGGGAGCGGACCGGACCGCTCCCGGACCGAACCGGACGGCACCGGACCGTGTCCGACGGGCCACCGCCCCCGGAAGGGATCATTCAGCGCATGGTGCTTGCCGAATCGCTGTCCCTGGCCATGCTGCTCGTGGTGCTGGTGTGTGCCGTCGTCCGGCCGTTCCGGCTGACGGAGGCGGTCTTCGCGGTGCCGGCCGCCCTTGTGGTGATCCTGGCCGGGGCGATCACGCCGGCCCATGTCCGCGACGAGGCGGCGCGGCTGGGACCGGTGATCGGCTTCCTCGCCGCGGTGCTGGTGCTCGCCAAGCTCTGCGACGACGAGGGGCTCTTCCACGCCTGCGGCACCTGGATGGCGCGCTGGTCGGCGGGCCGGCCCGGCCGCCTGCTGGGTGCGGTCTTCGCCCTCGCCTCGGCCATCACGGCCGTTCTGAGCCTGGACGCGACCGTGGTCCTGCTGACCCCCGTGGTGTTCGCCACCGCCGCCCACATGGGCGCCCGCCCCACCCCGCATGTTTATGCCTGCAGTCATCTGTCCAATACGGCGTCGACGCTGCTGCCCGTCTCCAACCTGACGAATCTGCTGGCCTTCAGCGCCAGCGGGCTGAGCTTCGCCCGTTTCGGCGCGCTGATGGCGCTGCCGTGGCTGGTCGCCATCGCTGGGGGCACCTCCCGCGCCCTTAAGGCGTGGGGGAGAGTACCTCGTCTTCCGCCGCTTCTTCGGCGCCGCGCTGCGGGACGTCACGCCCGGTCCGCACCCCGCCGAACCGCCCGAACTCCCGCTGTTCGCGCTGCTGACGGTGGCCGGCACGCTCGCCGGCTTCCTGCTGACCTCGGCCCTGGGCATCGACCCGGCCTGGGCCGCGGCGGCCGGTGCGCTCGTCATGGCGGTGCGCGCGCTCGCCCGGCGCCACACCACCCCGGCCGCCATCGTCCGGGCCGCCGCGCTGCCGTTCCTCGCCTTCGTCCTGGCCCTGGGCATCGTCGTCCGCGCCGTCGTCGACAACGGGCTCGCCGATGCGCTCGGGCATCTGCTGCCCGACGGCACCGCGCTCCCCGCGCTGCTCGGCAGCGCCGCGCTGGCCGCCGTCCTCGCCAACGTGATCAACAACCTGCCGGCCGTGCTGGTGCTGGTGCCGCTGGCCGCACCGAGCGGCCCCGGAGCCGTGCTCGCCGTGCTCCTCGGCGTGAACATCGGCCCCAACCTCACCTATGCCGGCTCGCTGGCCACGCTGCTGTGGCGGCGCATCGTCCACCACCACGAACACGACGTCGACCTGCGGCAATTCACCACGCTCGGCCTGCTCACGGTGCCCGCGTCACTGGCCCTGGCGACGGTGGCGCTATGGCTCTCGCTGCACCTGATCGGCACCTGACCAGCCGCCTGCCCCGGACCGCCCCGCCCGCCTCACGCCCGCTTCGTACGCATCAGGAACAGCCCCACCGCCGACCCGAGCACCACCACCCCGCTGCCGACGCTGAACAGCACCTGCCGCACACCGTCGAAGGCGAAGCTGGTGGAGACATTGAAGAGGACGGCGACCACGAGCACGCACCAGAGCAGGGCTTTCATGGGGAATCCTCCTTCCGAAGGGGTCACGCACATCGACGAGTTGATGCGCGCCTCGCTGCCATCGAGACTGCCCGCTCCGGACCGCCGGTTCGAGGGAGCGTCCTCCCGGATGCGGGGTGGAGTGCGCTACACCCCCGGCCGGGGAGCGCACCCGCCCGCGCCCCATGCGCCGTTCGCTTAGCCTGAGCCCATGGGGGAGACCATGCGGCGGGCGGGGCGGGCCACCGCCCAGCTGATGATCGGGGGCGGGCTGGCGCTGCTGTCGTATCTGTTCCTGGGGGTGCTGCTGTTCACCGCCGTGGCGACGGTCATCGTGGTCGGCGCGGGTGTGCTGCCGGAGACGGTGCTGATGCTGCGCAGGATGGCCGGGTTCAAGCGGCGGCGGGTGGCGCTCTGGACGGGTACGCCGGTGCCCGAGGCGTATCTGCCGCTCACCGGGGAGCTGTTCGTACGGGTGCGGACCGCGCTCGCGGACCCGGGCACCTACCGGGATCTGCGCTGGCTCGCCGTCCACTTCGGCTACGGCTGGCTGCTGGCGTATCTCGCGCTGCCGCTGTGGGCCGTCGGGCTGCTCGTCGACGGGGTGTGGTGCGGGCTGCTGCGGCACCGGGCCGTCGTCCTGCCGCTGATCGGCCGCCTCGCCGACCTCGATGCGCGCTGGTCGCGGGCGCTGCTGCGGCCGTCCCCGGACAGCGGGCACGGGGCCCGGCTCGCCGAACGGGTCGAGGAGCTGACCGTCACCCGGGCCGGTGCCGTCGCCGCGCACGGTGCCGAACTGCGGCGGATCGAACGGGATCTGCACGACGGCACCCAGGCCCGGCTGGTGGCGCTCTCGATGCGGGTGGGGCTGGCCCGGCGGGCGTACGACAAGGCCCCGGAGGCAGCACGCAAGCTCCTCGATGACGCACAGCAGCAGGCCGAGGAGGCGCTCACCGAGCTGCGCCAGGTCGTCCGCGGCATCCATCCGCCGATCCTCACCGACCGGGGCCTGGTGGGGGCGGTGCGGGCGCTCGCGGCGAGCAGCGGCCTGGAGGTGGCGGTGTGCGCGGACGGGCTGACGGAGGGCCCGCGCGCACCGGCGGCGGTCGAGGCGGCCGCGTACTTCGTCGTCGCGGAGGCCCTGACCAACGCCGCCCGGCACAGCGGGGCGGACCGGGCCCGGGTGGAACTCGCCCGTGGGACGGGCCGGTTGACGCTGTCGGTACGGGATGAGGGCCGCGGCGGTGCGGAGGCCGGCTCCCCCGGGGCGTCGGGCGGCACCGGTCTGCTCGGCATCCGGCGCCGGGTCGCGGCGCTCGACGGAACCGTGCAGGTGACCAGCCCCGCCGGGGGCCCGACCGTAATCGATGTGGAGCTGCCGTGCGCGTGGTGATCGCCGAGGACAATGCCCTGCTCAGGGAGGGGCTGGTGCTGCTGCTGACCTCCTCCGGGCACGAGGTGGCCGCGGTGGCGGCCAGTGGGCCCGAGGTGCTGCCCGCACTCCTCGAACACCGCCCGGACGTCGCCGTGCTGGACGTCCGGATGCCGCCCGGCTTCCGCGACGAGGGTCTGCGGGCGGCGCTGGCGGCCCGGCGGGAGATCCCCGGTCTGCCGGTGCTGGTGCTGTCGCAGTACGTGGAGGAGACCTACGCCGCGGAGTTGCTGAGCGGCGGCGCGAGCGGCGTCGGCTATCTGCTGAAGGACCGGGTGGGGCGGGTCGACGCCTTCCTGGACGCCCTGGAACGCGTCGCGGCGGGCGGCACCGCGCTGGACCCGGAGGTGGTCACCGAACTGCTGACCCGGCGCCGCGACGATCCGCTCGACACGCTGACGCCGCGCGAACGCGAGGTGCTGCATCTGATGGCGGAGGGCCGGGACAACGCCACCATCGCCCAGCTGCTGGTGGTGTCGGACCGGGCGGTCAGCAAACACATCGGCAACGTCTTCGCGAAGCTGGGCCTGCCGGCCGGGGACAGCGGGCATCGGCGGGTGCTGGCGGTGCTGGCGTATCTGAACGGGGGGTAGGGGGCGGGGAGTTGGGAGTTGGGCGATGGCCGGGTGGCCGGTGGCCGGGGACGGTGGCCGGTGGGCGGTCCGGGGAGGGGCGCCGCCGCTGACCGGCGAGGGGCCTCGGACAGGCTGGGGGGGGACGGCGTTTCACGTGAAACGAGCCACCGCCGGGCCAGGTGGCTCATCCGCCCCCGGCGTGTGGCTCATACGTCCCCGGCCCGTGGCTCACCCGTCCCCAGCCCGTGGGCTCACCCGCCCACCGCCCCGCGCCCCGGATACCGGCCCCGCAGCGCCGCCCGCGCGGGCAGCAGCGTCCCCGCGCCCGCCGTCACGGCCACCACGGCGACGATCAGCGCGGCCGGTGCCACCGGCAGATACGGCACCGTACGGGCCACCCCCAGGCTGAACGCCAGCAGCGGCACCGAGGCGACCGCGGCTCCCACGGCCAGCCCGGTCAGCGCCGTGGCCGCCGCCTCCAGCCGGAGCATCCGCCGCAGTTGGCCGCGCCCCGCCCCCGCCAGACGCAGCAACCGCAGCTCGGGGCGTCGGCCGAACCCGATCAGCGACAGGGTGCTGAGCACCGCGATCACCGTGAAGCCCCCGATCGCCGACACCGCCGCCACCGTGACCACTTCGGCGAGCGCCTGGTCCTCCGCCGCGACCCGTACCGGTGCGGGTGAGGTCTCCACCCGCACGCCCGGCACGGCCGCCGCCAGCGCCGCCGCCGTCGTCGCCCGGTCACCGCCGGGCGCGACCGTGACCAGTACCCGTTCGCGGTCCGGCAGCGCGCCGTGCCGCAGCAGCTCGTCGCGGGAGAAGAGGAAGTCCCCCAAGGCCAGCGACCGTTCGTAGGTCGCGACGACCCGGAGCCGGGCCGGGGTCCCGTCGCCGAAGCGCAGCGTCACCGTCCCGCCGGGCCGCACGCCGAGTGAGCGGGCCCGGTCCGCACCGACCGCGACCGTCCCGGGCCGCAGCTCCCGTACGCTCCCCTCCCGCACCTCCGGGTCGAGCGTCCGCGTCAGCCGCTGCGGGGTGACGCCGAGCACCGGCAGCCGGTCGAGCCGGGGCTCACCGGTCTCGCGCCGGGCCAGCACCACCGTGCCGCGCACCACGCCCGTCGCCGCCCGCACCCCCGGCACCTCGCGGATCCGCTCCGCCGCACCCTCCGGCAGCCCGCCGTCCGCCCGCGCCACGAGGCCGGCCCGCAGCGCCTCGCGGGCCTGTGCCGCCCCCGCGTGGGTGAGGGTCGCCCCCGCCGAGAGCTGGACGCCGACGAACGCGGTGACCAGGACGACGGGCGTCAGGGCGGCCCCGGAACGGCGCGCCGCCACCCGGGAGTTGGCGGCGGCGAGATGCCCGGCCGGACCGCAGTACCGCCGCAGTGGCGCCCCCAGCACCCGCATCGCACCGTCCGCGATCCACGGCCCGAGCAGCGCACAGGCGCCCACCATCGTCACCGCCGCCGCCCCGGCGGCGTTCCCGGCGGCCGCCCCGCTCTGCAGGGCCGCGGTCCCGGCCGAACTGACGCCCACGAGCAGCAGCACCAGCCCGGTGACCTTGCGCGGCGTGCCGGGAGCCGACTCGCGCAGCGCCTCCGCCGGCCGCAGCTTCGCGGCCCCGGCCCCGGCGAGCACCGCCGCGAAACGCGCCACCAGAACGGTCACTCCGGCGGTGACCAGCGGCGCGGCCCACAGCCAGGGCGGGAGGGGGAGTTCCAGACCGGCCGGCAGCGCACCGCGCGCGTCCAGCACCCCGCGCAGCGCGAGGTACGCGGGGAGCGCGCCCACGGCCCCCGCCGACGCCGCACCGGCCGCGACCCGCCCCACCTCCTTCCCCACCGCCCGGCGCAGCTGCCCCGGCGTCGCCCCGACCGCGCGCAACAGCCCCAGCTCACCGGCGCGTTGCCGCAGCGCCTGCACCACCGTCGACGACACCACGAGCAGGGCAATCAGCACGACCGTGGCGGCCACCGAGGCGAGCAGCTCCAGGAGGCCCGCGCGGGCCGGTCCGGCATCGAGGAACTCGGCGCCGCCGCGCCCGTTCCCGGTCAGTACGCGCAGCCCGGCCGCGTCCCCGTCCGCCCGCGGTCCGACGCTCCGTGCCCCCGCCGCGTCCAGCGCCGCCCGCACCCGGGCGGACAGCTCCTCCGTCGCCACTCCGGGCCGGGCGAGCACTCCGATCGCGTCCACGGAGCCCGGATGCCCGGCCAGGCGGTGGGCCTCGCCGTCCGTGAAGTAGACGGCGGTAGGCGGCCCCCCGGCGACGCCGACGACGGTGTACGCCGTGTCCACACCTCCCACCCGCAGCACCGTGCGCCCCCCGACCCGGGCCCCGCCGCCCACCACGACCTCCTGCGCACGCCGCGGCGCGCGGCCGTCCCGTAGCGCCCAGGGCGCCAGCCGCGCGGCGGACCAGGGCCGGCCGACGGCGGCCCGCCCGTCCCGCCCGGCCGGGAACACCTCGTCGGCGACGGCCGCCCGCACCCCCGGCACCCTGCGCACCACACCGAGGGCGGCCGCCGGTACCCGCACCCGCTCGGTCAGCCCGGCCTCCGCGGTCCGGGGCTCGCTGCCCCACGGCGTGGCGGTGAAGCGGGTGTTCTGGTCCCCGGCCACGACAAGCGCCGCCGCCGCGTACCGCGCCACCCGCGGATGCCCCAGCCCGGCCGAGGCGAGGGCCAGGGCGAGGGCGCCGAGCAGCAGGGAGGTGAACGCGAGCGCGGCGAAGACGGCGGCCCAGGCCCTGCGGTGCGTACGGGCGGCGCGGGAGGCCAGGAGCGCGGTCACCTTCATGCCGCCCTTCCCCCGTCCCGGCCCCGCCGCTGGTGGCCCCCGTCGCACTCCACGCCCTCCACCCGCCCCAAGCTCCGCATGATGCGGCCCACTTGGGCCGCATCGGGCCTCGTCTCCCTCCCGACGACCCGCCCCCCGGCGAGGAAGAGCGCCTCGTCCGTCCAGGCCGCGGCGACCGGATCATGGGTGACCATGACGACGGTGTGGCCGTCCCGGTCGACGGCCCGGCGCAGCAGTGCGAGCACATCGCGCGCGGCGGCGGGATCGAGGGATCCCGTGGGTTCATCGGCGAAGACGATGTCCGGCCCGGTGACCAGCGCGCGGGCGACCGCGACTCGCTGGCACTGCCCGCCGGACAGCTCGGACGGCGCGGCGTCGCCCCGCTCCCCCAGCCCGACGTCCGCGAGCCCCTGCCGGACCCGCTCCGTCCCCTCCGTCCCGGCCGTGCCCCCGAGCAGCAGCGGCAGCGCGACGTTCTCCGCGACGCTCAGCGAGGGCACCAGAGCGTGGGCCTGGAACACGAACCCGACGCGCTCGCGCCGCAGCCGGGTCAGCGCGGCCTCGCTGAGCGAAGACACCTCCGTGCCGCCGATACGCACCGTCCCCGCCGTCGGCCGGTCGAGCCCGGCGGCGCACTGCAGCAGCGTCGACTTCCCCGAGCCGGACGGCCCCATGACCGCGAGGAACCGCCCCCGGGGCACCGCGAGATCGACCGGATGCAGGGCGACCACCCCGCGCCGGTACTCCCGTCCGACGCCCTCCAGGGTGAGCGCGTCGGACACCGGGCCCTGTGCGGTGACCGGGCCCGCCCGCTCCCCGGTAGCTCTCCCCGTACCGCGCCGCCGCCGGAACATACGCACGCCCTCTCAGTGGGTCGGATGGATCACCGGTCCACGGAAGACGCTAGAAACGGCGGGCCGCCCGGAGGAGAGAGCACGGTCCCGTCTTCCTGGTGGAGCGCACTCCACCAGGGGCACGGGGGCGAACGGACGCGGCGGGCGAGGGGCGACGAGCGGTGGGCGGCGAGCGGTGGGCGGCGAGCGGTGGGAGACGGGCGACGGCGGGGAGGTCAGGCATCGCTTCCGTCAGTGCGGGCATTCCCGGCGGTGTGGGCGGGCTGGCAGCTGGGGCACCACACCGTGCCGCGGCCCGCCAAACGTTTCCGGGACAGGGCCGTGCCGCAGCGCGGGCAGGCCGCCGCGGGGGCGTCGCGGCGCCCCGTGAGCCAGGAACTGCGCGGCGGTACGCGGCCCGCGCGTACCGCGGAACGCAGGGTGCGGCGCAGCGCGGTGTGCAGCCGGTTCTGCTCGTCGTCGGAGAGTGCGTCGGCCCGCCGGGCGGGGTGCAGCCGGGCGCGCCACAGGATCTCGTCGACGAGGAGATTGCCGAGACCGCCAGTGCCGACTGGTCCATGAGGAGCGACTTGAGGGTGCCGCGCCGACCGGCGAGCACCGCCGCGAACGCCGTGCGGGTCAGCTCCGCCGCATCCGGCCCCTGCTCGCGCAGCATCCGGTCCAGCCCGGCCTCGTCGACCAGCCACAGACCCTGGAGTTTGCGCTGGTCCCGGTAGCGGAGCTGCTGTCCACCGTCCACCGTGAACACCACCCGGTCATGGGCGTGGACCGGGTCGGAGGCGTTGGCGCACACCAGCTCCCCGGTCATCCCGAAGTGCAGCAGCACGGTGGGGCCGTCGGTGCGCGCGAGCAGCCACTTGCCGCGCCGCTCCGGCTCGGCGAACCGGCGGCCCGTCAGCTCCCGGCGCAGCCGCCCGGCGCTCACCCCGTGCAGGACGCCCGCGTCGTACACCTCGGTCCGCTGGATCCGTCTCCCCTGCGCACAGGAGGCCAGAATCGCGCGGAACGCCTCGACATCGGGCAGCTCGGGCATGACGTCAACCGCCGCTCTCCGGGGGCGTGTTACCGGATTCGACGGGCGTCGTACCGGGCGCGAGGGCGCGCAGGCCCTGGAGGAGCAGCCCCAGCCCGAACTCGAACTGGGCGGTGAAATCCGTGCTGGTCAGCACCGGCAACGCGGCGGCGAGATGCGGGTATTGCCCCGGCGTCACCGCGGCGCGCAGCCGCTCCGGGTCGACCGGACCGGGCTCCGCACCCTGGCGGGCGGCCTGCTCCTCCAGGGTGTGGCCGAGGGTGAAGTGGGTGACCGTGAAGGCGGCCCGGCCCGCGTCCTCGGCGGCGAAGCCCGCCTCCCGCAGCACGCCGATGAGGGCGTCGGCGAAGCCGAGGGTGTGCCCGCCGACGGCATGCGTACCGGCGTAGACGCGGGCGCCGTCGCGGCGGGCGAGGAGCGCCGTACGCATCCGGCGGGCGAGTTCGGCCAGGCGCTCGCTCCAGTCCGGCGACCGGAGCGGCCGGTCGAGACAGTCGGCCAGCAGCACCTCGGCCATCGCGGTCAGCAGCTCGTGCTTGGTGGCGAAGTAGCGGTAGAGGGCACCGGCCCGTACGTCCATGGCCTCGGCCAGCCGCCGCATGGTGAGCCCATCGAGCCCGACGTCGTCCAGCAGCGCCAGCGCCACCTCGACGGTACGCACCTGGTCGAGCTTCGGCGGCCGGCCCCGGCCGGTGGTGGCGGCGGACCGGGGGCCGGGAGGACTCGGAGGACCGGGACGGCTCGGAGGGCTGGGGGTTGACGCGGCGCTCATGGCTCTCATTATAGTGAACAGCGTTCACGTGAACATCGTTCACTAAATAGCAGGCAGGACAGAGACGCGGGGAGACAGCTGATGAAGAGCGCTTTCACGACCGAGGCCGCTATGGATTCCGACGTGGATACCGATGTGGATTCCGGCATGGATTCCGACGTGGATACCGATGTGGATTCCGGCATGGATACCGACGTGGATGCCGGCGTGGATGCCGGCGTGGATGCCGAGGTCGATGTGATCGTCGTCGGCGCGGGCCCCACCGGGCTGATGCTCGGGACCGAGCTGGCGCTGGGCGGCGTACGGGTGCAGATCCTTGAGCGGCGGACCGAGGCACAGCGGAACTCACGGGCGCTGACCCTGCATCCGCGCAGCGTCGAGCTGATGGACCAACGCGGGCTGGTGGAACGGTTCCTGGCGCGCGGACGCCCCGTACCGGGCTGGCACTACGCCAGGCTGGACACCTGGCTGGACTTCAGCGCGCTGGACACCCGGCACGGCTACACCCTGCTCCACGACCAGGCCCGCACCGAGCACCTGCTGACGGAGCGCGCCCGCGAGCTCGGCGTACCGGTCCGGCGCGGATACGAGGTGGTCGGGCTGCGCCAGGACACCGGCGGCGACGGCGGGGAAGACCGCGGCGGCGGGCGGGATGGCCGGGCCGCGGCGGGCGATGTGGAGGTGGACGTCCGCGGGCCCGGCGGCGGCCTGCGGACCGTACGCGCACGGTATGTGGTCGGCTGCGACGGCGGCCGGAGCGCGGTACGGCGGGCCGCCGGCATCGCGTTCCCCGGCACCGACGAGACCCTGACCGGCGCACTGGGGGACTTCGCGGTCGTCGACCCGGCGGCCCTCGACCGTGCGCGCGCCCATGGGGTGCTGATCGCGCCGGTGGAGGCGACGGAGGGCCCGGCGGAGGGCCCTGCGGACGGCCCGGCGGACGGACCAGCGGAGGGCCCTGCGGACGGCCCTGCGGACGGAAGGGCTGACGGCCCGGCGGAGGGCCCTGCGGTCGGAAGGGCTGACGGCCCGGCGGGCGCCCCCGCGCATGCCCGGACAGACGACCTGGCGGGGGGCCTGACCGACGGCCGCTCGGGCGGCCTCACCCGGATCGTCCTCATCGACCCGCGGCGGATGCGCACACCGGCCGCCGAGCCGCTGACGCTGGAGGAGTTCCGGACCTCCCTGACGGAGATCTGCGGAACCGACTGCGGGGTGGCGCAGCCCCGTTGGCTGTCGCGGTTCGGCAACGCCACCCGCCTCGCCGCCAGTTACCGCGCCGGACGCGTCCTGCTGGCCGGTGACGCCGCCCATATCCACTTCCCGGCGGCCGGGCAGGGCCTCAACACCGGCCTCCAGGACGCGATGAACCTGGGCTGGAAGCTCGCCGCCGAGATCAACGGCTGGGCACCGCCCGGACTGCTGGACAGCTACCACACCGAGCGCCATCCGGTCGGCCGGGCGGTCACCGAGAACACCGAGGTCCAGACGCTGCTGATGGAGCTGACCCTGCTCCCCCCGTATCAGCGCCCGGCCGCCGCGCTGCGCACACTGATGACGGAACTCCTGGGCATCGAGGAGGTCAACCGCCTCCTGGCCGACCGGATTTCCGCGATCGACACGGCCTATCCGCCCACCACGGCCGAGGCCGACACCGAGACCGAGACCGAGACCGACACCGGCCCCACCCCCGTCCCCGACCACGACCCGCTGACGGGCCGCCGGATGCCCGATATCGCCCTGACCGCCGCCGGTTCGGAAGCCGTCCGCGTCTACGAACTCCTCCCGCCCGGCAGGTTCGTCCTGCTGGACCTCGCGGGCGACGAGCGGCTGCGGCAGACCGTCACCGAGGGCTGGGGCTCCCGGGTGACCGCCCACACCGTCACCCACCACGAGCAACGCACCGACCTCGACGGGGTACGGGAGATCCTCATCCGCCCCGACGGCCATATCGCCTGGGCCACCCGCACACCGGCACTGCCGGACCGCCGCATCGAGCGCCACCACGCCCTGACCGCCTGGGCCGGCGCGCCCGCACGGGGGTGACCGAGGGGAGCGGCGACCTCAGGCCGTCCGCTCCTCCCCCAGCACCCTGCCCACGAACGCGGCCAGTTGGGCCCTCATCCGCTCCCGGGTCACACCGTCCTCTCCGGCGAGATGCTCCACCAGATCGGCCCGGGTAGCAGCCAGCAACACATGCGCCGCAAAGTCCCCATCCGGCGCCGCCCCGGCCTTCCCGGCCCCGGCCTCCCCTGCGCCCTCGCCGTCGCCCGCGCCCTCACCGTCGCCCTCGTCCTCGTCCTCGTCCTCGCCCTCGCCCGCGCCCGCGCCCGCGCCCGCGCCCGCGCCCCACAGACGCTCCAGCATGTCGCGCAGAATGCCGTGCCACCACGCGTAATGCTCCGCCTGATACGGGCTGCCGCTGCCGGCCTCCTCCAGGGCGAGCGACAGATGGCGGTGGTCCAGCTTGAAGCACAGGAGCGCGTCGAGCAGCGCCGGTACGCGTACGCGCGGTGCGGCGGCGGGACCGAGCGGGGCCGGGCCCTCCGCCACGGCCTGCCGCAGCGGCTCGATCCGTGCCTCGTAGACCGCCCGGATCAGCCCCGTGCGATCGCCGAAGCGGCGGAAGAGCGTGCCCTTGCCGACCCCTGCCGCCGCCGCGATCTCGTCCATCGACACCCCGCGGGGGCTCGCACTACGGGCAACCACGTGCACGCGCAGGCCGTCCGCACCCACGGCACCCTCACCAGCGCGACCGGCACCGGCCGGGTCGGCTTCATCGACGCGGAGGACATCGCCGCCGTCGCCGCCCACGCCCTCGCCGACTCCCCGCTCCCCGGCCACGACCTGGTGCTCACCGGCCCCGAGGCCCTCACCTACGACGACATCGCCACCACCCTCACCGAACTCACCGGCCGCCCCGTCCGCCACCACCCCGTCACCCGCGACCAACTCCGCGACCATCTCGCCACCGCCATGCCCACCGAGTTCGCCACCCTGCTGGCCAACCTGGACCACGACCTCGCCCACGGCGCCGGCTCCCACCTCACCGACACCGTGGAACGCGTCACCGGCCACCCACCCCTCAACTTCCGCACGCACGCGGAACGTTGGTACCGCGACAACCGGCCGCGACGGGGGGCGTGAGCACCTGTTCCCGCCGCGCTCCGGCCCGCCCCTCACCGCCACCCTCCTCACCCCGGCTGTAACGCCGCGGCGAACTGCGGAAGAGCGACCAGCAGCAACGCCGTTCCCATCTCGATCCAGCGGTATTTGGAGCGGATGATCTCGCTGGTCCTCCGGACGGAGGCCAGCAGCGGTCCGGTGGGATCGTGCGCGAGACGTGCGAAGGCGTGGCTCAGGACGTCGCCGTCCTCCCCCCGCCCGATGTGCTCGAAGTAGCCGGGGGCGGCCACACCGCGCTCTCTTCCCCTGCGCCGCCGCGGTGCGATGGCGGAGACGAAGCAGACGATGGCCAGCAGCGCGGTGACGACCGCGCCCCACCACAGGACATCCGCCTTCCAGGAAGCGGCCGCCTGACCGGACGCGGAGCCGCGCGTCACCGTGATGAAGGCGCCGAGCACCGCCCCCATGAAGCCCAGCAACACCGCCGCCTTGGTGTCCGCCCGCGCGATCTCCACACCGTTGGCGGCCAGGAAGCGCTCCATCGCCGCCAGCCTCTCCGGGTGCGGCGCCTCCGGAGAGGCGCCGGCTCCGCGGCGGTCTCGCAGGGTCCGGTGCAGCCGCCGGTGGGCGTACGGAGACGGGCGCCGCCGGGCCATGGCGGCCCCGGGCCGGGAACCCCGCTGAGCCACCGGGCGCGCCGGAGCCCACTGGACGGCCGGGCGCCTCACACCGACCACTCCTTCGCCGTCCCGCGCGGCCAGCCGTTCGCCGCCGGGCGCCCGGGACCCTTGCCCCCCGGTGACTCCTGCGGCGCGGGCTGCGCGGGCACCGGGCGCCCCAGCCGCAGGAGGCGGTCACGCAGCAGTTCGGAGAGTTCCTGTTGCTCCTCATCCGTCAACTTGCCGAGGAGACCGGCTACTTGGTCCTGCCAGTTGGTCTCCTCCTTGAGCAGACTCCGGTGGTTCACCGCCCAGTCCAGCACCTGGCTGACCTGGTCGGGGTGCCGGTGCAGCCAGAGCGCGGCAAGCGCCACCGGCCCGTTGCGCACGGCGTCGGTGCAGAAGGCGTACTCCTCGCGGCGAGGGGTGGTCCAGGAGTACGGCAGGCCGATCCCGCCCGGCTGTCCCAGCCGCAGCTCGCCTTCCGATTCCTGTCCGCAGATATCCGTCACGCGATAGGTGAGGCCGAAGCCGGCCAGCTCCTGCGGCACGGCCAGCTCCTGCATGATCTCAGGGGCGCCGATGCTCTGCCCGTCGGCCGCGTAGGCGTCCTCCAGGTGCCGCAGCCGCCGGTCGAGGTCCTTGCGCACCGCGTCCCAGCCGTACGAGGTCCGCGAGCGCACCACCTCCACCGGGTCGTGCACCCACCACAGCACCCGGACGTCCACCGACTCCGTTCCGTACGCGGTGGGCAGCCCGACGCTCCGGGTCCCGGACTGCTCATGGAGCTGGACATGGAAGGCGCTGTCATAGCCCCCCAGCAGCTTGGGCGCGGACGACGCCAGCGCGGCCACCTCCGGCGCGCCAATCTCCCCGTGCGGCGCCCCGTAGCGGTTACGGGACCCCAGCACCCGGTAGGCACCGCTGTGGTCCCTCAGCACCAGGGCCCGGTCCAGTCGGCCGGACCAGCGGTGCCGGAGGATCTCCCGCCACGGGGCGTGCGCGGCAAGGGTGTAGACGGGCTGGCTGGTGTCGGTGGTCATGACGTACTCCCGTTCAGGTGCGTGCTGCCGTTCGCCGGGTGCCGGGGCGGCTCACCGTGCCGCCAGGTGTTCAGTGCGTCGCGCACGATGGACAGTCCGGCGAGGTCGGGGTCATCGGCCCGGTCGATGGTGACGAAGAGGCGGAACACCCCGTGTCGGACGTCCGCGGCGAGCGCGGTGAGCAGGGTCTCCACGGCCGTCCGCGGCAGGTCACCCCAGGTGGCCATCCGGCACCACCAGAGCACCGCGTTGCAGGTCGCCGCGAACAGCTCCTCGTCGTTGAGTGTCCGGTGGACGAGGTCAATGATCTGCGGCGCGTATTCGCCGTCGTCGACCAGCTGTTCCTGACACCACGAGGTGTTCTGGAGCAGCCGGGGAAACGTCCGGAGCGCGACATCGCCCAACGTGCCCTCGCGGTCCGCCCATTCGGCCAGATGCCGGAAGACCGTGGCCTGGCTGCCGGAGGCGAACAGATCACGCAGGGCGTCGCGGACCGCCCGGTCCACGGTGCGCTCATGCTCGTCACTCAGGCCGCGGGGCACATTCCGCAACAGCCGCATGGCCAGCTCGGGGCGGGCGGCGCCGAAGTCCGCGCCGCAGGTGTAGGCGACGGTGGAGCGCACCTGCCAGCTCTGCTGCGCGCTCCACAGGCTGAGGCGGTATTTGACCTCGCGGGCCAGGACGGGATCCTCGGCCGCCATGCCCAGCGCGTACGCGGCGATGGTGCGGCTGGTCCTGCGGTTCGACTCGGCGAGGGTGCGGATGTGCTGGAGGGCCCGGCGGCCCCCGCCCCAGCCGGCCGCCCGGCCCATCACCCGGCCCACCGGTTCGGTCAGCTCCTGCTCGTTCCTGAGGTCCGCCATCCACTCGGTCAGCAGACCGGAGAGGTGTCCGTACTCCCGCCAGACGTGCCGCAGCACGGCCTCCGCCTGCCGGTGGCGGGTGAAGCGCACGGCCTCCACGGCATAGGTGTAGCCGGGGTTCGAGTGGATCTCGCTGGCGGAACGCTCTGCCCGTACGCTCCGCAGGAGTTCGTCCAGCGACCGCCGGAAGACGAACTGCGGATTGGGCCGCGGCGTCCGCTCCCGTTCGCGCCGCCCGTCCTCGCCGGAGTCGTCGGCGCCCTCCGGCAGTACGGAGCTGAGCCGGCCGTCCGCCAGCGCGAGGAGCCGCTCCGCCTCCTCCCGAACGATCCGGTGGTCCAGGCCCTCGAACACGCAGGTCGCGAGGAGGAAGGCGAGTCCGTCGGCGTCGTCCCGCAGCTGCGCGAGCAGATCCGGCACCTCGCCCTCCGCGAGGAAGCTCAGCCGTTTCTGGAGGTCGGCGAGGTCCGGTCCGCCGTCCTCCGCCGCGGCCACCGCGGCGACCAGCTCGGCCACCTGGGCCGGCACCAGCTCCGGGGCGAGCAACTCGTCCAGCAGACCGGGCTCCAGGGCTGCCAGCCGCCGGGCGCGCTCCGACGGGTCCGGCACCGCGTGCTTGAAGCGGGCGTCGAACACCGCCCGCGCGGGCGGTGGCGCACACCGGACGGGAGTGACATGCAGGTCGCGCGACAGCCGCCGGACCAGCTCCGGGGCGTCCGGCAGCACCACCACCATGCGGGCATCGGCGGTGCTCAGCAGGCTCTGGAGATGGCGGACCATCCCCGGCTTCAGGGGGTAGTCGGGCAGCAGCCCGTCCACCAGATAGCCGCGGGTGTCGCGGTGACCGGGGCGCCAGGAGGCCAGATTCATATCGCCGTCAACGGCCCGCAGGCTCATGCTGCCGCCGCTGTGCCGGCTCAGCAGATTGAGCGCCGCGGTGCGGCGGCCGGTGCCGGGCTCGCCGGTGAGGAACAGCAGCCGGCTGTCGAGTTCGGCCAGCGCCTCGGGGAACCAGTCGGGCTCCGCGAACCCCGCCTGCGCGTCCAGGATCTCGATCGCGGAGATGGGCCCCTCGTGCGCCTCGACCCGCCGACCGCCGGTTCCGGTTCCGGTGGCAGCGCCGCCGTTCTCCACTCGCTGCCCGCCGTGCACGGAACCGTTGTTGATGTTGGCGCCGGGGGCGAAGATCACCGAGTGCGGCTGACCGCCGAACGGCCGACCGGCAAACGGCGGACCGGCGAACTCCCCGCCGTGGAGCGCGAACTCCGCCGCCGCCGCATCGAACTCCGCTGCCGTTTCGTCGAAGTCCCCGTCGTCCGGGTCCGCGAAGCCGATGTCGCCCTCGGGCGGCTCCCCGCCCGCTGCCGGTGCTTCCGGCTCCTCGCGCGTCGTTCCGTCCGTCCCCCGCGGGAGAGCCGGACGCGCGTCCTCGGCGCTCATCGGCGGTCCTCGCGCTTGTCGCCGTGAACCGTGTCGCCCTGATTCCCGTGGACCGTGCCGGCCTTGTTACCGCCGACGTAGTCACCGCCGAAGCGGTCACCGCGCACGTAGTCGCCGCCCACGGAGCCGATGGAGTCGCCGCCGGTGTAGTCGCCACCGACGCCGCCGGACTCGACATTCCGGACGCTCTGGCCGCCGTACACGGTCCCGTTGTTGACATTCCCCTTGTCGGCCCGGATCCGCACCTGCGGGGCGGCGGCCCGGCGCCCGGCGCCCCGGGACTCCGCACCGCGCTCGCCGCGCCCCGACTCGTGATCCTCGATCACCCGGTCCCCGAGGATGCGGCGGTCGTAGAGATTGCCCGACGGGGCGGGGACATACAGCCAGGCCGCCTGCTCGAACTGCTTGCCCTCGACGGTCGCCGGCACCTGGAAAAAGTGGTCGGGGTGCCGCCCGGTGTAGCCGCTCACCACCGCGTCCTGATAGCAGCGGTCGGAGAGGATGGCGGCAACATGGGTGATATTGGCGCTGGAGGCCGCCAGCATCGCCTTGACCGGACGGGAGTCGAGCAGCCGGTGGGTGTCGTTGCGCGGGGTGCCGTTGCCGTCGTACTCCTCGCCCGCGTCGGGCAGCGGCCCGATGTGCAGACTCACCCTGAGCCGGATGCGCACCGCCCCGGTGGAGTGCACATGGAACTCGGTCAGGACCTCCTGCAGGGTGCTCAGCCAGGGGTGGATGACGAACGGCATCTTCGCCGGGTCGAAGCCGAAGACATACCCGTCGCCCGTGGAACCGGGGAACCTGCGCTCCGCCCAGACCTCCGCGATCCCGGCGCGCTCGAACGAGGTCTGGAGGAGCTGGGGGATGGCGCGGCTGATCTCCCCGTGCTCGATCGCCGGATATCCGGTGAAGTCCTTGGCGTCGACCGCCACGATCCCCCGGTACGGCGGCAGCGGCCGGCTGCGGGAATAGGGCTGCGCACTGGCTTCGGGCAGGTCGGGGCGGCGGGACGGTGACATCGGAACTCCTTGGCTTTCCCGGGCGGTCTTCACCTGGTCCATGGACACCTGACGGACCGTCCATGGACCTGGGGCCGAACCCTCGTTCAGCTCCACGCCCCGAGTCTCGCGAGCGGTGGCTTCCCGGTGTGCACCCGCGGTGCACTGACGGCGTGACGCGCACCACACCGCGCCGGAATCACTCCCCGGGAGCGGCGGCCACCCGGCGCAGGGCGGTCAGATCCCCGATGACGATGCGCTTCCGTCCGGCCTGCACCTCGCAGGACTCCAGCCCGGCGAGCGTCGCCGTGATCGTGTTACGGGACACCCCCAGGTACTGGGCCAGCTCATGGCGGGTGAGGGCCAGTTCCAGCGGTTCGCCGGGACGGCTGGCCGGGTGCCCGGAGATATCGGCCAGGCCCACGAGGGTGGCCGCCAGCCGGGTCAGGGTGCTGCCACCGCCGCCGCGGGCTTCGTCCGACTCCCGCATCCTGGTGAAGGCGTACCGCATCAGCACCGGAAACAGGTCGTGCGCCACGACGAACCGCAGGAACTCCGCCTTGCCGATGACCCCCACGGTGCACGACGAGATCGTCTCGACGCTCGCCGACCGCACGTCGTCGTCCAACACCGCTACCTCGCCGAGCAGTTCCCCGGGTCCACGGAACGCCAGCAGCGTGAGGTCCCCGCTCCGCTCGCGCCGGAGCACCTTGGCCACCCCGCTCAGCACGGCCAGCACATGCGTCCCGGGCTCCCCCTGACGGAGCATCATGCTCCCGGCGGGGTGCCGCCGCTCGAAGACCTGGCCCAGCAGGTCCCGCCAGGCCGCATCCCCCACGAAGTGCCGCAGCGTCCGGCCTGCCGGCACCGCCGCTCCCCCTACCCGATCACCCATGGGGCGACTCTAGGGGCTGCCTGCCCGCCTCTTCCCTCTGCACGGGCAGAAAGCACGGCTCGCTGCGACGGGAGACGGCGCGGGCCCGCGGCGACGGCGCGGCCCGCGGCGCGGAAAGCACCACGGGCCGCGGCCACGAGCCGTCCCGGCCGTGCCCCGCCCTGCCCGCCCCCCTCAACCCCGTCTCAGCCCGCGGCCCCCGGGCGCCCGTGTCGGCCCGGCCGTCCCGGGCTCCCGGCGTTCACCGGGTCCAGCGGGCTCGCTGCATGCGTGGGCCGCTTACGGTTCTGCGGGCTGCCCGTGCTCCGCGCATCACCCGGGTGGTCGGAGTGGTCCAAGTCGTCGGAGGGGTCGGAGGGGCCGGACGGGTCCCGGCGGTTGGAGGTGTCCGCGGCATCGGAACGGTTCGGACGGTCGTTGTCGGCGGAGTCCCGGTCGTTGACAGGGTCCCGGTCGTCGGCGGAGTCCCGGTCGTTGACGGGGTCCCGGTCGTCCGAGCGGTCCGGGTCATCCGAACGGTCCGGGTTGTCCGAGCGGTCGTCATCCGAGGGGCGGTCCTCGTCGGCGCGGCGGTCCTCATCAGCCCGACGGTCCTCGTCAGCGCGACCGTCCTCATCAGCGCGCCGGTCCTCATCGGCCGAGGGGACCGGCTCCCGGGGGCCGTTCGCGCTCAGCTGGAGGCTGCCGAACTTGGCGTTGCGCCAGCCGCGGGCGGGCACGACGACCACCACGGAGCCGGTGCAGTCGCGGCCGGTGTACAGGACGAGGTCGGTGGGCGTGTCGTTGTCCACCTCGCCGTAGCCGTCCCCGACCCCGTAGCAGTGGTCGTCGCCGGGGTCGAGGATCTCGTGCGGACGGTTCTCGGGCCGGGTGTGGAACGTGATGACGCCGGTCACGGCATGCGCGCCGGAGGGAGCGAACGCGACGAGCCCCCCGGTGAGAGCCAGCGCCCCAAGGAAAGCGATCTTGCGTCGCACAGTCGGAACTCCTGTCAGCCATGGCAGCGGGCCGGTCCTGGGACTGGCCCTTACGGAACGTCGCCATGTGGGGTTCCCGACGCCTTCACCGGATATTCCGGTCTTATGCGATATTCACCAGGCAGCAGGACATTTCGGGGTGACGCGGTGCGTGTGGATGGCCCCGCCCGGCTCCGCCCGTACGCCGCCCGTACGCCCCTCCGACGGCCCCGGCCCCGGCTCAGCCCGCCCCGCCCCGCATCACCCACGGACGCTCCCCAGCCACAGCACATCCCTGGCCCGGGTCATGGCGACATAGAGCTGACTGCGAGCCAGTTCCGCGCGCTCATGGGCGGCTTCGCCGGGGGTGCGCCCATCCGGGCACCCCGTAGGCGGCGGGGTGTCGTGCTGCGGCAGATAGACGCGCTTGAATTCCAGGCCCTTGGCACGGCGGTAGCTGCCGAGCTTCACGGCCTCGACCGGGTGCCCGTCGTAGCGGTCCAGGGAGCAGACCGGCAGCCCGGCCCGGGTGAGGAGGCGGTGGTAGTGCTCGATGGCGCGCTTCGCGGGGCAGAGGACGGCGGAACCTGCCAGCTCCTGCGGGGTCAGCCCGCGCAGCGCGGTCAGCAGCGCCTCGTCGTGCGCGGCAGGGGTGGGGTATACGGCGCGCTGCACCTCGCCGTCGTGGTAGGTCAGGTCGATGTCCCGGCGGCCCGGGGTGCGCAGCCCGTCGAGATCCTCGAAGGCGTCCTCGGCCACTACGGAGAGCGCGGTGTCCACGATCTCCTTGCTGTTGCGGTAGTTGGCGCGCAGCACCTGGCCGCGGTCCCCGCGGATGTCGATGCCCGCGTCCGAGAGCCGGAATCCTCCCGGGTAGACGGCCTGTTGGCCGTCGCCGACCAGGAGGAGCCCGTTGGGGGTGTCGCCCACCAGGGCGTGCAGCAGGCGCACCCCGACGAGGGTCAGGTCCTGGACCTCGTCCACGACGACGGCCGTATAGCCGCTGTGGCCGGTACGCCCGGCCGCCTCGGCGAGTGCGAGGGAGAGCACATCGTTGAAGTCGTGCACGGCGCGCTCGGTGCGCTCTGCCTCGTACGCCTCGTACAGGGACCAGACGGCCTGCCGGTGCGGGCGGCGCAGACCGGCGCGTCGGCGGCGGCGCGGGAGGGCGGCGTACTCCTCGAAGGAGGTGATGCCGCGGCCCTTGATGACGTAGTCGATCTCTTCCCGCCAATACGGGTGCTGCGGATCGATCTCGGTCAGACAGCTGTTCCGGCCGAGGTGTTTCCAGGCGAAGCTGAAGGCCGTCTCCGCCTTCTCCTTGTGCAGGTGGACCGGGATGCCGCGGTCGCGCAGATACTCCTGCGCCCAGGAGTGCAGGCTGCGGAAGTCGATCCGGTCGGCCACCGCCGGGGCCATGGTCTTCAGGAAGGTGGCCTGTACGCGGGGCAGGTTATTGGCAAACGTGACGTACAGGACGCGGCCGTTGGTGCGCTGGGCGAGATAGGCGGCGCGGTGCAGGGCGATGACCGTCTTGCCGGTGCCCGCCGGGCCGCTGATCCTGGCCGGACCGGCCCAGTTGCGCCGTACGAGCGCGAGCTGATCGGGGTCCAGGAAGGTCATCCACTGCTCAATGGGCGCCCGGCGCGCCTCGTCGAGAGCGGCTTCCCGCAGCCCGTCGAGGTCGAAGAGCCCGTCCGACCCGGCGTCCGGTGGCCGGGTGGCGGCGTCCTGCGACGTGACGGCGGGCGGCGACGGTGCCGCGGGCGGCGGGGCCTGGTACTCGGGAAAGACCCGCGCCAGATGCTCGGTGAGGGCGCGGACGGACTCCCCGGACAGCCGGGTGCGCTCCGACAGCAGCGCCGGTCCGATCTCCCGCTCGCCCAGCAGCCGCACCCGCCCCAGCTCCGCGTCGACCCGATGCCCCGCGAAGGCCAGCAGCGGCCGCACCGCCACCGGGGACATCCCCAGGGACGCCACCGCGCTCTCCGCGGCCTTGGTGACCGCGAGCAGCTTGCGGCGGTGCTCATCGCGGGAGAAGCCGCCGGCCCGCAGCCGGCCCCCGGATATCTCCGGTGCGGCCCGCCAGTTCTTGACGTCGATGACGAAGACCCCGCCGGGACCGATCAGCAGCATGTCCACATTGGCCGCACGGGTACCGGGCCAGCGCCGGTCCACGAGCAGCCGCCAGCCCCGCTCGGTCAGCATCAGCAACTGGGCGGCGACCCGCTGCTCCCCCTCACTCGCCGCCTCCCAGCGCTCGGCCCGCTGCCGGGCGGCCTGCCACTGCTCCCGTAAAAGGCGCTCCTGCCGACGTGCCTGCTGCGCCCGCCGCGCCGCCGAAGCCCCGGCCGACCTGCCCACCGCACTCCCTGCCGCCATCGTCCGCCCCCTCACCGCTCGCCCCCGTAGGAATGAGCCAAGAACCCTAGGTCCCGGACCGCATGCCACGGAAGTGCGCACGGGAGGGGCACGGGCGCATGACGCGGAGGGTCCGCGGGGAGGCGGCCGACACTATTCGGACTTGGCGAACTCCACGAGCCCGGCGAACCCCTGGCGGGTCAGTGTCAGCCGCGGACCCTTGGGGTCCTTGCTGTCACGGACCAGGAACTTTCCGGTGGCGGACGCGTGCTCAGGTGCCCACTCGATGCACCGACCGCCGGGCCGACCGGAAGAGCCCCGCCGCCGACGTCCCCAACCCGGTCGGCGCGGCCAGTCGGCCCGGTGAACCCGTCGGGTGGCGCAACTCGGAGGAGCGGTAGCGCAGGCAGTCGCGGTGCCAGATGAGGATGCCGGCCATCCAGTGTTCCAACTCGCGGACGTGGTCGTGCAGTGCCTCGCGGGCCTCGGGGGCGAGTTGGAAGTCGTCGCAGACGACGGGGAGTTCATGGGTCGCGACGTGTTGGAACTCGCGCATGCGGGAGGTCATCAGGTCGTGGACGATGTGCAGCGCGGTCGGGTAGTCGCAGCCGAAGAAGGTCTGGACGACCAGGATGCCGTTGTGGACCTCGCCCTCGTATTCGATCTCCTTCTGGTAGGAGAAGACATCGTTCAGCAGGCCCGCGTAGTCGGCGGCGGCGTTCTGCAGTGAGCGCAGGGTGCCGGTGCGGTAGATCTCCGGCGGGACCGTGCGGTCGTGGCCGATGCGGCGCAGGCTCATGGTGAGGTCGGCGCCGAAGGTCGCCCGGCGCATCTCGATGTAGTCGACCGGGTCGGGGATGCGGTGCTGGATCTGGTTGTCGATCTCCCAGAGCCAGCTGGCCGTCATCGTGTCGACGGCGTCCCGGAAGGCCCGGCGCGCCTCGGGGGCCATGGCGGCCGTCGTACGGGGCCACAGGTCGGCCAGCCCGCGTTCGAGGGCGTTGACCGGCTCGGGCGGCGGTGTCGCGGAGTCGAGCGGCATGAAGGCCGACAGCCGCTCGGTGCAGACCGTGGCCGAGGCGCGGTCGCGGGTGCGGCCGAAGACCGCCGGGTAGTAGTCGTCGGCGTAGGTGCCCCAGGCCAGCCAGGCGGAGCTGAGGTCCAGTTGCTCCGGGGTGGCGTCCGGGTGGATGCCGGCCGCGCAGAGCGCCAGATCGTGCCGGATCAGCGCGGGCTCGTCCCAGATGCCGGAGAGCGGCACACCGGGCTGCGGCTGGAGGAGGCCCATCCGGTGCGCCCAGTCGACGAGCCGCTGCCGGGCGCCGTCCAGGTGGGGGCTGAGGCTGGTGGTGAACGGCATGCAGAAGTCGGGGAGTTGGGACGGGCCGACCTGCCGGTACGGGAGGTGGGTGCCGCTGCGGAGGCGCAGCGCACCAGCCGTGGCCAGGGCGGTCTTCAGGTCCGCCGCCGAGGTGCCGAGGCCGCCGAGGGAGAAGGGCGACCAGGGCTGCGCGCTGCCGGCCGCGGCGCCGCCGCCGTTCATGTAGCGGCTGGAGCGCATATGCCATTCGTGGCCGCCGGACTGCCAGTCCTGGAGCCCCTTGGCGTACGCCAGCACCTCGGCGCAGGACGTCGGGTCGAGCCTCTTCTCCAGGAAGAGCGCGGGGAGTTCGGCGACCACCGTGTTCTCGAACTGCTGGAGCCGGGAGGTGATCAGATCGTTGACGGCGTCCGCCGCCTCCTGGGTGGTGCAGTTCAGGAAGTGCTCCAGTACCAGGACGCCATTGCTCAGCTCGCCCTCCTCCTCCGTCTCCCGCTGGTAGGAGAAGAGATCGTTCCGCAGATGCACGCCGTCGGAGAAGGTGTCCCGCAGCACCCGCAGCGGCCGGGAGGCGGCGACGGCCGCGGGCACCTCGGCGCCGGTCGCATACTCCACCAGCCCCGCCGACCAGGGCGCACCACCGACCTTGCGGCGCATCTCGATGTATTCAACGGGGTTGGGCACCCGGTGGATATGGATATTGGACAGTTCCCACAACGACTCATTGAGCAGATGCTCGGTGCTCTCGGCGAACCGCCGCCGCCAGTCCATGGACATCCGCGGCACCGTACGCGCCCACAGGTCGGCGAGCCCGGCCTCGACCGGGTTGACCGGCTCCGGTACGGGCGTGGTCAGATCCATCGGCATAAAGGCGGGCAGCCGGTCCAGGTACTCCTTGCCGCCCTTCCGGTCCAGCGTCCGCTTGAACGTCTCCAGGAAGTGGTCATCGAAGAAGAAGACCCAGACGTACCAGTCGGTCACCAGCGAGAGCGCGTCGGCGTCGCAGTCCGGGTGGGTGTAGGAGCACAACAGGGCGTAATCATGGGCGTCGAGATCCCGCTGCTCCCAGATACCCGAGCCCTCCAGCATGCCCATCTCCCGGGCCCACGTCCTGGAGTGCGTACGGGCGGCCTCCAGGTGGGGGTTCAACCGCGCCGGATGGGGCGTGTAGAAGTGCGGCAATTCAAATGGCTGTGTCACGGTTGCTGGCCTCTCCCCATACGTACGGAAGGAAGGCGCGCTGCACCACGCCTCCCTTGACGGGGCTGCGCTACCCCGGGGCTCAGCGCCTTAGGCCTTATGGAGGAGGAGCTTCCGCCTCCGCTCCCCTTGGGTCCGGAGTGGGCCGAACCGGGATCATTTCTGGCTGACTTGTGGGAGTTTTCTTTCGTCGGGGGTGAGGGGCTGGGCGGTGGTCCGGTCGGTGGTCCGGCCTCTGGTCCGGCCGCTCGTCGCCGTCCGCAGGGCGAGAGCCGCCAGCGCCTCCGGGGCACCGGCCTGGCCGCGGATCCCGGGGAAGGCGTTGATGTCCACGATGAGGGGCGCACCGGCCGCACCATCGGCATCGCCGCCCCCGGCTTCGGCACCACCGGCGTCGAGAATGTCCACCCCGTAGACGTCCAGGCCGAAGACCTCGCCGACCTGGAGCGCGGCGGCGGTCCAGCTCGCGGGCAGCTCGGCGGTCGGCAGCGGCAGGTTCGGGCCGCGGCCGTCCGGGGCCAGCTCCGAGCGGCGCAGCGCGGCGAAGAGCTGTCCGTCGACCACCCACAGCTTGTGGTCCCAGCCGCTGTTCGGGACGAAGTCCTGCGCCACCACCGGCTCTTCGGCCCAGTCGGCGGCCAGTTCCCGCAGCCGTACGGCGCTGTCGGCGCGGGCCACCAGGTCGTGGCGGCGGCTGAACCGGCTCTTGATCACCAGCGGGCCGGGCGGTGCGCCGGCCGCGGCCAGCTCCCCGAGGGCGGCCACACAGCGGGTACCGGCAAACGGCAGCCCCGCCGCGCGGGCCACCGCCGCCATCGCCACCCGGTCCTGGCAACGGGCGGTCGCCGCCGCCGAGTTGAGCACCGGGGCGCCGTGCTCCTCCAGCAGCGCGGCGAGCGCCAGCGCCCGCGGCGTCCGGGCCTTGAGGAGATAGACATCGGCGAGCGAGGAGAGATCGGGCCCCGGCCCCTCGGCACCCGGGTCCAGGGTTTCGACCTGGTGATCCGGTGCCAGCAGGTCACTGACCGCCGCCAGCAGCGGATGCCCGGGATCGGCGGTGAGCAGACAAATCCTCACCGGCCACCACCCATCGACGCCGCGGGCCAGTTGGCACGGGGAACGGACGGCACGGCGAACGGGGGCGTCGGCAGCCCGGCCACGGACACCGCTTCCGACACCGGCTCCGGCTCGCGCCCGGCCTCCCGTACAGGCTCCCCGGCAAACGCCTCCCGAGCCGCCTCCCGTACAGACGCCTCCCGCCCCCTCGTCCCCCTACGGGCGAGGTCCAGGACCGCGGCCGACACCCGGGCGACCGCGTCCGGCACCTGACGGAAGCTGGGGAAGTCATTGATGTCGACGACCACCGGGCCGTCCGGCCCGAGCAGGATGTCGACCCCGTACAGATCGAGGCCGAAGACGTCGCCTATCTCGGCGGTGATCCGGGCGACTTCGGTGGTCAGCGGCACCTGCCGTTCGTGTACGGCGTGTGCCGGGTGCAGCGGCGAGCACCGCTCGGTCGCGTACAGCTCACCGGCGACGCTGTACACCTTCAGATCCGTACCGGAGTTGGGAACATAGGGCTGCGCGATGAGCAGCCCACCGCCCGCCCCGCCCGGACCCGCCGCGCCGCCCGACTCCACCGCATCCACCGGATCCAGCAGCCGGTCCGGCGTCGCCACCAGCCGGACGGCACGCCCGGAGCTGCCGTCCGCCGGCTTGACCACGAGGGGGAACTCCGCCTCGGCTATCTCCGCGAACTCCTCGGGACGGGCCGCCGCATACGTCACGGGGACGGGCAGCCCCTTGCTCCGGGCGATCACCGCGGCCAGCGCCTTGTCCCGTACGCCACGGATGGCCCGGACATCGTTCACCGTCGTCAGCCCGACGGAAGCGGCCGCCTCCAGGAGCGTCAGACCCGGCCCGCCGGAGACCGTCTTGAGGACCCAGGCGTCGTGGCTGCCCGCCTGTATCGCCTCGGATATCCGGATCAGCGAACGGCCGGGCCACACCACATCCACCTGGTGGCCCCAGGCGCGGAGTTGGTGGATCACCTCCAGCGGCATGCCGTCATGGCGGTACTGCTCCTCCACCAGGAAGCAGAGTCTCATCGGTGCACCCTCGTCATCGCCGCACGTCCACCGTCCGTCCGGCAGATCCATGACACCCCAGGATCCCATGCGGCCCCACGGAGCCGGGGTGGACCCACGCACGCGGCGACCGGCGACCGACCACCGGTCACCGGCCGCACCTGCTTCTCCTGCCACGGCCCCGTGACCTGGGCCTACGCCGTGACCGGTTGCGCGGCCCCGCGCCTCAGCCCTCGCCCGCGAGGAAGCCGTGCAACGCCTCCTCCACCATCCGGTTGAACACGTCCGGCCGCTCCATGTTGGGGTAGTGCGCGGTGCCGTCGATGGTGGCGCTGCGGCCGTGCGCGACGGACCGCACGAGGCGTTCGCCCATACCGATGCAGTCGTCCATATCGAGGGTGCCGTTGACGACCAGCACCGGGACCGTGATGTTCGCCGTTCGCGCCCAGGTATCGGTAACCGGCACGTGCCGGTCCGGTTCGTCAGCGGTGTGCTTGGCCAACGTCCGCCGCGCCATGTCCCGTATGCGTCCCACGACCTGCGGATCGACCGCGTCGAGCGTGCGGTGCGGTCCGGCCGCGTACATCACGAACGCGTCGATCCAGCCCTCGATGTCACCGGCGGCCATCGCACGGGCCTGGGCGGCCCGGACCTCCCGGACCCAGGGGTGATGGAACTCCGGCTCGCTGGTCCCGGCGCCGCAGACCACCAGCGCGCGCACCAGACCGGGATGCTCCAGCGCGGTGTCCACCGCCATGGCCCCGCCCATCGACACCCCCACCAGGACCGCGGGCCCGGTGTCGAGGTGGCGCAGCAGCGCGGCGAGGTCGTCGGTCTGGCGGAAGGCCCGGGTCGCGTTGGCCGACGCGCCGTGGCCCCGGGCGTCCGGCACGATCACCCGGTGGTCCCGCGCGAAGTACGGGAGTTGGTCGTCCCACATTCCGCCGTCCACGAAGCCACCGTGCAGCAGCACCAGCGGCCGGCCGCTGCCGGCGTCGCGGTAGGCGAGAAGTCCGTCGTGCGTCTCGAAAGTGCGTACCTCAAGAGCATCAGTCATGACAACCAAGGTGCCATCCCTGATGGAGTTTTGGCAACCAAGGTGTCATCCTGATGCCGTGACCGACACCGCCGCGCCGCTGCCGCCCGATGACCTCGCCCACCGGCTCACCGAGGTGTTCGACCTCGTGGGCCCGCTGTACCGGCGCGTCCAGCGCAAGGTCGAACAGAGCGCCCCGATCGAGGGCTTGTCCGTCGGCGTGCGGGCCGTCCTGGATCTGCTCCGCGAGAACGGCCCGATGACCGTTCCGCAGATGGGCCGCGCCCAGGCCCTGAGCCGGCAGTTCGTCCAGCGCATGGTCAACGACGCCGCGGACCGGCAGCTGGTCGAGATCACCCCGAACCCGGCCCACCAGCGCTCCTCGCTGATCCGGCTGACCGACGACGGCCGGGCCGCCATCACCGCCGTGCTCACGCGCGAACGTGCACTGCTGCGCCAGGTCGACGGCGGGCTGACCGACGCCGAGGTGACGGCGTGCGTGCGGGTGCTCACGAGGATGCTGGCGCTCTTCGACCACGTCGAGGTCTGACCTCCCCCGCCCCGTATCGCTACCGTGAGGCCACCCGCACCGACGCGGGACCGGGACGGGACCAGGCATCCGACCGGGGACGGGACCGGCATGGAATCGGGAGGCCCAGTGACCAGCAAGGCCGTGCCCTTCGACGGGCTCGACCGCAAGATCGTTGCGGCGCTGATCGACAACGGCCGGGCGAGCTTCGCGGAGATCGGGGCGGCGATCGGGCTGTCGTCGACCGCGGTGAAGCGGCGGGTGGACCGGATGCGGGAGAACAACGTCATCACGGGGTTCACCGCGACCGTGCGACCGGCCGCGCTGGGGTGGCTGACCGAGGCGTATGTCGAGGTGTACTGCGACAGCGCGGCGCCGCCCCGCCGGTTGGCTGAAGTGGTGCGCAACCACCCGGAGATCGCGGCGGCGATGACCGTCACCGGGGGCGCCGACGCGCTGCTGCACGTACGGGCGACCGATGTGGAGCACTTCGAGGAGGTGCTGGAACGGATCCGGGCCGAGCCGTTCATCCGCAAGACGATCAGCTACATGGTGCTGTCCCATCTGCTGCCGGACAGCCCGGAGGCGGGCGCCCGGCAGTCCTCCGGAGGCGCCGCACCCTGAAGGCCCGGGGCGCCGCCCCCTGAGGGCCCCGGAGGAACCGCCCGCTAAAACGGAAGGGTCCTCAGCCCGCACCATCGCGCCAGAATGCTGCGTGAACGGCCACCTATACGCAGCATTACTGCGCCGCTGAGCAGCATTTGTTTCTTGTGGCCCGAATCCCTCGCTCCTTACCGTGGAAGCACTCCGGGTGACCCTCTGTGACCTCCGGTCACCCGCAAGCCCCGTTGCAAGCGAAGGGATCGTCCCGTGCCGATGAGTCGTGTGTCGCGCCCCCGGCGCTATCTGGTCTGCGAGCCCAGACACTTCGCTGTGCAGTACGCGATCAATCCATGGATGCGTGCGGAGGTGCCCGTCGACACCGCGCTCGCCGGGCGCCAGTGGGAGACCCTGATGGGCACCTACCGCGCGCACGGGCACACCGTGGAGACGGTGGCCCCGGTGCCCGGCCTGCCGGACATGGTGTTCGCGGCGAACTCCGCGCTCGTCGTCGGCGGCCGGGTCTTCGGCTCGCAGTTCCACGCGCCGCAGCGGCGCCCGGAGTCCACGGAGTACGAGACCTGGTTCAAGGCGGCCGGCTACGACGTCTACCGACCGGAGTCGCCGTGCGAGGGCGAAGGTGATCTCGTACCGGCCGGCCGCTACATCCTGGCGGGTACCGGCTTTCGCACCACCCCGGCGGCGCACCGCGAGGTGCAGGAGTTCTTCGGTGTGCCGACGATCGGCCTGCAGCTGGTGGACCCGTACTTCTACCACCTGGACACCGCGCTGTTCGTCCTGGAGGAGTCACCGGAGACCGGCGAGGCGAACATCGCCTACTACCCCGAGGCGTTCTCGTCCGGCAGCCGTGAGGTGCTGCGGCGGCTGTTCCCCGACGCGGTGCTCGCCACCCGGGAGGACGCCCTGGCCTTCGGCCTCAACTCCGTCTCCGACGGCCGCCATGTCTTCGTCGCCCCACTGGCGACCGGCCTGATCGCTCAGCTCAGCGCGCACGGCTATGTCCCCGTCCCCGTCGACCTGTCGGAGTTCCACAAGGCCGGCGGCGGCATCAAGTGCTGCACCCAGGAGATCCGCTCATGACCGCTCCCACCCGTACTGTCCCGGCCCAGGCTTCCCGTTCGTCCGCGGAGCTGATCCAGGCCGAGAGCCCGGTCCTCGCGCACAACTACCACCCGCTGCCCGTAGTGGTCGCGCGTGCCGAAGGGGTCTGGGTCGAGGACGTCGAGGGCCGCCGCTACCTCGACATGCTGGCCGGCTATTCGGCGCTCAACTTCGGCCACCGCCACCCGGCCCTGATCGAGGCCGCGCACCGCCAGCTCGACCAGCTCACCCTCACCTCCCGCGCCTTCCACAACGACCGTCTCGCCGGTTTCGCCGAAAGTCTCGCCGAACTGACCGGTCTGGACATGGTGCTGCCGATGAACACCGGCGCCGAGGCGGTGGAGAGCGGCATCAAGGTCGCCCGCAAGTGGGCCTACGACGTCAAGGGCGTCCCGGCGGACCGGGCGACGATCGTGGTGGCGGGCGGCAACTTCCACGGCCGGACGACCACCATCGTCGGCTTCTCCGACGACGACACCGCCCGGGTCGGCTTCGGCCCGTTCGCCCCCGGCTTCCGCACCGTCCCGTACAACGATCTCGCCGCGATCGAAGCCGCCCTGGACGAGACGACGGCCGCCGTGCTGATCGAGCCCATCCAGGGCGAGGCGGGCGTCCTCATCCCCGACGACGGCTACCTCACCGGCGTACGCGAACTGACCCGGCGCAACGGCTGTCTGTTCATCGCCGACGAGATCCAGTCCGGGCTGGGCCGCACCGGCACCACCCTGGCGGTCGAGCACGAATCCGTGGTGCCGGACATGCTGCTGCTCGGCAAGGCGCTCGGCGGCGGCATCGTCCCGGTCTCCGCGGTCGTCGCCCGCCGCGAGGTGCTCGGCGTGCTCGGCCCCGGCCAGCACGGCTCGACCTTCGGCGGCAACCCGCTGGCGGCCGCGGTCGGTTCGGCCGTGATCGAGCTGCTGGCCACCGGCGAGTTCCAGCGCCGCGCCGCCGAACTCGGCACACAGCTGCGCAGCGGCCTGACCGCCCTGACCGGCAAGGGCGTCACCGGCTTCCGCGCCCGCGGCCTGTGGGCGGGCGTCGACATCGACCCCACCCTGGGCACGGGCCGGGAGATCAGCGAACGGCTGCTGAAGGAAGGCGTCCTGGTCAAGGACACCCACGGCTCGACGATCCGGCTGGCCCCGCCGCTGACCATCACCGCGGAGGAACTGGAGTCGGCGCTGGGGAGCTTGGAGCGGGCGCTGGGCTGACCCGGCACCCACCCCCGTACGCGCCAAACCCGCCGTACGCGAACCCCGCCGTACGCCGACGCGGCCGCAGCCCCTGGAGAGCTGCGGCCGCGTCCCCGTCCCATGGTGCAGCCGCGCCGCGCCTACCGCGTGGCGCCGTCGTACGGCCGCCTCGGGCGTCCGTAACGGACCGGCTAGAAGGAGCCGTTGCGGTCGATCAGCTCCACACAGGCCTTGTGCGAGCTGCCCTTGAAACGGACACAGAGATCTCCGGTGCCCTGAAGTCCGGGCACCGTGCGACCGACGATCTGGCTGCCGGACCGCTTCGCCTTGAACGAGTAGGAGACGCCGGGCGTGGTGATGTAGACGGTCGCGGACTGCCGGCTCTTGGGCGGGTTGGTCCAGGTCGCGGTGACGGTGCCGGGGTTGGGCAGACCGTTTTGGCCACTGGTCTCGACGCAGATCTGCGGCCCCGACCAGTCGTGGGTGCAGGCGGACGCCGCGGCGTGCGCGGCGGGGGTGGTGGCGACGGCGCTCAGCGCGATCGTTCCGGCGACGGTCAGCGCGCGGAGCAGCTTCGGACGGGTCATGTGTGGGGGGATTCCTCTCCTCGGAATACGGGCGGAAGACACGAAGAATCCCGCCATGAATGGGGCGTGGCGGGCACCGCGTGCACGTAGTTGATCTTAGTCGGATTTCGAACTCATGTGCCATCGGCTTTCGTTGCGCGGCATCGGCGACCGCCCCGCCAATCAACAGCGCCAACTGTCGGGCCGTCGCCTCCGGTTCGGCCACCGGAACCGCCCAGCGGCCGGTCCGCGGGGCCATCGGCTGGTCGTCCAGCGGCAACCGCATCGCGGTGCGCTTCCAGTACGAGTCCCCTGACACGGCCGGCCAATGGTGGCGCGGCGTGGGAGAGACTGCGGCATGGAGTTCTTCTGCTACCACCGCGACCGGCCCGGCTCGCTGACGCTTCGCCAGGAGCTGCTGGAGGACCACTGGTCCTATATGGACCGCTACGCCGAGGAGCTGATCGCCCGCGGCCCCACGCTCCTCGGCGAGGACGGGATACCCACCGGCAGCGTCCACATCGTCGACCTGCCCGATCCGGCCGCCGCCCGCGCCTTCGCCTTCGGCGAGCCCGGCTACCAGGCCGGCGCCTACCGGGACGTGATGCTGCGCCGCTGGCGGAACGTCCTGGGGCGCACCATGTGGGAGTTCCCCGGCGGCCGGAGCGGCGGCAACCACTACCTGGTGCTCGGCCTCGGCGCGGGGCAGGCCGCCGACCTCTCCGTACCGCGCGACGCGGACGAGCTGATCGCGTACGGGCCGCTGCTGTCCGACGACGGCGACCGCTGGCTGGGTACGGCGGCGCTGGTCCGGGCGCCGGACCCGGCCACCGCCCGCGCCGTGCTGACCCAGGAGCGGTACGCCGATATCGAGGTCCACAACTGGGAGTTCGGCGGGCGGCGGTGAGGACCGGGTGCGAGGACCGGGTCCGGGGACACCGAGCGCGGGCCGGACTCAGCCGCGCGGTGACGACCCGCGCGTGGACGCGGACGCCCCGGCCCCGGCCCCGACCCCGGCTCCGGCCGCCCCGACGAGAGTCTCCGCGGCGGCCCGTGCCCGCCGGGCGGCATCCGGGTCCCGCGTAATCGCCGCCGTGGTGATCGCACCGTCGACAAGCAACGCCAACTGCCCCGCCACCGCCTCAGGTTGCGGCACCGGCACGCCCCGTGCGATGTCGGTCAGATAGGAGAGCAGCGCGCCCTTGTGCTCCCCGGCGGCCCGGCTGACCCCGTCCGAGGTCGCGCCCAGCTCGCCGAACGCGTTGATGAAGGCGCACCCGCGGAATCCGGGCCCCGAAAACCAGCCATACAGCCAGTCGAAGACCGCGAGCGGCCGGGCCGCGGGACCGTCGGCGGGCACGTCCGCCTGCGCGTCGACGTACTCGGCGAGCGCGGCGCGCCAGCGGGTGTCGCGGCGGCGCAGATACGCCTCGACGAGGTCCTGCTTGGCCGGAAAGCACTGGTAGAGGCGCTTGAGCGACACCCCGGCGGCGGTGCGGAGTTCATCCATCCCGACGGACTGGATCCCGCGGTCGTAGAACAGCTTCTCCGCCGCGTCGAGTATCCGCGTACGGGCTTCATCGAGGTCCATGGCACTTCCGGGGCTCGCGGGTTTGCGGACTTGTGGGCTAGCGGGCTAGCGGGCTTTCCAGGAGAACGGTCGTTCTCTACACTAGCCGACCAGAGGAGAACGACCGTTCTCCCGCCCGTTCTCCCCTCATGAGCAAGGGAATCCACCATGGCGCCACCACGGCCACCCCTCCCCCCGTTCGACGAGCCGAGCGCCCTGCAGAAGGTGCAGGCGGCCGAGGACGCCTGGAACACCCGCGATCCGGAGCGGATCGCCCTCGCCTACACCGAGGACTCGGTCTGGCGGAACCGCGACACCTTCCTCACCGGCCGCGCCGAGATCGTCGCCTTCCTGCGCCAGAAGTGGGCCCGGGAGCTGAACTACGCCCTCCGCAAGGAACTCTGGTCGTACAGCGGCAACCGCATCGCGGTGCGCTTCCAGTACGAGTCCCATGACACGGCCGGCCAGTGGTGGCGCAGCTACGGCAACGAGCTGTGGGAGTTCGACGAGGACGGGCTGATGCGGCGCCGGGAGGCCGGTATCCACGATGTCGCGATCACGGAGGCGGACCGGCGGATCTTCGGCCCGCGCCCGGAGGAGGAACGGGGCCGCCCCCTCCCGTTCCGGTGATCAGCGGACGCCGGCACCTCCCCTCCCCTAAGAAGGCGGATGTTTCGCTGCGCCTCGGCAGGGGAACTAAGAATCCGACCGAACCAATGGGCTGCCCATCCCTCCTCGGGGATGCGCGGCCCATCGCTTTTTGTGCGATGCGGGGTCGGTAGTTGTGGCGCCCCGGAGCGGGATCTCTGGACGGCCCCCACAGAAGGGGTCCACATGAGTACCCTTGTTCAATCGCCGTTGCAGGCCCTGCTGCAGACAACTTCTTCCGCCGGCCAGGTAATGCCGGCCGTCGAGGCGGGGGCGGTCAGCCGGACCGCGGCGCCACACACCTTCCTGGCCGTCACGACGATCCCGGTCGGCACCAACCCGGTCGGGCTGGCGTTCATCCCCAACGGCGACCTCTACGTCGCCAACTCCGGGTCGAGCAATGTGCAGACCATCGACACCGCCACGGACACCGTCATCGGCGCCGCGATCCCGACCGGCACCACGCCGGCCTGGCTGACCGTCGCTCCCAACGGCAACGCCTACGTCCCCAACAACATCTCCAACAACGTGACGGTGATCGACACCGCCACCAGCACCGTCCTCACCACGATCGCGCTCAGCGGCGGGCCCGCCGCGGCGGCGGTCATCCCCAGCGGCAACGTCTACGTCAGCCGCTTCGCGGCGAACAGCGTGCAGGAGATCTCCACCGCCACCAACACCGTCATCGGCGCCGCGATCCCCACCGGCAGTGGCCCGGTCGGGATCGCGGTCGCCCCCAACGGCAAGGCGTATGTCGCCAACCGGAATGCGAACAGCGTGACGGTGATCAACACCGCCACCGCCGCCGTCATCACCACGATCCCCGGCTTCAACCAGCCGAACTTCGTGGCGATCGGCCCCAGCGGGGATGCCTACGTCGCCAACATCGGGTCGAACAACGTGACGGTGATCAACACCACCACGGACACCATCGCCACCACGATCCCCGTCGGCACCAACCCGTGGGGCGTCACGGTCGGCCCCGACGGCAACGCCTACACGGCCAACCGCGGGTCGAACAACGTGTCGGTGATCGACACCACCACCAACACCACCATCGGCGCCCCGATCGCCGTCGGCAACCAGCCGATCGCCCTGGTGGTCGCGCCCAACAACAAGGTCTACGTCACCAACATCTCCGGTGCCAGTGTCAGCGTCATCCAGTTCGACCCGACGATCAGCAGCATCACCCCCAACTCAGGGCCCGTCACGGGCGGCACGGTGGTGACGATCACCGGCACCAACCTGACCGGGGCGAGCGTCGACATCGGCGGCAACCCCGCCACCGGCGTGACCGTCAACTCCACCGGTACGCAGCTCACCGCGACCACTCCGCCCGGGGTGCCCGGCCCCGCGGACGTCACCGTCACCACCCCTGGCGGCAGCACCACTCTGGTGGGCGGCTTCACCTACTTCATCCCCGTCCACGCCACCTCGCTGACCGCGACCCCGGCGCTGACGAAGCTGTTCCCGCCGCACGTGTACTTCCCGTTCCTGACGGCCACGCTGACCGACCAGGTCACCGGCCTTCCGGTGCCCAACCAGCCGATCCTGTTCAAGGCCGGCAGCAATGTCCTGGGCATCGCCAACACCGACGCCCAGGGCGTCGCCCGGGTGAACGAGACACTCACCCTGACGCTCATCCTCCTCAACCACGGCTACGAGGTCAGCTTCGCCGGCGCGGTCACTCCGACGGCCATCCTGTCCCCGTCCAGCGCGAGCGCACCGGTCGTCGAACCCTGACCGGTGGCGGTTCCTCGGCTGGTGGCTTCGTCCGGTCACCAGTCGGCGGTCGGTGGGGCGTGCGGCAGGTATGGGGGAGGGCTGGAGGAGGGCTGGGGGAGGGCTGGGGCCGGCCTGAAGCGGGCCTCGGTTTGATGCCCCGACGGGGCCCGGCCGTCCGGTCGCGGCGATCCGGGCGGGCCGAGGTGGTCCGGGCAGGACCCGGCGGCTCCGGGCGGCTCCGGGCGGCTCCGGGCGGTCCCCTCACCCGCTGCGCAGCACCTCCCCGATAACGGCCACGCCCTGTGTGATCTCGTCCGGTGTACGGGCGGCGTAGCCGAGCACCAGACCTGGCGGGGAGGGGCGTTGGGCGTGCCAAGACAGGGGGTGGACCTTGACACCGTGGGTGAGGGCGGCCGCGGCCAGGTCCGTGTCGGAGCCCCGATAGCCCTCCGGGCCGAAGGTGACGGTCAGATGCAGACCCGCCGCGGCGCCATGCACACGGGCGCCCGGCAGATGGGCGCGGACCGCCGCGATCATGGCGTCCCGGCGACGGCGATGGCGGCGGCGCAACAGCCGCAGCAGGCGCTCCAGTTCGCCGGACTCCATCAGCCGGGCCAGGACCAGTTGGGGCAGCGCGGCATTGCCGAGATCGGCGAACCGTTTGGCGTCGGTCAGCGCCTCGCGGTACTTCGGCGGCGGCAGCAGCCAGCCCACCCGTAGGGCGGGGGCCAGCAGTTTGGAGACGCTGCCCGCGTAACAGACCTGCTCGGGGAGGAGCGACCGCAGGGCGCGGACCGGCGCGCGGTCGTAGCGGTGCTCGGCGTCGTAGTCGTCCTCGACGATCAGGCCGCCGTCGGCCGCCCACCGCATCAGCTCACGGCGCCGTGCGCCACCGAGCACCACCCCCGTCGGGAACTGGTGCGCCGGGGTGACCAGTACGGCCCGCGCACCGCTCGCCCGCAGCGCGTCGACGCGGATCCCGTCGTCGTCCACCGGGATCGGCGGCGTCGCCATCCGCCAGTACTGGAGATGCTGCCGTGCGCCCAGCGAACCGGGATCCTCCACCGCGATCTCCGGAACCCCGTCGCGGTGCAGCACATCGGCGATCAGACCGAGCGCCTGCGCGGTACCGGCGACGATCAGCACCTCGTCCGGATCCGCCCTGATCCCCCGGTTGCGGGCCAGCCAGTTGGCGACGGCCCGGCGCAGCGCGGGAGTGCCTCGCGGGTCGCCGTACCCGAAGCCGGCCGACGGGAGGTCCGTCAGCACCGCCCGTTCGGCGCGCAGCCAGGCCGCCCGGGGGAAGGCGGCCAGGTCCAGCAGACCGGGCGCCAGGTCAACCCGTGCGGGCGCAGTGCGCAGCTCGTCGAAGATCTCGGGGCCGGGGGGTGTGGCGAAGGGGGTGGGGGGATGGGGGGTGCGGGGTGGTTGGTGGTGGGGGTGGTGAGCGAGGGAATGGTGGTCGACGGGCGTCGTTCCCGTCGTCGTCGCAGCGGCCGTCACGGGAGCGGCGGTCACGGGAGCGGCGGTCACGGGAGCGGCCGTCAGGGGAGCGGCGACGACGATCGTGCCGCTTCTCCCCCGCCCGGCGAGCTGCCCGTCCTCCGTCAGCCGCCGATATGCCTCGGTGACCACACCCCGCGATACGTGCAGGTCAGCGGCGAGCGTACGGGTCGCGGGCAGTCTGCTCCCGACCGGAAGCCGACCATCCGCAACGGCCCGCCGCAACTCCTGGGCCAGCCAGTCCGCCCGACCACCCACGGGCGCGTCGCCCACGTTCAGCTGCAGGAAGTCGGAGCAACCGGGGGACGTGCCAGGGGGAGGGGAGACGGGGGGCGAGGGCGAGGGAGTTATGGACCGGTTGACCGGGCGCTCTTTGGACCTGTGCACCGGGCCATTGTCCCGGCACGGTGGGGGCATGAACACGAAATCGGCCTACGTGCACGGCTATTCACCGCAGGAGGCGCGTCGCCTCGGCGACCAGGCGGACACGCTCGCCGGGTTGCTGCATGCGGGTACGGCGTACGCCGCCGGCAGCCGGGTGCTGGAGGTCGGCTGCGGAGTGGGCGCGCAGACCGTGCATCTGGCCAGGAGCAGTCCGGGGGCACGGATCGTCGCGATCGACCGGTCCGCGGAGTCGCTGGCGCAGGCCCAGGAGTATGTGACGGCGCGGGAACCCTGGGCCAGTGTGGAGTGGCATATCGCCGATCTCCACGATCTCCCGTTCGGCGTGGGGGAGTTCCACCATGTCTTTGCCTGCTTCGTGCTGGAACACCTCCCGGACCCGGGCCGCGCACTGGCCGCGCTGCGCCGCGTCCTGCGGCCCGGCGGCACCCTCACCGTGATCGAGGGGGACCACGGTTCGGTGGTCCTCCACCCGGACAGCATCCACGCCCACGAGGTGATCGGCCACCAGGTACGGCTGCAGGCCGCGGCCGGCGGAAATGCGCTGCTCGGACGGGCGTTGCAGCCGCTGCTCAGCGATGCCGGATTCGACCAGGTGATGGTCCGGCCGCGGACGGCGTACGCCGACGCGACCCGGCCCGCGCTGGTGGACGGCCTCACCCGGAAGACCTTTATCGCCATGGTCGAAGCGGTCCGCGACCAGGCACTGAGCACCGGCCTGACCACCGCCGCCGACTGGGACCGGGGAATAGCCGACCTACGACTGACGGCGGAGGAAGGCGGCACCTTCCACTACACCTTCTTCAAGGCCGTGGGCGTCAAACCGCTGGCGTAGGGGGACGGAAACGGGCCCGGCTTGGGGCGGCGGACGGCCGGGGGCGGCGGGGCGGCCGGGGGCGGCGGGCGGCCGGGGGCGGCGGGCGGCCGGGGCAGGGGGCCGGGACGGGGCAGGGCAGGGGGCCGAAGCGCTTCCCCCGCCCCCTCCCCCTCCTCCCCCTTCGGGGGAGGGGGCGGGGGGTGGGTTCGGGGGTGGGGGGAGGCACGACCCCGCGGCGGAGGCACGACCCCGTGGCAGAGGCACGACCCCGTGGCAGAGGCACGACCCCGTGGCAGAGGCACGACCCCGTGGCGGAAGGGAAGGTTCCGGAAGTTTCCTCAGCTGATTTCCCCAACTCCTTTTCACAGGAGGGGAATCGGAGTATCTTGGAATAACCGTTCCAAGATAAGGAGCGGGACCGACCAACCCAGCATTCCCACTCGTGACAGCGAAGCGAGCAGCCCGGCCATGCCCGACGTCAAGCACTTCAACCCCGAGCTCGTACTCGACGAAGCGATTCAGGTCTTCTGGCGCCAAGGTCTCCCTACAACCGGCATCCAGGCACTGGTGACCGCGACCGGAGTCAGCCGCTCCAGCCTCTATGCGACCTTCGGCAACAAGGACGGTCTCTACGCCGCGGCACTGGACCGCTATATAGCCCAGCACTCGACACCGGCCTTCGCTCAGCTGTCGCAGGCCACCGCGGGGCTGACCTCGATAGAGGAGTTCTTCGCCGGGCTGATCGAGGTGCGCTGTTCCGGCCCGGTCGCCGGCTGGGGCTGCATGGTCACCAACGCCTACGCCGGCCCGGAGTGCACCGACACCGGCATCCGCACACTGCTCGAAGACCACCACCACATGCTCCAGTCAGCCATGCGCGCGGCCCTGACCAACGCCGCCGGCCTGGGGCAACTCCAGCCGTCCTGCGATCTCGACGCCGCCTCCGCTGTGCTGGCGACCCTCGCATACGGCGTCAATCTGCGCTCCCGTGCCGGTGCCGACGCCCAGGCGCTGACCGACACCGTGACCGCTGCCCTCGCGCCACTGCGCGCCCCTCTCACCTCTCAGGAGCACTCACCGCAATGACCCTTCAGGAAGAACTCACCCACCTCCTCCGCACCGGCTTTCCCGAACTCCCCGACGCCGAGCGTGAGGTGATGCAGCGGTCCGCCCGTGAGCTCGCCGAATCCGGCCTCACCACGCGCGCCCTGCAGACCGGAGACACGGCCCCCCGCTTCAGCCTCCCCACCGCGACAGGCGACACCGTCACCCTGGACGCCCTGCTGTCCGCGGGCCCGGTCGTGCTCACCTTCTACCGCGGCGCCTGGTGCCCCTTCTGCCACCTCGCACTGCGCGCCCTCCAGGCACACCACACCGAAATCACCGCCCGCGGCGCCCAGTTGGTGGCCATATCGCCGCAGATCCCCGACGAGTCCCTCACCCTCACCGAAAAGCACTCGCTCGCCTTCGACGTACTCAGCGACGTCGGCTCGGACACCGCCAAGCAGTTCGGCATCAGCTTCGACCTGCCCGACGACCTGGCCGTCGTGTACGAGTCCTTCGGCTTCGACCTGCAGCGGGTCAACGGCGGACATGCCCGCACCCTGCCCGTCCCCGCCACCTACGTCATCGACCAGGAGGGCACCATCCGCTGGTCCTTCCTCGACACCGACTACACCGCCCGCGCCGAACCATCCGACATCCTCGCCGCCCTCGACGCCCTGCCTTCGGCACACTGAATCCCCGTCCGCCACGGCGACAACCTCCACCGGCCACCGGCCTCACCCCCGCGCGGGCCTCCGCACCGCACCACACCGCACCAACGGCAGGCCGGGCCGACCCGGGCCCGGCCTGCCCGCCCGGCGGAAATTCCGCACCGCATTCGGTGTGTTTGCGTTCCCGCACTGACGAGAAATTGACGGAGCCCTAATCGGTGTCCCAACTCGCCGCCATCCCCCCATAGGCCGCCGCGCACCGGAGCGCTAAGGTCGGATTTCCAGGTACGTAAACGGGGGAGGGCAGCCGCCAATGGCTCCGGACGAGGCCGTAATCGGCTGTACGGGTGTGCTTCTGATCGGCACTCGTGGGGCTGCCGGTCCCGGTGAGGTCCTGGTGCGGATCAGGGGCGGCTCAGAGGCCTTTCTCGCCTGGTCCGCCGAGCCCCTTCCGGTAGGGGCGACCGTGCTCGTCATCGAGTCCCGTGGCAGTCGCCAGGTCGACGTCATGGAGTGGGCCGATCCGTTGGACGCGTTGACCGGCGAGGCCGGCGACGCAGGCTGAGGAGATAAAGGATGTTCGGTTACCGCGTTCCTGCCCCCGATCAAGCCATGCTGATTTCGGGCGGCAGGCGTGGACAAGGGGGAGCGCCATTCCGAGTGGTGACCGGGCACGGCAAGTTCGTGCTGCCGGTTTTCCGCAAGGTTCGCTTTCTGACTCTCGCGATGTGTGAGGCGGAGGTCGCCGAGACCTGTGTGACCCGGCAGGGCATTGCCCTGACGGTGCGCGCCGTGATCGCGTTCAAGGTCGGCAATGACACCGAGAGCGTGGTCAACGCGGGTCAGCGGTTCCTGTCCGACCAGGACCAGATGTCGGTCCTGACCGGCCGGATCTTCGCCGGTCATCTGCGCTCCATCATCGGTTCGATGACGGTCGAGGAGATCGTCACCGAACGGCAGAAGCTGGCCACCGAGGTCCTGGAGACCTCCAAGACCGAGATGGCGAAGATCGGTCTGATCGTCGACTCACTGCAGATCCAGTCGATCGACGACGGCGAGACCGGCTATATCGAGGCGATGTCCGCCCCGCACAAGGCCGCCATCCAGCGGCAGGCGCAGATCGCCCAGGCCCAGGCCACCCAGGCGTCGGTCGAGGCGCAGCAGGAGGCGGCCCGTAATCAGGCCGAGTACTCCCGGCAGACCGCCGTGGTCCAGGCCGAGTACAACGCCGAGGTGGACCGCGCCCAGGCGCACGCCGCCCAGGCCGGACCGCTCGCCCAGGCACACGCACAGCAGGAAGTCCTCGCCGCCCAGACCGAACTCGCCGAGCGCGCGGCCCGGTTGCGTCAGCAGGAGCTGGTGGCCGAGGTCGTCAAGCCCGCCGAGGCGGAGGCGGAGCGCATCCGTCTGCTGGCCATGGCCGAGGCCGAGCGGATGAAGATCCAGGCCGAGGCAGCCGCCTCGCACGACCGGGTGGCCCTGGACCGGATGCTCATCGACCAGCTCCCGCAGATCGTCAAGGAGGCCTCGGCGGGCCTGGCAAACGCCAACGTCAACGTCCTCAACGGCACCGACGGCCTCGGCGAGATCGCCGCCGGCCTGGTCGGCCAGGGCCTGACCATCCTCGACTCGGTCCGCCGCAACCTCGGCACCCCCGACGGACAGGACAACAACGCCGACAAGACCCCCGGCGGGGGAGCGGCCAACGGCCACAGCGGCCGGGTCGAAATCGAGTAGCAGCGACGGGGCAGATGGGGCCGGCCGGGCAGCTGGACGATCGGGGAGGCCGAGGAGCACTCACCCATCAGGCCGGCCCCCGGCCTCCGCCCCAGCCCGGCGCCCGGCGCCCGGCGCCCGGCGCCCGGCGCCCGGCGCCGACAACCCCCACTCCCCTCCGCCGAACTCACACCCCCCGCCCCCTCCCCCGCTCCTCTTGCGTGTGCTTTTGGCGGGCGTAAGCGACCAGGTGGTTGAGGACGGCGACGGTGGTGGCGATGTCGGTGTCGGCGAAGTCGGCGAGGGCCTCGTGGAGGTTGGCCAGGCTGGTTTGTTGAAGACTGTTGAGGACGGCCTTGCCGTGTGGGGTGATCGCCACTTTGCGGGCGCGGCGGTCGAGTGAGTCCGGCGTCCGTTCGACCAGGTCCTGGGACTCCAACTGGCTGATCTGACGCGTGACATGCGGCGGTTCGACCATCAGCAGGGCCGCCAGATCGCCGACCCTGCTGCTGCCTCCGCTGTCGTCCAGGGCCATCAGCAGCCAGAAATCGGAGCGTGCCGCCGTGACGCCCGCCTGGGCCGCCTGGCGTTCGTGCGCCCGGGAGCGGGTGAGCAGATACGACAGCGTGGACAGCACTCTTTGCAGCGCAACGGTGGGGTCCTGGTCTCTTCCGGGGTCCGGCATGCAGGCACTTTAGCGGCCCACACGGCGCCGCGATCCACCCTGTGACCTGCCCGTTCCGTACGGGCTTCCGCTCGGTTTGAGCCAACCTCGGGTGCGCCGAGGCTCTCCCCTTCCCTCGCCCTCCGGCGGTGAGTTAGCGTGGATCAACTTAGTTGCTTAAGTTAGGTAACTAGCTGTCACCGGCTGCGACCGCCGCCGGTCACCGCGGCCGCCGACTCGGCCGCCGAGTTCGCATGTCCCGTCAAGGAGTGGCGCCACCCGCACCGTTCGCCACGGCACCGCCGTGTCCCGATCGTGGAAGGACCAGCCAAATGACGACTGCCGAACGTGTCGAGAGGGACGAGAGGGACGAGAGGGACGAGAGGGACGAGAGGGAGCAGGACACCGGGCCGGGCGTCAGTCGCCCCACCCCCACGCCCACCCCCGTCGCCGTTCCGGCCGCACGGGCCACCGGTTGCCCCTTCGATCCGGCGCCCGACGTCCAACGGGCCCACCGGGAGGAGCCGATCACCCGGGCGACGCTGTGGGACGGCTCCTCCTGTTGGCTGGTGACCCGGCATCAGGACGTACGGGAGGTGCTCGGCGACCCGCGGTTCAGCGCCGATGCGACCCGCCCGGGATTCCCGTTCCTCTCGGCAGGCGCAAGTGAAGTCGCCGACAGCGCCCCGTCGTTCATCCGGCAGGACGACCCCGAGCATGCGCGGCTGCGCCGGATGCTCACCGCCGACTTCATGGTGAAGAAGATGGAGGCGATGCGCCCCGAGGTGCAGCGCCTCGCCGATGAACTGCTCGACCGGATGACCGAGGGACGCGAGGCGGCCGACCTGGTCAGGGAATTCGCGCTGCCGCTGCCGTCCCTGGTGATCTGCCGACTGCTCGGTGTCCCCTACGACGACCATGAGTTCTTCCAGAAGCGCAGCGGCATCCTGCTCGGCCTCCACTCGACGGCCGAGCAGGTGCGCACCGCACGGGAGGAACTGCAGGACTTCCTGCGCCAACTCGCCGAGTCCAAGCGGCGCGAGCCCGACGACGGCATCGTCAGCCGACTGGTCGCCCGCGGCGAACTCGACGACACGGCCATCGCCTCCATGGGACTGCTGTTGCTGGTGGCGGGCCATGAGACCACCGCCAACATGACCGCGCTGTCCACCCTCACCCTGCTGCGCAACCCCGACCAGCTGGCGCGGCTGCGCGCGGAGCCGTCGCTCATCAAGGGGGCCGTCGAGGAGCTGCTGCGCTATCTGACGATCGTCCACAACGGGCTCCCGCGGGTCGCGGACGAGGACGTCACCATCGGCGGCCGCACCATCCGCGCGGGCGAGGGCGTGCTGTGCACGCTCAACACCGCCAACCGCGACGAGGAGATCTTCCCCGGCGGCGCCGCACTCGACGTCGGCCGCGATGCCCGCCGTCATGTCGCCTTCGGCTTCGGCGTCCACCAGTGTCTGGGCCAGCCGCTCGCCCGGGTGGAACTGCAGATCGCCCTCGAAACGCTGCTGCGCCGGCTGCCCGGCCTGCGGCTCGATATCCCCTTCGAGGAGGTCCCGTTCCGTCACGACATGGGGATTTACGGGGTGCACGCCCTGCCGGTCGCGTGGTGAGCCCGCGCCCCCACTGCCCCGCCCCCACTCGCGGCACCGCCGCCCCGGCCCTTCCCGTCAGCCCGTTCCAGCCCGTCCGTCCACGGCCGTCAAAAGCCCGGCGGCCCATCATGGAGAGAACCATGCGCGTACACATTGACCAGGACAAGTGCTGCGGCGCCGGAAGCTGTGTGCTGTCCGCGCCGGAGGTGTTCGACCAGCGCGAGGAGGACGGCATCGTCCTGCTGCTCGACGCCGAACCGCCGGCCGCACTGCACGACGCGGTCCACGAGGCGGCGGCCATCTGCCCGGCCGCGGCGATCACGGTGGAGGGGGCGGAGGGGGTCTAGCGGTCCAGCCGTTTTCTCCCGACCCGCCCAGCCCGGCCGGCGTGGCCCAGCCTGGCCCGGCGTGGCCCGGCGTGGCCCGGCGTGGCGCAGCCCGGCATGGTCCGGCCTGATCCGCGGTACGCACCGTCGCCGTCGCCGTCGCCGTCAGGAGGACGCGTTCCTCCCGACGGCGACATTCGCGGGGCCGGGCGTCGGCCGAACCGAGCGAAGCCGTTCCGTGGCCCGGTCAGTCGACCTCTCTACCCCTCCGCCACCAACCCAGCATCAACCAACCCCTCCAACACCGCCTCGCCCAGCGCATGCACCGCGGACTGCGGCCGCACCATCACCGTGAACTCCTTGATCCGGCCCGCCTCGTCGAACTGCAGCAGGTCCATGCCGTGGATCTCCTTGCCGTTCACGGTGGCCCGGAAGACCAGGACCGTGGAGTCGGCGGAGCCGCCGTCCGGGCCCGCCGCCGTCTGTGCGCTGCCCGTCAGCTCGCCGACGTAGCGGAAGTCCTCGAAGGTGCGCAGCAGCACCCCGAACAGCCCGAGCACCATCGGCCGCCCCTCGAAGGGCGTGAACTTCACCGGGCTGTAGAGACGGACGTCCTCGGTGAACAGCTCCTCCACCGCGTCGAGTTCCTGTGCCTCCACCGCCGCCTTGAAGCGGTCCGCGGTCGTCCCCATGACTCTTCTCCTCGCCCGGCCGGGCACTCGTCCGAGCGGCCTCGGCCCGCACCCCGGCCGCGGTGTGGACCTCGCCCTCCATAGTCGCGACTATGATTAGTCATATTCTTGAGTATGGGAAGGGTGGCCGGTCATGGCTCTCAGGCATGCGGTGCTGGCGGCGCTGCTGGACGGCGAGTTCAGCGGGTATCAGCTGGCCAAGGCGTTCGATGCCGGGGTCGCCAATTTCTGGCACGCACTGCCGCAGCAGCTCTACGCGGAGCTGACGAAGCTGGAGGCGGACGGGCTGGTGGCCGGCCGTCAGGTGATTCAGGAGACCCGGCCCAACAAGCGACTGTTCCATGTCACCGACGAGGGCCTGGCCGAGCTGGAGCGGTTTGCGGCGACCGCGGCCAAGCCGTCGTTCATCCGCGACGACCTGCTGGTCAAGGTGCAGGCCGTGGACCGGATCGACGCCGCGCCGGTGATCGAGCAGCTGACCGCGCGGGCCCGGACGGCGGCCGCCAAGGCCGAGATCCTCGAACAGCTGGCGGCACGGCTGCGCGGCGGGAGGGACGAGGCGGAGTTCCTGGCCCACGGCAGCCGGCTCGGCCCGTATCTGACCTGTCTGCGCGGTCTCGCCTTCGAACGGGAGACCCGCGACTGGTGTGAGCGGAGCGCCGCCGTCCTACAGGCGCGGTACGACGACGGCGAGCAGTCCTGAGGCACACACGGCGGCCGCCCAGCAGCCGCGCAGCACACCGCACGCCCCACCAACGACAGACTCCACCAGCCACCCCGCGCACCAACCACCCAGCACAGCAATCGCACAGCGCGGCAACCGCAACTCCTTCGTGTGACGGCGCACATCACCGGGCGGAGGGCTGGGAAGCACACCTTCCGCATAGAACCGGAACGGAAGGAATGTCCGTATGCGTCTCCGTCACACCGCCGCCACCGCCGTCAGTGCGCTCGCGCTCGCCCTGTCCCTGCCCGCCGCCCCGGCCGCCGCGGCCACCGGACCCTTCACGTACGTCTACACCGACCAGACCGGCACTCCCCACGTGGGACTGCTGCCCGACCCGGTGAGCCGGGTGTGCATCACCCTGCCCGAAGTGGCCGACCCGGCCCTGCCGCCCGCGCACACCCCGAAGAACTACACCGCGTCCGTCGCCACGGTGTTCGCCGGCGTCGACTGCACCGGCGACTTCTTCACCCTCCGGCCGAACGGCGGCCATGGCTCGGAACGGCTGAAGGTCCGCTCGGTGGTCTTCTCCTGACCCGCGGCCGGTCGCCCACCACCGGCTGACGGCTGCCGCCGACCGCCCGGCGCCAGGCACCGGGCGAGGCCCAACAGCCGCTCGCACCCGCGCACCCGCGCCCCGCCCCCGCACCCCGCCCCCTGGGTGGTTCCGCCAGTACTAGGCACGCCATACATATGTTGAACTGGGCACTGGTTGGGCCACCCGGAACGGCGCATCCTCGGTGGCATGACCCACACCTCTGTCTCCGCGTACGCCGCACCCGCCCCGAAGGCACCGCTGGAGCGGATCACGATTCCGCGCCGCGAGCTGGGTGCCCACGACATCCTGATCGATATCAAGTACGCCGGTATCTGCCACTCCGACATCCACACCGTGCGCGCCGAGTGGGGCGACGACGGGGCCTTCCCGATCGTCCCCGGCCACGAGATCGCCGGTGTGGTCGCCGAGGTCGGCGCCGAGGTCACCCGCTACCGGGCGGGCGACCGGGTCGGCGTCGGCTGCTTCGTCGACTCCTGCCGGGAGTGCGCCAACTGCCTTGCCGGGCTGGAGCAGTACTGCACCGGCGAACTCGGCAACGTCGGCACGTACAACGCCACCGGCCGGGACGGTGAGACCACCTACGGCGGCTACTCCACCCACATCGTCGTCGACGAGAACTACGCCCTGCGCATCCCGGAGAGCATCCCGCTGGACGCCGCGGCGCCGCTGCTCTGCGCCGGCATCACCCTCTACTCGCCGCTCGCCCACTGGCAGGCCGGGCCCGGCAAGAAGGTCGCGGTCGTCGGCCTGGGCGGCCTCGGTCACATGGGCGTGAAGATCGCGCATGCGATGGGCGCGGAGGTCACCGTGCTGAGCCAGTCGCTGCGCAAGAAGGACGACGGTCTGCGGCTGGGCGCGGACCACTACTACGCGACGTCCGACCCGGCCACCTTCGAGGAGCTGGCGGGCACCTTCGACCTGATCGTCAACACCGTCTCGGCCAACCTGGACCTGAACGCCTACCTCGGGCTGCTGCGCACCGACGGCACCCTGGTCCAGCTCGGCGCCCCGGAGAACCCGCTGCCGGTCGCGGCGTTCGCGCTGATCCCGCAGCGCAAGTCGATCGCCGGCTCGATGATCGGCGGCATCCAGGAGACCCAGGAGATGCTCGACTTCTGCGGCGAGCACGGGCTGACCGCGGACATCGAGGTCATCACCGCGGACCGGATCAACGAGGCGTACGAGCGGGTCATGGCCAGCGATGTGCGCTACCGCTTCGTGATCGACACCGCCACGATCTGATCCCGTCGGGACCTTCCCGGCCAGGCGCGACCCGACCCCGCCGGGAAGGCGCGACCCGACCCCGCCGGGATCTTCCGACCAGCCACGATTCCGCCCGGGTGGCCTGCCGCAGGCCCCCCGGGCGGTCGCATGTGCGGGCGCCCCCGCCACAAGGCCGCACGAAACCTGCCCCAGACCGTGGGCCAAGGCCCGTCGCCGGGAAGGTGGCGGCCCGCCGAAAGTTTTTCGCTCCCCCCGGCAACCCCCGCCCCCGCCGCACGTCGTGAGGGGTGAGGGCGCCACCAGGCGCCGCCCCGTCGAAGAACGTGGAGCAGCCGACCGTGAAGTCCACCCGTACCTTCCGCACCACTTCCGCCGCCCGGCCGTACAGCGCCCGCCCCCGTCTGCGCGGGGCGGCCGGCGCCGGGGTGGTCGCGGCGCTCGCGCTGGCCGCGCTGTCGGCCGGTAGCGCCCACGCCCAGAGCCAGGGGGCTCAGCCGCAGCACCCGTCCGGCGGTCAGGCGAGCGCCTCGCCCGTCCCGCAGCCCACGCCGCCCAGCGGCCCCACCGAGGAACCCACGCCGCCCAGCACCGGCACCCCGGAACCCACCGCGCCGCCCACCGCCCCGCCGTCGGCCGGCCCGACCCGCCCGGGACCGCAGCCGACCGACGCCCCGACCGACGCCCCGCCGCAGCCCAGCTCCACACCGGCCTCCCCCGGCAAGCCGGCCCCCGCCTCCGGGAAGGGTGACGGGAAGGAGCTCGCGCGCACCGGCGCCTCCTCCGGGACCACCCTGGCGATCGGCGGCGTCGCGGCGGCCCTGATCGCCGCGGGTGGCGGCACCGTCTACGCGGTCCGCCGCCGGCGCGCCTGAGACACCGCTCCCCGCTCGCCCGCCCCGAGGAAGCGATGGAGTACTCCGCCGCCCCGCAGCACGCCCCGGTACGGTTCGCCCTGCCGGGGCCCCGGCCTGCCCTGTGGCGGTGGCTGCTGCGCACCGCCCGCCCGGCCGCCGCGCACCGCGAGACACCGCGGCCCGGCCCCCCGCCCGCGCCGCCGTATACGTACGGTCAACCGCCCGTCCCCGGGCCCCGGTTGCCGGACGGCGAGGGCGGCGCGCCGCCCGATCCCGCGCCCACGATCAGCGAGCTGTACCACGCCCACCGGCTGACCATGGTCCGGCTGGCCGTCCTGCTCGTCGACGACCGCGCGACCGCGGAGGACGTCGTCCAGGACGCCTTCGCCGCGCTCTACAAGCGGCACGGCGATCAGCTCGACGAGGTCGACAACGCGCTCGCCTATCTGCGCACCGCGGTGGTCAACGCGGCCCGCTCGGTGCTGCGGCGCCGGCGGACCGCGCGTGCCTACACCCCGCCGTACGAGGCGGACGCGCCGTCCGCCGAGGAGCGGATCGTGCTGGACGAGGAGCACCGGGAGGTGTTCGCCGCGCTGAGCGGGCTGACCGCCCGCCGCCGGGAGGTGCTCGTCCTGCGCTACTGGGGCGATCTGACGGAGGCGCAGATCGCCACGACACTGGGCATCAGCCGCGGTTCGGTGAAGTCCCTCGCCAGCCGCGCCCTGGACTCGCTGGAGAAGATCTTGGAGGCGCGGTCATGAACGGCCCCGGCACGGGTACCGGCGGCACGGGTACCGGCCGCACCGGAGACGGCCCCGACCTCGACGGCACGGCGTCCGTACGCCCCGTGGAAGACCGTCTGCAACGGGCCTTCGCCGCCCGCGCCGAGAGCATCGGCATCCGGGATCTGCGGCCCGCCGCGCCGCCGGGACCCGGACTGCGCCGCGGGCGGCTGCGCGCTCCGCGGCAGCCCTGGCTGCGCCGTTTCGGGCTGCCGCTGGCGGCGGCCGCCGCGGCCGCCGCCGTCGCGCTCGGGTATCTGGTGACCGCCCCCGACGGCCCGCCGGACCGGCCGCTGCCCGCGCGGCCGCCGCACTCCGTCGACCCGTCACCGGCCCCCACGCCCGCGCGGCCGACCTCCCCGGCGTCGCCGAGCGCGACACAGCCGGACCGCCACCGCACCGCTGATCCCTCCCGCTCCCCGGTCCCCGGCACCGACGGGGCACGGCCGCCGTGGACCACGGACACCCCCACCGCCCAGCCGTCCAACCGCCCGGACAACAGCCCCTCCGGGGCCACCTCGCCACCGTCCACACCCCCGTCGGCCACCCCCACCCTCCAAGACAGCGACAAGAGCAACAAGAGCAACACCCCTACGGCTCCGGCGAGTTGATGACCTTACGGACGACCGCCGGGCGCGCCGGGGAACGCGGCACGGACCCGCCGCCCCCGCACCACTCCGAGCGCCACCACGACCAGCGTCCCGCCCGCGCACAGCAGCGCGAACAGATCGCCGGTCCGGCTGTAGAGGGTGTCCGTGCGCGGCCGCACCGGCACCTCGGCGACCAGCGTCTGCCGGTCCGCGGTGAAGTAGTCCGCCAGGCCCCGGATACGGCCCTGGTGGTCCACCGCGGTGGCGACGCCGTGCACGGACTGCCGGACCATGGCATAGCCGTACTCGACGGACCGGAAGACGGCCCGCTGCGCGTGCAGCGATTCGAACCCCGCCCAGTCGTTGGCGGGCACCAGGATCAGGGCGGTGTCCTTGTCCGCCACCTGCCGCATCAGTTCGGGGAAGTCGGCGTCGTAGCAGATCACCGTTGCCAGCCGCCCGTATGGCGAGCCGGTGACGGGGACCGCCCCCTTGCCGGGCGTCATCGGCTCCATCGGGGTGGGGTGCGCCTTGTCGTAGGTCCAGGCGACCTTCCCCTCCGGGGTCACCAGGGCGGCGACATTGCGTACATAGGGCGGCCGCGGGGTGTAGAGGGCGAAGGCGGTGTTGACGTAGACCTGGCGTGTGCGGGCGATCTCCGCGACCCGGTCGAGCAGCCGCTGCCGGCCGTCCGCCAACACCCCGGCCTGGGTCTCCGGCCACACCACGATCCGCGCACCGGCCCGCGCCTCCCGGTCGGTGGCCGCCACCAGATCGTCGGCCACCGGCGCCAGCGCGGCACCGACCCGCCGCGGATCGGCCCGCACCAGGTTCCGCGGCCGCCACAGCTCCTGCCCGGCCGTGTGCAGCGCCCGTTGGGTGGCCCGTTCCGCGGCGCGGCCTGCGCTGATGCCCGCGACCCGTACGGTGTCCGTCGTCGGCGCGCGCCACACCAGCCGTACGCCACCGGCGCCCAGCACCAGGGCGAGCGCCCCGGCCCACACCACCGCGCCGCGCCGGATCTCCCGCCATCGGAAACCGCGTCCCCATGCCCAGTGCGCGACCGACGCCGTCCACGCGACCACGAAGCTGACGCCGTACACCCCGGTGACGGAGGCGAGTTGGACCAGCGGCAGAAAGCCGTGCTGGCTGAAGCCGAGCACCCCGTAGTCGCCGAAGCCGGCCAGCCGCGTGAAGAGATACTCACCGCAGACCAGCACCACCGGAAAGACCAGCGTCGACCACCCCGCGCCGGAGCGCGCCGCGACCAGCCGGTCGGCGATGAACGGCAGCGTCTGCACCACGACGAGCACCGCGAACACCGCCACTACGGACGGCACGAACACCATCCCCGTCGAGACCAGCCACGCCAACTGGCCGAGCCCCAGCGCATATCCGACCCGCAGCAGCCCGCGACGGGCCGGCCGCAGCCGGGCATAGCGCAGCAGAAAGACCGGAAACAGCCAGGCGGCCGCCGCCAGATGCCAGTTGCTGTGCACGGCGAGCACCAGCAACGCGGTGCCCGCCCCCCACAGCCACCGCCCGCCCGGCCGGGCCCGCGCCGCCCTCTCCCCACGTGCCTGCGCTCTTCCGCGGAGCCCCCGGTCCTCCCCTTCTCCCGCTCCCGCTCCCTCTCCCGCTCCCGCTTTCCTGCGCTCCCGTATCCCGAGCACGCCGCTCTCCTCTCCCCGTACCCATCGCTCGATGCGTACCGGCACGCTAGGAGCGGCCACCCCCACGCCACCGCTGCCATTCGGCAGGAACGACCCCCGACTTTCGTCCCGTACCGGTCGCGGCGGCGGTCCGCACGCCGGAGGCACCCCGGCACGCGTTAGCCGCGCGTTAGCCGATCGCCAGCACCCGCGCCGAAGGTCGAACACACGCCACCGTCCGGGGAGCCCCCATGCGCATCACTGTCACCACCACCCGCCGGGCCGCCACCGCAGCTCTCCTCGTCACCGCCACGCTCGCCCTGACCAGCGGCTGCCACGACGGCGGCGGCTCCCGGGCCGACGGCCCCGCCACGGCCGTGTCGCCGGCCCCCGACCTGCCCTCCTCGAACGACGGCGGCGACCCGCCGCCCGGCCCGGACGGCCAGGCGGTCTGCACCCCCGAGATGCTCAGGTTCCAGGCCGGGGCGATGCCGCGGCGGCCGCACCGCATGCTGCTGACGGTCACCAACTTCTCCGACCGGCCCTGCACCTTCGCCGCCCAGCCCTACCCCTTGCTGCGCTTCGGCGGCGACCGACGGGCCCCCCTCCCGGCCATCGAGGCCAGCGAGCCGCCGGCCGCGGTCACTCTGCCTCCCAACAGGACCGCGTACGCCCTGATCACCACCTCCGCCGCCCGCGGGCCGGACGGGAAGCGCCACCGGGGCAGAAAGATCTCCCAGTTCGGCGTCGCCCTGACGGACCGCGCCACGCCCACCCAGGTCGGTCTGGACGGCCGCGCGCCGGTCCATGTCGACCCGCACACCGCCGCGGTGACGTACTGGCAGCCGACCCTGGCGGCCGCCCGCAAGTGGTGACGCCCGACACGGAGGCGCCATACGGTCCGGCGCCCGCCACGCGGTCCGGCACCCCCCGCGCATAGGCCGTTCGGGTCGCATCCGGCCAAATCCGCCGACCTCCGCTCCCCAAAGATCCAACTTTGCCGCCATTGATCCTTTTGCACTGCTGCGGCATGGCTGCGCCCGGTGCCGCTCGCCCGGTAGGCTTTCCGTGTGATCTTCAAGCGCATCGGAAACGGACGGCCGTACCCGGACCACGGCCGGGAGAGCACCCGCCAGTGGGCGGACGTCGCTCCGCGCCCGGTACGCCTCGACCAGTTGGTGACGACCAAGCAGCAGCTCGATCTCGAAACGCTGCTCGCCGAGGACTCGACGTTCTACGGCGACCTCTTCGCGCATGTCGTGAAGTGGCAGGGCGACCTCTACCTGGAGGACGGGCTGCACCGCGCGGTGCGCGCCGCCCTGCAGCAGCGCCAGGTCCTGCACGCCCGCGTACTCGAACTGGACTGACGCCCGGCCCCGTCGGGTCAGCGCCCCCGTCGCCGTCGGCCCACCGGCCCGGCCCCCGTTATCGCACCGCCCCGGCCCGCCCTGAACAACCGGCCGGAAACCGCCCTTTACCGCCCGACTCCACCCCACCCACCCTGCCCGAATTGACCCTTTTGGGTTGGGTCTCGCGCCACGCGTTGATCATCTAGTAGGCACGGACCTCCGCCCGCACTACGCTGCGCCCATGAGCATGCTGACGCCCCCAGGCATGGGCGGTAGGAAGTACCGCATCACGGGCGACAGGTATCCGCGGATGCGCCGTCCGCGCCACCGTCGCCGGATCGTTCTCACCATCGTCGCCGCCGCCTGCGCCCTCGGTCTGGCCGGCTGGGGGACCCTGCAGCTCATCGACGTCTTCGGCGGCCGGTCCGGCACCGCGCACGCCGCCCAGGGCGAACAGCCCTGCCGGGACGGCGCCGAGGCGGACACCGCCGAGGCGAAGACCGCCGCCCGGAAGCTGCCCGCGCCCGGCACGCTGACCGTCAATGTCTTCAACGCCACCCCGCGCTCCGGGCTCGCCAAGCGCACCGCCGATGAACTCCAGAAGCGCGGCTTCAAGATCGGCAAGGTGGGCAACGCCCCCGCCGCCTACGACAAGAAGATCAAGGGCGCCGGGATACTGCTCGGCCCCCGGGCGGCGGCCGACGGCCCGCTGAAGGTGCTCGCCACCCAGCTCACCGGCGCCCAGCAGAAGACCGACGGCCGCAAGGGCGCCGAACTCGACCTGATCATCGGCAACACCTTCAAGGCACTGGCCACCCAGCAGGCCGCCGGCAAGTCCCTGTCCCTGCTGACCCACCCGTCCCCGGCCCCCGCCGCCGCCACCAAGTGCTGACCGGACAGGGAAGGGCCCCGCACCAACCAACCCGTGGTGCGGGGCCCGAACACTGAGTCAGGTGGGCAGGCAGTCCGCTCAGCCGGCCGTGCCGTACATCCGGTCGCCCGCGTCGCCGAGGCCCGGCACGATGTAGCGGGCCTCGTTCAGCCGCTCGTCGACCGCCGCGGTGACCACCGTCACCGGCGCCCCGGCCAGCTCCTTCTCCATGACCGCGACACCCTCCGGCGCGGCCAGCAGACAGATCGCGGTGACATCGTCCGCGCCGCGCTCGATCAGCTCACGGATCGCCGCGACCAGGGTGCCGCCGGTGGCGAGCATCGGGTCGACGACGTACACCTGACGGCCCGAGAGGTCGTCGGGCATCCGCGTGGCGTACGTGTGCGCCTCGTAGGTCTCCTCGTTGCGGACCATCCCCATGAAGCCGACCTCGGCGGTGGGCAGCAGCCGGACCATGCCCTCCAGCATGCCCAGACCGGCCCGCAGGATCGGGACGACCAGGGGGCGCGGGTGCGAGAGCCGCACACCGGTGGTCGCCGTCACCGGGGTCTCGATGTCGACCTGCTCGGTCCGCACATCGCGGGTGGCCTCGTACGCGAGCAGGGTGACCAGCTCGTCGGCGAGCCGCCGGAATGTGGGGGAATCGGTGCGCTTGTCGCGCAGAGTGGTGAGTTTGTGCGCCACCAGCGGGTGGTCGACGACGTGGATCCGCATGACATCGACACTAACCGAGCCGGAAGGCCCCGGCGCCCGCCGTGCGGTGCCCGGCAGAAGCGGGCGGCGGCGCGAGGTGCCCGGCATCAAACCACTGAAAGGAGGGAAAGGTGGCACGTACGCCCGATTGGTCGTTCCGTCACCGGGCGAGGAGCTCGCTCAAGGTGGTGTGCGCGTGCCCGACCGTCAGCGGACCGATGACACCAACGACGGCGTCACCGGCGACCAGGACCCGTCCCCGGACGCCGGGAACGAAGCGGCGCGCCGACGGCGCCGCGCACAATTTCTGCGGGAACTGCACGAGGCCAAGGCATTGCGGGACCGTGTCCAGCCGCGCCGCGCGCGGGCCGAGCGGATGCGCCAGGCCGTGCGGATGCGCACATTCCGCTGGTAGCGGAGTCCTTTGCGCCGGTAGCGGAACTCCTGCGCGCCCCCGCTCGCGCTGCGGCACGTGAGCGACATCTCTCACAACCTCCGCACGACGCAGCGCCGAAGACCCCGCGCGAACGCGTTGTTTCTGCCACGATTCCGAAGGGGCGGGACCAACGGCGTGCAGCGCCGCCCCGCCCGGCCCGGCACGCCTATGACCAGTGGGAGAGTCACGGTGTACTTCGCCGCACTGCTCGCGCGCACCGAAGACGGGTGGGAAGCGAGCGATACGGAGCTCGACGATGTGGAGACGCTGACCGATCTGGCCGATCTGGCCCGAGAGGCGGCGGTGGACGACGACACGGTGGTGGCCTTCATCGAGCAGGAGGACGCCTGGTTCGGCGTCATCCGGGTGGATGGCGAGGACGACCCACGGGTCTTCCTCTCCAACGCCGCGATCGCCGCCAGAAGCTCGTACGGCGCCATGCTGACCGACGAGCTGCTCGGCCGCGACGATGACGACGCGACCGACGACCTCGACAGCCTGGACCTGGACGGCACGGAGGACGGCGAACCCGAATCCGACAACAACGTGGAGGACGACGAACCCCTGGAGGCGGTGAACGGCTCGGACGGCCCGCCGCACGGCCCGCTCGGCGATGCCGCCCTGCTGGCCGACCTGGGGGTCGGCGAGAAGGAACTGCTGGCCCTCGACGGTGATGCGCTGAGCACCATCGCGGACTCGCTGGGCTGCACGGAAGTCCTCGAAGCCGTGCGCTGAGCCGCCCGGCCGGGCTCCGGCCCCGGGTCCCCTCGGCCCCGCCCGGTCACGTCCCCGACACTGGGGACATGACCGTCCCCCCATCCGCCTCTCTTCCCTCCCCCGCGCCCGATCCGCTGCGTGATCCCTGGATCGCGCCGATGCGGCAGGCGCTGGAGGAGGCCGCCCGCGCCCCCGGGACCGGTGATGTCCCGGTGGGCGCCGTCGTGCTGTCCGCGGACGGCACGGTCCTCGGCACCGGCCACAACGAACGCGAGGCCACCGGCGACCCGACCGCGCACGCCGAGATCCTCGCGCTGCGGGAAGCGGCTCAAGCCGTCGGGAAGTGGCGGCTGACCGACTGCACGCTGGTCGTCACCCTCGAACCGTGCACGATGTGCGCCGGTGCGATCGTGCTCTCCCGGGTCGACCGGGTCGTCTACGGCGCCCGCGACGCCAAGGCGGGCGCGGCGGGCTCCCTCTGGGACGTCATCCGTGACCGGCGTCTCAATCACCGGCCCGAAGTCATCACCGGCGTACTCGAAGCCGACTGCGCGGCCCTGCTGACCGACTTCTTCCGCGCGCGCTGACCGGCGTCCGGAGCCCTTGGCGGACGCCGCCCGGAATCCGATTTCGGCGCACGGCCACCCTTGGGCTAAGCTCTCTCTCGGTAGCGTGTCCGAGCGGCCGAAGGAGCGCGCCTCGAAAGCGCGTGAGGGGGCAACTCCTCCGTGGGTTCAAATCCCACCGCTACCGCTCAGAGGCGAAGGCCCCGATCCTTACGAGGATCGGGGCCTTCGTCGTGTCCGGGGCCGGCCGCTAGTGGGCGCTGCGCCGGGTGCGCTTGCGGACGAAGCGCACCAGCAGCCAGACCGCCAGGATCACCAGCGCCAGGAAGACGACGAACAGCACGATCAGGACGATGCCGAGCTTCTTGAAGAAGCTGCCCTTCTTCTTCGCCTTCTTCTTCCACTTCGACACCTTGGACTTGGCGACCGTCGTGACCTGCGGCGTCTGGTGTGCACTGTGGTGGCGGTAGGAGACGGGCTGCGCGGGGGCGGCGGCGAGGCGTACGGAGGACTCGGCGCCGCGGCTCGGGGCGCTCGCGGTGGTCACCGTCCGTGCGGTGTCCCCGGCGCCGCGGCCCGCCGCCGCTGCCGGTGCGACGGCCGCGGCCAGCAGACCGGCCAGCAGCGCCAGCACGACGGCCGGCCGCCGCCGCATCAGGGGCGATCGGGGGCCGCTCCGGGCGGGCCGGGCGGCTCGGGCGGCTCCGGGCGACGAATCGGGCGCGGGTGAGGCGGAGTTCATGGGCATCCTTCAATTCCCCCTTGGGACGAGCGTCCCGCCATTATGTGCCGCGGCCCCGCGCCTGTCTCCGCACACGACGGCGGCCCCGCCGCCGGGCCGTTTCCTGGCTTCCCCCGTGGAGACCAGGGACGGCTCGGCGGCAGGGCGCTCGGCCGGGGGAGGCGGCACCGGGGGGACGTCCGCTTCCCCCGAGGAGACCGGCCTCAAGTCCACGCCGCCGTCAGGGGACGGCGTTGGCGTGAACCCCGCAGCGAGGCCCGGTCCCGGGCCGGGGACTCCTGCCATATCCACCGGCCACCTCTCCCAGGGTGCCTCCGGGAGCCGCCCCAACAGGCAGGCGAAGGGCCCCCTTTGGTGGGCCTTTGGTCCATAAAGTCCGCATCAGCACCCGGGGACGGGCTCACCGACAGCTCGCAGACGGGCCCGCGACCTCGACTCCCGTGATCGAACACCTGTGGTTACACTCGCCCGACTGCATCCGGGAACTGCAGGCACAGCCGTAGGGGACTGCGTAGGGGAGACGGGACTGATGGCGCAGGCGAAGAAGATCGCGTTGTACATGATCATTGTCTTCGTGCTGTACACGATCATCACCTCCCCGCAGCGGGCCGCCGAAATGGTGCAGATAGGCTTCGAGGGCATCTCGTCCGCCGCGCAGGGCGTCGGCGAGTTCATGACCCAGCTGATCAAATAGGGCCCGCCCGCCCCGTCCGGCAGGCCCTGAGGCCGCCCGGCGAACGGAGCGGCCCGCGGTCGGCCGGTACCTCAGCCCCACGCCAGCCGGCCGACCGGACCGGCTGCGCCTCGTCCGCCGCACGGAGGCTCCCGTGATCCGCCACCTGGTCCTGTTCAAGCTCAATGAGGGTGTCTCCCGCGACGAGGAGCGGGTGCAGGCCGGCGCCCGCGCGTTCGCGGCGCTGGAGGGCGAGATTCCGGAGCTGACGTTCTGGGAGTGCGCCTGGAACATCACCGACCGCCCGATCGCCTACGACTTCGCGATCAACTCGGCGGTGGCCGACAAGGACGCCCTCACCCGCTATATCGAGCACCCGGCCCACCAGGCGGCCGCTGCCCAGTGGCGCGAATTCGCCACCTGGGTGATCGCCGACTACGAATTCTGAGCCGCGGCACTCCCCCGCCCCGTCCCGCCGAGCCCCTCGCCCCCCGTGGGCGGGGGGCTTTGCCGCACCCCGCCCACGGCCGCCGCCCACCCGCCCCGAACCGCCCCGCAGCCACTCAACTCTCTGTTCAACACGGCGTTATGGGGTGCTTGCACACAGTGCACATGTCTTGTGATGCTATGACCGCTTTTGCCGGATACATGCACTGTGAAGGGTGGCGTGACCGTGACGGCCCGTACTGCGCCCAAGGCTCCATCCCGCGAGAGCCGAAGCGCGGACACGCGGGCGCTCACGCAGGTGCTGTTCGCGGAGCTGACGGACCTGGAGCCCGGCACCCCGGAGCACACCCGGGTCCGCGCCGCCCTGATCGAGGCCAATCTGCCGCTGGTCCGCTATGCCGCGGCGCGCTTCCGCAGCCGCAATGAGCCGATGGAGGACGTCATCCAGGTCGGCACCATCGGCCTGATCAATGCCATCGACCGGTTCGATCCGGACCGCGGCGTCCAGTTCCCGACCTTCGCGATGCCGACCGTTGTCGGCGAGATCAAACGCTACTTTCGAGACAATGTCCGGACGGTCCATGTGCCCCGCCGTCTCCACGAGCTGTGGGTCCAGGTCAACGGCGCGACCGAGGATCTGACGGTGCTGCACGGCCGCTCCCCCACCACCGCCGAGATCGCCGAGCGATTGAAGATCGGCGAGGACGATGTGCTGGCCTGCCTGGAGGCGGGCCGCTCGTATCACGCCACCTCACTGGAGGCCGCACAGGAGGGCGACGGCCTGCCCGGTCTGCTCGACCGCCTCGGATACGAGGACCCGGAGCTGGCCGGCGTGGAGCACCGCGACCTCGTACGGCACCTCCTGGTCCAGCTGCCCGAGCGCGAGCAGCGGATCCTTCTGCTGCGTTACTACAGCAATCTGACGCAGTCACAGATCAGTGCGGAGCTAGGGGTGTCGCAGATGCATGTCTCGCGGCTACTGTCGCGGAGCTTCGCCCGGCTGCGATCCGCAAACAGGATCGACGCATAGCCGGGACGGGCGACCCGATCCTGCACAGATATGTCGACATGGCGCTACAGCGTGTTGCCGACATGTGACATTCTGCAGGAACCGCGTTTGCCGCGGCGCTGCCTCCGGTATTCAGGTGGAGGCATCACTCCTCGGTCCACCCCGGTCCGAGGACGCCGCAGCGACCCGACCGCGACCTCAAGGGGGTGGCATGTCCGTAGAACTGGGCAGCTCGAAGGTGCTTCCCGCGATTCCCGCGCCCGCACCGCACGTGCACGACGACGACGCCATCAACACCCGCACGCTCTCCCGCTCCCTGTTCCTGCGGCTGGCCTCGCTCGACAAGGACTGCGCGGAGCGTACGTACGTCCGCGACACGCTGATCGAGCTGAACCTCCCGCTCGTCCGTTATGCGGCCGCCCGATTCCGCAGCCGCAACGAGCCGATGGAGGACATCGTCCAGGTCGGCACGATCGGTCTGATCAAGGCGATCGACCGTTTCGATTGCGAACGCGGCGTGGAATTCCCGACGTTCGCGATGCCCACCGTGGTGGGCGAGATCAAGCGATTCTTCCGCGACACCTCGTGGTCGGTACGGGTCCCGCGCCGGCTCCAGGAGCTGCGGCTCGCCCTCACCAAGGCCAGTGACGAGCTGTCCCAGAAGCTGGACCGCTCCCCGACCGTTCCCGAACTGGCCCTGTGCCTGGGGGTGTCGGAGGAGGACGTGGTCGACGGTCTGGCCGTCGGCAACGCCTACACCGCCTCCTCGCTCGACTCGCCCTCCCCCGAGGACGACGGCGGCGAAGGCTCCCTCGCGGACCGCCTCGGCTACGAGGACACCGCCCTGGAGGGCGTGGAGTACCGCGAGTCCCTCAAGCCCCTGCTGGCCAAACTCCCGGCCCGTGAGCGCCAGATCATCATGCTGCGCTTCTTCGCCAACATGACGCAGTCCCAGATCGGCGAGGAGGTCGGCATCTCCCAGATGCATGTCTCCCGGCTGCTCACCCGCACCCTGGCGCAGCTGCGCGAGGGCCTCATCTCCGACTGAGGAACGGTCCGCCGAGGGGCCGTACGGCGCTTCGTGCCGCTCGGCGGACAGTTGCAAGGGCTTTCGCCGCCCGCCCGTTGCACCCCTGTACACCTGACGTATCGTCAGCAACACTGCCGCCATGCGACGGACTACGACGGTTGCCGCCGCCTCCGCGGCCGCGCTGTGTCTGGGTGCCCTGCTCACCGGCTGCGGAAGCGCAACCGGCACGGGCCATGCCGCGGTGGGTGCCGCGGGTCCCGCTGACGGCCGGGTGCCGACCGGGGCCGTACCGCCCGACGAGCGCGTCGAGCTGACGCCGCTGGACGGCGACAGAGGCCGTGGACGGCACGGAGACGGCCGAGACGGCAGCGACAGCAGTGGCGGCGGTACGCGGACCGGCCAGGACGGCTCAGGGGCGTCTGCCGACTCCGGCGAGCGCGATACGGGCGACGGCTCACGAGCCCCCGGCAGCCCCGGTCCGTCCAGCGGCGCCCGGCACGGCTCCTCCGCACCCGCCACCGGAGCACACTCCGGACATGGCGGCGGCACCACGCCCCCAGCGACACCGGGCCCGTCCAACTCCCCCTCGCGCCCCGGCACTCCCACCCCGCCGCACGGCTCCCCCGCCCCGAAACCGCCCTCCCCGACCCTCCCGACCGGGCCGGACACCCCCGACGGCCTGCTGATCGGTGTGCCCGGCCGGTCCGACACCGGCGTCCGCTGGTGCGAGCGGGTCACCCTGGAGTTCCTCAACACCGGCGACCGGCCCGTCACCCGCGGCACGGTCACCTTCGGGACCCACATCATCGGCGGCCTCGGCATCGACTGGGCCACGATCCCCTCCACCCACAAGCTTCCGCTGCCGCTCGCCCCGGGGAAGAAGAAGACCGGCGGCTGGCGGGTGTGTGTGGACGGCTGGCGGGTTCCGGCGGGCATGCATATCGACACCCAGGATGTGGCCTTCACCTGGAAGTGAGGCCGGGGAGGAGCTGCGGGGCCCGCCCCCGTCGGCCCGCGAATTCCTCTCCCTGGATAGCGATGACTTCCGACCGGTGCGACGGTCTATAGAGGCACAGGCGCAGCCACCGGCCGCGAACCGTCCCAGGGAGAAGACCATGCCCAAGATCACCCCCAACCTCTGGTTCGACACCCAAGGCAAGGAAGCCGCCGAGTTCTACTGCTCGGTGTTCCCGAACTCGAAGATCAACAACGTCACCTATTACAACGAGGCGGGCCCGCGACCGGCGGGCACCGTGCTGACGGTGGAATTCGAACTCGACGGCCAGGAGTACACCGCGATCAACGGCGGCCCGGAGTTCACCTTCGACGAGGCGATCTCCCTCTTGATCAACTGCGCCGACCAGGACGAGATCGACTACTACTGGGCCAAACTCTCCGAGGGCGGCGAAGAGGGCCCCTGCGGGTGGGTGAAGGACAAGTACGGGCTGTCCTGGCAGGTCGCTCCCACCACGGTGGTGAGGCTGCTCAGCGGTCCGGACCAGGAGCGCGCGGCCCGCGCCATGAAGGCCATGTTCGGCATGAAGAAGATCGATATCGCCGCGCTGGAGGCGGCGGCCGACCAGGCATAGGGTCATCGTCCCCGTATGTCACGGAGCCCCGGGCCGCCGCGGTCCGGGGCTCCGGCGCGCCCCGGGGCCAGGTCTCAGGAGCGGCTGGGATTCCGTCCGGTCCGCAGGGGGCGCGGGGCGGTGCTGTGGCGGATGCCGACCTCGCGCAGGGCCCGGGTGGCCGCGTCGACGGAGGCGGCGGACGCCTCGGCGAAGACGGCCTCGTGGGCGTCGGCGTTGGCGCGGACGGCGCGCTCGGCGGTCCGCACCCCGTCCGGGGTCAGGCTGATCATGATGCTCCGGCCGTCGTCCGGTGAGGGCTCGCGGCCGACCAGACCGCGGCCGGCGAGGTGGTTGACGACGTTGCTGATGCCGCCGGAGGAGAGCAGCAGGGCGCGGGCGAGTTCGTTCGGCTTCATGCGGTACGGCTCGCCCGCCCGGCGCAGGGCGACCAGGATGTCGAACTCGGCGACCGTCAGGCCGAGTTCGGGCAGCACGCCACGGGTGGCCTGATCCAGGGCGCGGGCGAGCTGGGCTATGCGCTTGGAGAGTTCCGTCGTCGGGCGGAGCACGTCCGGCAGCTCGGTGTGCCAGGCGTCCATCAGCGCGTCGACGGGGTCAGGGCGCGGTCCGGGTGGTGCGGTCACGTCGGCAGGATAGATCAGCATCATGATAGCTTTCTATAAAGCTTTCTTCCATACATTCCCCCACGTGTAGAGGGAGACGTGCCATGGGAACCGAGCGCCACCACTCACCGCGCCTGCTGCTGCGCGGCGGCCTGGTCATCGACACCGCCCCCCACCCCGTCGTCCACCCGCACACCGATGTGCTCATCGAGGAGGGCCGGATCGCCGCCGTGGGCCGCGGGCTGCCCGGCGACGAGACCGATACCGGCCTGGAGGTGATCGACGCCCGCGGGCTGATCGTGCTGCCCGGCTTCGTCGACGCCCACCGGCATCTGTGGCAGGCCGTCCTGCGGTCCGCCGCGGTCGACGAGAGCCTGGATAGCTATCTCGGCCGGATCCTCGGCGACCTCTCCGGCCGCTTCACCCCCGCCGATGTGTACACCGGCAATCTCCTCGGCGCGCTGGAGTGCCTGGACTCGGGCGTGACCACCGTGCAGGACTTCTCGCACGTCCAGTACACGCCGGAGCACAGTGCGGCCGCCGTCGAGGCGCTGGAGGAGGCCGGCATCCGCGCCGTCTTCGGCTACGGCTACCCGGTCTTCGACGACACCGCCCGGCGGGCCGACTGGGTGCGGGAGGTCCGCGCCCGGTACTTCCCCTCGCGCGACGCGCTGCTCACGATGGCCCTGGCGCCCGTCGGCCCCTCGTTCGCACCGCCGGAGACCGTCCGGGAGGACTGGCTGCTCGCCCGTGAGCTGGGCCTGCCGATCGCCGTCCATGTGACCGCGGGGCCGGTGGCGATGCAGCCGATCACCGCGCTCCAGGAGCAGGGCCTGCTGACCACCGGCACCCTCTATGTGCACGGCAATTCGCTGCCCGACTCCGAGCTGCGGCTGATCGCCGAGTCCGGCGGCGCGGTGGCGATCACGCCGGCGATCGAAGCCTCGATGCGGTTCGGCGCCCCGATGGCGGGACGGCTGCGCCGGGCGGGCATCCCGACCGGGCTGGGCGCGGACGCGGTGACCTCGGCGCCGGGCGATATGTTCTCGCAGATGCGCGCCGCGCTGATGAGCAGTCACTTCGACGGTGACGGGAACGGCGACGGCGAGGCCGGGACGGCCACCGTCAAGGCGGCCGATGTGCTCCGGATGGCCACCGCGGAAGGCGCCGAGGCCCTCGGCCTGGGCGGCGAAATCGGCTCCCTGGGTATCGGCAAGCGGGCCGACCTCGTACTCCTGCGCGCCGACGCCCTCAACCTCGCCCCGGTCGCCCACGATCCGATCGGCGCCGTGGTGACCGCCGCCCACCCCGGCAACATCGACACGGTCCTGGTGGACGGCCGCGCGGTCAAGCGTGAAGGGCGACTGGTCTACGGGGAGTTGGGCAGCGTGCTGGACACGGCCCACCGGTCGGCGGAGCGCCTCGCGGCGTCGGCCTCCTGAGGCCCTTAAGGGCTGTCCCGTAATCCCTGGTGGATCAGCGCACGGCGTCAGTGGTGCGGGGGCACCTCCCGGCGCGAGCCGGGGGGCCGTAGCTGTCGTCGTGCATCCGCCAGGGATTCCGGGACAGCCCTCAGTGGTCTGCGGAGGCCCCTGAGCCGGACGTCGTCACCGCCGCCCGACATCCCCGGGTTAACTACGGACCCGCTCGGCTTCGGTACACCGGTGTCGGCGGCGTCTTCGGCGTGGTGGATGCGCCGGCCCGTCCAGCCGGCCGCACCGTGGCCGGGGAGGCGCAGGCGGTAGGCGCCGCGCATGCCAGTGCCGCCGTCAGTCCGAAGGTGAGGCCGCAGGCGGCGCCGAAGGCTCCGGCTGAGGTGAGAGTGCGCATGGATTCCCCCTGTGGACACTGCGGATCGCCACATGGTTGGTCGTTTCGGGTCGGAGCGTCCTCGCGAAGGGCCCCCACCCCTCACCAGGACAATGATCGAACTGACGCCCTCCATGATGGTGGATGCGCCTGGCGAATCGTTAGCTCAGAGTGCACAACTGCGTGCGCAATGAGTTCACTTGTGGCCGTTGAGGCCCTGATGCCGGTGGTCCTTCGGCGTGGTGCCGTAGGCGGCGCGGTAGGCGCGGCTGAAGTCGGCCGCGCGGGGGAATCCCCAGCGGGTGGCGATGGCGTGGATGGGGACGGCGCGGAGTGCCGGGTCGGTGAGGTCGCGGCGGGCCGCCTCCAGGCGTCGGCGGCGGATCCACTCGGCGACGGTGGCGTCCTCGTCGCGGAAGAGACGATGCAGGTAGCTGGTGGAGATGTGGTGCGCGGCGGCGATGGTGGCCGGGGTGAGGTACGGGTCGCGCAGCTGCTCCCGGATGAACGCCTGGATGCGCAAGGTGAGGGCCCGTCGGCGGGTCTCCGGGGGGAGGCGGTCGCCCGCTTCGAGCAGGTGGGCGAAGAGCGCGGCAACCAGATCGTTCAGGACCGTGCCCAGCCGGGGCCCGTCGGAGGGCTGGTACGCGGTCGTGTCCGCGGTCAGCTGGGTGAGGAACCGTGCCAGGAGGGCACCCATCCCCTCCCGGGCCGACACCGGCGCCCCGACCAGCCGTGGGGCCATGTCGGGAGGCAGCGGCAGGAGGGCCTTGGGAGTCTCCAGCGCGATGATCGTAACCGGGCCCCCGGTGCTGCTGCGGATGTCGTTCGGCAGTGAGGTGGAGGTGACGAACAGGTCGTGCGGCTTGTACGCGGTCTCCCGGGTCGGCCACTCGCCTGTCCCGCTCCCCTGGACGACGAGGGAAAGGTGGTAGGCCTCCGGGTCGGATTGCCGGATCAGCTTCGGTGTGCGCCGGAAGACCAGGGGCTGGTAGGTGGCGGACCACACGGTGACAGCACCGAGATCCAGTACGCGTTGGGAAGCGCGGAAGTCGTCGGTGCAGTCGCAGCGCAGCTCCATGGGGGCGTGGGTGCGGCCCAGTAATTCGACCCAGTAGTCGAACCTGTCCGCCACGGGCAGAGCGTCGGTCCGGAACACCGTCTCGTCCAACAACAGTCTTTCCCCGTTTCAGAGGGCGCGGATCAAGGGGCTCCCGTCAGGTGGTCACCAGTGTGCTGGACGCCCCGGTTCCCTGCCTCGGCGGCCGCGGGTGGGGAGCGCCCGGCCGCAACTCCCGGAAGGATGGCGGGCGGACGCACCAAGGGCCCGGCATGGCCATGCCGGGCCCGGACGCAGGAAGACGACTGCGAAGAAAAGTGCGATGGAAGGCGTTACGAGAGCGCCAGCCAGGCCGCGCCCGCGACGACCAGGATCGCGACGATGACGCCGACGATGACGCCCACCCGGGGGCCGGACGACTGCTGGGGGGCGGCGGCGCGGCGGCCACCGGGCTGCGGGGTGCCGGCCTCGTCCACGAAGGCCCGGAACATCTGCGTGCTGCCCGCCGGGTCGTAGTTGCCGCCGGCCTGGTTCTGCGGGTTGTTCGCCATGGGCATGGACCCTAGCGAACCGGGGGCCGGGCGGCACCCTTGGGGCGCCTGCGCAGCGATGACGCGGGCCATGACGCGGGCGGTTGACCAACGCCCGGTCCAGACTTTTAACCGCCTTTACTTCAACCCTGGACCAATCATTTGCCTTCAGCAACCAATATTGCTTATGGTTGCCCCAAGCAACAAAAGATGCGAAGGATGCATGGAGGCAGCCGGTGGCAGCTCACAGTCAGTACGAGGAGCTGGCCAGGCAACTCAGCGCCATCGGCGCCGTCAAGCGCGAGATGGGGCGGATGCTGCCCCAGGAGTGCCCGCCCGCCTCGGCCGGGGTGCTCGCGCTGCTCGACCGGAACGGTGAGATGCGGATGAGCCAGCTCGCCGAGCTGCTCGCGATCGATATGTCGGTGACCAGCCGGCATGTGGCGCATGCCGCCGAGCGCGGCTGGATCGAGCGGAAGCCCGATCCGGCGGACAAGCGCTCCCGGCTGCTGCGGCTGACCCCGAGCGGCGCCGCGCTGCTGGACGAACTCGCCGAGCATTACACGGCGGCGCTCGCCCGGTACCTGGACGACTGGTCCGACGACGACGTCGGGCGCCTCACCGAACTCCTCGCCAGGCTCCGCGCGAGCTTCGGCGACTGCCGCAGCCGGCCGCATCACGACCCCACCACCCGTACACCCGCAGGATGAAAAGGAACCACATGGCTACGACCACACCAGCCGGTGTGCGGGGCGGCCACGCCAGGCACGGAGGCGGCCAGCACGCCTCCGGCGGAGCCCCTATGACGCACCGTCAGATCATGGAGGCGCTGTCCGGGCTGCTGCTCGGCATGTTCGTCGCCATCCTGTCGTCGACGATCGTCTCCAACGCGCTGCCCGAGATCATTCATGACCTCGACGGCGGGCAGAGCGCCTACACCTGGGTCGTCACCGCGTCGCTGCTCGCGATGACCGCGACCACCCCGCTGTGGGGCAAGCTCTCCGATCTGTTCAGCAAGAAGCTGCTGGTGCAGTTCGCGCTGGTCATCTATGTGGCGGGCTCGGTCGTCGCCGGTCTGTCGCAGAACACCGGGATGCTGATCGCCTGCCGCGTGGTGCAGGGCATAGGCGTGGGCGGGCTGTCCGCCCTGGCCCAGATCGTGATGGCCGCGATGATCTCGCCGCGCGAGCGCGGGCGTTACAGCGGCTACCTCGGCGCCACCTTCGCCGTCGCCACCGTCGGCGGCCCGCTGCTCGGCGGCGTCATCACCGACACCGACTGGCTCGGCTGGCGCTGGTGCTTCTACGTCGGTGTGCCGTTCGCGATCATCGCGCTGATCGTGCTGCAGAAGACCCTGAAGCTGCCCGTCGTCAAGCGCGAGGGCGTCAAGGTCGACTGGGCGGGCGCGTTCTTCATCAGCGCGGCGGTCTCGCTGCTGCTGGTGTGGGTGACGCTGGCCGGTGACAAGTACGACTGGATGTCGTGGCAGACCGCGGCGATGGTCGGCGGTGCGGTCGTGCTCGGCGCGATCTTCGTGTTCGTGGAGACCAAGGCCAAGGAGCCGATCATCCCGTTGCGGCTGTTCCGCAACAAGACGATCACCCTGGCGTCGCTGGCCTCGCTGTTCGTCGGTGTCGCGATGTTCTCCGGCACCGTCTTCTTCAGCCAGTACTTCCAGCTGGCGCGCGGCGAGTCGCCGACGATGTCCGGCGTTCTGACGATTCCGATGATCGGTGGCCTGTTCATCTCGTCCACCGTCTCGGGCCAGGTCATCACCAAGACCGGCCGCTGGAAGAGCTGGCTGGTCGCCGGGGGTGTGCTGGTGACCGCGGGGCTGGGCCTGCTGGGCACCATCCGCTACGACACCGAGTACTGGCACATGGCGATCTTCATGGCGCTGATGGGTCTGGGCATCGGCATGATGATGCAGAACCTGGTGCTCGCCACGCAGAACCAGGTGGCCCCCGAGGACCTCGGCTCCGCCTCGTCCGTCGTGACCTTCTTCCGCTCCCTCGGTGGTGCGGTGGGCGTCTCGGCCCTGGGTGCGGTGCTCGCCAACCGCGTCACCCACTACGTCAAGGACGGTCTGGCCGACCTCGGCCCCAAGGCCGCCAAGGCCGCCGCCCACGGCGCCGGCAACAGCGGCGGCGGCATCCCCGACCTGGACTCCCTCCCGGCGCCGCTGCGCACCGTCATGGAGAGCGCCTACGGTCACGCCGTCGGCGATGTGTTCCTCTACGCGGCGCCCTGCGCGCTGCTCGCCTTCCTCTTCACCCTGTTCATCAAGGAGGTCGCGTTGAAGACGCGTGGCGGACTGCAGCAGAGCCCGGAGGGCGAGGAGGCCGCGGCCGTCCCGGCCGAGGCCCCGGTGGCCGCCGCGGCGGAGGCCGTCATCCCGGCACAGGCCGAGGAGCGGGAGTTCGCCCTGGTGGGCGCCGCGCCGGTGGCCCCTGAGGACGACGCACACACGCCCTCCTGGGCCCGGCCCGCCGCCGCGACGGCCACCCGGCCGCTGGCCGCGTACGCCTCGGCCGGTGGCGGCGACGGCACCCCGGCCGGTCCCGCGGTGCACGGCTTCGTCCGCAACGCGGAGGGCCACCCCGTACCGCGCTCCGCCGTGACGCTGATCTCGCTCGGCGGGCGGCAGCTGGGCCGCGCGGTCGCCCAGGCCAACGGCTCGTACGCGCTCGACGCCCCCGGCGCGGGTTCGTACGTCCTGATCGCGGCGGCCGACGGCCACCAGCCGCAGGCGTCCACGGTCGTCATCGGCGAGGCGCCGCACGCCTACGACATCCTGCTCAGCGGCACCAGCGGCCTCGGCGGCCAGGTCCGCAGCGCGGCCACCGGCGCACCGGTCGACGGGGCGATGGTCGTCGTCACCGATGTCCGCGGTGAGGTGCTGGCCACCGGAAAGACCGGCGCCGAGGGCCACTTCGCCTTCGACGAGCTGGCGCCCGGCACCTTCACCGTCGCGGTGAACGCCCCGAACCACCGCCCGGCCGCACTGCCGGTCGAGATCGGCGGCCAGGGCATCACCCGGATCGAGATCGAGCTGCTGTCCGGCGCGCGGGTGCAGGGCGTCGTACGGGCCGGTGCGCACCGACGGCCGCTGCCCGACGCCCGGGTCACGCTGGTGGACGCGGCGGGCAATGTCGTGGCCACCTCGACGACCGGGGAGGACGGCGCCTACGCCTTCACCGACCTGGACGCCGGCGACTACACGGTCATCGCGAGCGGCTACCCGCCCGTCGCCACCGGCCTCACGGTCGACGCACACGGGGTCGACGGCTACGACGTCGAACTCGCCCACCCCGGGGACTGACATCCCCCGGGCCCGGGGATCTCGCCCGGGAGCAATACCCCGGCCCGGGGCGCGCGCTGAGCGGAGCGCGCCCCGGGCCGGACAAAGGGCTCCGGCGGCGGCGCTGCGCACAGGCAGGGGACGGCCTGCAGGCCGCCGTCCGGAGCCCGCATACTTCCCCGTGCTCCTGGATCCCCGCGCCGCTCAGGCCGGGCGGGGCCCCAGGAGCACGGGACACCATCAGGCAACAAACGGGAGAGGCAATGACTTCGACGGGCGCGGGAGCTGCGGGACTGAGGGCGCAGGTCCGCACACGGGACGGCTGGGCGGTCCAGCACGCCGTACTGACCGTCACGGATATGACCGGCGCGCAGGTGCTGCGGGCCTCGGCGGACGACGAGGGCACCATCCGCAGCGCGCAGCCGCTGCCGGCCGGCCCGTACACGGTCATCGTGACGGCCGTCGGCTACGCACCGGTCGCCTCCAGCGCGATCGTGACGGCGAGCGGCCGGATGGACGTGGGCAGCGTCGTCCTGGCGCGGCAGGGCGGGGCGGAGCTGCCGCCGCCCGGCGCCTGGACCATCGACCCGATGCACTCGACGGTGGCGGCGGTCGCCCAGCACCTGGGGATCTCCAGCGTGCACGGCCGGTTCACCGAGTTCAGCGGCCGGATCGAGATCGCCGAGGACCTGCACGCCTCGCGGGTCGAGGCGGACATCAAGGCCGCCTCCATCGACACCGGCAACGGGATGCGCGACGGCCATCTGCGCTCCGAGGACTTCCTGAACATCGAGGAGTACCCGGAGATCAGCTACCGCAGCTCGGGCCTGTCACCGGCCGGAGCGGACCGCTGGACCGTGCACGGTGAGCTGTCGCTGCACGGTGTCGTACGGCCGGTGGACCTCGACCTGAGCTACCTCGGCACCGGCCCGGACCCGTGGGGCGGGGTGCGCGCCGCCTTCCGCGCCACCGCGGAACTGCGCCGCGAGGACTTCAAGATGAACTACAACCAGGTCGTGGCGGCCGGTATCGCGGCGATCGGGACGACGCTGAAGGTGGAGCTGGACATCCAGGCGGTGCAGGGGGAGAGCCTGCCGATGGGGTGAGGCAGGCGGCCGATGGCGTGAGGCAGCCGGCCGGTGTCCCGCCTGGACGGGAACGGCCGGCCGGGCCGGGCGTCAGTCCCCCGCCCGGTCCCGCATCGCCTCGATCCCCGCGATCTGGAGATCGAGGGCGAAGGCGAAGTCGCGGTCGCGCATCTCCTGCACGGTGGTGCCGCCGCGGGCCGCCATGACCTTGGTGGAGTTCTGCATCGTCTCGGCGAATTCGGGACGGTCGCTGACCGCGGACATCACCTGGTGGAAGTACTCGTCCACGGGCACCCCGGCCTCTGCACAGCGGGCGTTGAACAGGCCCTCGATGGTGGCGAAGCCGTAGACGAACTGGAAGACGGCGGACAGCCCGCCGGTGATCTGGTCCAGGGACAGTCCGCTCTCCTTCATCACCCGCATGCTCGCGTTGGAGAAGGCGATGGAGTGCGGGCCGATGTTGATGTACGTGCCCAGCAGCCGGGCCACCCAGGGGTGGCCGGTCAGCAGGGCGCGGTACTCACCGGCCAGCGACCGCAGATGGTCCCGCCAGTCCCGGTCCGCGGCGGCCTCGTCCGGCAGCCGCATCTCGCCCATGACGCTGTCCAGGGCGAGTTCCAGCAGGTCGTCCTTGGTGTCGACGTACCAGTAGACGGACATCGCGGTGACGCCCAGCTCGGCGGCGAGCCGGCGCATGGAGAACTTCGCCAGGCCGTCGGCGTCCAGCAGCCGGACCGTCGCCGCCACGATCTTGTCGCGGGCGAGTCCGGCCGGCTGCTCCGCCTTCCGCTTGAGCGGGGGGCGTTCGGTCAGCCAGACGCTGTTCGGCCGCTTTCCGGTGCGGCCGTCCGTCGCTGCCATGGCGCCTCTCCTTGCCCTGAGCGTCTGTGACGTCGTGGGGGTTGTTGTGGGTGGTGTTGCCGGTGCCGTCGTCGGCATCGGCGTACGGCACGTATGGGGTGTCATACGTGCCGTCGGTACGTGCCGTTCACGATCACGTACCCGCCGATGCTATTCCGCCGGGGCGGTCGCCGGTTCCGCACCCGCGGGTGTGGCCGGCGCCTCGGTGTCCTGGCCGGTGCGCTCCGCCCGGCGCAGCAGGACGGCCGCGACCAGCCCGCCGAGGAAGACCGCGGCCGCGCCGACCAGCTGGCTGGTGCCGATACCGGCGGCGAAGGCGTCGTGCACGGCAGCGCGTTCGGCATCCGTACGGGTCCGGGACAGCGCCGCGGGCAGTGAACCCGCACCCGCGGCCACGACCGGAAGCAGCGCGACGAAGCGGGAGTTGAGGACGGCGCCGAGGACGGCGACGCCGAGCCCCTGGCCGAACTCCATCAGCGTGCCGTTGACGCCCGCCCCCACTCCCGCCTTGGCCGGGGGGATCGCGGACATGATCGCGTTGGCCATCGTCGGCATGGCGAGCGCGACACCGACACCCATCACGAGCAGGCCGGCCAGCATGCCGCCGTAACTGTCGCCACCGAGCAGGGAGATCGCGGCGAGGCCGGCCGCCAGCAGCGACATCCCCGAGACGATCATTCCGGGGGTGCCGAGCCGGGGCAGCAGACGTGCGCTCAGGCCGGTGAAGTTGATCAGGATGACGGTGACGGCGAGCGGCGCCATCCGCAGTCCGGCGTCCAACGGGCCGTAGCCGAGGACCAGTTGCAGATGCTGGGTGAGCAGGAACATCGAGCCGCCCATCCCGAAGGCGACGAGGATGCCGCCGGAGACGGCCCCGATGAAGCGGCGGTTCCGGAAGAAGTGCATATCCAGCATCGGATACGGGGTGCGCAGCTCCCACAGCGCGAAGACGGCGAGACCGGCCAGGCCGATGGCGGCCGAGATGAGCACCCGGCCGGACAGCCAGCCGGTGACCGGCCCGGAGATGATCGCGAAGACCACCCCGACCATGCCGATCATGGACAGCACGGCCCCCAGGAGGTCGGGGGTCTCGCCCGCCCGGCTCTTGGACTCCGGGACGAGGGTGACCACGGCGGCCAGCGCCACCACCGCGACGGGGAGGTTGACCAGGAACAGCGAGCCCCACCAGAAGTGGTCCAGCAGCGCCCCGCCGATCAGCGGCCCGGCGGCGAAGCCGAGGGAATTGACCGAGCTCCAGATGCCGATCGCCCGGGGGCGCTCCTCGTCGTCGAAGATCTGCATGACGACGGCGAGGGTGGTGGTCACCAGCAGCGCGCCGCCGACGCCCATCCCGGCACGGGCGGCGATCAGCTGGCCCGGCGACTGGGCGAGGGCGGCGCCGAACGAGGCCAGGCCGAACAGCACCAGGCCGACGGCGAGCATCTTCTTACGGCCGTAGCGGTCGGCGGCATTGCCGGCGGTGAGCAGCAGACCGGACTGCACCAGCGCATAGGCGTTGATCATCCACTGGACGTCGGCCGTGCTCGCGCCCAGGTTCTCGGTGAGGGAGGGGATGGCGACGTTCAGGACGGTGTTGTCAAGGATGACCGTCAGCTGGGCGACGCAGATGACGGCCAGGATCAGCCAGCGGGCGGCGGTCCGGCCCGGCGGCTGGAGTGTGGTGGTGGCGTCGGAGGCCACGGGGGGCATATGGGCTCCCTGGCTGGGTGTGGGCGGTGTGGGCGTGGATTTACACCGTACAGGGGGAGCTATACGCCGTACATCTGATTTTGGCCGGGTGGGGAGTGGGGGTGGGCCTTACGGGTTAACCCTGCCGGGGAGAGCCCTACGGGGCGCCCCCGCCGGGGAGAGCCGTACGGGTCCCCGGCAGGACGCGCCCCTCGCGATCGCCCCTGCTTCGGTCACGCCTTCCGGGTCAGGTCGTAGAAGGTGGTGCTGCCGACGGTGACCTTCTTGAAGGTCTTCGTCACCCAGGACGTGATCTGCGACGAGCCGCCACGGTCGCCGCCGGGGCCGCCCCGTCCGCCCGCGAGGAAGTAGTGGATCTTTCCGTCCGCGACATACTCCTTGAACCGGGCGAGGGTCGGTGACGGGTCGCTCCCGTTGAAGCCGCCGATGGCCATCACCGGCTTTCCGGTGGCCAGTTGGTAGCTCGCGGCGTTCTGGGAGCCGATGGTTGCGGCGGCCCAGGTGTAGTCGTCCGCGTCCTTCTTCAGGAGCTCCTTGGCCCGGTCGCTCACCTTGGCACCATTGACCAGGCCGCCCATACCGCCCATCCGGCCGGCACCGCGCTCGCCGAAGCCGCCCATGCCGCCCTTGCCGCCGGGGAAGCCCGGCTGAGCGCCCGGCACTCCGCCGTTGCGGCCGCGCATCCTGGCGCCCGGGAAGCCGCCGCCGGGGCCGGCCCTGCCGCCCTGCACCGAGGGGCCAGCCATGATGATCGAGCCGCCCTTGGCCGTGTTGACCGTATCGAGCGTGTACGCGACGGGGCCGGCCAGCGCCGTCACCACCCCGAGGCCGGCCGCGAGCACGGCAACCCGTCGGCTCGCCCCTGCCGCCACGCCCGCCCGTGACCCGGCCCCCGCCCGCACCGACAGCAGCAGCCCCAGCGCCGCCAGGAGGCCGAGCGCCAGTACCGTCCAGCGCAGCCACGGCAGCCAGTCCGGCGACCGGTTCAGCAGCACGAACGACCATCCGGCGGTCACCGCCACCGTTCCGGCCAGGACGAGCGCCGCGCCCCGTCCTCCGCGCCGCCACAACAGCGCCGCCCCCATCCCGACCAGCGCCGCGATATACGGGGCCAGCGCGATGTTGTAGTACTGATGGAAGATCCCGGACATAAAGCTGAAGGTCGTGAAGGTCATCAGCAGCGCGCCGCCCCAGACCAGGAACTCGGCTCGCTGACCGGCCTGTTCAGCGGCGTCCGCGCGCCGCGCCCGCCACAGCAGCGCCACGCCCGCGACCAGCAGAATCAGCGCCGCCGGGAGCAGCCAGGAGATCTGCCCGCCCATGTCGGACGAGAACAGCCGGGTGATCCCCGTCTCGCCCCAGGCGCCGCCACCGCCACCGCCACCGGGACCTCCACCGGGACGGCCTCCGCCGACGCTGCCGGTCTCGTTGCCGCTGAGCCGCCCGAAGCCGTTGTAGCCGAAGGTCAGCTCCAGAAAGCTGTTGTGCTGCGAGCCGCCGATATACGGGCGCGAGGCCGCCGGCCACAGCTCGACGATCGCCACCCACCAGCCGCCGGACACCACGATCACCAGCCCGGCGAGCAGCAGCTGGCCGAACCGCCGGCGCAGCGCCACCGGCGCACAGCAGGCGTAGACCACGGCGAGCGGCGGCAGGA